>JBBSUN010000020.1:0-57278 GCA_038234335.1 Mycobacteriales bacterium
ACCACACCCGTCGTCCGCTCTGCAAGCTGATCTGCAACGCCCACCACTCACCTCCGGCTCCGACGAGGGACGTCTTCCCCAACGACCTCACGGAATCCCGGTGCTCACGACGCACGCTGGGGCCATTGTGCCTCGTGTGACGGGTGGTGCGCCAGCGGCTACCGGGAGGCGTCCCGATCAGCCGGCGGCGCGCTTGCCCGGGTCGGCCGGGAAGGCTCCCTGCTCGACGAGCTCCGCGGAGAGGTCGGCGAGCTCGCCGAGCACCCGCTCCAGGTCGTCGCCGAGCTCGGCGAGGACCTCGTCCTCGGCATCATCGGTCATGTCCTCCAGCGTCTCCCGGAGCTCCGCCCCCTCGTCGGTGAGCGCCCCGTCGGCGACGAGGCCGTCGGTGGTGAGCCGGTCGACGCCCGCCCCGATCTCCTCCGGGCTCCAACCGCGGGTTGCCGTGTACGCACCCTGCGCGTAGCCGCAGCTCAGCTCGGTGAGGATGTTCATCCGCACGGCGTCGAGCCCGGCGGTCAGGCAGACCGCGAGATGGGCGTCGCCGCGGTGCTCGCGCAGCAGCTCGCACGCCCGCCACAGCGCCGCCCACGGGTCGGTCGGCTCGGGCAGCGCGGAGAGCGCCGCGAACAACGGCCGCGCCAGCGGAGCGGCCCGGTCGAGGCAGCGCCGCAGGATCGGGGCCAGCACCGCGGCCGGCGCCGGGTCGCCGAGCACCCGGTGCAGCGACGCGGTCGCACCCCGCTCGCGGGCGGCGAGGACGGCGTCGCGGTCGGCGGTGGCCGCGGCGTGCGCGTAGACCGGCTCCAGCAGGCCCGGGGCGAACGCACCGAACGTGGCCGTCACCAGCGCCGGCGGCGGCGTGCCCAGGGCGGCGGCCCGGCCCCACACGTAGGTGCCCAGGAAGTCGAGCCCAGCTCGGCGCACGCGGTGTTGACCTCGGCGGCCCAGATGCCCTGGGTGGCGATCGGCTCGATCGCGTCGCGCAGGCGTCGGGCCCCGCTGGCCCGCAGCGACGCCGGGGGTGGCTCCGTCCCCTCCGGCGGGGCGGTGAAGAACGTGGCGACGGCGTCGTCGTAGCTCATGCTCGGTGCGGTCATGCAGGAGATCCTGGCACCGGAGGCGGTTCCGCGGGACCGCCCTGGCGGTCGTGCCGATGGTGTGGGGCGCCGGACTCCGCCGGCGACCCGCGAGGCTCGACCGCCGGTCCCGTCCGCCCTCAGACCCGCTCGAACACCGCCGCGAGACCCTGGCCGCCGCCGATGCACATGGTCTCCAAGCCGTAGCGCACCTCGCGGCGCACCATCTCCCGGCTCAGCGTGGCCAGGATCCTGGCGCCGGTCGCGCCGACCGGGTGGCCGAGCGAGATCCCGGAGCCGTTGACGTTGAGGCGTTCGTCGTCGGCGCCGACGCCCCACTCCCGGGTCACGGCCAGCACCTGGGACGCGAAGGCCTCGTTGAGCTCCAGCAGGTCGATGTCGCCGAGCTCGAGGCCCGCCCGGCCGAGCGCCGCCGCGGTGGCCGGAACGGGGCCGATGCCCATCGTCCGCGGGGGTACGCCCGCCACCGCCCAGGACACCAGCCGCACCAACGGCCGCAGCCCCAGCTGCTCCGCGCGCTCGGCGGTGGTGACCACGCACAGGGCGGCGCCGTCGTTCTGCCCGGAGGCGTTGCCCGCGGTCACCGTGGCGTCAGGATCCTGCCGACCCATGATCGGTCGCAGCCCGGCGAGCTTCTCGACGGACGAGTCGGGACGGATGTGCTCGTCGGTGTCGACCGTCGTCGACGCACCCTTCTTCCCCGGCACCGAGATGGGGATGATCTCGTCGTCGAAGCGCCCGGCGGCCCGGGCGGCAGCGGCCCGCTGGTGCGAGCGCACGGCGTAGGCGTCCTGCTCCTCCCGCGAGATGGCGTACTCCGCGCGCAGGTTCTCCGCGGTCTCGATCATGCCGCCGGGCACCGGGTGGTGCTGGCCACCCGCGGTCACGCGCCCGCGGGAGAGCCCGTCGGTGAGCAGCAGGCCCGCCCCCGCGCCGCCACCGACGCCCCAGCGCATGCCTGTCGAGTAGAACGGCGCGTTCGACATCGACTCCGCGCCCCCGGCCAGGACCACCTCGGCCGCACCCGTCTGCACCTGCATCGCTGCGTAGAGCACTGCCTGCAGCCCGGAGCCGCAGCGCCGGTCGACCTGGATGCCGGGCACGGTGACGGGCAGGCCCGCGTCGAGCGCAACGACCCGGCCGATCGCCGGCGCGTCCATCGTCGGGTAGCAGTGCCCGAGCACGAGGTCGTCGATGACGTCCGGGTCGAGGCCGGTTCGCTCGACGAGCGCCTTCGCGACGGCCGCGCCGAGCTGGTGGGCGTGCAGCGGGCGAAGCGTGCCGCCGAAACCCCCCACGGGGCTGCGCACGGGCTCGCAGATCACGGCGTCGCGCAGGGAGGTGGGGCTGCTCACGGTGGAACCCTTCGACAGGCGGGTGTGGGAGCCCGACGCTAGCCCAGTCCTCGACAGTGCGGTCGTCCACCGGAGTGGGGCAGGTGGGGCTCGAACCCACGACCTGACGGATTATGAGTCCGCTGCTCTGACCAGCTGAGCTACTGCCCCGTGGGAACGACGAGAAACGTGCTCCTCCAACTGGACTCGAACCAGTAACCTGCCGATTAACAGTCGGCTGCTCTGCCAATTGAGCTATGGAGGACTACCTCGCGCCGGGTGCGTGCACCCGCGCGCCGGGGTCAGACACTAGCGCACCGTGCGCCGGTGGTCCCACTTCCGCCGCCGCCGCCCCGTCGGGCACGATGGTCACCCGGGCACGAACGAGGAAGGGTGCAGCGATGAAGGGTCTCCTGCTGGGAGCCGCCGCCGGGTACGTCTTGGGCACCAAGGCCGGCAAGGGGCGCTACGAGCAGATCGCGCGCACCTACCGCAAGGTCCGCGACAGCCCCGCCACGAAGAAGGTGGCCGGCGTCGCGCGGGACAAGGTGGCCGACGTGATGAGCACGCAGTCGCGCCTGGAGCCGCTCGAGCCGCTGAACGACGAGGGCACCGTCTACGGGCCCAAGGGTTCCCGCCGCGACTAGCCCTGGTGCAGCGAGCGCCGCGTCACCCCCGGCCCCGGCCGGGTCGACCGGACGGGACCCCGTGGGGTCCGGTGGGGCGCTGCCCGTCGCTGGCGGTGATCACCGGACCGTCTGGTGAGCCGAAGGGCTCGACGGTCGCCGCCTGTGGGTGATCGGTGTCCTCCCGGGGTGCAGCGCTGCCGATGAGCACGGCATGACCCTCCCGCCTCGTCGTGTCACCGCCGCCGTGATCGCCACCCTCGCCCTCGTCACCGCGGGCCTGTCCCTCGCCGGCACCAGCTCCGCGTCCGCGGCCGGGACCGGTGCCGTGCTCAACGGCTACGAGTCGGACCTGCTGACGCGGACGAACTCCGCCCGGGCCGAAGCCGGGGAGCCCGCGCTCGTCGCCGCGCCCGGTCTGACCGACCTGGCTCGTACCTGGGCCGCGACCGAGGTCGCGCAGGGTCGGCTCGCCCACAACCCCGACCTCGCGAACCAGCTCCTCGACCGGGGCGCGGGTCGCTGGTCGGTCGCCGCGGAGAACGTGGCCCGGGGTGGCTCGTCGTCCACCGTGTTCGCGACGTACCTCGCCTCGCGCCCCCACCAGGAGAACCTCCTGCGCACCAGCACCACCGATGTGGGCATCGGCACCGCGCGGTCCGCTGACGGCACGGTCTACGACGTCATGATCTTCACCGACGCCTACGACGCCTCCTACGGCGTCGGACGGACCACCCCGGAACCGATCGGCTCCTCCGGGGAGGCGGCCGCACCCACCACCACCGCCGTCCCCACCACGACCACGGCCCGGCCTGTGGCACCCGAGGAGACGACGACGAAACCGGCGCCGCCCACCACTGCTCCGCGCAGCACCGTCGCGCCGACCACCGTGCCCCGCACCACGACCCCGCCCCGCAACACGACCCCGCCGGCCCCCCGCGCGCGCGTCGGAGCCGTCACCGGACTGGCGGGCAAGTGCCTCGACATCCGCGGAGCCAAGTCGTCGAACGGGACCGCCGTCCAGCTCTACCGCTGCAACGGCTCGGGTGCCCAGCGTTGGACCCCCACCTCCACCGGCACCGTGACGGCGCTGGGCCGCTGCCTCGACGTCAGCGGCGGCGCGCGCAGCAACGGCGCCCTCGTCCAGCTCTACCGCTGCAACGGCACCGCCGCGCAGCGGTGGGTCGCCGGGGCCAACGGGTCCCTGCGCAACCCCGGCTCCGGGAAGTGCCTGGACGTGCCCGCGGCCCGCACCACGGACGGCACCCAGCTGGTCCTGTGGACGTGCAACGCCGGCGCGAACCAGCGCTGGAACCTGCCCTCCTGAGGTCCCGGAACCGCCGTCACCGGTCACGCAGGAGGTCGGGGACGACGCGTGGCGTCACTCGATCGGCTACGTTCTCCGGAAAACGTCGTCAGTTCACCGCCGGATGTGCTCACCCGCGGTGGTGACGCCCAGCCCGCCGGGTCCGCACGCCGGGGCCGCACCACGACCGCCGAGGAGCACCTGACGTGATCGAGGCTCGACGACGCCACCAGCCCGCCCACCGCCTCGCCCGGGCGGCGGCGACGCTGTTCATCGCGGTCACCCTGGCCACCGCCGGGCTCGTGCTGAACGGAGCCGGCAGCGCGGCGGCCGCGGCCTCGGCCTCGAGCGCGGCGCTGAACGGGTACGAGTCCGACCTGCTGGTCCGAGCCAACGCCGCTCGCGCCACTGCAGGTGCGCCCGTGCTCAGGGCCCGCCCCGGGCTCACCGACCTCGCCCGCACCTGGGCGGTGTCGCTGGCCTCGCGCAAGGCGCTGGACCACAACCAGGCCCTCGGCGACCAGCTGCTCGTCCGCGGGGGCGGTGGGTGGAGCACCGCGTCGGAGAACGTCGGGAAGGGCGGCTCGTCCTCGTTGGTGCTCGCCAGCTACCGCGCCAGCGCCGAGCACTCGCGCAACCTGCTGCGCGCCGGCACCGACGAGGTGGGCATCGGTGCCGCCCTGGGCTCCGACGGCGCGGTCTACAACGTCATGGTCTTCGTCGACAGCTACGACAAGGCCTACGGTCCGGGCCGCACGACGCCGCAGTCGCTCGACGCCGCCGGTGGCGTCGCCGCGCCGCCCGGCGCTGCCCCGCCCGTCACTGCCCCGCCCGTCTCCGAGCCGCCCGTCGCTGCCCCGCCCGTCTCCAAGCCGCCCGTCGCTGCCCCGCCCGTCTCCAAGCCGCCCGTCGCGACGGCGCCCTCCCGTGCTGGTGCGGTCACCGGGCTCGCCGGCAAGTGCCTGGACATCCGCGGTGGCGGCACTGCCGACGGCACCGCCGCGCAGCTCTACCGCTGCAACGGAACCGACGCCCAGCGCTGGACCCCCACCGCGGCGCGGACGCTGACCGCGCTCGGTGGGTGTCTGGACGTCACCGGCGGGTCACACAGCGATGGTGCAGCCGTGCAGCTCTACGGTTGCAACGGCACCACCGCGCAGCAGTGGGTCACCGGCGGCTCCGGGTCGCTGCGCAACCCCGCCTCCGGGAAGTGTCTCGACGTGCCCCGCGCGAGCACCGCCGACGGCACGCAGCTCATCCTGTGGACGTGCAACGGCGGCGCCAACCAGCGCTGGAAGCTCGCCGCCTGAGCGTCCCACTCGTGGGGCCCCGTCAGCGCCGGGGCAGGGCGGCCGCGACCTCCGCCGCCACCGCTGAGGCCACCTCGTGGTCGGTGCCGGGCTCGAGCCGCACCTGCAGCACCACTCCGTCGCGACCGGGGACGGCCCGCTGGACGAACCACGCCCCGCCGCCGGGCAGCACACGGTGGTGTGCCGACCGGACGCTGCCGGTCACCCGCGCGTTGACCTGCGAGGGGACGTCACCGGGCTCGGTGACGGCGTAGGCGCGGACCGCGACGTCGGCCAGCAGCACCGCCTCCCCCGCCGTGCCGATCTCCTCGGCGACCGTGAGCTCCAAGTTCTCCCCGTCCCACCCGGCCCGGCTGACCAGGTGCCAGTCCAGCCGCTGCGGTGCCTCGTCGCCAGGGACCCAGAGCCCGACACGGGTGACGACGAGGTGCCCGGTGCGCACCGTCGCCACGGCCAGCGGCTCCTCCCCCGCCTCCAGCGCACCCGTCGACCCCGCCGGCACCGACGTCCGTCCGAGCAGTCGGTCGAGAAACCCCACGGTCAGCTCGCCTCCGGCTCGGTGCTCATCAGCTCGCCTCCGGCTCGGCACCGTTGGCCTGCTCCAGCAGCGTCCGGCGGTACTGCTCCAGCGCGACCAGGTCACCGAACAGCGCCCGGTACTCGTCGGGGTGGTCGGCGGGGGCCACGCGCTGCAGCCTCGACTTCAGCTCGGCCACCTCACGGCCCACCCACACCTCCTGCAGCCGAGCCAGGACCGCGGCCACGTAACGGCCGACGTCGCTGGTGGAGCGCAGCTCCTCGACCGCCAGCTCGCTGACGAGGGAGCGCACGCGCGTCCCGACCGCCACGTCGGCCACCGACTGCACCCAGCCGGGTCCCCCCAGCCCCGCGCCCACCCCACCGGCGGCACGGACCGCGGTGTGCACGGCCAGGTACGCGGGCTGGCTGAACACGTCGTCGGGAAGCGAGTCGAACACCGGCCCCGCCGTCGACGGGACCTGCAGCGCGGCCTTCAGCGCCTCGCGCTGGGGCCACAGCCGGGGGTCGCGCGGCTCGGGCCGGGCCGGGCCCGACTCGGTGTCGGCGGCCGGGGCCGCCACGACCGCCGCCGCGCGGCGACGGCGCGCGTCGGTCGGCGTGCCCACCGATTCACGCACCTGGGCCAGCACCGCCGCCGTCTCGTCCCAGCCGACCCAGCCGGCGAGCTGGCGGGCGTACTCGTCGCGCAGGGACCGGTCCTTGATCTGGGCGACCACCGGCACGGTCCGGCGCAGCGCCGCCACCCGCCCCTCGGCGGTGTCGAGGTCGTGCTCGGCGAGCAGCGCCTTCACCGCGAAGGCGAACATCGGGGTGCGGCGCGCCACCAGGTCACGCACCGCGTTGTCCCCCTTGTCGATGCGCAGCTCGCAGGGATCCATGCCGTCCGGGGCCACGGCCACGTAGGTCTGGGCGGCGAACTTCTGGTCGCCGTCGAACGCCTTCAGCGCCGCCGCCTGGCCGGCCTTGTCGCCGTCGAAGGTGTAGACCACCTCGCCGCGGAAGTAGGTGTCGTCCATGAGGAGCCGGCGCAACAGCTCCATGTGGCTCTCGCCGAAGGCGGTGCCGCAGGTGGCCACCGCGGTCGGCACGCCGGCCAGGTGCATGGCCATGACGTCGGTGTAGCCCTCGACGATGACGGCCTGGTGACGCTTCTTGATCTCCCGCTTGGCGAGGTCGAGCCCGAAGAGCACCTCGGACTTCTTGTACAGCAACGTGTCCGAGGTGTTGACGTACTTGGCCTCGATGGGGTCGTCGTCGTGCAGGCGCCGGGCCCCGAAGCCGACGACGTCACCGCCGAGGTTGCGCAGCGGCCACAGCAGGCGGCGGTGGAAGCGGTCGATCGGGCCGCGCTTGCCCTCCCGGCTGACGCCGGCCGCGATCATCTCGCTGACCTCGAAACCCTGGCGGCCCAGCGCCTTGGTCACCGTGTCCCACCCCGCCGGGGCGTAGCCGCAGCCGAAGGTCGTCGCCGCGGCGGCGTCGAAGCCGCGCTCGGTGAGGTAGGTCCGGGCGAGCTCGGCCTCGGGCGCGGCGAGGTGCTCGGCGAACAGCTGCTGGGCCGCGGTGTTCACGGCGACCAGGCGGGAGCGGGTGCCGCGGTCGCGCTGCACGCTGGTGCCGCCACCGTTGTAGGTCAGCTGCACGCCCGCCCGCTCGGCCAGGCGCTCGACGGTCTCCACGAAGCTGAGGTGCTCCACCTCCTGGATGAACTTGATGGAGTCACCGCCCTCGCCGCAGCCGAAGCAGTGGTAGTAGCCGTGCGCGGGACGGACGTTGAACGACGGTGACTTCTCGTCGTGGAACGGGCACAGGCCCTTGAGGGAGCCCCCACCGGCCGGCCGCAGGGCCACGTACTCGCCCACCACGTCCTCGATCCGGGTGCGCTCGCGGACCTCCGCGATGTCGCGGTCCGAGATCCGTCCTTGCACCGGTCGAGTCTAGGCGCGCGCACCGGTGTGGGCCGTCGAGCATCCACGAGTTGACGTGACCGGGGCCACTGGCAGGATCGAGGCATGCGAGGACTGATGCAGGACTACCCGCTCACGGTCGACTCCATCTTCCGGCGGACCGAGGCGCACTACGCCGACCGGCCGCTGACGCTGGCCGGGCCGCGGCCGGAGCGGACCACCTACGGCGCCTGGGCGGAGCGGACCCGGCGCCTGGGCGGCGTGCTGGAGACCCTGGGGCTCAGCCCCGACGCCCGGGTGGGCACCTTCGCCTGGAACACCCCCCGCCACCTCGAGCTGTACTACGCGGTGCCCGGCACCGGACGGGTGCTGCACACCCTGAACATCCGGCTGTTCCCCGAGCAGCTGACCTACGTGGCCAACCACGCCGGGGACGAGGCCGTCTTCGTCGACCGCTCCCTGCTGCGCCTGCTCGCCCCCCTGCTGCCGACGATGCCCGGGGTGCGCCACGTCGTGGTCATGGACGACCTCCCGGTCGGTGACGCGACGCCGGTCCCGGAGATGGGCGGCGTCGAGGTCCACGACTACGAGGAGCTCCTGGCGGGGGCGACCGCGGTGGAGTTCCACGTGACCGACGAGAACACCGCTGCCGCAATGTGTTACACCTCCGGCACGA
The DNA here is from genome assembly GCA_038234335.1 of Mycobacteriales bacterium. Lineage (GTDB taxonomy): Bacteria > Actinomycetota > Actinomycetes > Mycobacteriales > Mycobacteriaceae > Rhodococcus_D. The sequence continues at coordinate 8,800 of JBBSUN010000020.1, forward strand.
CCGGGAACCCGAAGGGCGTGGTCTACAGCCACCGCTCCACCTGGCTGCACGCGATGGCCGCCACCTCGGCCTCGGTGGTCGGGGTCACCGACGCTGACGTCGTCCTGCCGGTGGTGCCGATGTTCCACGCCAACGCCTGGGGCCTGGCCCACGCCGCGCCGATGGTCGGCGCCGCGATCGCCTTCCCCGGCTCGGACATGACCCCCACCGGCCTCGCGCGGGTGCTGCAGGAGGAGCGGGTGACCCTGGCCGCCGGGGTGCCCACCATCTGGCAGGCGCTGCTGCCCGAGCTGGAGGGTCTCGAGCTGCCCGCGCTGCGCCGGGTGCTCTGCGGCGGGTCCGCGGTGCCGCAGGCCCTCTCGGAGTCCTACCGCCGCGTGACGGGCATCCCGATCACCCAGGCGTGGGGCATGACCGAGACCCACCCCATCGCGACGACCGGCCAGATCCCTGCGCGCCGCCTCGCCGACGACGACGACGCGCTCGCCGGCTACCGCTCGCGCCAGGGCACGGCCGTCCCGGGGGTCGAGCTGCGGATCGTGGAGCCGGGCTCCACCACCGCGCTGCCGTGGGACGACGAGACGACCGGCGAGCTGCAGGTGCGCAGTGCGTGGGCCGCCTCGGAGTACTACGAGCCCGACCCGGGGGTGACCGTCGCCGCCGCGGACGGCTGGATGAAGACCGGCGACGTCGCCGCGATGGACGCGTTCGGCAGCGTCCGGATCGTCGACCGGACCAAGGACCTGGTGAAGTCCGGCGGCGAGTGGATCAGTTCGGTGGAGCTGGAGAACGAGATCATGGCCCACCCCGGGGTGGCCGAGGCCGCGGTCATCGGGGTGCCGCACCCGCGCTGGGACGAGCGCCCGGTGGCCTTCGTCGTCCGCAAGCCCGGCAGCGAGGTCACCGCCGAGGAGATCGTGGAGCACCTGCGCCCGCGGGTGGCCAAGTTCTGGCTGCCGGACGCCGTCGAGTTCATCGACGAGGTGCCCAAGACGAGCGTGGGCAAGATGAGCAAGAAGGACCTGCGCGACCAGTTCGCCGGCTACAGCCTGCCCTCCTGACCGCCGCCCGGACCGACCACGGCCTCCCCGGCGCGAGGGAGCGGTCGACCCGCACCGCTACATGCGCTCGAGGCGCCCCTCGGTGACGCTCGCGATCTGGTCGAGCACCACCCGCAGCCGGGCGGCGTCGTCGGCCGCGGCGGCCCAGGTGGCGGCGAAGACCGGGTCGAGCAGGGCCGGTCCGGCCACGCACAGCCGCTCGGCCACGTCGTGCACCCGCTGCCGCTGGGTGTCCTGGGCCGCGCGGTGCCGCTCGTCGCTCATCACGTAGCGCAGGGCCACCGCCTTGAGCAGCGCCACCTCCGCGGCGACGACGGCGGGCACCACCAGGTCCGCGTCGTAGCGGCGCAGCGGCACCGGTCCCGCCACGGCTCGCGTGCCCTCGACCGGCGCCGTGGCGAAGCGTCCCACGAGCTCGCTGCTCAGCCGCTTCAGGGCGACAGCCGCGGTCAGGCTGCCGTCGTGCCGGCCGACCGCGCGGACGACGTCCAGCTCCCCCAGGCGCGCCGCCGCCTCGACCAGGGCCGCGTGCTCGCCGCCCCGCAGGTACGGCACCGCGAGGGTGGCCAGGGTGTCGCGCTCGGTGGCCGAACCGAGTGCCCGCAGGTCGATGCGCCCGGCGAGGATGCCGTCCTCGACGTCGTGCACCGAGTAGGCCACGTCGTCGGACCAGTCCATGACCTGCGCCTCCAGGCACAGCCGCCGCTCCGGGGCGCCCGCCCGCACCCAGGCCAGCGCGTCGGCGTCGTCGGCGTACGCGCCGTACTTGGCCAGGCCCGGCGCCCAGCTCCACGGGTACTTCGTGGCTGCGTCCAGGGTCGCCCGGGTCAGGTTCAGCCCCGCGCTGGCACCGTCGGGCGTGAGCACCTTCGGCTCGAGCCGGCTGAGGATGCGCAGGTTCTGGGCGTTGCCCTCGAAGCCCCCGCAGGCAGGCAGCCCCCCGCAGCCGCCCGCCACCTCGGCCAGTGCCCGCTCCCCGTTGTGCCCGTACGGGGGGTGGCCGATGTCGTGGGCGAGGCCGGCGGCGTCGACGACGTCGGGGTCGCAGCCCAGCTCCTCGGCGATGCCCCGCCCGATCTGCGCGACCTCGAGGGAGTGCGTGAGCCGGGTGCGGGGGGTGTCACCCTCGCGCGGGCCCACCACCTGCGTCTTGTCGGCGAGGCGGCGCAGCGCGGCGGAGTGCAGCACCCGGGCACGGTCGCGGGCGAAGTCGCTGCGCGTCGGACGTACCCCGTGCAGCGACGCCGTCTTCGGGGCCTCCGGGACGCGTCGCACGGCCCCCCCGTCACTCACCCGGTCGCCGTGGCGGTGGTGGCGAACCCGGCGGAGGCGTGGGCGAGCCGGTAGAACAGCAGCGCGCCGGTCTCCCGGACGATGCCGTGCCACTGCGCGTCCCGGGTCCGCACGGCCGGTCCCTGCCGGGTCGGGGAGGTGGTCACGGTCAGCCCCGCGTCGGTGGCCATGGTGCGGGTGCGCAGCGAGTGCCAGGGGTCGCTGACCAGCACGGCCGAGGTCAGGCCCCGCTCCTGCAGGGCCGCCGCCACGGCGTCGATGCTCTCCAGGGTGTCCGAGCCGGTCTCCACCGCCAGCAGGGCCTGCGCCGGCACCCCCGCGTCGGCCAGGTAGCGCCGGCCCGCGGCCGCCTCGGTGAACTCGTCACCGGTGCGCTTGCCGCCGACCGTGACCACCAGCGGTGCGACGCCGGCGTCGTAGAGGTCGTGGGCCTGCGCGAGGCGGGCGGCGAACACCGACGACGGGGTGCCGTCGTACTGCGCGGCCCCCAGGACGACGATCGCCTGGGTGGGGGTGCGGTCGTCGTCGCGTGCGACCTGCCACACGCGCACCGCGGTGCCTCCGACGAGGACGACGGCCGCGAGCAGCGCCCCGACGAGCAGGCGGGTCAGCCACCGGGCCGGGATGGTCCTCACGCGCCGATCCGACCCGTGTGCTCGGCCAGGGCGGCGGGGGTGCGGCCCGACCGGAGGCTGAGCACCTCCGCCACCACGGACACGGCCGTCTCCGCCGGGGTGCGCGCGCCCAGGTCCAGTCCGACGGGGCCGTGCACCCCCGCCAGATCGTCGGCGGTGGCACCCGTGGCGGTGAGGCGCTCGCGGCGGGCGGCCTGGGTGTGGCGCGAGCCGAGCGCGCCCGCGAAGGCCGGGCCCCGGGCGCAGGCGAGCAGCGCGTCGTCGAAGGCCGGGTCGTGGTCGAGCAGCACGAGCACGTCCGGAGCGGCCAGCGCGGCGACGGCCGCCTCCGCCTGGGCCACCGTGGTCACCGTCGCCGCACTCCAGCCGAGCACGGCGGCCTGGGCGAGCAGGGCCGCCCCCAGCACGCCCTCGCCCACCACGACGACGTGCGGCACGGGCACCCACACGTCCAGCAGCACTCCGTCGACGTCCTCGGTGGCGCTCGCGCCCCGACGCACCAGGGCGCGGGCCCGCTCGGGGACCGCACCGGCACCGTCCTCGAGCTCCGGCCCGGTGAGGACGCGCGCGCCCTCCGGGTCGGCGGCGAGGGCCGCAGGCTCACCCGCCACCAGCGCGACGCCGAGCCTGCGGGCGGCCGGGGCGTCCAGGGCGTGCGCGAGGAGCACCACCCGGCCCCCGCAGGCCAGTCCCGAACCGACGGCGGTGGTCTCGGCCAGGTCCACGGACGCCCGACGGGCCGTCCCGTCCGCGACGACCTCGGCCACCAGCGCACCGGCGGCAGCGACCACCGCACCGCCGAGCAGCTCACCGACCACGCCCCCGTCGGTGTGCACCTGCACCTGCACCCCGCCGACGGCCCCCAGGCCTTCGCGGCGGGCCACCCGCACCACCGTCACCGGCCCCGCCACGGAGGTGAGGATGGCACCGATCTCGCGCAGCACGGACATGGCTCCAGTGTCCCCCAGCGGCGGGGTCACGGAGCCCGCTCAGCAGCCGAGGAGGCGGGCGGCCAGGTAGGCCTCCACCTGGTCCAGGGCGACCCGCTCCTGGGCCATGGTGTCGCGCTCGCGGACGGTGACGGCCTGGTCCTCCAGGGAGTCGAAGTCGACGGTGAGGCAGAACGGGGTGCCGATCTCGTCCTGGCGGCGGTAGCGCTTGCCGATGGCGCCGGCGTCGTCGAAGTCCACGTTCCAGTGCTGGCGCAGCGTGGCGGCGAGGTCCCGGGCCTTGGGGCTGAGGTCGGCGTTGCGGCTCAGCGGCAGCACCGCGGCCTTCACCGGGGCGAGGCGCCGATCCAGCTTGAGCACCACCCGGGTGTCCATGCCGCCCTTGGTGTTCGGCGCCGTGTCCTCCGTGTAGGCGTCGAGCAGGAACGCCATCATCCCACGACCCACCCCGGCGGCGGGCTCGATGACGAACGGGGTGTAGCGCTCGCCCGAGGCCTGGTCGAAGTGGTCCAGGGCGGTCCCCGAAGCTGCGGAGTGGGTCTTCAGGTCGTAGTCGGTGCGGTTGGCGACGCCCTCCAGCTCGCCCCACTCGCTGCCGCCGAAGCGGAAGCGGTACTCGATGTCGGCGGTGCGGGTGGAGTAGTGGCTCAGCTTCTCCGCCGGGTGCTCGAAGAAGCGCAGGTTCTCACGATCGATGCCGAGGTCGGTGTACCAGGCCATCCGGCGCTCGAGCCAGTACTCGTGCCACTCCGGCGCCGTCGACGGCTCGACGAAGAACTCCATCTCCATCTGCTCGAACTCGCGGGTGCGGAAGATGAAGTTGCCCGGGGTGATCTCGTTGCGGAAGCTCTTGCCGATCTGGGCGATGCCGAAGGGCGGCTTGTGGCGCGAGGACGTCACCACGTTGGCGTAGTTGACGAAGATGCCCTGCGCGGTCTCCGGACGCAGGTAGTGCAGGCCGCTCTCGTCCTCGACCGGGCCGAGGGTGGTCTTCAGCAGCCCCGAGAACGAGCGCGGCTCGGTCCACTCGCCGCGAGTGCCGCAGTTCGCGCACGCGATGTCAGCGAGGCCGTGCTCGGGCACGCGGCCCTTCTTCTCAGCGAACTCCTCGAGCAGGTGGTCCTCGCGGTACCGCTTGTGGCAGCTCAGGCACTCCACCAGCGGGTCGCTGAAGGTGGCGACGTGGCCGGAGGCCTCCCACACCTGGCGCGGCAGGATCACCGAGGAGTCCAGGCCCACCACGTCGTCGCGGCTGGTGACCATGGAGCGCCACCACTGCCGCTTGAGGTTGTCCTTGAGCTCCACGCCGAGGGGGCCGTAGTCCCAGGCGGAGCGCGTGCCGCCGTAGATCTCGCCGCTCTGGTACACGAAGCCCCGGCGCTTGCTGAGGTTGATGACGGCGTCGATGGTGGATGCGGCAGCCATGGGGACGAGCCTATCGGTCGTCCCCGCCGCCCTCCGCCGCCACGGGGAACGGCTCCGCGAGCAGGCCCGGGTGCTCCCGGAGCGCCGTGCCGTCGTGCTCCAGCAGCACCTCGAAGGTGGTCGGCACCTCGGCGGCCGCCGTCAGGCACTGCGCGAGCAGCGGGGCCACGTGCTCGCGCACCTCGAACGGCGCGAGGCTGCGGCGGTAGGCGGTCACGGAGTCGAACCGGGCGCTGAGCACCCACGCACCGGGGGTGTCGACGGCCCGCCCCAGCGCCACCGAGCGGCACCCGGGCCGGGCCCCCAGCAGCGCGACCGCCCGGCCCGCCCGCACGCGGAACTCCGCCACGTCGTCGGGCCCGAGGAGGAAGTGGCACACCAGCAGCACCCCGGGACCGTATCCGGCTCCTGCAGTGGGTGCTCCTGCAGTGGGTGCTCCTACAGTGGACCTGTGACCACGAGCACCGAGGACGACCAGGTCGACAGCGAGGCGCACCCCGCCGACCGTGCCCCCGTCGAGCCGGCGCCCGCCCCCCCTCGCCAGCAGCTCGTCGCGGCCGGTGACCTGCTGCGGGCGCTGGCCGCGCCGGTGCGGATCGCCATCGTGCTGCAGCTGCGCGAGTCGCGGCGCTGCGTGCACGAGCTGGTCGACGCCCTCGGGGTGACCCAGCCGCTGGTCAGCCAGCACCTGCGCGTGCTGAAGTCGGCCGGCGTCGTCGCGGGCGACCGGCAGGGCCGCGAGGTGGTCTACCGCCTCGTCGACGAGCACCTCTCCCACATCGTGATCGACGCCGTCGCCCACGTGGCCGAGGGCTGAGCGCGTGGGCCCCACCGGCGCGACGACGAGCACCGAGCCCGCCGTCCGCAGCACCCGTCAGCGCACGGCGATCTCCAGCCTGCTCGACGAGACCGACGAGTTCCGCTCCGCCCAGGACCTGCACACGGCCCTGCGCGAGCGGGGCGACGGCATCGGTCTGACGACGGTCTACCGGACCCTGCAGTCCCTCTCCGACGCCGGCGACGTGGACGTGCTGCGGACCGGGTCCGGGGAGGCGGTGTACCGGCGCTGCTCCTCCGGGCACCACCACCACCTGGTGTGCCGCGAGTGCGGGGCCACGGTGGAGGTGGAGGGTCCGGCGGTGGAGCGGTGGGCTCGCGCGGTGGCCACCGAGCACGGCTTCGTCGACGTGGGGCACACGGTGGAGGTGTTCGGCACCTGCCGGCCCTGCGCCCAGCGGTAGCGGCGGCGGTCAGTCCCGACGCGGGCCCCCCGAGCCCGGCACCCGGTAGATCGAACCCGTCGTGCGCAGCTCGTCGACGCTCCAGCCCGCCCCGGCCACGAGCCACTCCAGCAGCGCCCACACGTCCGCGTCGACGACCGCGTCGTCCGTCGGCTCCAGGCCCGGCACCAGGGCGTTGAGCTCCACGCCGGCGGGGAACGCCTCCCCGGAGCGGCCGAGGAACACGAGCTCGTAGACCCGCCCGTCGACCTCCAGCAGGCCCGGCTCCCCCAGCGGGGCGTCCGCACCGGGGGTCACCGCGAGTCCGAACGCCGCCACGAGGTGGGCTCGGAACTCCGGGTAGTGCCCCACCCGCGGCTCCACCAGCAGCGGCACGGCGCGGTGCCCCGCCGGTCGCTCGGTGACCACCCGCACCCCGACCGGCGTGCTCACGAGACCACCCGGTCCGTGAACTCGGCGAGCAGCGCCCCGATGGCGGCTCCGGAGTCCTCCTGCAGGAAGTGGCGGCCGGTGACCCAGTGGGTGCCCTCGGCGTGGGGCCACAGCTCGTGCCAGCGCGACGCGAACGGCTCGGGGGTGAACACGTCGTCCTCCCGGCCCCAGATCACCGTGCTGGGCAGGCGCAGCGCCGCCACCCCCTCCTCCAGCCAGGCGAACCGGTCGGTGCCCACGTCGGAACCCAGCCCGACCGGGATCCACCGCGGCCAGGTCCAGGTGGGGGTGCGCTCGTCGGGGTCGCCGAGCACCTCGCTCTGCCCGGCCAGGCCGCGCTCGACGAACCCGGCCCGGTCCACGGTGGACAGCGCCATGCCGCGCCCGGGCATCGCGGCGTGGGTGCCCAGCACGTGCGGGCCGACGAGCGGGGCGTGCATCGTGCGCCACGGCATGGTGCGGCGGTGGAACTCCGAGGACGGACGGGCCCACGCCCAGGTGGACATGACGGCCAGCGCCGCGACCCGCGCCGGGCGCGTCAGGACGGCGGAGAGCCCGGTCGGGCCGCCCCAGTCGTGGCAGACCACGGTGAGCCGGGACAGGTCCAGCACGTCGAGGAGGGCGACGAGGTTGGCGGCCTGGTTGTCCAGCGTCTGGGCCAGGGGGTTGGTGGGCTTCTCGGAGAGCCCGAAGCCGATGAGGTCGGGCACCACCACGCGCAGACCCGCCTCGAGCAGCGGTGGCACCACGTCGCGCCACAGGAACCCCCACGTGGGGTTCCCGTGCAGCAGCAGCACCGGGCGGGCGTCGGGCGGGCCCACGTCGACGAGGTGCATCCGGCGTCCGTTCACGGCCACGAACTGCGACGTGTACGGGTAGCGGGCGTGGATCTCGGGGGGCAGCTGGTCGAGCGTGCGGGCCACGTGGGAAACCTAGCCCTGCCCGTGACCCCCCAGCTCCGTCCCGGCCCGCGACGCGCCGGAGACCACCAGCAGCAGCAGGGTGGCCAGGGCCTCGGGCGCCAGACCCGCGCCGGGGAAGGCGTAGCGCAGCGTGACGTCCGCGGTGGCCCCCGGTCCGCTGCCCCGCTGCACCAGCCCGATCCCGCCGAACTGCACCTGGGCGCCGAGCCGGGCGACGGCGGCGTCGAGGTCCGGCCCGGCGACCAGGTCCCAGGCGAGCACGCAGGTCATCGACAGCACCACCAGCCCCGGCGACAGCTCGACGGCCTGCACCGCCCCGGGCACGCCGGCGTGGGAGAAGGAGAGCGAGCCGTCGTCGTCCTCGCGCAGCTCGACGAAGCCGTCCAGCGCCGCCCGGGCCCGCTCGAGGGCGTCCCGGGTGCCCTCGCTGGTCACGTCGCCACCCCGGGGTCGGCGGCCAGCACCCCGCCGAAGCGGCGGTCGCGGGAGGCGTACTCCACGCACGCCGCCCACAGGTCACGGCGGTCGAAGTCCGGGAACAGGGTGTCCTGGAAGACGAGCTCGGCGTAGGCGGACTGCCAGGGCAGGAAGTTCGACGTCCGCAGCTCGCCGGAGGGCCGCAGGAACAGGTCGACGTCGGGCATGTCGGGCTCGTCGAGGTACCGGGCGAGCATCTTCTCGTCCACCTTGTCCGGGTTGATCTTCCCCGCGACCGCGAGCCGGGCGATCTCGCGGGCGGCGTCGGCGATCTCCGCCCGGCCCCCGTAGTTCACGCACATGGTCAGCGTCATCACGGTGTTGCCTGCCGTGAGCTCCTGCGCGGACTCCAGCTCCGTGATGACGCTGGTCCACAGCCGGGGCCGTCGTCCCGCCCAGCGGACCCGGACCCCCATCGCGTGCATCTCGTCGCGTCGACGGCGGATGACGTCGCGGTTGAAGCCCATGAGGAAGCGGACCTCCTCGGGACTGCGCTTCCAGTTCTCCGTGGAGAACGCGTAAGCCGAGAGGTGGCCGACGCCGATCTCGATGCAGCCGCACACCACGTCCATGAGGACGTCCTCGCCGCGCTCGTGCCCGGCGGTCCGGCCGAGCCCGCGCTCGGTGGCCCAGCGGCCGTTGCCGTCCATGACCAGGGCGACGTGGGCGGGCACCAGCTCGGGGGGGAGCAGGGGCGGGCGGGCGCCCGAGGGGTGCGGTTCCGGCGGGCGCACCGTGCGGGCGGGGTCAGCCGAGGCCGACGACCGTCGGCGCGGGATCACTCGACGCTGGGCCACGCCACCCATCCTGCCCCAGCGGTGCGCTCCGCTCGACGAGCGGCAGCGTCCGCAGCGCGCGCTCGGTGTGCCACTGCAGGTGGGCCGCCACGAGGGCGCTGGTCTGGGCGCGGACCGGCTCGGCCACCCCCGTGGTCGCCGACCACCGCCCCTCCAGCAGTGCCAGCATCAGCTCCAGCACGTCGGGCGCAGGGGTGCGGGCGCCCGCGGGACGGCAGTGCACGCACACCGCCCCGCCGGCGGGGACGTGGAAGCCGCGGTGCGGACCGGGCGCCCCGCAGCGGGCGCACTCGGTGAGCGCGGGGGCGTACCCGGCGAACGCCATCGCGCGCAGCAGGTACGCGTCCAGCACCAGCTGCGGCACGCGCCCGCCGTCGGCCAGCGCCCGCAGCGCGCCCACGGTGAGCAGGTGCAGCCGCGGCACCGGGGAGCGCTCCTCCCCGGCCAGCCGGACGGCCGTCTCGAGCACGGCGCAGGCCGTCGTGTAGCGGCCGTAGTCGGCGACGATGTCAGCGGTGAACGCGTCCAGGGTCTGCACCTGGGTGATGACGTCGAGGTTGCGTCCGGGGTGCAGCTGGAGGTCGACGTGGGCGAACAGCTCCAGCCTCGCCCCGAAGCGGCTCCGGGTCCGCCGCACGCCCTTGGCGACGGCCCGGACCAGCCCGTGCTCGCGGGTCAGCAGGGTCACGATGTGGTCGGCCTCGCCGAGCTTGTGCAGGCGCAGCACCACGGCGCGGTCCCGGTACAGCCTCACCGCACCATCCTCCCACCGGCAGCCCGCCCGGGCGGGCTCAGGAGGTGCCGGCCTGCTTCTTCAGCTCCTGCACGTCGTCGGCCATGCGGAAGAAGGCCGCGTAGAACTCCAGGACCACCCGCGCCAGGGCGAGGGAGACGAGCGCGAAGACGGCGCCGACGACCAGCACGACGAGGCCACCCCCGGCGTTGTTGGCGAACGCGGCGATGACGGCGATGAGGTAGACGAGGCCCACCAGGGCGGTGACCAGCACGTACAGGCCCTTGATGAGCTTCGGGGTCACGAAGCTGGTGAAGCCGAAGTCGAACAGCGAGCCGAGAAAGCCCTTGGCGTCGCCCGACGAGCCACGGCCCCCGCCCGGCATGCCGTAGCCACCGTCGGGCGCGCCGTAGGGGGACGCACCGTAGGGGGACGCGCCGTAGGTCGGCTGACCGTACGGGGCCTGGCCGTAGGGCGGCTGGCCGTACGGCGAGGGTGCGGAACCGGGCTGGCCGTAGGTGAGCTGGCCGTACTGGCCCGCGGACGGGTCGGCGGGACCCTGCGGGGACTGACCGTAGGACGGCGTGCCGTACGAGGGCTGCCCGTAGGAGGGCTGGCCCGAGGGGCCCTGCTCGGGCCGGGATCCGTACGGGTTGTCGCTCACTGACGCTCCTCAGGGTTGCGGCTGGGGGGACGGGTGGTGTGCCGCTGCGTCGAACGTAGCGGGGCGCGCATCAGAATCCGAGCCTGCCCATCTGCTTGGGGTCGCGCTGCCAGTCCTTGGCCACCTTGACGTGCAGGTCCAGGTACACCCGGACCCCGAGCAGCGCCTCGATCCCGGACCGGGCGCGGGTGCCCACGTCCTTCAGCCGCGCACCCCCGGTCCCGATGACGATCGACTTCTGGCTCGGCCGCTCCACGTAGACGAAGGCGTGCACGTCCACGAAGTCGGTCCGCCCGTCCCGGGGCACGATCTCCTCGACGACGACGGCCAGGCTGTGCGGGAGCTCGTCGCCGAGGCCCTCCAGCGCGGCCTCCCGGACCAGCTCGCCCACCATGTGCACGTCGTCCTCGTCGGTGCGCGCGTCCGCCGGGTACAGCGGCGGTCCTTCCGGGAGCAGCGACGCCAGCAGGTCGAGCAGCACGTCCACCTGCTCCCCGCGCACCGCGGAGACGGGGACCACCTCGGACTCGGGCCCCAACAGCTCCGAGACCGCCACCAGCTGGGCCAGCACCTTCGCCCGCGGCAGCTTGTCGATCTTGGTGACGATGCCGACCACCGGCGTCCGGGGTGCGACCACCCGCAGCTGCTCGAGGATCCAGCGGTCACCCGGGCCGATCTTCTCGTCGGCCGGGATGCACAGGCCCACCGCGTCGACGTCGGAGTACGTGTCCTTGACCAGGTCGTTCAGGCGCTGGCCCAGCAGGGTGCGCGGGCGGTGCAGCCCGGGGGTGTCCACGAGCACCAGCTGGGCCTGCGGGCGGTGCACGATCCCCCGGATGGTGTGCCGCGTGGTCTGCGGGCGGCTGGAGGTGATGGCCACCTTCTGCCCCACCAGCGCGTTGGTCAGCGTGGACTTGCCCGTGTTGGGCCGCCCGACGAAGCACACGAATCCGGAGCGGTGCGGGGCGTCAGGCACGGCTGCTCCTGGAGGGTTCGAGGGAATCGGTCGGTCGGTCGGTCCCGGATCGGTCGGTCCCGGTGGCGTCGTCGTCGGCGGCGTCCGCCTGCGGCTCGGGGTCCGGGACGCGGCGGACCAAGACGGTGGAGACGCGCACCCGTCCGCGGGCCCGGGTCTCGCCCCCGTCACCGCCCTCGGCCCGCAGGACGAGCCCGTGGGCGGTGACCTCCGAGCCAGGCAGGGGGACACGACCCAGCGCCTGCCCGAGCAGCCCGGCCACGCTGTCCACGTCGTCGTCGGGCAGCTCGAGGCCGAACAGCTCGCCGAGGTCGGCCACCGGCAGCCGCGACGCCACGCGGACCGCACCGTCGTCGAGGTGCTCCACCGGGTCGCGCTCGTCGGTGTCGTACTCGTCGACGATCTCACCCACGATCTCCTCGAGGATGTCCTCGATGGTGACCAGGCCGGCCATCCCGCCGTACTCGTCGACCAGGACGGCCATGTGGGTGCGGTCGCGCTGCATGTCCCGCAGCAGCTCGTCGAGCCGCTTGGAGTCGGGCACGAACGACGCCGGCCGCATGATCTCGCGGATCGGCGGCCCGGACTCCTTCGCGCGCAGGGAGAACGACTGCTGGACGAGGTCCTTGAGGAAGAGCACGCCGAGCACGTCGTCGACGTTCTCCCCGACCACCGGGATGCGGGAGTGACCGCTGCGCACGGCCAGCGAGGTGGCCTGGCGGATGGTCTTGTCCTGCTCGATCCACACCACCTCGGTCCGCGGCACCATCACCTCGCGGGCGCTGGTGTCGCCGAGCTCGAAGACCGACTGGATCATCCGGCGCTCGTCGGCGTCGACCACGCCGCCCTGCTGGGCCAGGTCGACCATGGCGCGCAGCTCCACCTCGGAGGAGAACGGGCCCTGGCGGAAGCCGCGGCCGGGGGTGATGGCGTTGCCGAGCAGGATGAGCAGCCGGCTCAGCGGGCCGAGCACCGTGCCGAGCACGCGCAGCGCCCCCGCCGCCCGCAGGGCCACCGGGTAGGCGTGCTGGCGGCCCAGGGTGCGCGGTCCCACCCCGACGACGACGTAGGTGATGACGGCCATCACCCCGGCCGAGAGGACCAGTGCTCCCCACAGCGGCAGCGAGGTCCGGGCCACCACGACCGTGACGGCCGCGGTGGCGGTGACCTCGCACGCGACCCGCAGCAGGACGAGCAGGTTCACGTGACGGGGCCGGTCGTCCAGCACCGCCAGCAGCCGGGCCGCCCCGGGCTCCTCCTCGCGGGCCAGCTCCTGGGTCCGCGGGAGGCTGACGGAGACGAGGGCGGCATCCACCGCGGCGAGCACCCCGGCCAGCGGCACCCCGACCACCGCCAGCAGGAGCAGGACGACGGTGTCACTCACGGCTGGGTGCCGTTCACGGCTGGTGGGTCATTCCTGCAGGCCCGCCGCACCGAGCACGCGGGCGTCCGCGGCCTCGCGCGCGGACCGGCGGGCAGCCTGTGCCCGACCGTCGCGCCAGGCGGCCAGCAGCTCGTCCTGCAGGCCGAACATCACGGCCTTCTCCTCGGGCTCGGCGTGGTCGTAGCCCAGCAGGTGGAGCACGCCGTGCACGGTGAGCAGGTGCAGCTCGTCGTCCAGGGAGTGTCCTGCAGCCTCGGCCTGCTCCGCGGCGAACGGCGGGCACAGCACGATGTCGCCCAGCACCGCCGGTCCGAGCTCGGCGGCGTCGGGCCGACCCCCCGGGCGCAGCTCGTCCATCGGGAAGGCCATCACGTCGGTCGGGCCGGGCAGGTCCATCCACTGCACGTGCAGCTCGGCCATCGCCGCGGTGTCCACCAGCACCATGCTGAGCTCGGCGGCGGGGTGCACGTCCATCCGCGCGAGGGCGAAGCGGGCGACGCTGACCAGGTCGGCCTCGACGACCTGCGCGCCGGACTCGTTGGCGAGCTCGATGCTCATCGCGCCACCGTCCGGGCCGACTGCTCGTCGAAGCGGGCGTAGGCGTCCACGATCTCGGCGACCAGCCGGTGGCGCACCACGTCGCTGCTGGTCAGGGTGGAGAAGTACACGTCGTCGATGCCCTCGAGGATGCTGCGCACGATCCGCAGGCCCGAGACGGCGCCGCCCGGCAGGTCCACCTGGGTCACGTCACCGGTGACCACGATCCTGGAGCCGAAGCCCAGCCGGGTCAGGAACATCTTCATCTGCTCGGCCGTGGTGTTCTGCGCCTCGTCGAGGATGACGAAGGCGTTGTTCAGGGTGCGTCCGCGCATGTAGGCCAGCGGGGCCACCTCGATGACGCCGGACTGGGTCAGCTTGGCCGCCGCCTCCGGGTCCATCATGTCGTGCAGCGCGTCGTGCAGCGGACGCAGGTACGGGTCGATCTTGTCGTGCAGCGTGCCGGGCAGGAACCCGAGCCGCTCACCGGCCTCGACCGCGGGACGGGTGAGGATGATCTTGCTCACCTGCTTGGCCTGCAGCGCCTGGACGGCCTTGGCCATGGCCAGGTAGGTCTTGCCGGTGCCGGCCGGGCCGATCCCGAAGACGATGGTGTGGGTGTCGATCGCGTCGACGTAGTGCTTCTGGTTCAGCGTCTTGGGCCGCACGGTCTTGCCGCGGCGGGAGAGGATGTCCAGGCTCAGCACCGCGGCCGGGGAGTCCCCGTTGCCCTGCTCGAGCATCCGCACGGTGCGGCGCACGGCGTCGACGTCGAGGTGGCCCCGTGCGGCCAGGGACACCAGCTCCCCCACGGCCCGCTCGCCGAAGGCGACGTCGGCCGGGGCGCCGCTGAGGGTCAGCTCGTTGCCGCGGACGTGGACGTCGGCGGTGAGCAGCTCCTCCAGCTCGCGGAGGTTGGCGTCCGCGGAGCCGAGCAGGGCCATGACGACCGGGCCGGGCACGCTGATGACGGAGCGGGCGGGGACGGACGGGCCGGTCTCGTTCGGGTACGTCACGAGGTGTGCTTGTCCTGCTTCCTGCTCCGGGTTGCGGTGTCCGGTTGCTCCGGAACCACGACCCACCCTAACCGGCGGGCCGGTGGCGGCCACCGGTCATGCCGCCGAGCCCCTCGCCGCCCAGGACGTGCACGTGCAGGTGGAACACGGTCTGCCCGGCGTCACGGCCGGTGTTGGCGACGAGCCGGTAGCCACCCTCGACGAGGCCCTCCGACTCCGCGACCGCCACCGCCTCGGCGAGGACCTCCGCGAGCAGCGCCGGGTCGGCGGCGGCCATGGCCGCCGCGTCGGGCGGGTGCACGGTCGGCACGACGAGGACGTGGGTGGGCGCCTGGGGGTTGATGTCGCGGAACGCGACCGTGCGCCCGCCGCGACGCACCACCGTCGCCGGGACCTCCCCGGCGACGATCCCGCAGAACAGGCAGCCGGCCGCGCTCACGCGAGCACCGCGTCCCGGCAGGTCGCCCAGGCGTCGGAGCCGACGTCGATGAGCGCGAAGTGGTCGACCCCGGGCAGCCGGACGAGGGTCGCCCGATCTCCGGCGGCCGTGGCCGCGGCGGTGTAGACCTCGCTCTGGCTGAGGGGGACGGTGACGTCGGCCTCGCCGTGGACGCAGGTCACCGGGACCCCGATCGGGAGCAGGGCCAGCGGGGAGCCCTGGACGTAGCGCTGCGGCTGGGTGACCGCGGTGCCGCCGAGCAGCTCGTCGGCCGCACGCCCGCCCAGGGCCTGTTCGGAGGCGCCGACGAGGTCGAGCACACCGGCCTGGCTCACCACCCGGGTGAGGTGGACCGCGGGGCCGGCCCCGGGGGCACCGTCGGGCAGTCGGTGGCGCGCCGCGGCCCACACCGCGAGGTGCCCACCCGCGGAGTGGCCGACCCCGCGCACGTCGTCGAGGTCCAGACGTCCGCCGGCGGCCTGCTGCACGGCACCGGCGAGGGCGTCGACCGCCGCGGCGACGTCGGTGAAGGTGTCCGGCCAGCCGCCCCCGTTCCCGATCCGGCGGTACTCGATGTTCCAGGCGGCCACCCCGTGCGCGGCGAGGTCCGCGGCCAGCGGGGCGCCGAGGTCGCGTCCGAACGGGCTGCGCCAGTAGCCACCGTGCACCACGACGACGACGGGCACGGGGCCCGCACCGGCGGGCAGGGTCAGCTCGCCGACCTGGGACGGGTCGCCGCCGTAGGTGATCTGCACGGGATCGGGTCCTCCTGGGCTCGAGCGGGTGGTGGCGTTCGACGAGCACGCCGCCAGCAGCGCCGCACCCGCACCGAGCAGGACCGAGCGTCGACCTGGCGGCAGCACGCGACCAGCGTGTCAGACGAAGGGAGGGTGCTCCCACCGGGCGGTGAGGACGCCGAGGGCCCCGAGCGCCACGGCGGCCGCGGTGGAGGTGCGCAGCACGGTGGGTCCCAGGTGGACGGCCCGGGCGCCGGCGGCGGTGAGCTCGGCCAGCTCCCGCTCCTCCAGACCCCCCTCGGGTCCCACCACGAGCAGCACGTCGCCGGTCGGCGCCACCGCGCCGAGCCGGTCGCTCGCCGACTCGTGCAGCAGCAGCGCCGTGCCCCCGCCCTGCACGCAGGCGCGCACCAGGGTGGCGACGTCGGCGGTGGCGGCCAGGTCGAGCACCCGCGGCACGTGGGCGCGGCGGGACTGCTTGGCGGCCTCCCGCGCGACCGCGCGCCACCGCGTGACGCCCTTGTCCACCCTGGGTCCGCTCCAGCGGGCCACGCAGCGGGCGGCGGACCACGGGACGAGGACGTCGACCCCGGCCTCGGTCGCCAGCTCCACGGCCAGCTCCGAGCGTTCGCTCTTGGGCAGCGCCTGCACCACGGTGACGGGCTGCGCGGGGGCGGGCACCCGCCGCACCGGACCGGCGTCGAGGTCGAGGCGGTCCTTGCCGACCGCGGTCACCACGGCCTCGGCCACCGCGCCCGCCCCGTCGGTGAGCAGCAGCCGCTCGCCGGTCCGCAGACGGCGCACCGTCGCGGCGTGCCGCCCCTCGGGGCCGTCCAGGACCAGTGCGCCACCCCCGGCCGGCAACGCGTCGAGGTGGAAGACCGGCGGTGCCATCAGCTGCGGGTCAGCGACCTGCGAAGGCGTCACGCAGGCGGGAGAACATGCCGCCGCTCTGCCCGGAGCCGGCGTGCACCACCTCGACCACGTCGTCGCGCCGCGAGGACGCGAACTTCCGGAGCACGTCCTTCTGCTTGCCGTCCATGCGCGTGGGGACGACCACGTCGAGGTGCACGTGCACGTCGCCGCGGACCCCGGAGCGCAGCCGCGGCATCCCGTGGCCCTTGAGGGTGACGACGGAGGCCGGCTGGGTGCCCGCCTCGACCCTGATCTCGGCCTGCCCGTCGATCGTCTCCAGCTTCACGCTCGTGCCCAGCGCGGCGTCCACCACGGGCACGCGGACGGTGCAGTGCAGGTCGTCACCGTCCCGCACGAACACCTCGTGCGTCTGCTCGGCGACCTCGACGTACAGGTCGCCGGCGGGACCGCCGCCGGGACCGACCTCGCCCTGCCCGGAGAGCCGGATGCGCATGCCGTCGCCCACCCCGGCGGGGATCTTCACGGTGACGGTGCGCCGGGAGCGGACCCGGCCGTCGCCGCTGCACTGACCGCAGGGCTCGGGGATGATCTCCCCGGTGCCGCGGCAGGTGGGGCACACCCGGGCCGTGACGACCTGACCGAGGAAGCTGCGCTGGACGGACTGGATCTCGCCGGCGCCGCCGCAGGTGTCGCACTGGTGGGTGGAGGTTCCCGGGGCGGTGCCTGCCCCGACGCACACCTCGCAGAGGACCGCGGTGTCGACGCTGAGCTCACGGTTGACCCCGGTGGCGCACTCGGCCAGCGTCAGCTTGGTGCGCAGCAGCGCGTCGGAGCCGGGCTGGGCCCGGCTGCGCGGCCCACGGCCACGGCCACCGCCCTGCCCGCCGAAGAAGGCGTCCATGATGTCGCCGAGGCCGCCGCCGCCGAAGCCCTGCCCGCCGAAGCCGCCGGCCCCGCCGCCGCCGCCGCCGGACTCCATCGGGTCGCCACCGAGGTCCACGACCTGGCGCTTGGCCGGGTCGGCAAGCACCTCGTAGGCGGTGCTGACCTCGCGGAAGCGCGCCTGCGCCGCCTCGTCGGGGTTGACGTCGGGGTGCAGCTCCCGGGCGAGCTTGCGGTAGGCGCGCTTCAGCTCCTCGCCGGTCGCCTTGCTGCCGACGCCCAGCGTCCCGTAGTAGTCCCGTGCCACGTGCTGTCCACACCCTCTTCGAGTCGTTCGTGCTGGTTGCTGCTGGTCAGGTCGGTGCTCACCGACCGGCGAGGACCTCGCCGACGTAACGAGCGACCGCGCTGACCGAGGCGATGGTGCCCGGGTAGTCCATCCTCGTCGGTCCCAGAACGCCCATGCCCCCCAGGACTGTTCCTGCCGAGCCGTAGCCGATGGAGACCATGGAGGTGGCGCGCATCTCCTGCGCCTCGTTCTCGCCGCCGATCCGGACGGTCACGGTACCGGCGTCCTGCGCAGCGGCGAGCAGCTTCAGCACCACCACCTGCTCTTCGAGGGCCTCCAGCACCGAGCGCAGCGCCCCGGGGAAGGCGGAGAAGTCGGCGGCCGAGCGGGT
This sequence comes from Mycobacteriales bacterium, assembly GCA_038234335.1. GTDB lineage: Bacteria > Actinomycetota > Actinomycetes > Mycobacteriales > Mycobacteriaceae > Rhodococcus_D. The sequence goes on from JBBSUN010000020.1 coordinate 26,958, forward strand.
GAGGTTCGCCGCCCCACCGAGGACGAGCCGCTCCTCCCGGTGCTCGACCAGGGTCTCCACCAGCACCGTCGACGCCCGGATGACGGCGTCGCGCACCCCGTCGGGCGCCTCGACGGCCAGCTCGGCCACCGAGGTGGCGGCGTCGGAGAGCCGCTTGCCGTCCAGCGCGCCCGCGAGCAGGCGCCGCAGCAGGGCCAGGCCCTCGTCGTCGAGCACGTCGCCGAGCTCGACGATGCGCTGGTCGACCCGCCCGGTGTCGGTGATGAGCACGAGCAGCAGCCGCGCCGGGGTCAGCGCGACCACCTCGAGGTGGCGCACCGAGGACGCCGACAGCGTCGGGTACTGCACGACCGCGACCTGCCGGGTCAGCTGCGCGAGCAGGCGCACCCCGCGGCGCAGCACGTCGTCGAGGTCCACCCCGTGCTCCAGGAACCCCTGGATGGCGCGACGCTCGGCGGCCGAGAGCGGCTTCACCGTCGCGATGGTGTCGACGAACTGGCGGTAGCCCTTGTCGGTGGGGATGCGGCCGGCGGAGGTGTGCGGCTGCGCGATGTAGCCCTCGTCCTCCAGGGCGGCCATGTCGTTGCGGACGGTGGCACTGGAGACGCCGAGGTTGTGCCGCTCGACGAGCACCTTGGACCCGACGGGCTCCTGGGTGGCCACGTAGTCGGCCACGATCGCCCGCAGCACCTCGAGCCGGCGGTCCTCCGTCGTGGACACCCCGCACCTCCCTCGTCTGCTGCTGCTCCGCCACCGAGTCTAGGTCGGCGCGCTCCGGGCTACCCTCCGAGCCGTGATCTTCCGCGCCGTCCAGGAGGGACGTCCCTACCCGGAGCACGGCCTGTCGACCAAGGACTGGTCGCGCATCCCGCCGCGCCAGGTGCGCCTGGACGAGCTGGTCACCATCAAGAAGGTCCTCGAGCTGGAGACGCTGCTCGCGGAGGACTCCACCTTCTACGGCGACCTGTTCCCGCACGCCGTGCAGTGGGACGGGCGGATCTTCCTCGAGGACGGCCTGCACCGGGCGGTGCGGGCGGCGCTGCGCAACCGGACCGTGCTCCACGCCAGGGTCTTCGAGCTGGACTTCCTCACCACGCCCGCCCGGGACTAGTCACCCGCGACGAGGACGTCCCGGACCACGGCGTCGGCCAGGAGCCGCCCGTGCGCGGTGAGCACCAGCCGGCCGTCGACGTCGTCGAGCAGCCCGTCGGCCACCCGCTGCCGCGCGACCACCAGCTCGGCCGGGGCGAGCTCGGCCGGGTCCAGGCCGGTGCGCAGCCGGGTGGTGAGCATCACCCGCTCGGTGTGCACGTCCGCCGCGCTCAGCACCTCCCGCTCCGCCGCCGGGGACGCCCCCGCCGCCAGCAGCTCGGCGTAGCGCGCGGGGTGCTTCACGTTCCACCAGCGGACCCCGTCGACGTGGCTGTGCGCCCCCGGCCCGGCGCCCCACCAGTCACCGCCGCTCCAGTAGCCGAGGTTGTGCCGGCAGCGGGAGTCGTCACCGGCAGCCCAGCTGCTCACCTCGTACCAGCCCAGGCCCGCCGCGGTGAGCCCGGCGTGCATGCGCTCGTAGCGGGCGGCGAGCACGTCGTCGTCGGGCATCGGGAGCTCGCCGCGGCGCACCTTGCGGGCCATCGCGGTCCCGTCCTCGACGATGAGGGCGTAGGCGCTGACGTGGTCGACGCCGCCGGCGAGGACGGCCTCCAGCGACGCTTCCAGGTCGGCGTCGGTCTCCCCCGGGGTGCCGTAGATGAGGTCGAGGTTGACGTGGTCGAACCCGGCGGCGCGGGCCTCGAGCGCGGCCGCCACGGCTCGGCCGGGGGTGTGGGTGCGGTCCAGGGTGCGCAGCACGTGCGGTGCCGCGGACTGCATGCCCAGCGACACCCGGGTGTAGCCGGCGGCGCGGATGCCGGCGAAGAACTCCGGGGACGTCGACTCGGGGTTGGACTCGGTGGTGACCTCGGCGTCCTCGGCGAGGCCGAAGGTCCCGCGCACCGCGTCGAGCACGTCGGCGAGGCCGTCCGCCCCGAGCAGGGAAGGGGTGCCGCCGCCGATGAAGACCGTCTCCGCGGGCCGCTCCCCCAGCTCGCGGGCCCCCAGCGCCAGCTCGGCCCGCAGCCCCGCCAACCAGCTCGCCGGGGACGCGGAGGTGCCCAGCTCACCCGGGGTGTAGGTGTTGAAGTCGCAGTAGCCGCAGCGGGTGGCGCAGAACGGGACGTGCACGTAGACCCCGAACGGCCGTGCAGGTGCGTGTCCAGCCATGCCGCCATCCTCCCGTACTACCGTCGTCCCCATGACCTCCGACGCGAGCCCCGAGCTCGTCCACCTCGCCGTCTCCGGCGGGATCGCCACGATCACCCTGGACTCGCCGGGCAACCGCAACGCGCTCTCGGCGCAGCTGCGGCGCGAGCTGGCGGCCCACCTGAGCACGGCCGAGGCCGACGACGCGGTGCGGGTGGTCGTCCTCGACCACACCGGCAGCGTGTTCTGCTCGGGGATGGACCTGCGCGAGGCCCGCGGGAGCGAGGCCGACCAGCAGGGCGTCGGTGACCTGCCCGCGCTGCTCACCCAGATCCTGGAGATGGCCAAGCCGGTCATCGCGAAGATCGGTGGTCCGGTCCGTGCGGGCGGGGTGGGCATCGTCGCGGCGTGCGACCTCGCCGTCGCCGCCGAGCGCGCCACCTTCGCCTTCACCGAGGTGCGCATCGGGGTGGTCCCGGCCGTCATCTCCGTCGTCGTGCTGCCCCGTGTCGAACCGCGTGCGGCGCAGAAGCTGCTGCTCACCGGCGAGGTGTTCACCGCCGAGCGGGCCGCGGAGATCGGCCTGCTCAACGAGGCGGTGCCGGCGGAGGACCTGCGCGGCGCGGTGCTGCACCACACCACCGCCCTGCTCAAGGCGGAGCCGGCCGCGGTGGCCCGGACGAAGCAGCTGCTGCGCGAGACCCAGATCGGCGGGACCGGTGACCGGTTCGCGCAGATGACCGCGCTGTCAGCGGAGTTCTTCGCCTCCGACGCCGCCCAGGAGGGCATGGCCGCCTTCGCCGAGAAGCGGGACGCGAGCTGGGTGCTCTAGAGCGGGACGCGGGCTGGGTGCTCTAGAGCGGGACGCGGGCTGGATGCTCTAGAGCAGCCGCACCAGGTAGCCGACGAGGACGACCAGGAGCAGCACCGCCAGCGCCAGTCGGATGCGCGCGCTCGGGTTCACCGGTCGTCCCCGTCGCGTCGGGAGCTCACGGCGGCGGCGAGCAGGTCCAGCCCCCACGCCGCCGCCCACGCCAGGGGGAGCAGGACCGCCAGGACGAGTGCGGCCTGGACCGGGAACGCCAGGCCGGTGGACCACAGCTCGACGCCGTCCCACCAGCTTCCGATGCCGCCCATGGCACCGACGATAGCCGCGACGTGGTCGGGTGCATCTAGGGTCGTGCCATGTTTGCCGTCTACGCCACCGAGCCGAACCCCGAGAACCCCCTGGAGAGCCTGCGGGTGGGTGAGCGCGACTCGCCGGTCGCCCCGTCCGGCTGGGTCACGGTCGACGTCAAGGCCGCGAGCCTGAACATGCACGACCTGTGGACCCTGCGCGGCGTCGGCATCAAGGGCGAGGCCTTCCCCATGACCCTGGGCTGTGACGGCGCCGGGACGCTGGCGGACGGCTCCTCCGTCGTGCTGCACTCGGTGATCACCGCCGAGGGCTACGTGGGCGAGGAGACCCTGGACCCGGGTCGCACCCTGCTCACCGAGAAGCACCAGGGCACGATGGCCGAGCAGGTGGTCGTGCCGGCGCGCAACGTGGTGCCGCTGCCGGCCGACCTCAGCTTCGCCCAGGGCGCGGTCATGGGCACCGCGTGGCTGACCGCCTACCGGATGCTGTTCGTGAAGTCGGGCCTGCGCCCGGGGCAGACGATCCTGGTCCAGGGCGCCTCCGGCGGGGTCTCGACGGCGCTGGTCCAGATCGCCACGGCCGCGGGCTTCCGGGTGTGGGTGACCGGCCGCTCCGAGGAGAAGCGGGCACTGGCCGAGCGCCTCGGTGCGCACGCCTCCTTCGAGCCGGGCGCACGGCTGCCGGAGAAGGTCGATGGTGTCTTCGAGACCGTGGGCAAGGCGACGTGGAGCCACTCCATGCGCTCGTTGAAGCCGGGCGGCATCATCGTCGTCTCCGGGGCGACCTCGGGAGCGGACCCGTCCGCGGACCTGCAGCGGCTGTTCTTCCTGCAGATGCGGGTGGTCGGTTCGACGATGGGGACGAAGGAGGAGCTGGCCGAGCTGTTGACCTTCTGCGCCAACACCGGCATCCGCCCGGAGATCGGCCTCGAGCTGCCGATGGCTGACGCCGAGCAGGGCTTCCGCGCGATGCTCGACGGGGACACCGCGGGGAAGATCGTCTTCACCCGCTGAGGCCGGCCGGTGCCACGGACGGCGAACCCGCGGAACTGTCGGACCGCCCGGTCATGGTGCGGAGGTCCACACACCTCGGGGGGAACCATGACCGCCACCACGCCGTACCTGCACCCGCCCATCGACGAGGTGGGCGACGAGCTGTGCTCCCTCGCCGGGCAGATCACTGCCGCGACCGGTCGCTTCCTCGCGCTGCTCGCCGACTTCGACACCCGGGAGGGCTGGGGTGGTGCCGGGGTGCTCTCGTGCGCCCACTGGCTGTCGTGGCGCTGCGGGATCGACCTGCGCACCGCCCGGGACCACGTCCGGGTCGCCCGCGCCCTCGTCGCCCTGCCCCGGACCACCACCGAGCTCGCCGCCGGTCGGCTCTCGTACTCCAAGGTCCGCGCCGTGACGCGGGTGGCCACGCCGACCACGGAGGACGAGCTCGTCGACATCGCGCTCACGGCTCCAGCTGCCCACGTCGAGCGCCTGGTCCGAGGCCTCCGCGCGGTGGACCGCCAGCAGGAGCGGGAGCGCGGCGACGAGCCCGCGCCTCGACAGCACGTCCAGCACCGGTGGGACGAGGAGACCGGTCACCTCGTCCTCTGGGGCCGCCTGTGCGCGCAGGATGGTGCGCTCGTGCTGGCAGCGCTGACCCGCGCGGAGCACGAGCGAACCCGCACGGACCGGGCCGCGGACGGTCCCGCGGAACCGACCGACCTCACCGGCGGGCCTCCGTCCGACCTCGGGCCCGCCCTCGTGGCGATGGCCGAGCTGACCTGCGCGGCAGCTGCAGCCCCTGCGGGTGCCCCGGCCGCGGAGGTCGTGGTGCACCTCGGCCCGCACGGTCCGCAGCTCGAGCGCGGCCCCGCACTCAGCGAGGAGGCTGCTGAGGAGGTGGCGTGCGGCTCGATGCGGCGGGACGTCGTCGTCGAGAACGGCTGCGTGCTCAGCTTCGGCCGCCGGCGTCGGCGGCCGTCACCGGTGCAGCTGCGTGCCCTGCACCTGCGCGACGGTGGCTGCCGTGCGCCGGGATGTGGGCGCACCCGCTTCCTGCACGCCCATCACGTCGTGGCACTGAGCCGCGGCGGAACCACGGACCTGGACAACCTGGTCCTGCTGTGTGGCGGCTGCCACCGCTCGCTGCACCTGCACCAGTTCACGATCTCCGCGAACGGCGAACAGCGCTTCACCTTCTACCGCCACGGCGAGGTGTGGCTGACGGCGCCCCCGATGGCGGGCGACGACGCGGGACGGTTCCGCGGAACCGTCGATCCGCACGCGATCGGCGGCTCGTGGAACGGCGATGCCCTCGACGTCGGCTACGCGACCTCGGTGCTGCGGCAGGGACGGGAGCTGCCCCCGGCGGCCTAGCGGGGATCGAGGAGCTCGACGACCGCGGCCGCCGGAATCTCTTGGCCCTGAGCGTGACCGATGCCAGCCCACATGGAGAGCACCCGCTCGTCCCCGGCGACGACGCCGGCGCGTCGGATCGGCGCGATCGCGCTCTGCAGCTGGGGGTAGGCGGCCGGGGCGCCGGCGGTCGCCTCGTCGAGGAACGCGGTGCGGATACCCCGGGCCGGACGACCGGAGATCGCGCGGGTGACGACGGTGGGACGGTCGGTGCCGAGCGCGGCGCGGTGCACGGCGTTCGTGCCCGCCTCCGGGGTCCGGAGGAACGCGGTCCCCGCCTGAGCGGCGGCCGCGCCGGCGGCCAGCACCGTGGCCACGTCGGTCGCGGTCATGAGACCCCCGGCGGCCACCAGCGACGGCGGCGGTTCCGCGGAACCGCGCTCGACCAGCGAGGCGGTGACGCGGCGCAGCAGCTCGAGCAGGCCTGGGTCGTCGGCTTGGTCGACGTTGGTGAACGTGCCGCGGTGCCCGCCCGCCTCCGGACCCTGCACCACGAGCGCGTCCGCACCCGCGGCGGCGCCCTGGCGCGCCTCGTCGACCGACGTCACCGTCACCCACACCTCGGTCCCGGCACCCTGCAGCGCGGCGACGTCGGCCGCGGCGGGGCAGCCGAAGGTGAACGAGACCACCGGGACCGGGTGCGCGACGAGCCACGCCAGCTTCGCCGCCCAGCCGTCGTCGTTCCAGGTCGGCTCGCCGCGGGCCACGCCCAGCTCGGCGGCCCACCGGTCGAGGATCGCCAGGTGCTCGGCGAGATCGGCGTCGGAGGGCTCCGTGGGCAGGAAGAGGTTGACCCCGAACGGTGCCCCGGCACCGCGCACCGTCTCGACCTGCGCGGCGAGGCGCTCGACGTCCAGGCCCGCGCCGGCGACGAACCCGAGACCGCCCGCCCGGGAGACCGCCATCGCCAGGGCCGGGGTGCTGGGGCCGCCCGCCATCGGCGCGCAGACGACCGGGACGGCCAGCCCGGCCAGCACCGTGCTGCGCATCCCGCTCACTTCTTCGGCTTGTCGCCGGCGGACTCCGAGGACAGCGCCGCCACGAACGCCTCCTGCGGCACCTCGACGCGGCCGATGGTCTTCATGCGCTTCTTGCCGTCCTTCTGCTTCTCCAGCAGCTTGCGCTTGCGGCTGATGTCACCGCCGTAGCACTTGGCGAGCACGTCCTTGCGGATGGCCCGGATGTTCTCACGACTGATGATCTTGGCGCCGATCGCGGCCTGGATGGGCACCTCGAACTGCTGGCGCGGGATGAGCTCGCGGAGCTTGCCCGTCATCCGGTTGCCGTACGCCCCCGAGTTGTCGCGGTGCACGATCGAGCTGAACGCGTCCACGGCTTCGCCCTGCAGCAGGATGTCGACCTTGACCAGGTCGGCGGTCTGCTCACCGGCCTCCTCGTAGTCCAGGCTCGCGTAGCCCTTGGTGCGGCTCTTCAGCGCGTCGAAGAAGTCGAACATGATCTCGCCCATGGGCATCGTGTAGCGCAGCTCGACGCGGGTCTCGGAGAGGTAGTCCATGCCGAGCAGCTCGCCGCGGCGGCTCTGGCACAGCTCCATGATCGCGCCGATGTACTCGCTCGGGGCGATCACCGTGGTCTTCACGACCGGCTCGTGGACGGCGCGGACCTTGCCCTCCGGCCAGTACGACGGGTTGATCACCACCATCTCCTCCCCGGCCTCCAGCTCCACGCGGTAGACCACGTTGGGCGCGGTGGAGATGAGCTCGAGGTTGAACTCGCGCTCGAGCCGGTCGCGGGTGATCTCCATGTGCAGCAGGCCGAGGAACCCGCACCGGAAGCCGAACCCCAGCGCCACCGACGTCTCCGGCTCGTAGGCCAGGGCGGCGTCGTTGAGGCGCAGCTTGTCGAGCGCGTCGCGCAGCACCGGGTAGTCCGAGCCGTCCATCGGGTACAGCCCCGAGTAGACCATCGGCTTGGGGTCGCGGTAGCCGACCAGCGGCTCCGTGGCGCCCTTGCGCGCCGAGGTCACGGTGTCGCCGACGCGGGACTCGCGCACGTCCTTCACGCCGGTGATGAGGTAGCCCACCTCGCCGACACCCAGCCCGACCGACGCCTGCGGCTCGGGGGAGATGATCCCGACCTCGAGCAGCTCGTGCGTGGTGCCGGTGGACATCATGGTGACCTTCTCGCGCGGGGTGATCCGCCCGTCCACCACGCGCACGTAGGTGATGACGCCGCGGTAGGCGTCGTAGACCGAGTCGAAGATCATCGCGCGGGCGGGGCCCTCCGCCTTCCCGACGGGGGCCGGCACGAGCCTGACCACCTCGTCGAGCAGCTCCTTCACGCCCTCCCCGGTCTTGCCGCTGACGCGCAGCACGTCGTCGGCCTCGCAGCCGATGATGTGCGCGATCTCCGCGGCGTAGCGGTCGGGGTCGGCCGCCGGCAGGTCGATCTTGTTCAGCACCGGGATGATCGTGAGGTCCTTCTCCATGGCCAGGTAGAGGTTGGCCAGGGTCTGCGCCTCGATGCCCTGCGCCGCGTCGACCAGCAGCACCGCGCCCTCGCAGGCCTCCAGCGCGCGGGAGACCTCGTAGGTGAAGTCGACGTGGCCGGGGGTGTCGATGAGGTGCAGCACGATCTCGGTGCTCACCCCGTCGACGTCGGTCACCCAGGGCAGCCGCACGTTCTGCGCCTTGATGGTGATGCCCCGCTCGCGCTCGATGTCCATCCGGTCGAGGTACTGCGCGCGCATCTGCCGCGGGTCGACCACGCCGGTGAGCTGCAGCATCCGGTCGGCCAGGGTCGACTTGCCGTGGTCGATGTGGGCGATGATGCAGAAGTTCCGGATGCGCTCCGGCGGCGTGAAGGTCTGGTCGGCGAAGCTGGGCACCTCGGCATTCTCCCACGCATCGGTAGCGTCACCCGACGTGGCGAGCATGTGGAGCACCCTGGGACGGACCGTCGGCCGGCTGATCGTGCAGCAGGGGCCGCGCCTGGCGCGCGAGGCCCCCCGGGTGCTGCGGCAGATCCAGGGTGCGCGCGGGGGTCCGAACGAGGGCACGGGTCGCCCCGTCGCCTCGCGGACCCGACCGTCCTCGGAGCGTGCGCGCACCGTCTCCTACTCCCCCGACCTCGACGGCAGCGCCGACCCCGGCGAGATCGTGTGGACGTGGGTCACCTACGAGGAGGACGCCTCCCAGGGGAAGGACCGCCCGGTCCTCGTCGTCGGTCGCGAGGGCGACACCGTGCTGGGGCTGATGCTCTCCAGCCAGCGCCGCCGCGACGGCGATCCCGACTGGCTGGCCCTGGGCCCCGGCTCGTGGGACCAGGAGCGCCGCGAGAGCTGGGTGCGCCTGGACCGGGTCCTGGACGTGCCCGAGCACGGCATCCGCCGCGAGGGGGCCGTGCTCGGGCGCAGCCGCTTCGACGCCGTGGCCGTCCGGCTGCGCACCGAGCACGGCTGGCACTGATCGGTCCCGGGCCCGCTCAGGCCAGGCGGGTGATCTCCACGACGACGTCGAGCGCGGTGGACCCGCCGCCGGAGTAGATCCCCTTCAGCGGCGGCACGTCGGAGTAGTCGCGGCCCATGCCGACGGTGACGTGCTGCTCGTTGACCTCGACGTCGTTGGTCGGGTCGAAGCCCCACCAGCTGCCCGTCCACACCTCGACCCAGGCGTGGCTCTCGCCCTGCACGGTCTCGCCGAGGTCGGCGGCGCGGCGCGGGTGCAGGTAGCCGGAGACGTAGCGGCTGGGGATCCCCATGCCGCGCAGCAGCAGCAGCGTCAGGTGGGCGTAGTCCTGGCAGACGCCGGAGCGCTCCTTCCACGCGTCCACGGCCGAGGAGTGCACCCCGGTGGTGCCCGGGACGTAGGCGAGCTCGGCGTTGACGAACCCCGCTGCCGCGCGGACCGCGGCCACCGGGTCGTGGCTGCCGCGGATCGCCTCTGCCGTCCTGCGCAGCTCGGTGTTCTCCGGCACGTAGTCGGAGTAGCCGAGGACCTCGGTGTAGCGGTCGATCACCCGCTCCGTGCCCAGCTCGTCCCAGCTCACCGGGGCCTCGGTCACCGTGGTCGGGTCGGTCTCCACGACCGAGCTGCCCACCACCTCCAGACCCGTGTGCGGGGCGTGCAGGTCGAACGCGGTGACGGTGGTGCCCCAGTAGTCGGTGTACCGGTAGGCGCGCGTCGACGGGGTGGTCTCCACCCGGCTGAGGATGACGTTCTGCCGGTTGTCGTTGCGGGGGGTCAGCCGCGCCTCGTTGTAGGACGACGTCACCGGGGTGGCGTAGTCGTAGCCGGTGGTGTGGACGACCCGCATGCGCCAGCTCACAGCTCTCCCTGGGCTTCGTCGAGGGGCTCGGAGAACGCCCCGGCGTCGGACCACGCGACCCAGGGGGCGGCGTGGAAGAACTGCTGCGAGACCGCCTCGCCGAGCTCGCGGCAGATCTCCTGCAGCGAGAGCAGACGGTCCTGCAGGTCGTCGAGCACGTCCCCGGGCCTAAGGAACTCCAGCTCGCTGCGGGCCCGGCCCAGCAGGCGCTGCGCCTCCGCGCGCGAGCCCACCCGGGAGGTGGGGCGGTTGTCGAGCTCCTGCAGGCAGGTCTCGGCCTGGCGCAGGGCGTGGAACACCGAGCGCGGGAACAGCCGGTCCAGCAGCAGGAACTCCACCACCCGGTTCGCGTCCAGCGCGCCGCGGTAGGTGCGCAGGTAGGTGTCGTGCGCGCCCGCGGAGCGCAGCGTCGTGACCCACGCGGGGCTGGAGGTGCGGTCCCCGGCACGGGAGAGCAGCAGCCGCACCGTCATGTCGACGCGCTCCACCGAGCGCCCGAGCAGCAGGAAGCGGTAGCCGTCGTCTCGGCTCATCGTGGAGTCGGCGAGCCCGGCGAACATCGCGGCCCGCTCCTCCACGAAGGAGTAGAACTCGTGCGGGCCGAGCCGGGCGGCGGCGCGCTCGCGCTCGGGCAGGGCGTTGTAGGTGGTGTTCAGGCACTCCCACATCTCGCCGGAGGTCACCTCGCGAGCACCGCGGGCGTTCTCCCGGGCGCTGGCCACCGAGGCGCTGATCGACGCGCCGTGCTCGCGGTCGTAGGCGACCAGCCGGGTCAGCGACCACACGTCGAGCTCGGTGTCGGGCTCGGGGATGCCCAGCACCCGGAGCAGGACGCGCGAGGAGCGGTCCGGGTCGACGGTGGCGTCCTCGAGCAGCTGGTGGACGGTGACGTCGAGGATGCGGGCGGTGTCGTCGGCCCGCTCGACGTAGCGGCCGATCCAGTACAGCGACTCCGCGTTGCGTGCGAGCACTACCGCCCACCTCCCTGCAGCCGGGACTGCTGCTGCTGTTGCTGCTGCTCCTGGATGAACGTGAGCTCGGGGCCGTGCTCGGCCACCTGGCCGGCCGGGACCTCGCTGACCAGCTCGTCGCCGGCGAGCTCGCGCTCGGAGTCCGAGCCGCGCGGCGCCAGCACCCACGTGTCCTTGCTGCCGCCACCCTGGCTCGAGTTCACCACGAGGCTGCCCTCGGGCAGGGCCACCCGGGTGAGCCCACCGGGCAGCACCCAGGTCGACTCGCCGTCGTTCACCGCGAACGGGCGCAGGTCGACGTGGCGGGGCGCGATCTTGTCGCCGATCTTGGTGGGCACGGTGGAGAGCTGGACGACGGGCTGGGCGATCCAGCCGCGCGGGTCGGCCCGGATCTTCTTGCTGATCGCCTTGAGCTCGCGCGGGCCCGCGTCGGGGCCGAAGACGATGCCGTAGCCGCCCGATCCCTCGACGGGCTTGATGACGAGCTCGTCGACGCGGTCGAGCACCTCCTCGCACTCCTCGGGCAACCAGCACCGGTAGGTGTCGACGTTGGCCAGCAGCGGCTTCTCGCCGAGGTAGTAGTCGATCATCGTCGGCACGTAGGTGTAGACGAGCTTGTCGTCGGCGATGCCGTTGCCGACGGCGCTGGAGATGACCACGTTGCCGGCGCGGGCGGCGTTGATGATCCCGGCGACCCCGAGGACCGACCCGGGCTTGAAGTGCATCGGGTCGAGGTACTCGTCGTCGATGCGGCGGTAGACCACGTCCACCTGGCGCTCACCCTCGGTGGTGCGCATGTAGACGACGTTGTCGCGGCAGAACAGGTCACGGCCCTCCACCAGCTCGACGCCCATCTGGCGGGCGAGCAGCGAGTGCTCGAAGTAGGCGGAGTTGGCCACGCCGGGGGTGAGGACGACGACGGTGGGGTCGGCCTCGTTGCTCGCCGCCGACGCCCGCAGCGCCCGCAGCAGGTGGTTGGCGTAGTCGCCGACCGCGCGGACCCGGTGGCTGGCGAACAGGTCGGGGAACACCCGCGCCATGGTGCGGCGGTTCTCCATCACGTAGCTCACGCCCGACGGGCTGCGCAGGTTGTCCTCGAGCACCCGGAACGTGCCCGCCCCGTCGCGGACGAGGTCGATGCCGGAGACGTGGATGCGCACCCCGTTGGGCGGCACGATGCCGGCGGCCTCCCGGTGGAAGTGCTCGCTGGAGGTGATCAGCCGCTTGGGCAGCACCCCGTCGCGGAGGATCTCCTGCTCGCCGTACACGTCGGCCAGGAACATCTCCAGTGCCTTGACCCGCTGGACGATCCCCCGCTCCAGCTTGGTCCACTCCCCGGCGGAGATCACCCGGGGCACCAGGTCCAGCGGGAAGGGTCGCTCCTGCCCGGAGAGGGAGAACGTGATGCCCTGGTCGACGAACGCGCGGCCCAGCGCGTCCGAGCGCGCCTGCAGGTCGTCGGCGTCCGACGGCGCCAGGGCCTCGTGCAGCACCTTGTAGGGCGGGCGGACGCTGCCGTCGTCGGTGAACATCTCGTCGTAGGCCTGGGCGTAGTGGCCGGTGCTGCGGTAGTCCGCGAAGAGGTCGCCCGGGGCCTGCTGCGGGGACGGCCCGGGCCCCGACCGGCTCTGGGTCTGGGCACGCGCCTGGATGCGGGGCAGTGGTCGGGTCACCCGGTCATCCTGTCCGACGCACCCCTGCCGGCACCACCGCCGGTCCCCCTCACCCCGAGGTGAGCAGCTGGACGGCGAGGGAGACCACGAGGACCGCGGCCACCGCGAGGAAGACCCGCCGGACGAAGGCGGAGCCCCGCCGGATGGCGACCCGGGCCCCCACGGTGGCGCCGAGCAGGTTCGCCGTCGCCATCGCCAGACCGAGACCCCACACCACGTGCCCGGCTGGGACGAAGTACGCCAGCGCGCCGAGGTTGGTGGCCACGTTGACGAGCTTGGCCGTCGCCGAGGCGTGCAGGAACGCGTAGCCGATGACCCCCACCAGCAGGAAGACCAGGAACGAGCCCGTTCCGGGGCCGGCCAGCCCGTCGTAGCCGCCGATGACCGCCCCGCCGGTGGCCATGAGCACGAGCTGGGGACGGCGACCCATCCGCAGCTGCTGGGACACCCCCAGGTGCGGGGTGCGCAGGGTGTGCAGACCCACCCCGACGACGGCCACCAGCACCACGACGCGCAGCGCAGTGGCGGGGAGCGCACCGGCGGAGGCCGCGCCGACCAGGGAGCCCCCGAACGCCGCGGCCGCCATCAGCCCCGCCGCCCGCCAGTCCACCCGGGTGCCCCGGGCGTAGGTGACGGTGGCCGCCGTCGTGCCCACCACGGAGGCCACCTTGTTGGTGGCCAGGGCGAGCACGGGGGCGCCCGGCAGCAGCAGCAGGAGCGCGGGGAGCTGCACCAGGCCGCCCCCACCGACCACGGCGTCGACGACCCCGGCGACGAAGGCGGCCACCAGCAGCAGGACCAGGACGAGGACGGTGGTCCCGGCGTAGCCCGGCCAGCCCAGCGGTGTCAGCACGCGGGGCAGTGTGCCGGGTGCTCGTGTGCCGGGTGCTCGTGGGTTTGGGGCGCGGCGGTGGCGCTGCTAATCTCTGAGGTCGGCGCCGGTGCTTCCGTGCGCACACAGCTTTCTTCCTCCCAACACAGATGATCAGAGGGTGCACGCGTGGCGAACATCAAGTCCCAGGTGAAGCGGATCCGGACCAACGAGCGTCAGCGGCTGCGCAACCAGTCGGTGCGGTCGTCTGTGCGCACCGCGATCCGCCAGTTCCGCGAGGCGGTCGCCTCCGGCGACAAGGACGCCGCCGCCACGTCGCTGCAGTCCGCCAGCCGCAAGCTGGACAAGGCCGCCGGCAAGGGCGTCATCCACGCCAACCAGGCCGCGAACAAGAAGTCGGCCATGGCGTCCGCGGTCAACAAGCTCTGACGTTTGGCAGGCTCTGACCTGCCGGCTCCAGCCGAGAACCCCGGTCCGCACGCGGATCGGGGTTCTCCCCTTCTCAGGTACCGCGGAGCTCGGTGACCGCGACCACCGCCCGCGTGACGGCGTAGCCGGGATCCGCGGAAGCGCCCTTGACGTCGGCGTTGAGGTCGGCGACGACCTGCAGGGCCCTCCCGACGGCCGCGCCGGACCACCCCCGGACCTGGGTCTGGGCGCGGCGGATCTTCCACGCCGGCATCCCGAGCTCGCTGGCCAGCTGGAACGGGTCGCCCCGCCCGGCCCCGCCGACCCGCGCCAGGGTGCGCACCGCGTCAGCCAGGGCGTCGGCCAGCAGCACCTCGGGCACCCGGCGGTGCTCGGCCCAGCGCAGCGCCTCCAGGGCGGCCGCCCGGTCCCCGGAGACCGCGGCCTCGGCCACGTCGAACCCGGTGACCTCCGCGCGCCCGGAGTGGTAACGGCGCACGGCGGCGGCGTCGACCTTCCCGCCGGTGTCGGCGACGAGCTGGGAGCAGGCCGCGGCCAGCTCGCGCAGGGTGGAGCCCACCGCCTCGATGAGGGCCTCGACGGCCGCCGGGTCGGCTCGCGCCCCGGCCGCAGCGAGCTCGGCCCGCACGAAGGCCGGCAGCTCCGCGGACCGGGGCGCCGCGACGTCGTGGCGGGTGGCGCCGGCCTTGACCACGGCGTCGGCCAGCGCCTTGCCCCGGTTGCCGCCGGCGTGGCGCAGCACCAAGGTCATGCCGTCGGGCAGGTCGGCTGCGGCCGACACGATGAGCGCGGCGGCGTCCTTGCCGGCCTCGGCGAAGGTCTCCAGCACGAGCACCCGGGCCTCCGCGAACAGCGACGGGCTCAGCATCTCGGCCAGCTCGGGGCCGGTGATCTCCCCCGCCCGGACCCGCTGGACCTCGGCGCCCGGCTCGGCGGCACGCACCTGGGCGAGGACGGTCGCCACCGCCCGCTCGGCCAGCAGCTCCTCCTCGCCGATCACCAGGTGCAGGTTGCTCACGAGCACCGATGCTGCCATGCATGTCCGACACCGCACGTCCGACACCGCGCGTCACGGGGGCGGGCGCGGGTCGCCGCGCTGCACCACCACGGGCCCGTCCGGACCGGGCAGCACCGCGGTGTCCCCCCCGGTGTCGGTGCGCGCCACGGTGGTCCCGGCCTCGACCAGGTGGTCGAGGGTGCCCGCGTTGGGGTGGCCGTAGGTGTTGCCCTGCCCCACGCTGACCAGCGCGAGCGGGGCCCCGACGGCGTCGAGGAAGGCCGGATCGGTGAAGCGCGAGCCGTGGTGGGGCACCTTGAGGACGTCGGCCCGCAGGTCCACCCCGGCGGCGAGCAGGTCGTCCTGCGCGGCGAGGACCACGTCGCCGGTGAGCAGCATCCGCCCGACGGTCGTGCGGGCCACCACGACCAGTGACGAGTCGTTCAGGGTGGTGCCCTCGTCGCTGCCCAGGGTGCGCGGGGGTGGCCGGGTGGGTCCGACGACCTGCAGGCCGAGCTCGGGCCAGCGCAGCGACGCACCGGCCGCGAGGTCGACCAGCGGGACGTCGTGGTCCCGGGTGAGCTCCCGGACCCCGTCCAGGACGTCGGGGGGCAGCCGTAGCGGCCCGGTGGCCACCGCACCGACGCTGCGGCCGTCGAGCACCCCGGCGAGACCGCCCACGTGGTCGGCGTGCAGGTGGGTGAGAACGACCAGGGGGATCTCGGTGACCTCCAGGCGGTCCAGGCAGCCGTCGACGGCGGACGGATCGGGCCCGGTGTCGATGACGACCCCCCGGTGGGGGCCCAGCGAGAGGACGAGCGCATCGCCCTGACCCACGTCGCACATGACGAGCGCCCAGCCCGCGGCCGGCCAGCCGGGGGTCAGGATCCGGGTGGGTAACCACACCACGGACGCCCCGACCACCGCGGCCAGGACGACGACGCGGACCCGGGGGCTGCGGGTGAGCACGAGCGCAGCGATGGTGATCCCCGCGAGTCCCAGCGCGCCCGCCGCCCCGCCGGGGACGGCGACCGTGGCCCCGGGCAGTCCCGCCGACCAGCGACCCACGCGCACCAGCCACCACACCTCGGGGCCCGTCATGCGCACCAGCACTTCTCCGGCCGGCGCCCACGCCGGCAGCACCACCGTGGCCGCGACCCCGAGGACGGTGGCCGGGCCCACCACCGGGGCGGCCAGCAGGTTGGCGAGCACCGCGACCAGGCTCAACCGCCCGGAGAGACCGGCGATGACCGGCGCGGTGGCGACGTGCGCGGCGAGCGGGACGGCGAGCAGCTCGGCCACCCCGGGTGGCACCCCGCGGCGGCGCAGGGCAGCCACCCACGGTGGGGCGAGCAGCACCAGGGCCCCGGTCGCGAGGACCGACAGGAGGAACCCCACGTCGACGGCGAGGGCGGGGCGCAGGGCCAGGAGCACGAGCACCGCGCCACACAGGGCGGGCAGGGCCTGGCGCCGCCGTCCGGTGACCAGGGCCAGCAGCGCCACGGTGCCCATGACCGCAGCGCGCAGCACGCTCGGCGAGGGCCGGGCCAGGACGACGAACCCGGCCAGCGCGAGACCGGCGAGCACCGCGGACGTCCGCGGAGAGGCCCCGGCCAGGCGCACGAGCAGCAGCACGGCCCCGACGACGATGGTGATGTTGGTCCCGCTGACCGCGGTGAGGTGGGTGAGCCCGGCGACCTTGGCGTCGTCGAGGACCTGCTGGGGCAGCGCGGAGGTGTCGCCGACCACGAGCCCGGGCAGCAGACCCGCGCTGTCGGGGCCCAGGGTGCGCACGGCCGCCTCGCGCAGCCCCGTGCGCAGCGACCCGGCGGCCCGCTGGAGCGCCGACGGCTCCCCGACCAGATCGGGGGCCTGTCGGACGCGGAGGGTGGCGACGGTGAGGTCGGCGCGCTGCGGGGGGACGGCGGTGGCCCGGGCGAGCACGTGCTGCCCGGGCAGCAGCCCCGACCAGCCGTGCGCGGGGGCGAGGACCACGACGGCCCCGCCGACCCGGTGGGACGCGTCCGCGACGAGCTCGGCGCGGACGAGCACCTGGGCGGGCGCACCGGGCAGGGACGAGGCCAGGGCGCGCGGGTCGTCGGTGAGGACGAGCTCCAGGCGCTGGCTGCCCCGGTCCTCGAGCACCGGGTTGGTGGCCACGGCGTGGGCGTGCAGCGCGGTGGCCACGGCGAACCCGGCCACCGCCAGCAGGGTGGCGAGCAGCCCGGCGGCCACCGCGTGCTGCCGGGCCCGCACCAGCACCACCACCACACCGACGGCGGCGGTCGCGGCCAGGGCCCCGGCCGCGACCGACCCCGCGAGCACCCCCACCGCGACCGCGGCCCAGGCCCCGAGCGCCGGGGCGAGCAGGCGGACGTCCAGCGCAGGCCGCTCGTCCGTTCCCGGGGTGAGCCCCGGGCTCACACGGTCACCAGGTCCTTGAGCTGCGCGAAGCGGGCGTCCCCGATCCCGGAGACGTCGGTCAGCTGGTCCACGCTGGTGAACCCGCCGGTGTCCTCCCGGTGGGTGATGATCGCCGCGGCCATCACCGGCCCCACCCCGGGCAGCCCCTCCAGCTCGGACTCCCCCGCCGAGTTGAGGTTCACCAGCCCGGTGGCCCCCCCGGAGGAGCCGGCCGGCGCGGACGGCGCCCCACCACCGGAGACCGGCGCGCCCGCCACCCCGACCAGGACCTGCTCACCGTCGGTCAACCCCTGGGCGCGGTTCAGGGTGAGCAGGTCGGTGCCCGGCAGCGGGCCGCCGGCGGCGGTGATCGCGTCGTCCACGCGCGCCCCGGCCGGCAGCGTGACCAGCCCGGGCCGCGCGACCGCGCCGGCCACGCTGACCACGAGGGTGGCCGGCACCGTGCTGGTGGGCGGGGCGGCGCTGCTGGAGGTGGACGCGGCGGTCTCGACCACGGGCAGCGCCGGCGCGGCCTGGGTGACGGGGCGGTCCCGCCACACCCCGAGGACCGCGAGCAGCGCCGCCACCACGGCGACCCCGGCCAGGGCGAGGCCCCCTCGACGTCCGGGATCGACCCGGGCCCCGTGCCACGATGCGGGCAGCCAGCGCTCCCGCCACCCGCGCGGGGACACCAGCGGCTCGGGCTCGCCGGGTGCGGGTGCGGGTGCGGGAGCGGGGGTCGGGGCGCGCAGGGCGTCGAGGCGGTCACGGACGGCGGCGTGGCGGGAGTCGGGCACGACGACGACGCTAGGAGCGGCCGCCGGGGGGCAACAGCCTCAGCGCCGGGGGTGTGGACAGCTCACCCCGCTGTGGACAGCTCCCCCGCCTGCGGCTCGCCGGCCCCCTCCGGGCAGACCACGACGCCTACCATCCCGGGCCCCAGGTGCACGCCGACCACGGCCCCGAGCTCGACGACGTGCAGCTCGCGCACCCCGGGCAGCGCCGCGCGGAGCCGTCGCGCCAGCTCGTGGGCCGCCTCCGTGGCCCCGAGGTGGTGCACCGCGAGCGCCACGGGGCCCTCCCCGGCCAGGGCCAGGGCCACCTCGGCCAGCCGGGCGCGAGCGCGGGCGGTGGTGCGCACCTTCTCCAGCAGCTGCAGCCGCCCCGCGCGGACCTGCAGCAGCGGCTTCACCGAGAGCACCGTGCCCAGCGCCGCCGCGGCCGGGCCGATGCGACCCCCGCGACGCAGGTGCTCCAGGGTGTCCACGCAGAACAGGGTGCGGCAGCGCGCGGCAACCACCGCGGCCGCTGCGGCGACGGCGTCGAGGTCGGCACCTGCGGCGGCGGCCCGGGCCGCGGCGAGCACGGGGAAGCCGAGGCCCATCCCGGCGGAGCCGCTGTCGAGCACCCGCACCCGCACCCCCTCGGCGTCCACGGTGGCGGCGGCGGTGCGGGCGGCGTCCACCGTGCCGCTGAGCCCGCCCGAGAGGTGCACGGCCACGACGTCCGGTCCGGCGGCGCGGTAGGCCGCCGCGAGCTCGTCGGGGGTGGCCCGGGAGGTGGTCGGGTTCCCGCGGCCGTCCTGGAGCACGTGCAGGTCCACCACCCCGATCTCGAGGGCCGCGGCGAGCCCCGGTGGCAGGTCGGCGGTGGCGTCGCAGACCACGCGCACGCTCACGCGGGACCGCACCGCACGGCGCGGACCACCGCGTCGACCACGGCCTCGGCCACGGCCCGGTGGCCCTCCCAGCCCCAGTGGATGCCGTCGGGGTTGCCCCGCCCGGCGAGCACGTGCTCCCCCACCGCGGCCGACAGGTCCACCATCGGCACGCCGGTGCTGACCGACCACGCCCGCAGCGCCCGCTCCGCGCCCGGCCGCCCGGCGTGCACGTGCCCGTAGGCCGCCGCGTCGTGCACCGCGGGCAGGGTGGCGAGCACCGGCAGGTCCGGGCGCAGCGCGGCCAGGGCGGCCCGGCAGCGCTCGAGGTGCTCCACCGACAGTCGCGGGGGCAGGGCCACCGGCCACCGCAGCGGGGCCAGCCGCGGCTGGGCGTAGGCGTAGGCGGTGCGCGCCGCGCGGCGCAGCAGCGGTGGCCGCAGGTAGCGCAGCTGCTCACGCAGGGCGGTGGGCAGCGGCGAGGGCAGGGTGTCCATGCCGCCGACCGCGAGCACCACGGCCCCGGCCCGGGGCACGGCCGCCCACACCCGGGGGTCCTGGGTCATCGCCCACCAGGCGTCCCGGCTGGTCCACCCGACGCGGGCCACGAGCTCGCAGTCCCACCCCAGCTGCGCGGCGGCCAGGCTCGGCCAGATCTGCGGGTGGTCGGCGGGGTGGGCACGCTGCGGCCCGTGGTGGGCGAGGCTGTCACCGATCACCAGCAGGACGGGGCGCCGCGCGTCCACCGGGTGCCCCACCGCGTCAGGCACCGGGTTCAGCCACCGTCGACCCCGACGTTCCAGCCGCGCATGCGCCACGCCGGCACGTCGTCCACGGTGTGGGCCGCCAGCTCGGCCCAGCGCGCGTTGCCGGTGCCGCCGACGGTGAACCAGCGCTCCTGCGGCAGGCCGAGGACCCGGGCCACGGTGGCCGCGATGATCCCGCCGTGCGCGACGAGGACCACGAGCCCGCCCTCGGCGCCGGCCGCCGCGGCCACCTCCGCCAGCACCGCGGTGCCGCGGGCGGCCACCTGCACCCGGCTCTCCCCCCCGGGGGGGGTGAAGGTGGCGCTGTTCCACCACTGCTCGAGCTGGCCGGGGAACTCCGCGCGCACCTCGGCGTGGGTCAGGCCCTGCCACTGCCCCAGGTGCGTCTCGCGCAGCCGCTCGTCGCGCTCGACGGCCACGCCCGCGGCCGCACCGAGGGTCGACGCGGTCACCGCCGCCCGCACGAGGTCGGAGGAGACGATCCGCACCGGGCCCCGCGCGGCGAGCACGGCCGCGGTCGCCGCCGCCTGGGCCCGCCCGCGCTCGTTCAGCGGCACGTCCACGTGGCCCTGGATCCGGGTGGTGGCGTTGTGGTCGGTCTCGCCGTGGCGCAGCAGGACGACCCTCGTCGGGCGCACCGGGTCCGGGCTCACTCCCGGTCGAGCAGCCGCGACAGGCGCTCCTGCTCGGTGAGGTCGCCGCTCTCGGCGTCGGAGCTGGCCTCGTTGCCCTCGGGCTGGTGGGCGTCGACGTCGAAGGGGATGACCGGGCAGTCCTTCCAGAGCTGCTCCAGGGCGTAGAAGCTGCGCTCCTCGGCGTGCTGGACGTGCACCACCACGTCGACGAAGTCCAGCAGGACCCAGCGGCCCTGCTTGGTGCCCTCGCGGCGCACCGGCTTCACGCCGTGGCGGCGCATCTGCTCCTCCACCTCGTCGACGATGGCGCCCACCTGGCGCTCGTTCCGGGCGGAGGCGATGACGAAGCAGTCGGTGATGACGAGCTGGTCGGACACGTCGATGATCGCGACGGTGGTGGCGAGCTTGTCGGCGGCGGCGGACGCTGCGACCAGCGCGGCCTCGCGGGCGGAGTCGGTGGCGGTCACGGGCGTGCTCCTGGGGTCGGGGTGGGGACGGGGTCGGACGTGTGGTGGTGCCCGGGCCGGTAGAGCCCGCGCTTGGAGATGTACTGGACCACGCCGTCGGGGACGAGGTACCAGACGGGTCGCCCCTCGGCGGCGCGGGTGCGGCACTCGGTGGAGGAGATGGCCAGCGCCGGGATCTCGACGAGGTCGAGCGCGCCGGCGGGCAGGTCGGGCAGGTGGTCGGCGTCGAGCTCGTAGCCGGGGCGGGTGACTCCGACGAAGCGGGCCAGCGCGAACAGCTCCTGCACCTGGTGCCAGGAGAGGATCGCGGCCAGGGCATCCGCCCCGGTGATGAAGAACAGCTCGGCGTCGGGGTGCTGGGCCCGCAGGTCGCGCAGGGTGTCCACCGTGTAGGTGGGGCCCCTGCGGTCCACGTCCACCCGGCTGACGGAGAAGCGTGGGTTCGAGGCGGTGGCGATGACCGTCATGAGGTAGCGGTCCTCGGCGGGGCTGACCACGTGGTCGTGCTTCTGGTACGGCTCGCCGGTGGGGACGAAGACCACCTCGTCGAGGTCGAAGCGCTCGGCCACCTCGCTCGCGGCGACGAGGTGGCCGTGGTGCACGGGGTCGAACGTCCCGCCCATCACCCCGACCCGTCTGCGCACCGGCCCAGAGTAGTGGGCCACGATCCGGCGCTAGACCGGGAGCAGTCCCGCGACGACCTCGGCGAGCTGCTCGGCGGTGCGGCACTCGTGCATGGGCACCACGGTGGCGTACTTGTCGGCCGCGGAGTCCCCGGTGCCCCACTGCGACCGCGGCTCCGGGTTCAGCCAGTGCGCGTGCTTCGCCGTCGACGCGAGGCGGCGCAGCACGGCGAGGTTGGGGTCGCGGTAGTTGGTGCGGGCGTCGCCGAGCACGAGCAGCGACGTCCGTCCGCTCAGCACGTCGCTCCAGCCCTCCGCGAAGTCGCCCAGCGCGCTGCCGTAGTCGGAGTGCCCGTCGTGGGCGACCAGGCGCGCCTCGCGGGTCATCCGGCCCATCGCGGTGGCCAGGTCCTCCCCCGGCGCGAAGAACTCGGTGACCTCGTCGGTGGTGTCGACGAAGGCGAACACCCGGACCCGGCTGAGCTGCTCGCGCAGGGCGCTGACCAGCAGCAGCGTGAAGTGGCTGAAGCCGGCGACGGAGCCGGAGACGTCGCACAGGATCACCAGCTCCGGGCGGCCCGGGCGGGGCCGCTTCAGCTCGAGGTTCACCGGGACCCCGCCGGTGGACATGGACGCGCGCAGGGTGCGGCGCAGGTCGATGGCGCCGCGGTGGCTGCGCCGGCGGCGGGCGGAGAGCCGGCTGGCCAGGCGGCGGGCGAGCGGGGCCACGGTGCGGCGGAGCTCGACGAGCTCGTCGGAGCGGGCGCGCAGGAAGTCGACCTGCTCGGCGATCCGCGGCACCGACGAGGCGGCGACCTTCTCCTTGCCGATCCGCTCGGCGGTGCGCCGGCGGACCTCCTCCTCGACGTCGCGCCGGAACTCGGCGATCCGCTCGCGGGCGGTGCGGCGGGCGATCTCGGTGTCGAACTCCGAGACGGGCGGGACGTCGTCGGAGTCACCACCCAGCAGCGCGGCGAGGATCCCGGCGAGCAGGGTGTCCGGACTGACCTCGCGCAGCGCCTGGTAGGCGGAGTACGAAGTGCCGGTGCGGGTCTCGTAGCGGCCGAGCTGCTCGGCGATCGCGCGGGCGAGGGCGCGGGAGAGCTCGCGGGCCGCGCGCGAGCCGTCGGCCAGCAGCTCCGCGAGCAGCTCGCGGATGGCGTCGACGTCGATGTCGCCGTCCTCGTCGCGGGGCAGCTCGGTGTCGATCGCACCCGGCCCGGCCTGGGTGCGTGGTCCCTGCACCGCCGGCCACCACAGGTCGAACAGGCTGTCGAAGGTGCGTCGGTGGGTGGGGCGGCGCAGCAGGGACGCGGCCAGGCCCTCGCGGAGCGCCTCGCGGTCGAGCAGGTCGAGCACGGCGAGCACGTGACCGGCGTCCACGGTCTCCGACGGCCCCACCCCGATCCCCCGGTCGCGCAGCGCGGTCACGAAGCTGACCAGGTGGCCGGGGATGCCGTGCGGGGCCGGGGGCGCCATCAGTTGAGCCTGAGCTCGCCGGCGGCCCTGAGCTGGTCGCTCTGGTGCTTCAGCACCACGCCCAGGGTGGTGCGCACGGCGTCGTCGTCGAGGGTGTCCAGGCCCAGCGCCAGCAGGGTGCGACCCCAGTCGATGGTCTCCGCGACCGACGGCAGCTTCTTGAGCTGCATGCCGCGGAGCACCCGCATGGTCCGCACGAGCTGCTCACCGAGGGCGTCGGACAGCTCGGGCACCCGGCTGGCGAGGATGCGGCGCTCGAGCTCGGCGTCGGGGAAGTCCAGGTGCAGGAACAGGCAGCGCCGCTTCAGCGCCTCCGAGAGCTCACGGGTGGCGTTGGAGGTGAGCACGGTGAACGGGCGCCGGGTGGCGGTGATGGTGCCGAGCTCGGGCACGGTGACCGCGAAGTCGCTGAGCACCTCGAGCAGCAGGCCCTCGATCTCGACGTCGGCCTTGTCGGTCTCGTCGATGAGCAGCACGGTCGGCTCGCTGCGCCGGATGGCGGTGAGCAGCGGACGGGTGAGCAGGAACTCCTCGGTGAACACGTCCTCCCTGGTCGAGTCCCAGTCGCCGCCGCCCCGGCTGCCCGCCTGGATGCGCAGCAGCTGCTTGGCGTGGTTCCACTCGTACAGCGCCCGGGCCTCGTCCACGCCCTCGTAGCACTGCAGCCGCACCAGGCCCGAGCCGGTCGCCTCGGCCACGGCGCGGGCCAGCTCGGTCTTGCCGACCCCGGCCGGGCCCTCGACGAGCAGCGGCTTGCCCAGCCGGTCGGCCAGGAACACCGTCGTCGCCGTGGCCTTGTCCGCGATGTAGCCGGTGGTGGCGAGCTTGGTGACGACGTCGTCGACGCTGGTGAACACGGGCTGCTGGGTGCCGATCACGCGCCCATGATGCCTGCTCACGGACGCAGCTGCCCGTCCCCCCAGGCCACCCACTTCGTCGACGTCAGCTCGGTCAGCCCCATCGGACCGCGGGCGTGCAGCTTCTGGGTGGAGATGCCGATCTCGGCGCCGAAGCCGAACTGCTCGCCGTCGGTGAACGCGGTGGACGTGTTGACCATGACCGCGGCGGCGTCGACCCGGCGCGTGAACGCCTCCGCCGCAGCAAGATCGGTGGTCACGATGGCCTCGGTGTGGCCGGTGCCCCAGGCGTCGACGTGGGCGACCGCGGCGTCGAGGTCGTCCACGACCTTCAGCGCCACGTCCATCGAGAGGTACTCGCACCCCCAGTCGGCGTCGGTGGCCGGCACCGTGCCGGGCTCGTCGCCGTGGACGGTGACGCCGGCCGCGTCCAGCGCCGAGACGAGCTGCGGCACCGCGGTCGCGGCGATCGCACGGTCGACCAGCACGGTCTCCAGGGCGTTGCAGACGCTGACCCGGCGGGTCTTGCTGTTCAGCACCAGCCGGACCGCGAGGTCGAGGTCGGCGGCGGCGTGCACGTACAGGTGGCAGTTGCCGACGCCGGTCTCGATGGTGGGCACGGTCGCGTCCCGGACGACGGCGGCGATGAGCCCGGCCCCACCGCGGGGGATGACGACGTCGACGAGGCCGCGGGCCCGGACGAGGTGGGTGACGGTGGCCCGGTCGCTCGCGTCGAGCAGCTGGACGGCGTCGGCGGGCAGCCCCTGGGCCGCCAGCGCCCCCCGCAGCGCCGCCACCAGCGCCGCGTTGGTGCTCGCGGCCGAGGACGAGCCGCGCAGCAGCACGGCGTTGCCCGACTTCAGCGCGAGCCCGGCGGCGTCGACGGTGACGTTCGGCCGCGCCTCGTAGACCATGCCGAGCACCCCGAGCGGGACGCGCAGCTGGCGCAGCCGGATGCCGTTGGCCAGCGTGGAGCCGCGGACGACCTCGCCCACCGGGTCTCCCAGCCCGGCCACCTGGCGCAGCCCGGCGGCGACGCCGTCGAGGCGCTCGGGGGTCAGCCGGAGCCGGTCGAGCAGGCCAGCCTGGTCACCGGGGCCGAGGCCCTCCACGCGTGCGCGCTCCAGGTCGGAAGCGTTGGCGCGGAGCACGTCCGGGGCCGCGGCGAGCACGGCGTCGGCGCACGCGTGCAGCGCGGCGTCCTTCTCGGCCCTGGTCGCGAGGGCGACGGTGCGCGAGGCGACGCGGGCGCGGCGGGCGGCGTCGTGGACGGCCTCGCGGAGGTGCTCGCTCGTGGTCGTGGTCACCGCCCGAGGTTAGGCGTCGAGGTCGGTCCTGTCGGACCCGGGAGGCACGATGGGACTCATGCCGGCGACCCCGACCACCGACCCGCACACCCAGGACCTCCGCCCCGATGCCGAGGCCCTGCTCCGCGACCTGGCCGGGCCCGACGCGGTGCTGCGCGAGGACCAGTGGACCGCGATCGAGGCCCTGGTGGTGCAGCGCCGGCGCGCCCTGGTCGTGCAGCGCACGGGGTGGGGCAAGTCGGCGGTGTACTTCATCGCCGCGAAGCTGTTGCGCGCCCAGGGCCTCGGGCCGACCGTCATCGTCAGCCCGCTGCTCGCGCTCATGCGCAACCAGGTGGCCGCGGCGGCCCGGGCGGGGGTGCGCGCGGCCACGATCAACTCCGGCAACGTCACCGAGTGGGACGCCGTGCGGGCCCAGGTCGCGGCGGGTGAGCTCGACGTGCTGCTGGTCAGCCCGGAGCGGCTGAACAACCCCGACTTCCGCGACCAGGTGCTGCCCAGCCTGGCCGCCGACGCCGGGCTGGTCGTGGTCGACGAGGCGCACTGCGTCTCCGACTGGGGCCACGACTTCCGTCCCGACTACCGCCGCATCCGCACCCTGCTCGCGGACCTGCCCGACGGGGTGCCGGTGCTCGCCACGACCGCCACCGCCAACGACCGCGTGGTCACCGACGTCGCGACCCAGCTCGGGGTGGGCCGTGACGTCGAGGGCCAGGGAGACACCCTGGTGCTGCGCGGTGGGCTGGACCGGGAGTCGCTGCACCTGTCCGTGGTCACCGTGCCCGGGCCGCAGCGTCCGGCGTGGCTGGCCCAGCACCTGGCCGAGCTGCCCGGCTCCGGCATCGTCTACACCCTCACCGTGGCCCAGGCCGAGGACCTCGCCGGGCTGCTGCGCGAGCAGGGCCACGCCGTCGCCGCCTACACCGGGCGCACCGAGAACAGCGAGCGCGAGACGCTGGAGGCCGACCTGCTGGCCAACCGCGTCAAGGCGCTCATCGCCACGTCCGCGCTCGGCATGGGCTTCGACAAGCCCGACCTCGGGTTCGTCGTGCACCTGGGGGCACCGTCGAGCCCGATCAGCTACTACCAGCAGGTCGGTCGCGCCGGCCGTGCGACCGAGCGCGCCGAGGTGGTGCTGCTGCCCGCCCGGGAGGACCAGGCGATCTGGGCGTACTTCGGCTCGCTGGCCTTCCCACCGGAGCACGTGGTGCGGGCCGTGCTCGACGCCCTGGAGACCGACCGGGCCCTGTCGACCGCCAAGCTCGAGCCCCTGGTGGACCTGGGGCGCAGCCGGCTGGAGATGGTGCTGAAGGTGCTCGACGTGGACGGTGCGGTGCAGCGGGTGCGCGGTGGCTGGATGTCCACCGGGGCGCCGTGGACCTACGACGGCGAGCGCTACGAGCGCCTGGCCGCGGCCCGGGAGCACGAGCAGCAGACGGTGCTCACCTACCAGCGCACCGACGGCTGCCGGATGGCGTTCCTGCGTGCCCAGCTGGACGACCCCGAGCTCACCGACGGCTGGCGGTGCGGGCGGTGCGACTCCTGCACGGGCACCGCGCCCTCGGCCGAGGTCGACCCCGGGGCGCTGGAGCACGCACGCGAGCGTCTCGAGCGACCCGGGGTGGACCTGCCCGACCGCAAGCAGTGGCCCACCGGGATGGCCGCGCTGGGGGTGCGGCTCAGCGGGAAGATCACCGGCGGGGCGGAGCCGGGGCGCGCGGTGGGCCGTCTCACCGACCTCGGGTGGGGCCAGCGGCTGCGGGCGCTGCTCGACGGACCCGACGACGAGGCCCCCGAGGGTCTGCTCCGGGCGTGCGTCGCCGTCCTCGCCGCCTGGCGCTGGGACACCCGCCCGGGCCACGTGCTGGGGATGAGCTCGGCGACCCACCCCGTGCTGGTCACCAGCGTCGTCGAGCACCTGGCCCGGGTGGGGAAGCTGCACGACCTGGGGACGCTCGAGCTGGATCCCACGCACCCCCCGGTGCGGGCCGCGAACTCTGCGCACCGCGTGGCCGGGCTGCTGGGGTCGTGGCAGGTGCCCGACCTCACGGACGTCTCCGGTCCGGTCCTGCTGGTCACCGACCGGGTCGACACCGGGTGGAGCGTGGCCGTCGCCGCGCACGAGCTGCGGGCCGCGGGCGCGGACGCCGTGCTCCCGCTCGCCCTGGCGTCCGTGTCGTGATCAGCGGGAGGGTCGCGACGACGGCCTGAGCGCTACTGGCCCCGGTTCGTCTTGCCCTGCAGCTCGTCGATCATCTCCGACGCCTTCGCCTTGTTCAGGCCCTCGGGCACCTCGACGCCGGCCTCCTGGGCCAGGGTGGAGAGGTAGCTCTCCTGCGGGCCGGTCATCGGCTCGTCACCGGTCACCCAGTCCTCCGGGTCCTTCACCGCGTTGGTGTCCACCGCGTCGCTGCCGGGGGTGCTGGGCGTGGTCTGGTCCTGGGTGCCGCTCGGCTGCTCGCTCATGCGTTCGAACCTACCGTCGCGGGCGTCCCGGTGCCGGACGACCCCCGGACGCGGCAGAATGTCCGCGTGCCCTCCGATCCCCCCTCCTCTCGCGTGACCCGTGGCTTCACCGGCCGCCGCCGCCCGGGCGAGCACGTGCTGCCGCCGGGCCAGCACGACGTCGGTGAAGACTTCCCCGTCCTCTCCATCGGCCCCACCCCGCGCACGCACCCCGGTCGCTGGGACCTGCAGGTCAGCGGGCTGGTCGGTTCGCCGCGCCGCTGGAGCACGGCGGAGTTCGCGGCCCTGCCCCACGAGGACGTCACCACCGACCTGCACTGCGTGACCACGTGGTCGAAGTTCGGCACCTCCTGGCGCGGGGTGTCGCTGGACCTGCTGCTGGACGGGCTCGACCTGACCGCCCTCACCCACGTGCTCGTCGGCGCGGACGGCGGCTACACCACCAACCTGCCGCTGGCGGAGATCACCGGTGGGCGGGCGTGGGTCGTCGACACCTACGCCGGCGCCCCGCTGACCCCGGAGCACGGTGGCCCGGCCCGGCTGCTCGTGCCCCACCTGTACCTGTGGAAGTCGGCCAAGTGGGTGCGCAGCCTGGAGCTGCGGACCGACGACGTCCCCGGTTTCTGGGAGAACCTCGGCTACCACGCCCTCGGCGACCCGTGGCGCGAGCAGCGCTACGCCGGCGATTAGGCACCGGACCGTGCCCTGGATGCCGGCCCGGGTGGTCGCCACCCGGCCCGAGACCCCGCACGCCACGCGCCTGCTGCTCGACGTGCCCGCCTGGCCCGGCCACCGCGCCGGCAACCACCTCGACGTCCGCCTCACCGCCACCGACGGCTACACCGCGCAGCGCTCCTACTCGATCGCCTCCGCCCCCGGGGAGCACGGGCTGAGCCTGGTCGTGGAGCTGCTCGACGACGGGGAGGTCTCCCCCTGGCTGGTGCGCGAGGCCCGCGGCGGCGACGAGCTCGAGGTCAACGGTCCCGTCGGCGGGCACCTGCAGTGGACGCCCGACGAGCCGCGGCCGGTGCAGATGGTCGCCGGGGGCTCCGGCGTGGTGCCCTTCCTGGCCGTGCTCACCGAGCGCGGCCGCGTAGGCGCGACCACTACGGCACGCCTGCTGCTCTCGGCCCGCTCCCCCGACGAGGTCATCGGCTCCGACACCCTGGCCCGCCCGCAGCCCGGCCTGACGGTGACCACGACGATGAGCCGCTACGCCCGCCCGGAGTGGACCGGGCTGCGGGGCCGCATCACCCCGGACGTGCTGCGCGAGAACATGATCGAACCGCACGAGCGCCCCCTCGTGCTGGTGTGCGGCCCGACCGCGTTCGTCGAGGTGGTGGCCGACGCGATGGTGATGCTCGGGCACGACCCCGCCGACGTCCACACCGAGCGCTTCGGGGCATCGGGCGGCTAGCACGGCCCGCACCCGTCGACACGCATCGTTTGTCGTTGTTGTCGTTCTTCGACAACACTGACCCGGCGTGCAGGAGCGACCCGATGTCCCAGCCGGTGTCCCAGCCCTCGTTCTCCCGTTTCGACTCCGTGGCCACCCGCATCCTGCTGCTGCTCGCCCTCGTCGGGACGGCGGTCGGCTCCCTCGTGCTCCCCGCTCTCGACTGGGCGCGGGGCCGCGCGCTTACCGCGGTGGTGGACACCGGTCACGGTGGCACCCTGCAACTCGACTCGGCCATCCCCCGTCCGGGCGTCGGCGTGTCCTGGCCCGGGACGGCGCGGGTGCGGCTGGAGGATCCCCCGGGGGCGTCTGGGCTTGGCAGCTCGCCGCCGGGGCAGTCCTCACCCTCGCTGTGGGCGTCGTCGCCGTCCTGCTGACGGTCCTGCTCAACCGTATCCAGCACGACCGTCAGTTCACCAACAGCTCGGTCCGGCTGCTCCGCGGGCGTGAGGCGCCGATCAGCCTGACACTCGTCTCGGCCCCCGCGGGCGTGAGGCGCCGATCAGCCTGACACTCGTCTCGGCCCCCGCAGTCGTGGCGCTGGTGGCCGGACTCGTGTTCGCCGCCCTGGCGGAGGTGCTCGCCCGCGGCCGGCGCCTGAGCGAGGACGTCGAGGGCCTCGTCTGATGCCGGTCGAGGATCCCCACCGCGTCGTGTGCCGGCTCGACGAGGTGCTGGCCCGGCGCGGCACCACGCTCACCGCCCTCGCCGAGGAGATCGGGGTCTCCGTCGTCAACCTCAGCGTCCTGAAGAACCAGCGTGCCCGGGCGATCAGGTTCTCGACGCTCACCGCCCTGTGCTCGGCGCTGGCCTGCCAGCCGGGAGACCTGTTCGTCGTCGAGGACTGAGGTGCAGCCCCCGCTCGGCGGGCGTTCCCCGCGCCGGCGCGTCACCCCGGCCCGCGTTGCTTTCCGAGTCGCCGGAACGGCGTGTCGCGGTGAGCGAGCAGCAGGTGGGTGATCGCGGCGGTCTCGTCATCGCGGAGCAGCGCCGTCCCGAGCCCCGCTCTGCCGGCGGGGTCGATTCCTCCGGGTCAGCGTCGCGGTGCTTTAGCACGGGTCACAACGTGGTGCTGTGAACGAAACCTCGCGCCCTGGGTCCAGTTATCACGCACGAGCGACGGAGTCGCTCACCAGGTCGTCGGCGTGCACCACGGGGCGGCGCAGCTCGGGCGGGAGGTCGGCGGTGCGCAGCCCGAGCACGGCGGTGAGCTCGGCCGCGTCGTAGC
>JBBSUN010000021.1:0-57210 GCA_038234335.1 Mycobacteriales bacterium
CCGAGCTCGTCGAGCACCTGGGCCTGCTGCGGGTCGACGAGCGCAAGCCCGAGCGCCTCGCCGACGCCCTGGCGGGGTTCTTCGTGCGCGGGCGGCACGCCGTCGTCGAGCACGTCATGACCCTGGAGCACGCCCACGTGGCGGCGCTGGTGGGGATGGGCCCCTCGGCGTGGCACTCCTCGACCGCGGAGCGGGCAGAGCGGATCGCCGCGCTGCCCGCCCCGGTGCGGGTGACCAGCTCGGTGCAGGTCTCCACCTACCGCCCCGCCCCCTGACCCCCACCCCCTGACCCCGTCCCGACCGGTGCTCAGGCCCGGAAGCCCTCCAGTGCGGCCCGGTAGACCTCGACGGTCCGGGCCGCCACCTGCTCCCAGCTGAACTCGACCACGGCGCGCTCGCGGCCGGCGGCGCCCATGGCCTCCGCCCGCGCCGGATCGGCCAGCACCTCGTTCACCGCGGCGGCGAGCCCGCTGCGGAACGCGGCGTCGGTCTCGGGCGTCGGTTCGGTGTCGAGGTGCACGAGCAACCCGGTGCGGCCGTGGTCGACCACCTCGGGGATGCCGCCCACGTCGGAGGCGACGACCGCGGTGCCGCACGCCATCGCCTCGAGGTTCACGATGCCCAGCGGCTCGTACACCGAGGGGCACACGAACACCGTGGCCGCGCCGAGGAGCTCGCGGACGTCGGGCACGGGCAGCATCTCCCGCACCCAGAACACCCCGCCGCGCGCGGCCTGCAGCTCGGCGACCGCGCGGGCCGTCTCCTGCTCGATCTCCGGGGTGTCCGGAGCGCCCGCGCAGAGCACGAGCTGGGCGTCGGGGGCGAAGTCGTGCGCCGCGGCCACCAGGTGGCCCACCCCCTTCTGCCGGGTGATGCGACCGACGAAGACCACCACCGGCCGCGCCGGGTCCACCCCCAGCCGGGAGAGCACCGACGTCGAGGTGGTCGGGTGGTACAGCTCGGTGTCGATGCCGTTGCGCACCACGTGCAGCCGGGTCGGGTCGAGGTCGGGGTAGCAGGCGAGCACGTCGGCCGCCATCCCCTCGCTCACCGCGATGACCGCGGCCGCGCCCTCCACGGCCGTCTTCTCCACCCACGAGCTCACGCGGTAGCCGCCGCCGAGCTGCTCGGCCTTCCACGGCCGACGTGGCTCCAGGGAGTGCGCGGTGAGCACGTGGGGCACCCCGTGCAGCAGCGACGCCAGGTGCCCGGCCATGCCGGTGTACCAGGTGTGGCTGTGGACGACGTCGGTGTCGGCGTCCAGCCCGGACAGGCCCGCGACCATCGCGAGGTCCACCGAGAGGGTCGTCAGCGCGGCGTTGGCGCCGACCAGCGCGGGGTCCACCCCGTGCACGGTCACCCCGTCGCGGGGGGCGCCGAAGGCGTGCACGTCCACCTCGACGAGCTCGCGCAGCCGCGGCACCAGCTCGGCGACGTGCACGCCCGCGCCTCCGTAGACCTCCGGTGGGTACTCCCGCGTCGTCATCGCTACTCGCACACCGGAGAAACTAGCGCGTGGTGTGGCCCACGCCACGCACCAGACGTTAGGTTCAGATCATGAGGAACTCGCCGCACGTCCTGGGCATCGTGCTCGCCGGTGGCGAGGGCAAGCGCCTGTACCCGCTGACCGCCGACCGGGCCAAGCCCGCGGTCCCGTTCGGCGGTGCCTACCGCCTCATCGACTTCGTCCTGAGCAACCTCGTCAACGCCGGCTACACGCGCATCTGCGTGCTCACCCAGTACAAGTCGCACTCGCTGGACCGGCACATCTCGCAGACGTGGCGCACCTCGGGGCTGCGCGGGGAGTACGTCACCCCGGTCCCGGCGCAGCAGCGCCTCGGGCCCCGCTGGTACACCGGGTCCGCCGACGCGATCTTCCAGTCCATCAACCTCATCGACGACGAGCGCCCCGACCACGTCGTCGTCTTCGGTGCCGACCACGTGTACCGGATGGACCCCCGCCAGATGGTCGACGCGCACGTCGCCTCCGGCGCCGGGGTGACCGTCGCCGGCATCCGAGTGCCGCGCAGCGAGGCCCACCAGTTCGGCTGCATCGACGCCGACGCCGACGGCCTCATCACCCGCTTCCTCGAGAAGCCGACGACTCCGCCGGCCACCGCCGACGACCCCGACGTCACCTTCGCCTCGATGGGCAACTACGTGTTCTCCACCGAGGTGCTGCTGGACGCGATCCGCACCGACTCCGACGACGGCGACTCGGCGCACGACATGGGCGGCGACATCATCCCGGCGCTGGTCGCGGCGGGGAAGGCGCACGTCTACGACTTCCAGGACAACGTGGTGCCCGGGGCCACCGAGCGCGACCTCGGCTACTGGCGCGACGTCGGGACCCTGGACGCCTTCTACGACGCCCACATGGACCTCATCTCCGTGCACCCGGTGTTCAACCTCTACAACCAGCGCTGGCCCATCCGCAGCAGCCCGGAGATGATGCCGCCGGCCAAGTTCGTGCAGGGCGGGCTCGCCCAGGACTCGATGGTGGGCGAGGGTTGCATCATCTCCGCGGCCACGGTGCGCCACAGCGTGCTGGCGGCCGACGTGATCATCGAGGACGGGGCCACCGTCGAGGGCAGCGTGCTCATGCCCGGGGTCCGGGTCGGTCGGGGTGCCGTCGTCCGCCGGGCCATCCTGGACAAGAACGTCCTCGTGGAGGACGGCGCGATCATCGGGGTCGACCACGAGCGCGACCGCACGCGCTACACCCTCAGCGCGGGCGGGGTCGTCGCCGTCGGCAAGGGCGTGCGGGTCGAGCGCCAGCACTGACGCCGGCGGCCGGGCTCAGGTCAGGACGGCGGCCTGCAGCCCCGCCCCCAGCGGCAGCAGCACCGGGGTCCAGCGCTCGTCCTCGGCCAGCGTGCGGGTGGTCTCGCGCAGCGCCACCGTGACCGGGTCGCGCCGGGCCGGGTCGGCGACGGCACCGGCGTCGGGGCCGGACCCGAGCACCCCGTGCAGCACGAGGACCCCGCCCGGCCGCAGCAGCCGCCGGGCCTGCTCCACGTAGCGCGGGAGGTCGGCGCGGCCCCCGCGACCCGGATCGACCAGCAGCAGGTCGTAGCCGGCGTCGGTGAGACGGGGCAGCACCTCGAGGGCGCGGCCGTTGATGAGCCGGGCGCGGGAGGGGGAGAAGCCGTCGGCGGCGAACCCGGCCCGGGCGGTGTGCTGGTGCTCGGGCTCCTCGTCGATGCTGGTCAGCACCCCGTCGGGCCGCATGCCCCGCAGCAGCGCGATGCCGCTCACGCCGCAGCCGGTCCCCACCTCCACGACGGTGCGAGCCGCGAGCAGGCGGGTGAGGAAGGTCAGCGCGACGGCGACGGCCGGACCCACCGCCTCGACGCCCAGCTGCTCGGCCCGCGAGCGTGCCGCGGCCAGCAGCTCGTCCTCGCCCGCCACGCGGTCGACGTGGTCGCGGACCACCTCGAGCGCGGAGGCTGGTGTCGTCGCAGGGTTCTCCGAGGTAGGACGCACCGGAGCAGGGTAGCGCCACGGGCGGCCGTGCTGCCCCGCCAGGCGCGCGGGGTCACCGCGCGGGCGATTCTCAGGCCACGTTCAGGTGCTCCTCATGACGCGCACACCCGGATCCGTCATGCTCGTCCCACGCACCGCCGCCGGGACACCCGTCCCACCACGGCCGTTGCCCGGAGCACCGCACCCATCCGCTGCCGCGGGTCGGGACGGGGTCCCCGTCCAGGAGGTCCGCACCAAGCCGATGACCAGCACCGCACCGAGCACCACGTCCGCCACCACGCCCGTCCAGGGCGCCGCTGCCGCGCCCGCGCGGATCGTCGGCACGGGTCCGGTCGGAGCGGGGCTGGACGGGGCTGGTCTGGACGGGGCTGGTGAGGAGGAGGCGACCGTGGCCGAGTGGTCGATGCCCACCTGGGACGAGGTCGTGCGCCAGCACGCGGACCGCACGTACCGGCTGGCCTACCGGCTCTCCGGCAACGCGCACGACGCCGAGGACCTGACCCAGGAGACGTTCATCCGCGTCTTCCGCTCCTTGTCGAGCTACCAGCCGGGGACGTTCGAGGGCTGGATGCACCGGATCACCACCAACCTGTTCCTCGACATGGTGCGGCGCCGCAACCGCGTGCGCATGGACCCGTTGCCGGAGGACTACGACCGCGTGCCCGGCGACGACCCGAGCCCCGAGCAGGCGTGGACCGCGAACAACCTCGACCCCGACCTGCAGGAGGCGCTCGACTCGTTGGCCCCGGAGTTCCGGGCCGCGGTGGTGCTCTGCGACGTGGAGGGGTTGTCCTACGAGGAGATCGGGGCGACGCTGGGGGTCAAGCTCGGCACCGTCCGCAGCCGCATCCACCGCGGCCGGCAGGCGCTGCGGGCCGCACTGGTCAGCAAAGGCAAGACGAGCCGCGACGCGGTCGGTGCAGGCTAGCCGCACCAGGAGCACGGGGCCGGACGCGAGCAGGGCACGACGAGCGGGGCACGACGAGCGGGGAGGACCGAGGTGCAGGAGCGACGAGAGCAGTCCGACTCCTGGACCCGTCGCGCCCGCAGCGCCGGCGGCCGCGTGCTGGGACACGCCGGCAACGCGCTCGGCGAGGAGCACCTCGGCACCGAGGCGCTCGTGGCGTTCGTGGACGGCGAGCTCACCCTCGGGGCCCACCAGCGGGCGGCCGCGCACGTCGCGGGGTGCCTCGAGTGCAGCGACGAGGTGCGGGCGCAGGTCCTCACCCGCAGCGCCGTGCGGTCCGCCGCCGTGCCGGTCGTGCCGGTCGGCCTGCTCGGGGCCCTGCGCGGCATCCCCGGCGCCCCCCGCACCCCGCCGGCGGCCACGACCCCCCCGCCCCCCCCGCACGGCGTCGTCCTGGACGAGCACGGTGCGTGGGTGGCGGTGCTGCGCCCGGACCGCTACGGGCCCGTCGGGGTCGACCGCACACCGCCGTCGACCCGGGGCCGGGGCACGCTCGGCCTCGTCGCCGTGGGCGTCGGTCTGCTCACCGTCGGGGTGCTTTCCGCCGCGCCCGCCCCCGTGCAGGATCCCGCTGCCCCGGCGGCGGCCCCGGTGCAGCAGGCCCGGTTCACGGTGCCGCCCGCCCCCACCGCTGCTCCCGCTGAGGCGGCCACCGACGCCCCCGACGGGACCCCGCAGACGGCCACTTCACCGCCGACCGGGCAGGCTGGGGGCGACACCGTCGGGCGCTCGGCCGCGACGGCGGTCGCCCCCGCACCGGCGGGCACCGCCCGTCCGTGACCGACCCCGCCCGCGCACGGACCTGACCGAGGGGCTCGGACCACCGCCGATGAGTGATCGACCCGGGAGCGAGCAGCCCGCCGCCGGCCCGGCGCGACTGACGTCGAGGCCCGCCCTGCGTCCCCCCGAGGATCCACGTCAGCGCACCGTGTTCGGCCGCCCGACCGGTACCCCGGGCTCGTTCGCCCCGGGCAGCGCGCGGGGCGTCGACTCCCGGGTGGGGCTCGCCGCCCCCACTGACCCCGGCCTCGCCCAGGCCTTCGGGCGCCCCGACGGCACCGCGGGGTCGCTGCAGCGCGACCCGGCCGAGCGGTCCGGGGCGCGGCCGACCGGGGGCGCCACCCCGCCCGACCCGTGGCGCGACCCGGGGGCCGGGGCCGTGCTCGGGGCTCCCGCCCTCAGCGCCGAGGCTGGGGCGGTGGCCGCCCCGGTGCACCGGCTCGGGGTCCGCGAGGTCCTCCTCGGCTCCCGGGTGCGCCCGCGCGCGCTGGTCACCCTCGGTGCCCTGGCCCTGGTCATCGGCCTGCTCGGGGGGCTGCTGGTCCTCGCGGGAACGCGGGCCAGCAACCCGCTCACCGACCCCACCGTCACCCTCGCCCAGGTGCCCGGCTCCGGTGCCGGCACCGACCTCGGCGGGGTCGCCGCGGTGGCCGCGGCCGTCCTGCCCGCCGTGGTCTCGGTCGAGTCGCGCAACGGCGACAGCGGCGGCACGGGCTCCGGGGTGGTCATCGACGGCCGGGGCTTCATCGTCACCAACAACCACGTCATCTCCCAGGCGGCGAACGACCCGCAGGGCACCACCCTGTCGGTGGTGTTCGGCGATGGGACCCGGGCTGGGGCGCGGATCGTCGGCCGCGACACCAAGACCGACCTGGCGGTGCTGCGCGTCGAGGTGAGCAACCCGACCGTCGCCGAGCTCGGCCGCTCCGCCGACCTCGCGGTGGGCGACCAGGTCGTCGCCGTCGGCTCCCCGCTCGGGCTCGTCGGGACGGTCACCACCGGCATCGTGAGCGCCGTCGACCGCCCCGTCCGCCTCGCCGGGGACGGCACCGACACCAACGCCGTCATCGACGCGGTCCAGACCGACGCGGCCATCAACCCGGGCAACTCCGGCGGCCCGCTGGTCGACCTGCAGGGCCGCATCGTGGCCATCAACTCCGCGATCCGCACCTCCGGGGCCGACTCGACCGGCTCCATCGGCCTGGGATTCGCCATCCCCGTCGACGAGGTCGCGCAGGTCACCGAGGAGATCATCCGCACCGGCCGGGCGACCCATCCCGACCTGGGCGTCAACGCCCGCTCGGTCGTCGACGGCGACGTGGTCGGGGCGCAGGTCGCGAACGTGCAGGACGGCAGCGCGGCAGCCGCGGCCGGCCTGGTGGAGGGTGACGTCATCACCCGGGTGGGAGAGCGCGGCATCGACAGCGCCGACGAGCTCGCCGTGGCGGTGATGGAGCAGCAGATCGGGACGGCGGTCACCCTGCAGGTGGTCCGGGGCGGGCGCCGAGTCGACGTCGAGGTCACCCTGCAGTCGGACTAGCGGCCACCGGGGTGCCCGACGGTGCAGGGGTAGCCTCGCGGGGTGTTCGCAAACGTCGGCGGTGGCGAGATCCTGGTGCTCATCTTCGCTGCGTTGTTCATCCTCGGACCGGAGCGGCTGCCCGGCGCCGCGTCGTGGCTGGGCAGCACCATCCGCCAGGTGCGGGAGTACGCCACCGGGGCCCGTGACCAGCTGAAGGACGAGCTGGGCCCGGAGTTCGACGACCTGCGCAAGCCGTTGGCCGACCTGCAGCAGCTGCGCGGCATGTCCCCGCGCTCGATGATCAGCAAGCACCTGCTCGACGGGGGAGACCCGGGTGCGTTCCTCGACGACCTCACCGGGCTCTCCCCGGACAAGGCCGCGAACCCGGGCCGCACCGCGGCGGCCGGGCCCTCGCTGGTGACGAGCACCGAGCCGACCGTGTCGAAGGCGAAGACCTTCGACCCGTCCACCGCGCCGAGGCCGCTGGCCGCGGGCGAGCGGCCCCCGTTCGACCCCGACGCGACCTGAGCGGCCCCCGCCCCGCGCCGGGGTCCGCAGGCTAGGCCGAGCGCGCGGGGCTGACGTTCAGCGACATCCCGGCCAGCCCGCGGGCGCGGCTGGTGAGCCGGTCGGCCACGCCGAGCAGGGCGAGGGCGGCGGGGGAGTCCGGGTGGCTGAGCACGATGGGCAGCCCCTCGTCGCCGCCCTCGCGGACGGCCACCTCCAGCGGCACCTGGCCCAGCAGCGGCACCGGAGCGCCGACCGCACGGGTGAGGGTGTCGGCCACCGTCTGGCCGCCCCCGGCGCCGAAGACCTCCATGCGGGTGCCGTCGGGCAGCTCCATCCAGGACATGTTCTCCACCACGCCGACGATCTTCTGCCGCGTCTGCAGCGCGATCGCCCCGGCCCGCTCGGCCACCTCGGCGGCGGCTTGCTGCGGGGTGGTGACGACGAGGATCTCCGCGCCGGGCACGAGCTGGGCCACGGAGATGGCCACGTCGCCGGTCCCGGGCGGCAGGTCCATCAGCAGCACGTCCAGGTCGCCCCAGAACACGTCGGCCAGGAACTGCTGGAGCGCGCGGTGCAGCATCGGCCCGCGCCACACCACGGGCTCGTTGCCCTGGGTGAACTGCGCGATGGAGATCAGCCGCACCCCGTGCGACTGCGGCGGCATGATCATGTTGTCGACCTGGGTGGGGCGGGCGTCGGTGCCCAGCATCCGGGGCACGGAGTGGCCGTAGATGTCGGCGTCGAGCACGCCCACGGTCAGGCCCTTGGCGGCCATCGCCGCGGCCAGGTTCACCGTGACGCTGGACTTGCCCACCCCGCCCTTGCCCGAGGCGACGGCGTAGACGCGGGTCAGCGAGCCGGGCTGCGCGAACGGGATGACGGGCTCGGCCGAGTCGCCCCGCAGGTGCTGGCGGAGCTCGGTGCGCTGCTCGTCGCCCATCACGTCCAGGGTCACCCGGACCGCACCCACGCCGGGCACGTCGGCGACGGCGGTCTGCACGCGGGTGATGATCTCCGATCGCATCGGGCAGCCCGCCACCGTCAGCCACACGCCGACGTCGACACCGCCGTCGTCGCCGATCTCGACGCTCTTCACCATCTTCAGCTCGGTGATGGGACGCCGGATCTCGGGGTCGTGGACGGTCGCGAGAGCCGCGCGGACGGCCTCGTCGCTCGGCGGCACGGTGGCACTGGGCGGTGCGGTGGTGGTGCTCATGGGGCCCGATGGTAGGCGGAGCGCCGGGCCCTGCTGACCAGCACCGCTCAGGGCCGCTCGCGCTCCCCGCGCTCGGGCCGGCCCTCCGCCACCAGGGCCCGGAGGTCCTCGAGCTCGCGGCGCAGGTAGTCGCGCGTGGCCACCTCGCCGACGGCGATGCGCAGGGAGGCGATCTCGCGGGCCAGGAACTCGGTGTCGGCCTTGGTGCGCTCGGCGCGGCTGCGGTCCTCCTCCAGCGAGACGCGGTCCCGGTTCTCCTGGCGGTTCTGGGCCAGCAGGATCAGCGGCGCGGCGTACGCGGCCTGGGTGGAGAAGGCCAGGTTCAGCAGGATGAACGGGTAGGGGTCCCAGCGCAGGGCGACCGCGAAGACGTTGAGCAGGATCCAGATGATCACGATCATCGTCTGGATGAACAGGTAGCTGCCGGTGCCGAGGAAGCGCGCCACCCGTTCGCTGTACTGCCCGACCGCGTCCATGTTGACCTGGGGCAGCAGCGACCGCGTCGAGCGCGGGGTGTCCAGCCGGCGCGAGGCGGGGCCGGACGAGCCGGCGGACTCAGCCACGGGACACCCGCTCCGCCCGGGTGGTGCGCCACCCGTCGGGCAGCAGGTGGTCGAGCACGTCGTCGACGGTGACGGCGCCGAGCAGGTGGCCCTCGGCGTCGACCACCGGGCCGCACACGAGGTTGTAGGTGGCGAAGTAACGGGTCACCTCGGCCAGCGGCGCGTCCGGGGAGAGCTGGGCCAGGCCCACGTCGAGCACACCGCCCACGAGCTCCGAGGGCGGCTCGCGCAGCAGCCGCTGCAGGTGCACGCAGCCCAGGTACTTGCCCGTCGGGGTGGCCGTCGGCGGTCGGGCCACGAACACGAGGCTGGACAGCGCGGGCGTCAGGTCGGGGTTGCGGGCCCGGGCCAGGGCCTCGGCCACCGTCGCCGACGGGGTCAGCACCAGCGGCTGCGGGGTCATCATGCCGCCGGCGGTGTTGGGGGAGTGCTCCAGCAGCCGGCGCACCGGGGCGGCGTCGGCCGGGTCCATGAGCTCCAGCAACGCCTCGGCCTCGGTGGAGGGCAGCTCCCCGAGCAGGTCGGCGGCGTCGTCGGGGTCCATCGCCTCGAGCACGTCGGCCGCACGCTCCAGCTCCAGGTGCATGAGCAGGTCGGTCTGGTCGTCCTCGGGCAGCTCCTGGACCACGTCGGCCAGGCGCTCGTCGTCCAGCGCCTGCGCGACCTCGTGGCGGCGCTTCAGCGGCAGCTCGTGCAGGGCCTGGGCCACGTCGGCGGCGCGCATCCCCTCGAACTGGCTGATGAGGTGCTGCGCCCCCTGGCCGGGCTGCGAGATCGACGACGGGGTGATGCCGGTGACGTCGGCCCACTGGACCACCACCACCTCGGCGCGGCGGGTGAGCCGGGTGCGGGGGGCCCGCACGGCCACCCGGCTGACCACCCAGTCGCGGGTGCGGGTGGTCTCGATGGCCACGTCGGTGACCACGGCGGGGCCGGCGTGGTCGGGATCGGTCACGGTGACCCGGGCGTCGAGCACCTGGGCGAGCACCAGGACCTCCGCCGGGCGCTGGGTGAATCGCCGCAGGCTCACGTTGCCCGTGGTCAGGGTGACCGAGCCGGGCTCCACGGCGGTGACCCGCAGCATCGGCACGAAGATCCGCTTGCGGGTGGCCAGCTCGACGACGAGACCGAGCACCCGGGGCTGCTGGCGGTTGGCGCGCACGGCGATGACCACGTCCCGAACCCGGCCGACCGACTCGCCGTCGGGTCCGAGCACGACGAGGCCCGCCAGCCGCGCGGCGAACACCCTGCTCGTGGAGGCCATGCGCAGAGGTTATCCGGCGGCGGTGGCGCCCAGCGCTCGTGCGAGGTCGAGACCGAGCACGTGGCTCCAGCCCGGCCCGGCGTTGCGCCGCGCCGTGGTGAGCGCCGCCAGCACGGCGGGCTCGGGGGCGACGAGCTCGTGGGCGGTGCAGGAGAGGGTGCACAGCGCGGTGCGCGTGCCGGGGCGCGCCACGACGACGGTGACGTCGGCTCCCTCGACCAGACCCGGAACCTGCTGCTCGCTCCCGCCGCACGCCACGAGCAGGGTGCCGTCGGGCCCCCCGCGTGGGGAGAACACGCCCCAGACGAGGCGGGTCGGGTGCCCCGACGGCGTCAGCCACACCACGGCGGACTTGCGCAGCGCACCGTCGAGCTCGGGGCGGGTCGGCGGGAAGATCTCGGCGCGGGTGGGGGATCCAGTGGCGGGGGGCACCGTGGGAACCCTGCCGCAGCCGCGCCCCCGGTCGCGCGCCGCGCCCCCGACTTCCCTAAACTGGAGTCATGCCAGAGAACCCGAAGTACACCGTGCCCGGCATGTCCCTCGACGACGGCGCCACCGTCGCGACGCTGCTGCAGGACCGCCTGCACGCCTACAACGACCTGCACCTCACCCTGAAGCACGCGCACTGGAACGTGGTCGGCCCGAACTTCATCGCCGTCCACGAGATGATCGACCCGCAGGTGGAGGCCGTCCGCGGCTTCGCCGACGAGGTCGCCGAGCGCATCGCCACCCTGGGCTCCTCGCCCAAGGGCACCCCCGGCTCGATCGTCGTCGAGCGCACCTGGGAGGACTACTCCATCGGCCGCGACAACGCGATCGCCCACCTCGGCGCCCTCGACGTCGTCTACCGGGGCGTCATCTCCAGCGTGCGGGAGGTCATCGAGAAGGTCGGCGACCTCGACCCGGTCACCGAGGACATGCTCATCGGCCAGTCCGCCGAGCTCGAGCTGTTCCACTGGTTCGTCCGGGCGCACCTGGAGAGCTCCGGCGGCTCGCTGAGCACCGGCGACGCCAAGAGCGAGAAGAAGGCGGCCAACGAGGCGGTCTGAGGCCTTCCGGCCGACACGCTGCGGGCTCGCTGCACCCCCCCCGGGGGTGCGGGGAGCCCGCTCGTCGCTGTGCGGGGCCGGTAGCGGGGGATCTCACAGCGCCCCCGGCCGGTGGACCGGTCATACTCGTCGGTAACCCAGCGTCGGGGGAGATCCCGGCGTGTCCGCTGCCCAAGGAGTGCCCGTGGCCCGCCTCGCCCAGACCGCCGACCTCACCGAGATCCAGCGCGAGATCCTCGCCACCGTCCGCACGTTCGTGGACAAGGAGATCATCCCGAAGGCTCAGGAGCTGGAGCACGCCGACACCTACCCGCAGGAGATCGTCGACGGGATGAAGGAGATGGGCCTGTTCGGGCTCATGATCCCGGAGGAGTTCGGCGGCCTCGGCGAGAGCCTGCTGACCTACGTCCTCGTGGTCGAGGAGATCGCCCGCGGGTGGATGAGCGTCTCCGGCGTCATCAACACCCACTTCATCGTCGCCTACATGCTCATCCAGCACGGCACGCAGGAGCAGAAGGAGCGCTACCTGCCGCGGATGGCCACCGGCGAGGTGCGCGGCGCGTTCTCCATGTCCGAGCCGGGCCTGGGCTCCGACGTGGCGGCGATCCGCACGAGGGCGACCAAGGACGCCGACGGCAGCTACACCATCGACGGCGCCAAGATGTGGCTGACCAACGGCGGCAGCTCGACGCTGGTGGCCACGCTGGTCAAGACCGACGAGGGCCACGAGAAGCCCCACCAGAACCTGACCACGTTCCTGGTCGAGAAGCCGTCGGGCTTCGGCGAGGTCAAGCCCGGGCTCACCATCCCCGGCAAGATCGAGAAGATGGGCTACAAGGGCGTGGACACCACCGAGATGGTGTTCGACGGCTACCGGGCCGAGGCTGCCGACATCCTCGGGGGCGTGCCCGGCAAGGGCTTCGCGCACATGATGGACGGCGTCGAGGTCGGCCGGGTCAACGTCGCGGCCCGGGCGTGCGGGATCTCCATCCGCGCCTTCGAGCTGGCGGTCGAGTACGCCCAGCAGCGGACCACCTTCGGCAAGCCCATCGCGGCGCACCAGGCGATCGCGTTCCAGCTCGCGGAGATGGCGACCAAGGTCGAGGCCAGCCACATGATGATGGTGAACGCGGCCAAGCTGAAGGACTCCGGGCGCCGCAACGACGTCGAGGCCGGCATGGCCAAGCTGCTCGCCAGCGAGTACTGCGCCGAGGTGACGACGCAGAGCTTCCGCATCCACGGCGGGTACGGCTACTCCAAGGAGTACGAGATCGAGCGCCTCATGCGTGAGGCGCCGTTCCTGCTCATCGGTGAGGGCACCTCGGAGATCCAGAAGACCATCATCAGCCGCGGCCTGCTCAAGGAGTACGCCTCCCGCCGCTGAGGACGGGCGGGCACCATTCGTCCCGTGCGTGCGTTGTCCGTGTGAAGGACGCGGACGACCCGTCCGCGCGGATCTACCCCGAGGAGCCCTCCATGAGCAGCCCGATGCAGACCGGCCTCGGTGGCCAGCGCAAGGGGATGCCGACGATGCCGACGCCGCCCACCGGCTGGCCGATCGGCGCGTACCCCACCTACGCCGAGGCGCAGAAGGCGGTCGACTACCTCTCCGACAACGAGTTCTCGGTGCAGGACGTCACCATCGTCGGCGTGGACCTCATGCAGGTGGAGCGGGTCACCGGGCGTCTGACGTGGAGCCGCGTGCTCACCGCGGGTGCGGCCTCGGGCGCGTGGCTGGGCCTGTTCGTCGGTCTGCTGCTGAGCCTGTTCAGCAGCACCGGCGGGTTCGGGCCGATCCTCATCGGCATCGTCATCGGCCTGGTGTTCGGCATCGTCTCCGCGGCCATCAGCTACGGCGCGACCCGTGGTCAGCGCGACTTCTCCTCCACGCAGCAGATGGTGGCCGGGCGCTACGACGTGCTCTGCGAGCCGCGCAGCGCCGAGCAGGCCCGCGACCTGCTCTCCCGGCTCTCCATGGGCGGCCCGCAGCACTAGCCGTCTCCCGCCCTGTCTCGCGCGTGCTGACTGGGGTCGAGGTTCAGGCCGCGCCCTCCCGGGCGTCGTTGACCTGGTCCATCCGGTCCTCCTCGGCCATCCGGGTGAGCTCGGCGCCGGCGTCGGCGTCCCGGGTCAGGTTGTCCCCGGTGTCGGGGTCGAAGACGTGCACCTTGCGGCTGTCGAGCCAGAACTCCGCCTCCCGGCCCTCCCGGATCCGGCTGGTCGAGTCGATGCTCACGATCGCCTGGGTGCGGAGCTCCTCGCTGTCGAGCTCCTTGGAGAGCTCGCGGAGGTGGTTGCGGATGGCCTCCGGGGCCTCGTACGGGATGTAGGCGTACTGCTGGTCGCCGAGCCACTCGGTCACGTCGACCTTGGCGGTGAAGGTCGAACCGTTGCCCCGCTTCGCCTCGTCGACGAGGGAGGCGTCCTCGAAGTACTCCGGCCGGATGCCCACCAGCAGGAGGTCCTTGCCCGCGGCCGCCACCTTCTCGGCCCGGTCCCCGCTGAGGCTGATCGTGCCGAACGGGGTCGCGAGGTCGGGACCGTGCACGGTGGCGGGCAGGAAGTTCATCGGCGGGGAGCCGATGAACCCGGCCACGAACAGGTTGACGGGCTGCTCGTAGAGCTCGCGCGGCGACGCCACCTGCTGGATGGAGCCCTTGCGGAGCACGCAGACCCGGTCGCCCAGGGTCATGGCCTCGGTCTGGTCGTGGGTGACGTACACGGTGGTGATGTTGAGCCGGCGCTGGAGGCGGGCGATCTCGGTGCGCATCTGCCCGCGGAGCTTGGCGTCGAGGTTGGACAGCGGCTCGTCGAACAGGAACGCCCGGGCCTCCCGGACGATGGCTCGGCCCATCGCCACCCGCTGGCGCTGGCCGCCGGAGAGGTTGGCCGGCTTGCGCTGCAGGTGCTCGTGCAGGT
This sequence comes from Mycobacteriales bacterium, assembly GCA_038234335.1. Taxonomy (GTDB): domain Bacteria; phylum Actinomycetota; class Actinomycetes; order Mycobacteriales; family Mycobacteriaceae; genus Rhodococcus_D. The sequence continues at coordinate 14,277 of JBBSUN010000021.1, forward strand.
CGAGCACGTCGGCCGCGTCGTTCACGAGCCGGTCCACCTCGGCCTCGGTGGTCTTGGCGAGCCGCAGCGGGAAGGCGATGTTCTCGTACACGCTCAGGTGCGGGTAGAGCGCGTAGTTCTGGAACACCATGGAGAGGTTGCGGTCGCGGGGGGCCTTGTCGTTCACCTTGTCCCCGCCGATGACCATGTCGCCGGAGGTGATGTCCTCCAGGCCGACGATCATCCGCAGCAGCGTCGACTTCCCGCACCCGGACGGGCCGACGAGGATCATGAACTCGCCGTCGGCGATGTCCAGGCTGACGTCGTTCACGGCGGGGAACCCGTCGCCGTACTTCTTGACGATGTTCTTCATCTCGATGGCGGACATCGGGGGCCTTCCTGGAGGGGGAGCGAGCTCGGTGCGGCGGTCAGCCCGGTGGGGCGGGGCCGGTCAGCCCTTGACTGCGCCGTTGGTCAGCCCGGCGACGATGCGGCGCTGGAAGATCAGCACGAGCACGACGACGGGCACGGTGACGATCACGGCGGCCGCCGCGATGGCGGAGGTCGGGTCCTCGAACTGCGAGGCGCCGGAGAACAGGCCCAGCGCCGCGGGCACCGGACGGGCCGCGCTGGTCGAGGTCAGCGAGATGCCGTAGACGAAGTCGTTCCAGGCGATGAAGAACGCGATGATCGCGGTGGTGAACACCCCGGGGGCGGCCAGCGGCACGATCACCTTGCGGAAGGCCTGCCAGGTGGTCGCACCGTCGACCTGGGCAGCCTGCTCCATCTCCCACGGGATCTCGCGGAAGAAGGCCGACATCGTCCAGATCGAGAGCGGCAGGGTCAGCGAGAGGTACGGGATGATGAGGCCGGGCCAGGTGTCGTAGAGCCCGATCTGGCGCCACAGGTTGAACAGCGGCGTCACGATCGAGATGACCGGGAAGATGGCGACCGCCAGGGCCGAGCTGAGGATGAACTTCTTGCCGGGGAAGTCGAGCCGGGCGATGGCGTACGCGGCGAACATCGACAGGATGCACGAGATGAGCGTCGCGATGAGGCAGATGCCGAAGGAGTTGCGCAGGGCCGGCAGGAACAGCCCGGACGCGTCTCCGGTGAGGATCTGCGCGTAGTTGCTGCCCGTGGCGGCGGTGGGCAGGAACGACGCGTTGGTGAGGTCGGCGGGCGCCTTGAACGACAGCGAGACGATCCACGCGATGGGCAGCAGGCAGTAGGCGGCGATGACGGTCCCGCCGACGATCCACCAGGTCTTCTCCCTCGTCGACATCACTTCTCCCCCCTCGCCTGGGTCAGGTCGATCTTGAAGCCCTTGATGAACGTGAAGGCGATGAGGACCACCGAGAGGAACAGCAGCACCGAGACCGCGGAGCCCAGCCCGATCTCCAGGCGGGCGATGGTCTGCCGGTAGGCGAGGAACGAGACCGACTCGGTGCCGTTCGCGCCGCCGGTCATGACGAAGATGGAGTCGAAGACGCGGAAGGCGTCGAGGGTGCGGAACAGCAGGGCGACCATGATGGCGGCCTTCATGTTCGGGATGGTCACCTTCACCATGCGCTGCCACCAGGTGGCCCCGTCGACCCCCGCGGCCTCCTGCAGGACCTCCGGCACCTGGGCCAGACCGGCGAGCAGCAGGAGGGAGATGAACGGTGTGGTCTTCCAGATCTCGGCCAGGCAGATGACGACGATCGACGTGCCGAAGCCGCCGAACCAGTCCGTGGTGGCGCTGATGCCCGGCACCCACGCGAGCCAGCTGTTGACGAAGCCGGTGTTGATGTCGAAGGCGAACTGCCAGGCGAAGGCGGAGACGACGGTGATGACGGCGTACGGGATGAGGATCACCGCCCGCAGGAAGGGCCGCAGCGCCTTCAGCGCCTTGTTCATCACCAGGGCGAGCCCGAAGCCGAGCACCAGCTCGACCCCCACGGTGACGACCGTGATGAGCAGCGTGACGCCGATGGACTGCCACCACAGCTGGTCGGTGAGGATGACGGAGTAGTTCGACAGCCCGGTGAAGGACTTGTTGGCCGGGTCGGTGAGGCGGTAGTCGAACAGCGAGTCGTACACCGCCTGCAGGATCGGGTACGCGGTGACGCCGAGCATGACGATCAGGGCCGGCCCGGCGAGCGTCCAGCCCAGCCGTCGCTCGGCCCTGGCCCGGTCGCTGATCGAGGCGCGCCGGGCCTCCGGGGCCGGGGCGGCACCGCCCGTTCCGGGACGGTCGATCGCCGGCGCGCTCACAGGAGGCGCTTCTTCTGCAGCACCGCGGTGATCAGGTCGGTGGCGTCGGCGGCCGTGCGACCGGGGTCGATCGACTCGTACGGGTGGTAGGACCGCTGGAGCCCGCCGGAGACCTCGCTGTAGTACGGGGTCTGCGGCCGGGAGGCGGCCTGCTGCAGCGACTGCAGGATGGTGCTCGCCATGGGGAACTCCTGGGTGACCTCGGGGTCGTCGTAGACCGTCGTGTCGGAGGCAGGGTTGCCGTTGCTGGTGAAGTAGTACTTCTGGTTCTCCGTCGTCGTGATGCACTCGGTGGCCGCGTAGGCGAGGTCCGGGTGCTTGCTGAAGGCGCCCACGCCGAGGTTGATGCCGCCGTAGGGGGGCTTGCTGGGGGTGGCCGCGTCGGTCTGGGGGTAGAGGGCCCAGCCGTAGTCGTCCACCACGGACTGCTCGAGGGTGCCGGCCTCGACCGCGGTGAGGCCCCGGGGGTAGATGAAGGGGTAGTTGACCTGGAAGCCGGCGGCCCCGCTCTCGAAGTCGGCGGCGCTGGTGTTCTCGGTGGCCGTCGACAGCTGCGGTCCACCCAGGCCGCGGGTGGCGATCTCGTTCATGATGCGGCCGGCGGTCCGGCCGGCCTCGGTGTCCAGACCGAGGGTGATCTCCTTGGGGTCGGTGCTGTTCTCGGCGATGACGTGGCCGCCGGCGGACTCGATGAGGGCGTTGAAGTACACGGTCAGCGACTCCGCCCGCGCGCCCTGGACCGACAGGATGACGTCCTGGGACGCGGCGGCGCTGATGAGCTGGTCCCAGGTGACCGGCTGGGTCATGTCCAGCCCGGCCGCCTCGGCGACGGACTTGCGGTACCAGAGCAGCTGGGTGTTGGCCCAGAAGGGCACCGTCACGAGCGCTCCGTCCCAGGTGGCACCGTCGATGGCGCTCGTGACCACGTCCGTGCTGACCCGCTCGGCGACGTCCGCCGGCACCGGGGCGAGGAAGCCGGCCTGCGCGAGCTCGGGGATGTACGGCGGGTCCAGGCTCATGAGGTCGATCGAGGAGTCGTTGGCCGCGAGCCGGCGGACGAGCTGCTGGCGCTGCTCCGACGCCTCCCGGGGCAGGGTCGCCGTGGCGATCGTGTACTGCCCGTCCGCGGCGTCGGTGCAGCGCCGGGCGATCTCGGCCTGCCCACCGGCGTCGGGGTTGACGTACCAGGTCAGCGTGGGGGTGCCGGAGTCGCTGCTGCCGCACGCGGCCAGGGTGCCGGCCAGCAGGGTGGCCGCCGCGACCGCGGCCACGCGCCGGACCCCTGGTCGGTACCGGTGCTGCGGGTGTCGGGTCGGCCGGTCTGGTGCCAGCGGTGCTCGGGTCATGCGGCCCACCTCCCTCGCGCCGCCCGACGGTCACCGAGCGTGCTCGGTCGACTGTGACCTACGTCTCTCCCGCTGTCAAAAGTTTCGGTGCAGAAAGGCTTGTGGCCCGGTCAAGGCCGGGCCCGGGCGAGGGCACGGAAGGATCGCCCCGCACCCCGTCCCGCGCCGGGTGGCCCCGCTCGGGACCTGTTGCCTGCGCCGGTCACGTCGTCGGGCCACGTCCCGGCTCGGCGAGCACGGAGGGGGTGGTGACCTCGGCCGGGGTCCGCGGCAGCACCGTCGCGAGGTAGGAGCGCGCCGCGGCGGTGGTGCCCACGTCCCGGCCCTTGCGCTCGGAGAGGAACCACCGGTGCTCCAGCACCCCGTGGAACACCTGGGCGGGTGCGAGCCGCCCGAGCAGGTCGGCGGGGATGGCTTCGACGACGGGCAGGTAGACCTCGGCCATCCAGTGCTGCGCGGCCACCGAGTCCCGCACCGGACGCCCGTCCCGCTGCTCCAGGAACGCCCGGTAGCTGCGCAGGTCGTTCAGCAGGCGCAGCGACTGCATCTCCTGCACCTCCAGCCCGGTGAGGCGGAACAGCTCGCGCCGGTGCGCACCGGGCTCGGCCACCCGGGTCTGCACCCGCAGCCGGGCGCCCTCGGGGGTGGTCACCAGGTCGACCTCGCCCACGTCGAAGCCGAGGGAGTTGATGCGGTGCAGCCGCTCGGCCACCCGGTAGCGCTGCTCCTCCGGGCGGAACACCTCCTCGCGGGTCACCTCGTCCCACAGGGCGGCGTAGCGCGGCTCCAGGTCGTCCGAGACGGCGATCGGGTCGATCTCCTCGGGGAGCAGCCCCCCCGCCTGGAGGTCCATCAGCTCGGCGCCGACGCGCTCCCGCGCCAGGTCGACGTCGTAGGCGCGCTGGCCGGGGGTGAGCGCGGGGTGCCGCTCGACGGTCTCGGCGTCCACCAGGTGGGCCACCAGGTTGCCGGCGTCGGGACGGAAGAGGGTGTTGGACAACGAGCAGTCGCCCCAGAACACGCCGGCCAGGTGCAGCCGGACCAGCAGCTGGACCATGGTGTCGAGGAGCTGGCCGCTGGTGTGGGCGCGGGAGCTGGAGAACAGGTAGCGGTAGGACATCGAGTACTCGAGGTACCGCGTGACGAGGATCGCGGGCAGCTCGTCGGGGCGGTCGACGCAGGTGCCCAGCACCGACACCGTGGGCAGCCCCTCGGCCTCGAACTCGGTGAGCAGGGAGTACTCGTGGCGGGCCAGGCGCTCGGAGATCTCCTTCAGCGCGTACACCCGACCCTGCACCGCGACGAAGCGGACGACGTGGCGGGAGATGCCGCGCTGCGGGACGGTGAGCAGCAGCGACGGGTCCCACTCCTCCAGGGGCAGGTGCCAGGGCAGCGGGAGCAGCTCGGTCGCCTCCTCCGCCGGGGGTCGGAACACGAAGCGCATGGTGCGAACCCTGCCACCGGTGCCGACGGGTGCGCCAGCGCGGTTCAATGGGGGTGTGGACGTCAGCGGCTCGGGGGTCGGGGGTTCGTCGGTCGTGGCGGCGGTGACCGCGCACCTGCTCGCGCAGCTGGGGCCGACCGAGCCCGCCCGGGCGTCGGTGACCTTCCTCGGCGTCCAGCCGCTGCAGGTGCTGCGCTTCGGCCCCGACGACACCGGCCGGGTGCGCTACGCCACCGCCGGCTGTGCCCGCCACCCCATGGGCGAGCCCGACGCACTCGCCGCCGACCCCGTCCTCGGCCCGCGGGCCGAGCTGGTCCTCACCGTCGGTGCCCCCGTCGACGGGGTGCTGCGGACCCTTGCCGTGCTCGCCGCGACCCCGTCGGTGGAGGGCCTGGTGCTGCGCCCGGACGCCCTCGTCGACCTGTCGGAGCCGCTGTGGCCCGGCGCCCCGTTCACCGCGGTGCTCCTGGGGGAGTCGTCCGTGCCGGGGCTGCCCCTGCCCGAACCGGCCGAGGCGGTCACCTTCCTGGCCGTCACCCCGGTGACCTCGACGGAGGCCGCGTGGGTGCGCCTGCGGGGGGCGACGGCGCTGCGCGAGGCGTGGGACGAGGCCGGCATCGACGTGACCGACCCGGGGCGGCGGGCGGTCACCCTGTGAGCGCGGCCCGGCTGGCGGACCTGCTGCGCCAGCAGGCGCGGGAGTGCCGCGCCGCCAGCCCGCTGAACCACGCGCTCCTGCTCGGGGCGGCCGGGGACCTCGAGGGCGGTGGGGTGGCGGCCGACGTGCTCTCCGCCGAGCTCGACGCGCCCCGCGGCTCGGTGCCGGGACTGCGCCTGGCCGCGGCGCTGCACCGGCTGGTGCTCACCCGGGCGGCCCCACGCCTGGCGCTGCACTACCCCAGCGTGGGGGGCACGGCGCGGTCGGCGGCCCTGTGGACCGACGCCGCTCAGGCGCTGGTCGTGCACGGGGACCAGGTGCGGGCGTGGCTGGCGGCGACGGCGGTGCAGACCAACGAGATCGGTCGCAGCGCACCCCTGTGGGGCGGGCTCCAGGTGGCCACCCAGCAGGTCGGCGGGCTGGGCGTCCGGCTGCTCGAGGTCGGGGCGAGCGCCGGGCTGAACCTGCGACCCGACCGCATCGGCTACGCGGTCGACGGGCGCGTCCTCGGCGACACCGCCTCCCCGTTGGTGCTCGACGCGGGGTGGACGGGGCTGCCCCCGGCGGAGGTCGGCGCAGAAGCCGGGGCGAGGCTGCGCGTGGTGCACCGGGCCGGGTGCGACGTGGCGCCGGTGGACCTCACCACCGCGGCGGGCCGGCTGCACCTGAGCTCGTTCGTGTGGGCCGACGACGCGGCGCGCTGGGAGCGTCTGCGGGCCGCGATCGCCCTGGCCGCGGGCGAGCCCGTGGTGGTGCGGGAGTGCTCCGGCCCGGACTTCCTGGCGGCCGAGCTGGCGGTGCCGCACCCCGGCGAGCTCACCGTGGTCTGGCACTCCCTGGTGTGGCAGTACGTCAGCGCCGCGGAGCGGGGGCGCGGTCGGGCGGTGCTGGCCCGCGCGGCGGCCGAGGCCACCGTGCACGCACCGCTGGCCCTGCTGGTGCTGGAGCCGGTGGCGGTGGCGCAGGGCCGCTTCCGGGTGGAGCTCCGGCTGCGGGTGTGGCCGCACGCGCCGGAGGTGGTGACCCTCGGCCACGGCAGCGGGCACGGCATCCCGTTCACCTGGTGCTGAGCTACAGCCAGCCGTTGCGCCGGAAGCCCTTCCACAGCGCGGCGCAGGCCACCACCATGATCCCGACGATGACCCACATCCCGAAGTCGGACTTCAGCAGCGGCAGGTGGGTGAAGTTCATGCCGTAGATCCCGGCGATCATGGTGGGCACGGTGATGATGGCCGCGTAGGAGGCGATCTTGCGCATGTCGTTGTTCTGCTGCACCGACACCTTGGCCAGGGCCGCGTCGACCAGCGAGGTGAGCACCTCGTCGAAGGTGGCCACGCGCTCGGAGACCGCGGTGTGGTGGTCCTCCACGTCGCGGAAGTAGCGCCGGACCTCCTTGGGGACGAAGTCGTTCTTGTCCGACACCAGCGTCTTCAGCGGCTGGGCCAGCGGCTCCACGGCCCGGCGGAACTCCACCACCTCCCGCTTGAGCAGGTAGATCTGCTCGATCGCCACCGAGGTGCCGGGGGAGAAGATCTGCTCCTCCAGGGCGTCGACGTCGTTCTCCACCGCGTCGGCGACCTCCAGGTAGGCGTCGACGACGTGGTCGGCCAGGGCGTGCAGCACCGCGGCCGGTCCCAGCGCGAGCTGCTCGGGGTCGTCCTCCATCGCCCGACGCACCACGCTCAGCTCGGAGTGGTTGCCGTGCCGGACGGTGACCACGAAGTCCGCCCCGACGAACACCATCACCGACCCGGACTCGACGATCTCCTTGGCCGTGGCGATCGACTCGTGGTCCACGTAGCTGACCGTCTTCAGCACCATGAACAGCGTGTCGTCGTAGCGTTCCAGCTTGGGCCGCTGCCGGGAGTTCACCGCGTCCTCCACGGCCAGCTCGTGCAGGCCGAAGGTCTCCGCGACCTCGGTCATCTGCTCCACGTCGGGCGTGCGCAGTCCCACCCAGACGTAGCCCGCACCGCGACGGCGCACCTCGGCGAGGGCGTCGGCGTGGTTCCAGCGGCCGGGCTGCCGGCGACCGTCGACGTAGATGGCGCAGTCGACGACGGCGTCGGAGACGGGCACCGCGGTGCGCCGCCCGGTCGGCAGCGGCGCCGCTCGACCCCGGGTGGGCGGACGCAGCGAGGGCAGGGCGGGCAGAGCGGGCACAGCCACCTCCTCAGGGAGCGGGCGGGCGCTCCCGCGGCGCCCGTCGCGCGGCGCGAGAGGACCACCGTCGAACGGTACCCGGGCACCGGTCACACTGGGGTCCTCGCCGGTGGGGGACCGCCCCGCCGGGTGCTGCGAGGAGGACGAACAGTGCAGTTCGGGCGCTACTACGAGGAGTTCGAGGTCGGAGCGGTCTACCGGCACTGGCCGGGCAAGACCGTGACGGAGTACGACGACCACCTGTTCTGCCTCATCACCATGAACCACCACCCGCTGCACCTGGACCGCCACTTCGCGGAGGAGACCACCGAGTTCGGCAGGAACGTGGTGGTGGGCAACTACGTCTACTCGCTGCTGCTGGGCATGAGCGTGGCCGACGTCTCCGGCAAGGCCATCGCCAACCTGGAGGTGGAGAGCCTCAAGCACGTGAAGCCGACCTTCCACGGCGACACGATCTACGGCGAGACGACGGTGCTGGACAAGACGCCCTCCAGGTCCAAGGACGATCGCGGGATCGTCCACGTCGAGACGCAGGGCTACAAGCAGGACGGCACCGTCGTGTGCGTCTTCCGCCGCAAGGTGATGGTGCCCATGCGCTCCTACGGCGAGGCACGCGGCGGCGAGCAGCCGGGCCGTCCGGTCCCGGTCCGGTAGGCCCCGCCCGGGCGTGGCGTCCCCGGGTCGGCACGCCGGTGGGGTACAAAGCACCTGTGAACCCGGACGACGCCACCCCGGACGACGCGACCCGGGGTGCCGCGTGGACGTGAAGAAGGTGTTCGGCGTCGTCCTGCTCGCGTTCGTCATCTTCTACGTGCTGACCCAGCCGGTGGCCTCCGCCGACGCGGTCAAGGGCGCGGGCGGCGTGGTCTCCGCCGCGGCGGGCTCGCTGTCCACCTTCGTCTCCAGCCTGTTCTCGTAGCCCCGGCGTGCGCCCGGGCCGCAGCAGCGACGTCGAGCACCTCGTCTCCGGCGAGCAGCTGCGCATCTCGGTGCGTCGTCACGCCGCCGCGGTCACCTGGCCCGTGCTGCGCGCCGCGCTCGGCGTCGGGGTGCTCGTCTGGCTGCAGGTCCGGGTGCCGGGCTCGGCCGTCGTGGTGCAGAACGTCCTCTGGTACGCCAGCGTGGTCGTGCTCGTGCACCTCGCGGTGCTGCTGCGCTCCTGGTGGGTCGAGCGGCTGGAGGTCACCACGAGCCGGCTGCTGCTGACCCAGGGCATCATCACCCGGACGGTGACGATGATGCCGCTGCGCAAGGTCACCGACCTGACGTTCACCCACACCCCGGTGGGCCGGGTGCTGGGCTACGCGACCATGAAGGTCGAGTCGGCGGGCGAGGACGACGCGCTGAACCGGATCGCGTACCTGCCCTGGCACACCGAGCTGCGTGACGAGCTGGCCACGCTGGTGTTCGGCCTGCCCCGCGAGCAGGACGGTGAAGACTGAGCGGCGGGGACTGAGCGGTGGGGACCGACGGGTCGTCCTGACAGGATGGGACCCGTGGCGAGCACCGACCGGCGGATCGACCTGCACTGCCACTCGAGCGCGTCGGACGGCACGGACACCCCCGCCGAGCTGGTGCGGGCCGCGGCGTCCGCAGGACTCGGGGTGGTGGCGATCACCGACCACGACACGACCTCGGGCTGGGCCCCGGCGGTGGCCGCACTCCCGGCCGGGCTGATCCTGGTCCGGGGCGCCGAGCTCTCCTGCACCCACCCGGGCGAGACGGGCGACGCGGTGGCCGTGCACCTGCTGGCCCACCTGTTCGACCCCGACGCCCCCGGGCTGGCCGCCGAGCTGGCGCGGCTGCGCGGGGAGCGGGTGCGACGCACCCGGGTCATGGCGCAGCGGATGGCCGACGACGGGCTGCCCATCGACCCGGACGCGGTGCTCGCGGGGGCGGGGGACTCCGTGGGGCGCCCGCACCTGGGTCGGGCCCTCGTCGCGGCCGGCTCGGTGGCGAGCATGGACGAGGCCTTCGCCGGGGTCCTGCACCCCACCAGCCCCTACTACGAGGACAAGCAGGACATCCCGCTCCTCGACGCGGTCCGCATGGTCGCGGCGGCCGGTGGGGTGAGCACCCTGGCGCACTGCCGGGCCGTCGAGCGTGGCGGGGTGCTGGCGGAGCGCACCGTCGTCGAGCTGGCGTCCGCGGGTCTCCGCGGGCTGGAGGTCGACCACCGCGACCACGCGCCCGACGACCGGGCCCGCCTGCGGGTGCTCGCCGACGAGCTGGGCCTGGTGCCCACCGGGTCCTCGGACTACCACGGCACCAACAAGACGATTGCGATCGGCGCCGAGACCACCGCGCCGGACGCGTTCGCCCGGCTGGTCGACGGGGCCACCGGCGTTCCCCTCGTGCACGGGTGACGGGGCGGGGATGAACCTGTTCGACGTGACGCTGCCCCTCAGTGCCGCCAGCACGCTGTTCGTGGTGTTGGTCGTGGACCCGCCCGGCCGCATCCCGGTGTTCCAGGGCCCGGTCGGGCGCCGCCCGGCAGCGGCCCGCGACCGGGCCGCGCGGCAGGCCGTGCTGGTCTCGCTCGCCGCCACCGCGGGCGGGCCGACCGCCAGCTCGGTCCGCGGCTCCGCGGTCGGGGGCTGACCGGGTGGCCCCACGCCGTCCCCCCGAGCCCGACCAGCTGGGCTTCGACGACATGCCCACCGAGCTGCTGCGGGTCACGCCGGCCCGGCTGGCGACGTGGCAGCGGTGCCCGCGGCGCTACCGGATGACCTACCTCGACCGGCCGGCCCCGCCCCGCTCCGGCGGCCGGGCGCACGCCACCCTCGGGGCGGTGCTGCACAACGCCCTGCGCGCGCTCTACCTCCGCGCGCCGGAGCGCCGGACCGTGGCGGCCGGGCGGGCCGCGGTGGCGACGGCCTGGGTGGGCGAGGGTTTCGCCGACGTGGCGCAGCAGGCCGAGCACCGCGAGCGCGCGCAGGACTGGGTGGCGGCCTACCTGGAGCAGCACGACCCGCGCGAGGTCGACGTCGTCGGCGTGGAGCGGTGGGTGTCCGCCCCGGTCGGGGAGCTCGTCGTCCAGGGCCGGGTGGACCGGATCGACGCCCGCACCGGCGCCGACGGTGCCGAGGTGGTGGTGGTGGACTACAAGTCCGGGCGCCCCCCCGAGGCCGGGGAGGCGCTGGCCTCCCCGGCGCTCGCGCTGTACGTCCTCGCGACCCGGGCGACGGTGCACCAGCCCTGCCGCCGGGTCGAGCTGCACCACCTGCCGACCGGGGTCGTGCAGTCCGCCGAGCACACCGACGCGTCCCTGCGCGAGCAGCTCGACTCCGCCCGGGGCCAGGCCCGCGCGATCGCGTCCGCCGCGGACGGCACCGGGGACCCGGACGCGCGCTACCCGGTCCGGCCGGGGCCCTCGTGCTCGTGGTGCGACGTGCGCCGCAGCTGCCCCGAGGGCCAGGCGGCCTCGGAGCACCGCGAGCCGTGGTCCGGACTGGCCCCGTGAGGGCGCTGCGGTGAGGGCGCTGCGTGCGGTCAGCGGGGTGGTGGCCGCCGGCGTCGTGGTGCTGACCCTGGTCGTGGTGGCCGCCGCCGTGCTCGCCTCCCGCCGCTCGATCGAGGGCCCCGGGCCCGGTCCGGTCGTCGCCCACGTGCTGGCCGCCCTCGTCGTGGTCGCCGCGCAGGTGGTGACGGACCGGCAGCACCGGGCCCCGGGTGTCGCGCTGGGGTCGTCGGTGGTCCTCGTGGTGAGCGCGGTGCTGCTGTGGACGCAGTGGTTCTCGTGAGGCGGGTTCCCGTGAGGCGGGTGCTCGTGAGCCGGGCCGGCTACCAGCGGTCGGTGTGCAGCACCTGCGCCAGCGGCTGGCGGGCAGCGGGGCGGAAGGTGCTCCCGGTGTGGAACGCCGTCGGCAGCAGCGCCCCCTGGTGGACCCCGTCGGGCAGGCCCAGGATCTCCGCGACCCGCTCCTCCTGGGCCAGGTGCACCGTCGTCCACGCGGTGCCCAGTCCCCGGGTGCGGGCGGCGAGGGCGTAGCTCCACGCCGCGGGCAGCAGCGAGCCCCACAGGCCCGCCTGGTTGCCCGTGGGCAGCGGTCGGCCCGTCTGCAGGCACGGCAGGACCAGCACCGGGACCTCGCCCAGGTGCTCGCCCAGCCACAGGGCGCTGTCGCCCACCCGCTGCTGGGTGGCCGCGCGCTCCGGGTCATCGGCGTGCAGCGTGCCCGCGAAGCCCTTCGACGCGGCGTACGCGGCGAAGCACTCCCGGTAGACGTCCCCGATCGCCGCCCGCTGCCCCGGGTCGGTGACCACCAGCCAGTGCCACCCCTGGGCGTTGCCGCCGCTGGGCGCCTGCAGGGCCAGCTCCAGGCACTCGTGGACCAGCTCCGGGGGCACGGGCCGGGTCAGGTCCAGGCGCTTGCGGACGGTGCGGGTGGTGGAGAGCAGCTCGTCGGTGCCGAGGTCGACCGGCGGCGGGCTCGCGGGGGACGGGGTCATAGAGTCAGCATCCACCCCCACCCCAGCAAGTACGGAGCCCCACCGCCATGCCGCAGCTGCGCCGCGAGGCCGACGTGTTCGTGCTCGACCTCGGGACCGACGGGGAGGTCAACCCGGAGAACCGGTTCTCGCCGCACTGGCTGGCGCAGGTGGACGCCCTGCTGGACGAGGTGGTGGGCGCCGACGGCCCTGCGGCCCTGGTCACCACGGGCACGGGCAAGTTCTACTCCAACGGGCTCGACCTGGACTGGCTGGGCGAGCACCGCGACCAGGCCACGAGCTACGTCGCGACCATCCAGGCGCTGCTCGCCCGCCTGCTCGCCTTCCCGATGGCCACGGTGGCCGCGGTGAACGGGCACTGCTTCGCCGGTGGCGGCATGTTCGCCCTGGCCCACGACGCCCGCGTCATGCGCGCCGACCGGGGGTTCTTCTGCTTGCCCGAGGTGAGCATCAACATCCCCTTCACCCCCGGGATGGCGGCGCTGATCCAGGCCCGGCTCACCCCGGCCGCCGCGCACGAGTCGATGACCACGGGCCGCCGCTACGGCGGGGCCGACGCCCGGGCGGCCGGGATCGTCGAGGAGGCGGTGGCGCACGAGGAGGTGCTCGAGCGGGCGGTCGCCCGGGCCGCGGCCCTGACCGGCACCCGGGGCGCCACCCTGGGCGCGATCAAGACCACGATGTACGCCCCCGCGATCGCGGCGCTGGGCGAGCCCGGCGGGGTCAGCCTCGGTGGCTGATCTCCCCGCACCCCAGGATCCCCGCGCGGTCGCGTCGGCCGCCGTCGACGCGCACGCCGCCGAGCTCGTGGCCCTGAGCCACGCGCTGCACGCCGACCCCGAGGTGGCCTTCGCCGAGCACCGCAGCGCCGCCCGGGTGGCCGAGGCCCTCGCCGGTCACGGGTTCGCGCTCACCCCAGGGGTCGGCGGGCTGCCCACGGCGTTCGACGCGACCTCCGGGCACGGTGAGCTCGTCATCGCCTTCCTCGCCGAGTACGACGCGCTCCCCGAGGTGGGGCACGCCTGCGGGCACAACGTGATCGCCGCCGCGGCCGTCGGGGCCGGGCTCGCGCTGGCCGCGGTCGCCGACGAGCTCGGCCTCACCGTGCGGGTCGTCGGCACGCCGGCCGAGGAGGTCGGGGGCGGCAAGGTGATCCTCCTGCGCGAGGGCGTGTTCGACGGGGTGGGGGCAGCGATGATGGTGCACCCGACCCCCGAGGAGACGGTGGCCTCGCCGTCCCTGGCCATCGCCGACCTCGTCGTCAGCTACACCGGCACGGCGAGCCACGCGGCCGCGGCGCCGCAGCTGGGCCGCAACGCCGCCGACGCGATCACCGTGGCGCAGGTGGGGATCGGGCTGCTGCGCCAGCACCTGGAGCCCGGGCAGATGGTGCACGGCATCACCACCCACGGCGGGGCGGCGCCGAACGTGGTGCCCGCCCACACCGACGCGCTGTACTACCTGCGCGCGCGGGACCTCGAGTCGTTGGCGCGCGTCACCGCCCGGGCGCAGGACTGCTTCGCCGCCGGGGCCCTGGCCACCGGGTGCACCGTGACCACCACGGCGCTCTCGCCCACCTACGCCGAGCTCGCGCCCGACCCCTGGCTCGCCGACGCCTACCGCGGGGCCGTCACCGCCCTGGGTCGCGCGCCGCTGGGCCGCACCGCCGAGGCACAGCGCCAGGCCGGCAGCACCGACATGGGCAACGTCACCCGCGCCCTGCCGGGCCTGCACCCCACCCTGGCCATCAGCTGCGGTGACGCGGTGAACCACCAGCCGGAGTTCGCGGCCGCCTGCGTCGGCCGATCCGCCGACGCCGCGCTGCTCGACGGGGCGAAGGCGCTGGCCCACACCGCGATCGCCGCGGCGCTCGACCCGGCCCAGCGCGCCCGGCTGCTCGAGGGTGCGCTCGCCCGGGGTGCCGCGTGAGCGGTCCGTCCTGGCTGGAGGACTGGGCGGTCACCGGTGCCGCCGAGGTCAGCGCCTGGCGCCGCCACCTGCACGCCCACCCCGAGCTCTCCATGCTGGAGACCGCGACGACGGCGTTCGTCGTCGACCGGCTGCGGGCGCTGGGGCTGGCGCCACGGGTGCTCGCCGGGGGCACCGGGGTGATCTGCGACCTCGGGGACGGCCCGGGCCCGCTGGTGGCCCTGCGGGCCGACATGGACGCGCTGCCGCTGGACGAGGCCACCGACCTCCCGTTCGCCTCCACCGTGGCGGGGGTGTGCCACGCCTGCGGGCACGACGCGCACACCGCGATCCTGCTCGGGGTGGCGGCCGCCCTCGTGGGCGCCGGGCCGCTGCCCGGGCGGGTCCGGCTGCTGTTCCAGCCCTCGGAGGAGCAGATGGCCGGGGCCCGGCTGCTCATCGACGCCGGTGCGCTGGAGGGGGTCTCGCGGATCTTCGCCCTGCACTGCGACCCGCACCTGGCCGCCGGGCTGGTCGGGGTGCGCTCCGGTCCGCTGACCTCGGCCGCCGACATCGTGGAGCTGCAGCTGCGCTCGCCCGGCGGGCACACCTCGCGACCCCACCTCACCGCCGACCTGGTGCACGCCCTGGGCACGGTGATCACCGGCCTGCCCGCCCTGCTGAGCCGGCGCATCGACCCCCGCGCGGCGACCGTGCTCGTCTGGGGGGCGGTGAACGCCGGGGTGGCCCCGAACGCGATCCCCCGGGCGGGCTCGCTGCGCGGGACCCTGCGCACCGCCGACCGCGAGACCTGGGCGCTGCTGGAGCCCGTGGTCGCCGAGGCGGTGGCCGCGCTGCTCGCCCCCACCGGGGTGGCCTACGAGCTGCACCACACCCGGGGGGTCCCACCGGTGGTGAACGAGGAGGCCTCCGCGGCGCTGCTGGCCGCGGCCGTCGCCGCCGCGCTGGGGGAGCACGCGGTCGTGCCGACGGCCCAGTCCAGCGGCGGCGAGGACTTCGCGTGGTACCTCGAGCACGTGCCCGGGGCGATGGCCCGGCTGGGCACGTGGGGCGGAGCGGGGCCCGTGCTCGACCTGCACCAGGCGAGCTTCGACCTCGACGAGCGGGCGCTGCAGGTCGGGGTGCGGACCTTGGTGCACTGCGCCCTGGCCTGCTGGAGCGAGGGGGCCCGCGGCGGGGCCTGACCCGGGCGGGGAGGAGCTAGGACTCGGTGGTGCCCGGGCCCACGTTCCGGGCCTCGCGCACCCGCAGGTCGTACACGTAGTCCTCCGGGGCCCCGGCGGCGTACGCGGCGTCCGCCATGACCCCGAGGTAGCGGGCCGAGGGCAGGCCGCCCTCCCAGGAGTCCATGACGTACAGCCACGCGAGCGTCGACCCCTCCAGGGTCTGCACCCGCAGCCGCACCTTGCGGTGGATGCCCAGCTCGGCACCCTCCCAGCGGTCGAGGGTGCCCTCGTCCTCGGTGCTCATGTCGTAGAGGACGACGAAGACCCGGGCGGCGGGGTCGTCGGCGTCCTCGACGACCGTGGCCAGCGCACCCTCCCACCCCAGGTCCTCCCCGGCGAAGGTGAGCCGCCAGCCGACGAGCCACCCGGTGCCCGCGACGGGGGAGTGCGGCGCCCGCTCCAGCATCTGCCCGGGGTCCATGTTGGAGCCGTAGGCGGCGTAGATCGGCACGGTGGTCAACCCTAGTGGGAGGGGGCGGGCGTGATCACCTCTCGGTACGGTTGCCCGGATCCGTTCGGCCACCCCCTGGAGGACATCCGTGACCCGCATCGTCATCATCGGCGGCGGCCCGGCCGGCTACGAGGCCGCGCTGGTCGCCTCCCAGCACGGTTCTGACGTCACCGTGGTGGAGGCGGACGGGATGGGCGGGGCCTGCGTGCTCTACGACTGCGTTCCGTCGAAGACCTTCATCTCCTCCGCCGGGGTGCGGACGGACCTGCGCCGCGCCAGCGACCTCGGGGTGGACATCGACCTGGACAGCGCCTCTGTCGCGCTCGAGGTGGTGCACGGCCGTGTCAAGGGCCTCGCCCTCGCCCAGTCGGCCGACATCCGGGCGCGCCTGCAGCGCGAGGGCGTGCGCCTGGTGCCCGGGCGCGGTGAGATCGTCGACGACGTGTCCGGGATGGCCGTGCACCGGGTGTCGGTGGCGCCGGCCGGTGGCGGCGAGCCGGTGGTGCTGGACGCCGACGTGGTGCTCGTGGCCACCGGGGCGAGCCCCCGGGTCCTGCCCGGCGCCCAGCCCGACGGCGAGCGCATCCTGACCTGGCGCCAGATCTACGACCTCGCCGAGCTGCCCAGCCACCTCGTCGTCGTCGGCTCCGGGGTGACCGGTGCGGAGTTCGTGTCCGCGTACACGGAGATGGGGGTGCAGGTGACCCTCGTCTCCAGCCGGGACCGGGTGCTGCCCGGCGAGGACGCGGACGCGGCCACCGTGCTGGAGGACGTGCTGCACGAGCGGGGCGTCGTCGTCGTGAAGCACGCCCGTGCCGACCGGGTGGAGAACACCGGCAGCGGCGTCGCCGTGCACCTGGCCGACGGACGCACGGTGGAGGGCAGCCACGCGCTCATGACCGTGGGCTCCGTCCCGAACACGAGCGGGCTCGGTCTGGACCGGATCGGCGTCGAGCTCGACCACGGTGGCTACATCCCCGTCGACCGGGTGTCGCGCACCTCGGTGCCCGGGGTGTACGCCGCCGGGGACTGCACCGGCCTGCTCCCGCTCGCCTCGGTGGCCTCCATGCAGGGCCGGATCGCCATGTGGCACGCCCTGGGCGAGGGGGTCACGCCGATCCGGCTCAAGACGGTGACCTCGGCGGTGTTCACCCGCCCCGAGCTGGCGACCGTCGGGATCAGCCAGGCCGCGATCGACGCCGGGAAGGTCCCCGCCCGCACCGTGATGCTGCCGCTGGCGACGAACCCGCGCGCCAAGATGCAGGGCCTGCGCAAGGGCTTCGTGAAGCTGTTCTGCCGGCCGGCGACCGGTGTCGTCATCGGCGGGGTCGTCGTGGCACCCGTCGCCTCGGAGCTGATCCTGCCGATCGCGATGGCCGTGCAGAACAACCTGACCGTGAAGGATCTGGCCAACACGCTCTCCGTGTACCCGTCGCTGTCGGGCTCGATCACCGAGGCCGGTCGCCAGCTCATGCGCCACGACGACCTGGACTGACGCCCCACCGCCCCACCGCCCGCCTGCCGGGTGTGCGCGCACACCGCGGCCCGGCCCCGCACACCCCACCCGGTGTGCGGGGATGCGATGGGGTGTGCGCGCACACCGGGCCCGGGGCGGCGGGGCGGGGCGGGGCGGGGTCAGTCCTCCTCGTCCACCCAGTCCAGCGTGCGGGTGACGGCCTTCTTCCACCCCGCGTAGAGCTTGTCGCGCTGCTCGCTCTCCATCGACGGGCTCCAGCGCTTGTCCTCGGCCCAGTTGTCGCGGATGTCCTGCTCCGACGCCCAGAAGCCGACCGCGAGGCCGGCGGCGTAGGCCGCTCCGAGCGCGGTGGTCTCCGGGACCTGGGGTCGGATGACGTCCACGTCGAGGATGTCGGACTGGAACTGCATCAGCAGCTCGTTGACGACCATGCCGCCGTCGACCTTGAGCGCGGTCAGCGGCACCCCGGAGTCGGCGTTCATCGCCTCGATGACCTCGCGGGTCTGGTAGGCGGTGGCCTCCAGGGCGGCGCGGGCGATGTGGCCCCGGTTGTTGAACCGGGTCAGGCCGACGATCGCGCCGCGGGCGTCGCTGCGCCAGTGCGGGGCGAACAGCCCGGAGAACGCGGGCACGAAGTAGGTGTCGCCGTTGTCCTCGACCTCGCCGGCGATGGCCTCGATCTCGCTGGCGCTGCCGATCATCTTGAGGTTGTCGCGCAGCCACTGCACCAGCGAGCCGGTGACGGCGATGGAGCCCTCGAGCGCGTAGACCGTCTCGTTGGTGCCGATCTTGTAGCAGACCGTCGTCAGCAGGCCGTTCTTGCTCATCACCTTCTCCGTGCCGGTGTTGAGCAGCACGAAGTTGCCGGTGCCGTAGGTGTTCTTGGCCTCGCCGGGGCTGAGGCACGCCTGGCCGAAGGTGGCGGCCTGCTGGTCGCCGAGGATGCCGGCGATGGGCACGCCCGCGAGGACGCCCCGGTCACGGACCTTGCCGTAGACCTCCGAGCAGCTCTTGATCTCCGGGAGCATGGACATCGGGATGCCCATGTCGGCGCAGATGCTCTCGTCCCAGCTCAGCGTGTCCAGGTCCATCAGCATGGTGCGGCTGGCGTTGGTGGCGTCGGTGTAGTGCAGGCCGCCGTCGGTGCCGCCGGTCATGTTCCACAGCACCCAGGTGTCCATGGTGCCCATGACCAGGTCACCGGCGTCGGCGCGCGCCCGGGCGCCGTCGACGTTGTCGAGGATCCACTTGACCTTGGGCCCGGCGAAGTAGGTGGCCAGGGGCAGACCGGTGACCGCCTTGTACTTCTCGGGCCCCTCGTCCCCGCCGAGGGCGACGGCGATCCGATCGGTGCGGGTGTCCTGCCAGACGATGGCGTTGTAGACCGGCTCGCCGGTCGCGCGGTCCCACACCAGGGCGGTCTCGCGCTGGTTGGTGATGCCGACGGCAGCGATGTCGCCGGGCTTCAGGTCGGCGTTGGCGAGCGCGCCGGCGACGACGGAGCGGGTGTTGTTCCAGATCTCCACGGCGTTGTGCTCCACCCAGCCCGAGCGCGGGAAGATCTGCTCGTGCTCCTTCTGGTCCACGGCGACGACGAGTCCGTCGTGGTCGAAGATCATGCAGCGGGTGGACGTCGTGCCCTGGTCGATCGCGGCGATGTACTGGTCTGACACTTCGGGTCTCCTCGTCGTTGAGCGGGCGGGATGGATCAGGCGGGGTGCGTCACACAGCGGGGTCGGACGGGACGCGGCCGGGTTCCGGCGCGTCGTCCTGCACGAGGTGCAGGAAGCGACCGACGAGCTGGTCGTAGAGGAAGGCGCCGATGAGCGCGCCGATGACGGGTCCGACGATGGGCACCCAGAAGTAGATGCTCCCGTACTGGTCGCGCCAGGCCGTCGAGTAACCGGTGATGAAGGAGGCCAGGCGGGGACCGAAGTCGCGGGCCGGGTTGATCGCGTAGCCGGCGTTGGTTCCCCAGGCGAAGCCGATCGCGACGACGATGAACCCGACGAGGAGCGGGGCGAGGTTGGCCAGCGGGGCGCTGTTGCGGGCGTCGGTCACGGCGAAGATCAGGAACAGCAGGATCGCGGTGCCGATGATCTGGTCGATCAGCGCGGAGCCCACGCTGACCGGCAGGGCGCCGTTGCCGGGCAGGGTGGAGAAGATGCCCTGGGTCGCGACGGTGTGGCCGGGGTCGATGGCGTTGATGACGTCGTTGTAGTTCCAGCGCACCAGCAGTGCGGCGACGAACGCGCCGAGGGTCTGGGCCACCGTGTAGGGCAGCACCTTGCGCCACTCGAAGTCGCGGAACACGGCCAGGGCCAGGGTCACCGCCGGGTTCAGGTGCGCGCCGGTCAGCCGCCCGGCGACGTAGATGCCGAAGGTCACGCCCAGGCCCCAGGCCCAGGCGATGCTGTCGTGGTCACCGATGCCACCCGCGACGACCTGCGCGACGACGCCGACGCCGAACAGGATGAGGATCATCGTCCCCGCGAACTCGGCCGCCATCTCGCCGCCGATACCGAGCTTCTTCACTGGACTCGTCATGTGCCCCTCCGTCTGGTGTGGTTGGACCCGGCCGCTGCTCGCGCAGTGTGATCTGGGTCATCATGATGCAGGCGGAGTCTAGGCATGGTGCACATCGACGCAGGCACACTGCACGAACGTGCACAGATGCGCGCCGACGTGACCTGTTGCACACTCGGTCGATGAACATCTGCCGGGGTGCCGGTGCACCGACGTGCAGCCGCGGGTCGAGCGAGGGGGTCCGTCCGTGAGCGGACCGGACCTCTCCGCGCCCCGGATGGCCGACGCGGTCCAGGCGGCGCGGCTCTACTACTTCCAGGACCTCACGATGGCGGCGATCGCCCGCGAGATGGCCGTCTCGCGCTCCACGGTGTCGCGGTTGATCAGCCACGCCCGGGCCGCCGGGCTGGTGGAGATCCGCATCAGCGATCCGCAGGGGCAGGCCCCCGCGGTGGAGCAGGCCCTCGCCGACGCCTTCGGCATCCGTGCCCACGTGGTCCCGGTGGCGGAGGGGGGCACCGAGCTGGACCGCCTCGACAAGGTCGCGCTGTTCGCCGCCCGGCTGCTCGGCTCGTTCTTCGACTCCGACATGGTCATGGGCATCGCCTGGGGCACCACGCTCAGCGCGGTCAGCCGGCACCTCGCACCCAAGCGGACGCACAACGCGCACGTGGTGCAGCTCAACGGCGCTGGCAACACGCGCACCACAGGCATCTCCTACGCCAGCGACATCGTCCGCAGCTTCGCGAACGCGTACTCGGCGCGCCCCCAGGAGTTCCCCGTGCCCGCGTTCTTCGACTTCCCGGAGACCCGCGCACTGTTGTGGCGCGAGCGCAGCATCCTGCGCGTGCTCGAGCTGCAGCGGCGGATGGACGTGGCGGTGTTCAGCATCGGCGCCGTCGACGGGCGCGTGCCCAGCCACGTGTACTCCGCCGGCTACCTGGAGGACGCCGACATCACCGCGCTGCGTGCGGACGACGTGGTCGGTGACATCGCCACCGTCTTCTTCCGCTCCGACGGCAGCTTCGACGGGATCCCGCTGAACGAGCGGGCCAGCGGTCCGGGGCTGGCCTCCCTGCGCTCGGTGCCGCGGCGGTTGTGCGTCATCTCCGGCGAGGCGAAGCTGGCCGGTGTGCGGGGTGCCCTCGCCGGCGGGCTGGTGACCGACCTGGTCGTCGACGACCGGACGGCCGCAGCACTGGTGCGGTGAAGTTGCACATTCGTGCAGGATCGCTGAGCGAAGGTGCGAGTAGCGTTTGCGATGATCGTTCGAGGGCCGGTACAGCGCCACCGAGATGGCGACAGACGAGGCGAGGGAGCCGACGTGAGCGAACAGCGCAGGACCGCAGTGATGGGCCCGGCCGAGCGGGAGCAGGCCTGGGAGAAGCTGGGGTCGACCGACTTCGACGTCGTCGTCGTGGGTGGTGGCGTCGTGGGTGTGGGTGCGGCGCTGGACGCGGCCACCCGCGGACTGAAGGTGGCCCTGGTCGAGGCGCGCGACCTGGCCTCGGGCACGTCCAGCCGCTCGTCGAAGATGTTCCACGGTGGCCTGCGCTACCTGGAGCAGCTCGAGTTCGGCCTGGTCCGCGAGGCCCTGCACGAGCGCGAGCTCTCGATGGCCACGCTCGCCCCGCACCTGGTCAAGCCGCTGAAGTTCCTCTACCCGCTGACCCACCGCGGGTGGGAGCGCCCGTACGTGGCGGCGGGGATCTTCCTGTACGACACCCTGGGCGGCGCCAAGTCGGTCCCGCGCCAGAAGCACCTCACCAAGGCCGGCGCGCTGCGGATGTCGCCCGGGCTCAAGCGTGATGTCCTCACCGGCGGGGTGCGCTACTTCGACACCCTCGTCGACGACGCGCGCCACACGATGATGGTCGGGCGCACCGCGGTGCACTACGGCGCCGTGGTGCGCACCTCGACCCAGGTCGTCGGCTTCGTCAAGGACGGCAACCGGGTCACCGGCGTCCAGGTCCGCGACTCCGAGGACGGGCGCGAGACCACGGTCTCCGCCGGCGTCGTCATCAACTGCAGCGGCGTCTGGACCGACGAGGTGCAGGCGATCGCGGGCGGCAAGGGCAAGTTCCGGGTGCGGGCCTCCAAGGGGGTCCACCTCGTCGTGGGCCGCGACAAGATCAACAGCGACGCCGCGATGATCCTGCGCACCGAGAAGTCCGTGCTGTTCATCATCCCGTGGGGCAACCACTGGATCATCGGCACCACCGACACCGACTGGTCGCTGGACCTCGCGCACCCGGCGGCGACCAAGAACGACATCGACTACATCCTGAAGCACGTGAACATGGCGGTGGAGGTCCCGCTGACCGCGGCCGACATCGAGGGCGTCTACGCCGGGCTGCGCCCGCTGCTCGCCGGCGAGAGCGAGGAGACCTCGAAGCTCTCCCGCGAGCACGCCGTCGCCCGGGTCTCCCCGGGCCTGGTCGCCATCGCCGGCGGGAAGTACACGACCTACCGGGTCATGGGCGCCGACGCCGTCGACGAGGCCGTCAAGGACCTGCCGGTCCGGGTGGCGCAGTCGGTGACCGAGAAGGTCCCGCTGGTCGGGGCCGAGGGCTACTTCGCGCTCGTCAACCAGGCCGACCAGCTCGCCGAGACCTACGGGCTCGCGCCCGACCAGGTGCACCACCTGCTCAACCGCTACGGCTCCCTGGTGCACGAGGTGCTGGCGTTGGCCGAAGACGCCCCGGAGCTGCTGAAGCCCCTGGAGACGGCCCCGGAGTACCTCGGTGTCGAGGTGGCCTACGCGGTGCGGGCCGAGGGCGCGCTGCACCTGGAGGACGTGCTGGCCCGGCGCACCCGCATCTCCATCGAGTACGCCCACCGTGGGACCGACTGCGCCCAGCAGGTCGCCGACATCATGGCGCCGGTGCTCGGCTGGAGCGCGGAGACCACCACCCGCGAGGTGGAGCTGTACCAGGCCCGGGTGGCCGCGGAGAAGGAGTCCCAGCGCCAGCTGACCGACGACTCCGCCGACGCGCTGCGCGTGGCCGCCCCCGAGGCCCGGGCGAAGATCCTGGAGCCGGTGCCCGCTCGGTAGCTCGCTCCACCACCCGCGAGCAGCGGGCTCCGGGTACCCGCAGCGAGCGTTCTGCGCACGAGGAGCCCGCTATGCGCGGGGTGGGTCGGCGTCGGTGGCGAGGCGGGCCAGGACGACCTGGTCGGTGCGGTCGTGCGCGACGCCGCGCGCCACCCCCTCGTGGGTGAACCCGAGGCGGGCGGCGAGGGCGGCCGAGGCGGCGTTGCCCGGCGCGTGGGTCCACTCGACGCGGTGCAGCCCGAGCCCACCGAGCTCGGGGTCGGCGAAGGCGAGCCGCAGCACCGCCCCGGTGGCCGTGGTCATGATGCCGCGCCGCCGGTGCTCGACCAGGAGCCAGCAGGCCGCGGTGGCCCGGGCGTCGTCGACCCCGAACAGCGCCACCTCGCCGAGCATCGCCCCCGTGCTCGGCTCGCACACCGCCCAGCTGCACCGGGTGCCTGCCGCCCAGCCGTCGGTGGACCGCTGCACCCACCGCCCGGCACCGTCGAGGTCGGTCACCCCGCGCCGGGCCAGCCCGGTGGCCGGGTCAGCGGCGAGGGTGAGCAGGGCCGGCCGGTCGTCGACCCGCTCGTCGGCGCGCAGTGCCCGCAGGTACCACGCGCCCGCGTTGACCTCGATCGGGTCCACCGGTCCTCCTCGCAGACAGCAGGCTCGTGGTCGTCCGAACGGCGCGAAGCGTGCTGGTCGCGGGCCGGGAGAGGGGCCAGGGCAGTGATGAGCCCGGCGGCGCCCACGCCAGCCAGCGGAGCCTCACGCAGTCGCGGCGTCCCGGGGCGCGTCCGCCAGCTCGCAGAGCACGGTGCCGGAGGTGACGGCCGCGCCCGCCTCGACGGCCAGCCCGGTCACGGTGCCGTCCTTGTGCGCGGTGACCGGGTTCTCCATCTTCATGGCCTCGAGGACGGCGATCTGGTCGCCCTTGCTCACGGTCTGCCCCTCGGTGACCGACACCTTCACCACGGTGCCCTGCATGGGCGCGGTGACCGCGTCACCGGAGGCCGCACCCCCGCCGCCGCCCCGCTTGCGCCCCGGCTTCTTCTTCGCGCCGCCGCCCGCACCCCCGCCGCCGATCGCCAGGTCGCCGGGGAGCGACACCTCGAGGCGGCGCCCGCCGACCTCGACGACGACGGTCTGGCGGGGAGCGGACTCCGCAGCACCCCCCTCGTCCATCCCACCCGTGAACGGCTCGACCGTGTTGTCCCACTCGGTCTCGATCCAGCGGGTGTGCACGGTGAAGCCGTCCGCGTCGCCGACGAAGGCGGGGTCGCTGACCACGAGGCGGTGGAACGGCAGCACGGTGGCCATGCCGTCGATCTGGAGCTCGGCCAGGGCGCGGCGGCTGCGCTCCAGGGCCTGGGTGCGGTCCTCACCGGTGACGATGAGCTTGCCGAGCATGGAGTCGAACTGGCCGCCGATGACGCTACCGCTCTCCACCCCGGAGTCCATCCGCACGCCCGGGCCCTGGGGGGCGACGAACCGCGTCACCGTGCCGGGGGCGGGGAGGAAGCCGCGGCCCGCGTCCTCGCCGTTGAGGCGGAACTCGAAGGAGTGCCCGCGCGGGGTGGGGTCCTCGGTGATCTCCAGCGCCTTGCCCTCGGCGATCCGGAACTGGGCTCGCACCAGGTCCATGCCCGAGGTCTCCTCGGAGACGGGGTGCTCCACCTGCAGCCGGGTGTTGACCTCGAGGAAGCTGATCAGCCCGTCCTGGCCGACGAGGTACTCCACCGTGCCCGCGCCGTAGTAGCCGGCCTCGGAGCAGATGCGCTTGGCGCTGGCGTGGATCTCCGCGCGCTGCTCCGCGCTCAGGAACGGTGCGGGGGCCTCCTCGACGAGCTTCTGGAAGCGGCGCTGCAGCGAGCAGTCCCGGGTGCCGACGACGACGACGTTGCCGTGGGTGTCCGCGAGCACCTGGGCCTCGACGTGACGGGGCTTGTCCAGGTAGCGCTCGACGAAGCACTCGCCACGGCCGAACGCCGCGGTCGCCTCGCGGGTGGCCGACTCGAACAGCTCGGGGACCTCGTCGCGGGTGCGGGCCACCTTCATGCCGCGCCCGCCACCACCGAAGGCCGCCTTGATCGCGATGGGCAGGCCGTGCTCGTCGACGAAGGCGAGGATCTCCTCGGCGTCCTTCACCGGCTCCGGGGTGCCGGGGACCAGCGGGGCGCCGGCCTTCGTGGCGATGTGGCGGGCGGTGACCTTGTCGCCGAGGTCGCGGATGGACTGCGGGGAAGGCCCGATCCAGGTGAGGTCGGCGTCGAGCACGGCCTGGGCGAACTCGGCGTTCTCGGAGAGGAAGCCGTAGCCGGGGTGCACCGCGTCGGCGCCGGAGCGGGCGGCGGCGTCGAGCAGCTTGGCGATGTCGAGGTAGGACTCGGCCGAGGTCTGGCCGCCGAGCGCGAACGCCTC
This sequence comes from Mycobacteriales bacterium, assembly GCA_038234335.1. Lineage (GTDB taxonomy): Bacteria > Actinomycetota > Actinomycetes > Mycobacteriales > Mycobacteriaceae > Rhodococcus_D. The sequence goes on from JBBSUN010000021.1 coordinate 39,642, forward strand.
GTCGGCGAGGCGCACGTGCGGAGCGTCCGCGTCGGGCTCGGCGTAGACGGCGACGCTGCCGATGCCGGAGTCGGCGCACGCCCGGATGACACGGACGGCGATCTCCCCGCGGTTGGCGACGAGCACCTTCTGGATCGTCGTCGTTGCGTGCCCGGCCACGGTGCCTCCTGGGTGTGTGCGGCGGCACCCTCGCGGCGCTGCGGTAGTGCCTGGGGAGTCTAGGCAGAGGTCCGGGCCGACCGGTTCCGGGGCTGTCGGCGCCTGAGCTCCCACAGCGGTCCGGTCACGAGCCAGGTGCCGAGCACGACGCCGAGGGTGCCGAACCAGCCCACCAGGGGCGCGGTGTCGGCATCGCCTCCGACCAGCAGGACCGCCAGGCCCAGCAGGGCGGCGCTGGTCGCCGCGGCCAGGCACGCCCGCGCGAAGGCGCGCCACTCCTGCCGGACGCGGGCGGGGGAGCCGACCGACGGCCGGGGTTCGGGGGCGGGACCGCCGCCGAACCGGTGCGCGGCCCGCACGTCGGCCCACCGCACGAGCCCGGGGCCGAACGCGACCGAGAAGCCGAGGTAGACCGCGGCCAGTCCGTGCGTGGCCTGCGGGGCCGTGCCCGAGCGCAGGTCGAGCACGGTCAGCGCCAGCAGCACCAGGTCCACCACCGGGACCCCCACCAGCAGCGCGGCACCCAGCCGGGGGCGGCGCAGCCCGTACCGGGCCAGGAGCCCGGCTCCCAGCACGACCCAGAACCCGATCTCGCACACGATGATCGCGGTGACCACAGCTCGGCTCTCCCGTTCTCGCACAACTGCGCTATCAAAGGTATCCGCACAGTCGTGCTAGAACAAGGGGTGCCCAAGCTGGTCGACCACGACGCCCGACGGCGCGCGGTGGCCGACGCCCTGCTCCGGGTGGTGCGCCGCGACGGCATCCACGCGGTGTCGGTGCGGACGGTGGCCGCCGAGGCTGGCACCTCACCGAGCGCGCTGCGGCACTACTTCGCCACGCAGGACGAGCTGCTCGCCTTCGCGATGCTGGCCCTGCTCGCGCGCACGGGTGACCGGGTGCGGTCGTTGCTCGGGAACCGCACCGGGCCGGCAGGCGCGCTGAGCGTGCTGGAGGAGGTGCTGCCGGTCGACGACGAGCGTCGCGACGAGGTCCAGGTCTGGTTGGCCTTCGTCACCCGCTCGCTGACCGAGCCGAGCCTGCGGGCGATCGCCGACGAGGCCGAGGCGGCCGTGCGCAGCGCGGTCGAGGTGGCGGTCGGGCTGGCCGGTGGTGCACCGGCGGACGTGGACCCGACGTACCACCTGGTCGACGGGCTGGCGCTGCACGGAACCCTGTGGCCGCACCGCTACCCGCCCGAGCACGTCCGGGCCGTGCTCGTCGCCCACCTCGCCGGGCTCGCCGGCTGAGGATCAGACGGCCTCGCGCACCTGCCGCTTGATCCGGGCGAGCATCGCGCTCAGGCCCCGCAGCCGCAGCGGGCTGACCACGTCGGCCAGGCCCAGCGTGGCGTAGAAGTCCTCCGGCACCGCGAGCACCGCCTCCCGGCTCTCCCCGTCCAGCCCGTGGTGCAGGATCGAGGCGAACCCCCGGGTGGTCGGAGCCTCCGGCGGCGCCTGGAAGTACAGCTTGACGTGCTCGGCGTCCGCGGCGTCGACGGTGAGGAACAGCGGCGTCTGGCACTCCGGGACCTGCTCCAGGTCGGCGGTCTCCATGCCGTCGGGCAGCTCGGGGAGCTCGTCGGAGAGCTCGAGCAGCAGGGTCAGCTTGTCCCGGCCCTCGACGCCCTCGAAGTCGTCGATGACCTCCTGCAGCCCGGCGGGGATGCTCACCTGGACGCCGCCGCAGTGCCGGGCTCGGTCCCCGTCACGATGGGCACGCGCACGGCGTTGCCCCACTCGGTCCAGGAGCCGTCGTAGTTGCGCACGCTGGTGTGGCCGAGCAGGTGGGTGAGCACGAACCAGGTGTGGCTGGAGCGCTCGCCGATGCGGCAGTAGGCGATGACCTCACCCTCGGGGGTCAGGCCGGCCTCGTCGTGGTAGATCGCCTCCAGCTCGGCCCGCTTCCGGAACCGGCCGTCCTCGGCCGCTGCCCTGGCCCACGGGACGCTGGCCGCGGTGGGGATGTGCCCGCCGCGCAGCGCGCCCTCCTCGGGGTAGTCCGGCATGTGGGTGCGCTCGCCGGTGTACTCGGGCACCGAGCGGACGTCGATGAGCGGGACGGTGCCGATCGCGGCCTGCACGTCGTCGCGGAACGCCCGGATGGGGGCGTCGTCACGCTCGACGACGGGGTAGTCGGCGGCCGTCACCGTGGTCGCGTCGCGGGTCAGCTCGCGCCCCTCCGCCGCCCAGGCGGCGCGACCGCCGTCGAGCAGGCGCACGTCGGCGTGGCCGAACAGGGTGAACACCCACATCGCGTAGGCGGCCCACCAGTTCGACTTGTCGCCGTAGACCACGATCGTGGTGTCGCGGGAGATGCCCTTGGCGCCCATGAGCGCCGCGAAGCCCTCACCGTCGACGTAGTCCCGGGTCACCGGGTCGTTCAGCTCGGTGTGCCAGTCGACCTTCACCGAGCCGCGGACGTGCCCGGAGTCGTACAGCAGCACGTCCTCGTCGCTCTCGACGACGACCAGGCCGTCCTCGCCGAGGTGTGCGGCGAGCCACTCCGTCGAGACGAGACGCTCCGGGTGGGCGTAGTCGGCGAAGTCGGGGTTCTGCTCCGGCGCGATCGGCACGGTCATCTCCAAGGTGTCGGTTGCCCACCACGGTGTCACAGCCGCGGGGGTGGGGCTCACGCGGTGGCGGGGTCGACGGTCGGATCCACGCAGCGCAGTCCGGGGAAGCGGGCGAAGCCCCGGTCGGCGGTGGCCAGCGTGGCACCGTGCGTGATGGCGAGCGCGGCCAGGTAGGCGTCCGGAACGCGGTTGCCCGTGATCGAGGCGTCCTGGTCGGCCAGGCGTCGGAACTGACGACGTGCTGTCGCTGGAGGGCAGCCACCGCGCACGGGCGGCCGAGGAGACCCACTCGAGGAACTCCACGGCCCCGGCCACGGGGGTCGGATCCTCGAACGTCGCCCGGTCCGTCACGACTCGCACGACCCCGGACAGGACCGTGTCGACCAGTGCGATCTCGTCGTCGCCGCTGACCAGCGAGTCCAGCCAGGCCCGGCACGGCTCGTGCCGGCGGGAGTCGACCCGGTAGGCGTACACCAGGACGTTGACGTCCGGGAGGATCAACCGAGTGCGTCCATCGCATCGCTCAGGTCGACGAGGGCCCCGTTGGTCCCCGGCGTCCCGTAGGCCGGCATCGGACGGCGCGTCGGCTGCTCCTCCGCCTGGCTGAGCAGCCGGCGCAGCGCCTCCTCGACGACGCTGGTCGCGGTGCGCCCCGACTCCTGGGCGCGGGCTCTCACCTGCTCCATCAGCCCGTCCGGGAGGTTCATCGTCGTCCTCATGCACACGAGCACACGGCACCGGGCACACGTGTGCGTCAGGTCCGCCAGAAGCTGGTCACGCTGAGGCCGAGCTCGTCGAGCAGGCGTCGGACCAGGGGCAGCCCGATCCCGACGACGCTGGACGGGTCGCCCTCGATCCGCTCGACGAACCAGCCGCCGAACCCGTCCAGGGTGAACGAGCCGGCGACCTCCAGCGGCTCGCCCGTGGCCAGGTACGCCTCGACGTCGGCGGCCGTCGGGCGGGCGAAGTGGACGACGGTGGTCTGCACGGCGGCGGCCTCGGCGACGACCGCGCCGTCCCGCACCCGGAGCACGCAGTGCCCGGTCAGCAGCTCCGCGGTGGTGCCGGCCATCGCCGCCCACCGCTCGCGCGCGACCGCCGTGGTGTGGGGCTTGCCGACCACCTCGCCGGCCCCGTCCGACGAGCGCACGTGGAGCATCGAGTCGCAGCCGACGACGACCGCGTCGGCCGGATCGCCCGCGACGGCTCCCGCCACGTCCCTGGCCTTGGCGCGGGCGAGGGCGAGCACGAGCTCCGCGGGGCTGACGACGCCCAGGGTGGCGGTGAGCGCGTCCTCGTCGACGGCCGAGACCTGCACCTGCGGCTCGATGCCGGCTGCGCGGAGCACCCCGAGGCGGGCGGGGGAGGCCGACGCCAGGACGAATGCGGTCACCTGGGGGTCGTCACCACTGCCGGGGCGTCGCCGACCAGGCGTCGGGCCCGGGCCGCAGGGGGGCGCGCAGCAGCGCGGTCGGGTCACCCCAGCGCTCGCGGCGGCGGGGGGCCGGTGCCTCGCCGCCGCCACCGGCCGCCGCCAGCACCAGGGTCAGCGCCACGACCTCGGCATCGGTGGGCGCGCCCCGGACGATCCGCAGCACCGTCGGCGTCGTCACGTCCTCGGCGCTCACGGCCGCAGGCCCCAGGTGTGAACGAAACCTCGCCGCCTGGGTCCAGAAATCACGCACGACCGGGTCACAGCGGGATGTTCCCGTGCTTCTTGGGCGGCAGGGTCTCCCGCTTGGAGTCGAGCATCCGCAGGGCGCGGGCCACGTGGCCGCGGGTGTGGCTGGGCGGGATCACCGCGTCCACGTAGCCGCGCTCGGCCCCGACGTAGGGGTTGACCAGGGTGTCCTCGTACTCCTGCTGCAGCTGCGCGCGCAGGGCGTCGACGTCCTCGCCCGCCTCCGCGGCCGCGGCCAGCCGGCGGCGGTGCACGATCCCCACGGCCCCGGAGGCGCCGATGACGGCGATCTGCCCGGTGGGCCAGGAGAGGTTGACGTCGGCCCCGAGGTGCTTGGAGCCCATCACGTCGTACGCCCCGCCGTAGGCCTTGCGGGTGATCACGGTGATGAGCGGGACGGTGGCCTCGGCGTAGGCGTAGATGAGCTTGGCGCCGCGCCGGATGATCCCGTTGAACTCCTGCTCGGTGCCGGGCAGGAAGCCGGGCACGTCGACGAAGGTCAGCACGGGCACGTTGAAGGCGTCGCAGGTCCGCACGAAGCGGGCGGCCTTCTCGCTGGCGTCGATGTCCAGGCAGCCCGCCAGCTGCATCGGCTGGTTGGCGACGACGCCGACGCTGCGGCCCTCGACCCGCGCGAAGCCGGTGAGGATGTTCGGGGCCCAGAGCTCCTGGACCTCGAGGAACTCCTCGTCGTCGACCACACGGGTGATGACCTCGCGCATGTCGTAGGGCTGGTTCGCCGAGTCGGGGATGAGGGTGTCGAGCTCGAGGTCGGTCTCGCTCACGTTGTCGGCCAGCGAGCCCTCGGTGACGATCTCCGCCTCGAAGCGGGGGGCCTCACCCAGGTTGTTGGTGGGCAGGTGGCTCAGCAGCGCCTTGACGTAGTCGAGCGCGTCGTCCTCGTCGGAACCCATGTAGTGGGCGACGCCGGAGCGGGAGTTGTGGGTGTGCGCGCCGCCCAGCTCCTCCATGGTCACGTCCTCGCCGGTGACCGTCTTGATCACGTCCGGGCCGGTGATGAACATCTGCGACGTCTGGTCGACCATGACGGTGAAGTCGGTCAGCGCGGGGGAGTAGACGTGCCCGCCGGCGCACGGACCCATGATGAGCGAGATCTGCGGGATGACCCCGGAGGCGTGCACGTTGCGTCGGAAGATCTCGCCGTAGAGGCCGAGGGAGACCACGCCCTCCTGGATGCGGGCGCCGGCACCCTCGTTGATGCCGATCAGCGGGCGCCCGGTCTTCAGGGCCAGGTCCATGATCTTCACGATCTTCTCGCCGTAGACCTCGCCGAGGCTGCCGCCGAACACGGTGGCGTCCTGGCTGAACAGGCACACCTCGCGGCCGTCGACGGTGCCGTGCCCGGTGACCACGCCGTCGCCGTAGGGGCGGTTCTCGGCCAGGCCGAAGTTCGTCGAGCGGTGGCGGACCAGGGCGTCGGTCTCGACGAACGAGCCGTCGTCGAGCAGGGCGTCGATGCGCTCGCGCGCGGTCATCTTGCCCTTGGCGTGCGCGCGCTCCACGGCCTTGGCCGAGCCGGCGTGGATGGCGGCGTCCTCGCGGCGGTGCAGCTCGGCGAGCTTGCCCGCGGTGGTGTGGAGGTCGGGCGCGGCTGTTGCTGCGTCCGGGGGAGCATCACTGGCGGGCTGCGTCGCACTCGTCATGGGAGCGGACTCTAGCCAGAGGGCGTGGCGGGTCGGGCGGCTGCTCGCGCCCGTCGCACCTTCGCCGGGGTGAAGGTGCGCTCCAGCAGCGGCTGCACCAGCCCGTCCAGCCACACCACGGGCAGCAGGCGGGACGGGACGGCAGCGCGCCGGCTGCGGTGGGTGATCATGCGGACCATCGTGGCGACCACCTGCTCGGGGGTCACCACGGCCCACGGCCCGCGCGCGCGGTTGCCGCCCCAGAGGAGCTCGCCGGCCGGGTCGTCGTGGGTCTGGGTCATGATGTCGGTGCCGGCGAAGGTGGGGTGCAGGCAGCCGACGCCGACCCCGTCGGCCCGGCCCTCGATGCGCAGCGAGTCGGTCATCGCGGTCACCGCGGCCTTGGACGCGCAGTAGTGCGCCTGCAGCGGGGAGTGGATCGCGGCGGCCATGCTCGCGACGGCGAGGGCGTACCCGCGGGAGTCCGCCAGGTGCGGGTAGGCGGCGCGCAGCGTCCGGTAGACCCCGTTGACGTTCACGTCGAGGACGGCCTCGAAGCGCTCCGGGTCGAGCTCGGCGAGGGTGCCGAACGCGGTGATCCCCGCGTTGGCCACGACCACGTCGATCCGCCCGAAGTGGGCGGCCGCGGCCGCCACGGCCCCGTCGACCTGAGCGCGGTCACGGACGTCGCAGTCGAAGGCGGCCGCGCTGGGGCCGAGGGCGCGGGCCAGGGCGTGCAGCCGCTCCGGCTCCACCCCCAGCAGGGCGAGGCGGGCCCCGCGGTCGGCGAGCTCGCGGGCCAGCAGCTCGCCGAAGCCGCGGGCCGCCCCGGTGATGAGCACGACCTCGCCGCGCACGGGACGGACGTCACGAGTCATGGGCGGACGGTAGCGGCCGGAGCGGGGCCCGGCCCCGGGCGATCCGGCGGCGTCCGTGGTGGCCCTGACGACGAGTGCTGCCCGACCACCCGGGTCGGTGTCGGCGTCGGTGGCCCTAGGGTCGGGCGCGCAGACCGTCCCCAGCGAGAGGAGCGCCCGGTGTCGCGATTCCGGGAGGCCGTCGAGGCGCACGACCACGAACGGGTGGAGGCGCTCCTGGCCGACGACGTGGTGTTCCACAGCCCCGTCGCGTTCGGCCCCTACCCGGGCAAGGCGCTCACCGCGGAGATCCTCCGGGCGGTGACCGAGGTGTTCCAGGACTTCCGCTACACCCGCGAGCTGGGCGAGGAGGGCGGCGACCAGGTGCTCGTGTTCGAGGCCAGCGTCGACGGCCTGCAGCTCACCGGGTGCGACCTGCTGCGCCACGACGAGGCGGGCCGGATCGTGGACCTCGAGGTCATGGTCCGGCCCCTGCGCGCCGCCGAGGCGCTCGCGCGCGCGATGGCGGTGCGCTTCGACGGCATCCGCGCCGCGGCGGCGGCACGCACCACGGGCCGGGCGGGCCAGCAGGAGCGGTAGTCGCCCGTGCCACCATGGACGGCGATGCCCGACCCCACCGCGTGGACCGACCTCGACCGTCCCCCGCTGCACGAGCGAGCCCTGCGCCGCGGCCTCGTCGAGCAGGGGGGCTGGGCGGCGCTCGACGTGGTCGCCTCCACCGGCTCCACCAACGCCGACCTGGTGGCTGCGGCGCGCGCGGGCGCGCCCGACCGCACCGTGCTGGTCGCCGAGCACCAGGGCGCCGGTCGCGGCCGCCACGACCGGACGTGGAGCAGCCCGCCCCGGGCCGGGTTGTCGTTCTCGGTGCTGCTGCGCCCGACCGGGGTGCCGGTGGCCCGGCTCGGCTGGCTGCCGCTGCTCACCGGGATCGCCGTCGTCGACGCGCTGCGCCGGGTCGCCGAGGTCGACGCCGTCCTGAAGTGGCCCAACGACGTGCTCGTCGACGGCCGCAAGGTCGCCGGGATCCTCGCCGAGGTGGTCACGACCAGCCCGGGCGCGGCCGTCGTCGTCGGGGTGGGGCTCAACACCGGGCTGCGCACCGAGGAGCTCCCCGTCCCGGAGGCCACCTCGCTGGCCCTGCTCGGGGCGGCCTGCACCGATCGCGACCCGGTGCTGCGCGCCGTGCTGCGCGAGCTCGCCGAGCGGGAGGACGCGTGGCGGGCGGGCGCGGGGGACGCTGAGCGGGCGGGCGCGGGGAATGCCGCCGGGCTCGCCGCGGACTACCGGGCCCGCTGCTCCACCCTGGGCCGCGACGTCCGGGTCGTGCTGCCCGCCGGGGTCGAGCTGCTGGGGAGGGCCACCGACGTGGATGGCGACGGGCGCCTCGTGGTCACCGACGCCGCGGGGCGCGGGCACCCCGTGTCGGCCGGCGACGTCACCCACGTGCGCCTCGCCGGTCGGTAGGCCCCCGCCCCTGCGGGCCCCGTCCCCGTAGCCTTCGCGCATGGCCTACCCGGAGGGTGCGCTCGCACCGGGCGAGGCGCTGGTGCTGCACAAGCACCCGCACTGGAAGCTCCTCGCCGCGCCGGTGCTGGCACTGGTCGCCACGGTCGCGGTCGCGTCCTTCGCCGCCGGCGTCGTCCGTCGGCAGGAGTGGGCCCACACCGCCTGGATCGCGCTCGCGGTGGCCGCCGTCGCCGTCGTCGGGTGGGCCACCCTCACCCCGGTGCTGCGCTGGCGCACCACGCACCTCGTCCTCACCGACCGGCGGCTGCTCGTGCGCGAGGGGATCTTCACCCGGACCGGGATCGACCTGCCGACCGACCGCATCACCAGCGTGCAGCTGCGCCAGGGCCTGCTCGCCCGGGTGCTGGGCACCGGCACCCTGGTGGTGGAGTCCACTGCCGACGAGCCGCTGGAGTTCGACGACGTGCCCCAGGTCCAGCGCGTCCACACCCTGCTGTACACCGCGGTCTTCCACGCCGGGGACGACGAGCGCCGCGTGCCTCAGTCACCCCTCAGCGAATCCTCGTAGGCTCGGTGCGGTGACGACGAACGTGCTGCTCGCCGAGGACGACGAGGCCATCGCCTCCCCGCTGGCCCGTGCCCTGCAGCGCGAGGGCTACACCGTGCAGGTGGTCGGGGACGGGCCCAGCGCGCTGCAGCACGCCTGCGACGACCCGTTCGACCTCGTCGTGCTCGACCTCGGGCTGCCCGGCATGGACGGGCTCGAGGTGTGCCGACGGCTGCGGGCCGTGCGGCCGGACCTCGCCGTGCTCATGCTCACCGCGCGGACCGACGAGGTCGACTTCGTCGTGGGGCTCGACGCGGGGGCCGACGACTACGTCGGCAAGCCCTTCCGGCTCGCCGAGCTCATGGCACGGGTGCGGGCCCTGCTGCGCCGGGCACCCGGCGGGGCCGAGGACGTGCTCGACGTGGCGGGGGTGCGGATGGAGCACGCCGCCCACCGCGTCCAGGTCGACGGCGTGGAGGTGGGGCTGGCCCACAAGGAGCACGAGCTGCTCCGGGTGCTCCTCGAGCACGCCGGGCAGGTCGTCACCCGGGAGCAGATCCTCGCCGAGGTGTGGGGCGACGCCTCGCTTCGGGGGTCCAAGACGCTGGACATGCACATGTCGTGGCTGCGCCGCAAGATCGCGCGCCCCGGTGACGCGGCCGACACCGACACCCGGATCGCCACCGTGCGCGGCGTCGGGTTCCGCTTCAACACCAGCTAGACCGGCACCCGCGTGCGTCGACGAATCCTGCGCTCGACCCTGTGGGTGGTCCTGGCGACCACGCTGCTGCTCGGCGTCCCCCTGGTGGTCACCACGCGCCAGCTGGTCGAGGACATCACCCGCACCGACCTCGCTTCGCGCCTGGACCGGGTCTCCGCGGACGTGGTCGGGCAGGAGGGCACCGATGGCCGTCTCGTCGGGCCGCTCGACCTCGACCGGCTCCGCCTCGCCGTCCCCGCCGACGGCCGTCTCGTCGTGACCTACCCCGACGCCGACGACGTGCTGCGCACCGCGACGGTCGGGGTCGGCGACGTGGGCTCGGCGATCACCGAGGACCTGGACCTGGGCCGCGGGGGGACCCTCACCCTCGCCGTCCCGTCCGGTCGCGTCCGCACCACCCAGCTCCAGGCGACGGCGGTCATCCTGGCGATCATGGTGGCGACCGTCGTTGCCGGCGGCGTGGCCGCGGGGGTGACCGCGCGACGCCTCGCCGGACCCCTGCAGGACCTGGAGAAGCGGGCGGCCCGGCTGGGTGCGGGGGACTTCCGGCCCGCACCGCGGCGCTACGGGGTGGCCGAGCTCGACCGGGTCTCCGACGTGCTGGACTCCTCCGCGGGCGAGCTGGCCGCCCTGCTGCAGCGCGAGCGCGAGCTCGTCGGTGACGTCTCCCACCAGCTGCGCAGCCGTCTCACCGCGGTGCGGCTGCGCCTGGACGAGCTCACCGAGCACCCGGACCCGGCCGTGGTCGAGGAGGCCGGGGCGGCCATGGGGCAGGTGGACCGGCTGGCCACGGCGGTCGACGAGATGGTGGTGGCCTCCCGCACCGTCCGCACCGCGGGGGTGGCCCCGCTGGACGTGGCCGCCGAGCTGCACGGCGTCGTCGCGGAGTGGCAGCCCCTGTACGTCCAGGCCCGGCGCACCCTCACCCTCGACACCGAGGACAGCCTCGTCGCCCGGGCCACGCCGGCTCGGCTGCGCGAGGCCGTCGGCGTCCTGGTCGAGAACGCCCTGGTGCACGGCAGCGGCCCGGTGACGGTGACCGCGAGCCGGGCCATGGTCCGTCCGGGCCCCTCCGGCGGGGCGCGCGAGCCGGCGATCCTCGTGGAGGTGGCGGACTCCGGCCGCGGCGTGCCCGAGCAGCTCGTGGGTCACGTGTTCGAGCGCGGGTTCTCCGGTGCGTCGAGCTCGGGGGTCGGCCTCGCGCTGGCCCGGGCCATGGTCGAGACCGACGGCGGCCGTCTCGAGCTGCGCCGCGCGCGCCCGGCCCTGTTCACGATCTTCCTCACCGCGGCCGCCGAGGACCAGCCCGACCCGGTGCCCGCGGTCCGCGAGCCCCGGTGAGGACGGCTCAGCACCGGTCCGCGCCGACCTCCCCCGCGTCCGCGTCCTCCGCCGCGTCCCGCAGCTCGCGGACGTCGGCCTCGAGCACGGCGATGTCGGCGGGGAACACGAAGCGCTTGAACGCCCAGTAGCGGAAGGCGGTGGCGAGCACCGTGCCGATGACCTGGGCGCTGACGAAGTCGGCGACGTTCTCCGTCAGCGGGGACACGTCGGGCACCCGCAGGTCGAGCACGTAGCTGGAGATCCACAGGGGTGCGGAGTTGATCCCCAGACCGATCGCGCTGACCAGGAAGAACAGCGGCGCCTCCCACCGGGTCTGGCGGCCGCCGCGGGTCCGGAAGGACCACTCGCGGTTGAGGACGTAGGAGACGATGGTCGCGACCAGCGTTGCGAAGACCTTCGCGGTGACCGGCTTGTCGGTCAGCACCGTGGACTTCAGGCCGAAGAACAGCGCCGTGTCGATGATGAAGCAGGTACCTCCGACGACGACGAACTTCACCAGCTCCCGGTGCTGGAACGCCTTGCGCCGCAGGTTCTCCGGGAGCAGCGCAACCGCTGACTGGATGAGTGGCACCGGTTCACTCTACGGCCGTGGCACCATCGACCACCGTGACCAGCACCCCTCCGGTCAGCGGCCCCGCTGCCAGGCCTGCTGCCGGCCCTGTCGTCGCGATGGTCGGTGGCGGACAGCTCGCGCGGATGACCCACCAGGCCGCGATCGCCCTCGGCCAGGGACTGCGGGTCCTCGCGGCCGATCCTGGTGACCCTGCGGCCCAGGTCAGCGCGGACGTCGTGCTCGGCGCGCACACCGACCTGGACGCGCTGCGCCGGGTCGCGGCAGGGGCCTCCGCGCTGACCTTCGACCACGAGCACGTGCCCGTCGAGCACCTGGAGGCGCTGGTCGCCGACGGCGTCACCGTCCTGCCCGCCCCGCACGCCCTCGTGCACGCCCAGGACAAGCTGGTCATGCGGCGGCGGCTCGCGGCGCTCGGTGCCCCGGTCCCCGCCTACGCCGAGGTCACCTCGGCCGAGGACCTGCTGGTCTTCGGCGACAGCCACGGCTGGCCCTGCGTGCTCAAGGCCGCCCGCGGCGGGTACGACGGCCGCGGCGTGTGGGTGCTGGAGCGTGCGCAGGCCGAGGCGGTGGTGGTGGCCCAGCTCGCCGCCGGGACCCCGCTGCTGGTCGAGGAGCGGGTCGACTTCGCCCGGGAGCTCGCCGCCGTGGTGGCGCGGTCGCCGTTCGGCCAGGGCGCGGCGTGGCCGGTGGTGCAGACGGTGCAGCGCAGCGGGATCTGCGCCCTGGTCACCGCCCCGGCCCCGGACCTCCCGCCCGAGCTCGCGCAGGTCGCCGAGGAGCTCGCCCTGCGCCTGGCCCGCGAGCTCGACGTGGTGGGGGTGCTGGCCGTCGAGCTGTTCGAGACCCGCGGTGCTGACGGCGGGCCCGGGTCGCTCGTGGTCAACGAGCTGGCCATGCGTCCGCACAACTCCGGGCACTGGAGCATCGAGGGATCGCGGACCAGCCAGTTCGAGCAGCACCTGCGCGCGGTGCTCGACTACCCGCTGGGCGACACCGCGATGACCGCGCCGGTGGTGGTCATGGCCAACGTGCTCGGCGCCGCGGACGCCCCGTCGATGACGCTGGACGAGCGGGCCCACCACCTGTTCGCGCGGCTGCCCGGGGCCAAGCTGCACCTGTACGGCAAGACCGAGCGACCGGGCCGCAAGCTCGGCCACGTCACGGTGCTCGGCGACGACGTCGCCGAGGTCACCGAGCGCGCCGAGCGGGCCGGCTACTGGATGTCGCACGCCGAGTGGACCGACGGCTGGGACCCGCACGCGGGCTGAGCCGGCGCACCCGCCGGGGCTCACCCGACGGTGAAGAGCACCTGCTGCAGGTTCTGGGAGGCGAGGGTGGCGGTCCCACCCGGGTTGTTCACCTGCACCCGCAGCACCCAGCGCCCGCGCGGGATGGTCAGCTGGGCCTGCCAGGGCGCCGCCTCGTCGCCGCGCTGGGTGTTCGCCCGTCCGCCGACCGTGCGCGGTCCGCCCACTTCGGAGACCGTCCAGGAGACGATTCCGTCGGCCGCCCAGGCGCGGCCCGAGACCATCCACACCCCCGCCGAGAGCCGCTGGGGCGTGGCCACGGACATCGGGGCGAACGCCGCGTCGGTGGCCGGCACCCGGTCGAGGACCACGTCGACCTGGGCGGAGGCGGTGGTGCGGGCGTCGGCGGTGAAGGCCAGGCGCCCCGAGGCTGCGGTGAAGGTCTGCCCGGGCTGCAGGGCGAGCGCGGAGCCGTCGCGGTTCTTCAGCTGGCTGAACCCGCCGAGCGACGCGGGGGACTCCCGCCAGACCAGCACCCCGGTGGGGGTCCGGGAGGCCCCGAGGGCGGCGTCCCGGCCGGCTGCCGTGCGGTACTCCGCGTAGTAGCGCACCGAGGTGCCGGGATCGACGGCGCTGACCGCGGCGTTGCCGTTGGAGAACGCCTGCCCGGAGCGCTGGGCCAGCGGGGTGAGGCGCAGCCGGGTGGAGGCGGTGACCGTGGGGATGCTCGCACCGATGCCCAGGGTCGCGAGCTGGCCGGAGGTCAGGGTGCTGATCGGCCGGTCGACCCCGGAGAAGCCCATGATGTCGGCGTCGGCGTCGTAGGCGGACTCGGTGCAGCCCGACTCGGTGAGCCCGGGGCACCGCAGGCCGTTGGAGTGGTCGAGGCCGAGGTTGTGGCCCAGCTCGTGGGCGAGCACCGTCCAGTCGCCGGCCGTGGCGTAGAGGATGCCGCCGGCGTCCACGCTGCCCCCGACGGTGCCGAGGCCGTAGGAGCACCCCGGGGTGCCGCGCGGGACGATGACGACGAGGTGGGTGTCGGCGGCGGGGGTGAAGCCGGCGGCCACCCCCGCCTCGTTGAGGAACGTGCTCGGCTGGTCGCACGTGGATGCGGCCCGGAACCACCCCTTGTTCGCCGTCACCGCGAAGCCGACCTGCCCGTCGGTCTGCTCGGACCAGAAGGGGGCGACCTGCCCGTTCACCTGGTTCACCGTGGTCTGGAGGCTGGGGAGGTCGCCGGTGGCGTTCTTCGGGGCCAGGCCGACGACGACGACGGGGTGCCGGGTGGGGGTGTGACCCTGCACCGCCAGGGAGCCGGCGGCGGCGGCGGCGAGCAGGGTCGTGGTCCCGTCGGGCTCGACCGACACCCGGTCGCCCGGGCGCAGCGCCGGGTCGACCTCCGCGGCGGCGAGCTCGCCGTTGGCGGCGACGACCGCGGCCCGGTCGGGTGTGGGCGCCGGGTCCTGACCGTCTGCGTCCACGTGCTCCGCGCGGACCGGCGACAGCCCCGACTCGTCGGGCAGGAGCGTGTAGGTGCCGACCAGGGGCGTCGTCCGCGGGGACACCTCGGGGGCGACGGGTGCGTTCTCGAGGGGGACCGCACCGAGCGGGACCGTGGCCGGCGGGGCGGTGCGGTGGAGGACGGTGCCGAGGGGGACGGTGCCGAGGGGGACGGCGCCGAGCGGGACGGTGGCCGGCGGGGCGGTGCTGCGCGGGGCGGGGTCCGCGTCGCGGGCCCCGGGCTCGCCGACGGGCGTGCCGGCGCCGGGGCTCGGGACGGGGGCCGCGGGGGCCGGGGCCGGGTCGCCGGCCGGGTCGGGGGATGCCGCGGCGATCGGGCCGCGCACCTCGCCCACCTCGGCCACCGCGACTCCCGCGGCGCGCTCCGGCGTCGCGCCGGACCCGGTGGCGGAGGCGGCGGCACCGGCCGCGAGGGTCGAGCTGGCACCGCTGGTGGGGGCGCCGCCGACGGCCACCGCGACCACCACGAGGCACGCGCAGCCGAGCAGGGCGCGGCGCAGTCGCATCGAGGTCACGCCGGCACGGTCCCAGGGCGGAGGCGCCACGGCCAGCGGTCGGGCCTGCTTCCATCCCATCGTGTGGCGCACGGACCGGGGTGGGCCCACGAGGTGCCGTCGGGGCTGGTGTGGGCGACGCCGGCGGGCGGGGGAGGATGACGCCGTGAGCACCCCGGAGGCACCCGCCGTCAGCATCGTCATGGGCAGCGACTCGGACTGGCCGGTCATGGAGGCCGCCGCCCGGGCGCTCGCCGAGCACGAGGTGCGCTTCGAGGTGGGGGTGCTCAGCGCGCACCGCACCCCGCAGCGGATGCTCGACCACGCCCGGGCGGCGTCGGGCCGGGGGATCCGGGTGATCGTCGCCGGGGCCGGGGGAGCCGCCCACCTGCCCGGGATGGTCGCCGCCGCCACCCCGCTGCCCGTGATCGGGGTGCCGGTGCCCCTGGCGCACCTCGACGGCATGGACTCGTTGCTCTCCATCGTGCAGATGCCCGCCGGGGTGCCGGTGGCGACCGTCGGCATCGGTGCCGCCCGCAACGCCGGCCTGCTGGCGGTGCGCATCCTGGCCGTGTCCGACCCCGCGCTGCAGCAGCGGGTGCGGGAGTTCCAGGCGGATCTGGAGGCCTCGGTGCTGGCCAAGGACGAGGCGCTGCGGGCGCGTCTGCTCGGCTGAGCGGCCTGCGTACCGGGAGGTAACCTGGGGGTGTTAGCGACCACTCACCAGGAGGACGCCACCGTGGCCACCCAGACCGGCAACCCCAGCTTCGACCTCTACGCCCTCGCCGAGGAGCACGACGCGCTGCGCGAGGCCGTGCGGGACCTGGCCGAGAAGGAGATCGCGCCGCACGCCGCCGCGGTCGACGAGGACGAGCGCTTCCCCGACGAGGCGTTGAAGGCGCTGACGTCGGCGGGTTTCCATGCCGTGCACGTGCCCGAGGCGTTCGGCGGCGAGGGTGCCGACTCGGTCGCCGCGTGCATCGTCATCGAGGAGGTCGCCCGGGTCTGCGGCTCGTCCTCGCTGATCCCCGCGGTGAACAAGCTGGGCACGATGGGGCTCATCCTCGCCGGCTCGACCGAGCTGCAGCAGGAGGTGCTCCCGTCGATCGCCGACGGCACCTCCATGGCGTCGTACGCGTTGTCCGAGCGCGAGGCCGGCTCCGACGCCGCCGCCATGCGCACCCGGGCCAAGGCCGACGGCGACGACTGGATCCTGAACGGCACCAAGGCGTGGATCACCAACGCGGGCGTCTCGGACTGGTACACGGTGATGGCCGTGACCGACCCGGAGCGCAGGGCCAACGGCATCTCGGCGTTCATGGTCCACACGAGCGACGAGGGCATCTCCTTCGGCACCAAGGAGCGCAAGCTCGGCATCAAGGGCAGCCCGACGCGCGAGGTCTACTTCGAGCAGTGCCGCGTCCCGGGGATGCGGATGATCGGCGAGCCGGGTACCGGCTTCAAGACGGCGCTGCGCACCCTCGACCACACCCGCCCGACCATCGGGGCCCAGGCCGTCGGCATCGCCCAGGGCGCGCTGGACGCGTCGATCGACTACGTCAAGGGCCGCAAGCAGTTCGGGCAGGCGGTGGGCGACTTCCAGGGTGTGCAGTTCATGCTCGCCGACATGGCGATGAAGATCGAGGCCGCGCGCCACATGGTCTACGTCTCCGCCGCCCGGGCCGAGCGGGGCGAGCCGGATCTGGGCTTCATCTCCTCCGCCGCCAAGTGCTTCGCCTCGGACGTGGCCATGGAGGTGACGACGAACGCGGTGCAGCTGTTCGGCGGCGCCGGCTACACCCGGGACTTCCCCGTGGAGCGGATGATGCGCGACGCCAAGATCACCCAGATCTACGAGGGCACCAACCAGGTGCAGCGGGTCGTCATGAGCCGGGCGTTGCTGAAGTAGGGGACCGCCGACCGGTCGGCGCCCGGGGCGGCACTGCCCCCGGTGGTGCCCGCGTGACCACCGTCCCCCTGGGTTGTCGCGGCCGCATGCCGCGTGCCGTACGGCACCCCACCTCACGCCGCGCGCGGCGGGTCGGCGTCGGTGAGGTCCGGTGGGTGGTGCAGCGGGTTGACCCGTGGGACCCGTCCCGGGTCGAGGAAGGCGGGTGCGGTCCACTCCACCCGCCCGGAGGCACCCCGCCGCACGGTGTAGCCCTGCTCGAGGGCGCGGCGGTGGTCGAACGGGCACACCAGGGCCAGGTTGTGGACGTCGGTGGCGCCGCTGGCGGCCCACTCGGTGAGGTGGTGCACCTCGCACCAGGTGGCCGGCACGTCGCAGCCCGGCCGGGTGCACCCCCGGTCCCGGGCGATCAGCGCGAGGCGCTGCGCGGGGCTCGCCAACCGGGCCCGACGCGAGAGGAACAGCGGCTGCCCACCCCGGTCGAACAGGGCGAGGACCCAGTGGGCGTCGGTGGCCAGGCGCAGGGCGTCGGGGACCGGGAGCCGGCTGCCGGAACCCGTGCGGACCCAGGCGCCGTCCGGGTTCGGCGCCGCGGCGTCGGCCACCCCGGTGGTCGACCCGTCACCCCTCCCACCGATCGCGGCCTCGAGCTGGTCGATCGTCATGGTCAGCACCAGCGTCGCCGGCAGACCCCGCTGCGACGGCAGCCCACCCGAGGCCAGCGCCTGGCGGCACACCCCGGCGAGCGCGTCGTGGCGGCGCTGCCCGGGGGTGCGGAGGTCCCGGAGGGCGCCGTCGGGCTCCGGGCG
>JBBSUN010000022.1:0-56210 GCA_038234335.1 Mycobacteriales bacterium
CCCGAGCACGACGGCAGCCCGCTGGGGGCGGCCGAGACCCCCTCGGGTGCGCTCCTCGAGCCGCTGGCCGGGGACTTCTACGGCTACTTCGAGCTCCTGCGCCCCGAGGACGCCGAGGTCGTGGCGGTCCTCCGGGACTTCCTGGCCCGCGAGGTCGCCCCCATCGCCAACCGCTGCTGGGCCGACGCGGAGTTCCCGCACCACGTGGTGCGCCCGCTCGGCGAGCTCGGCGTGGTCGGGCACAACATCGACTGGACCGGTCTGGTCCCGGACGGTCCACCCGCGCGCTCCAAGCTCCTCACCTCGTTCCTCAACCTGGAGCTGGCCCGGGTCGACCTCTCGATGACCAGCTTCTTCTCCGTGCACAACGGGCTGTCGATGACCTCGATCGACCTGTGCGGCTCCGAGGAACAGCGCCGGCGCTGGTTGCCGAAGATGCGCGACCTCAGCCTCGTCGGTGCGTTCGGCCTGTCCGAGCCGCACGGTGGCTCCGACGTCGCCGGAGGCCTGGAGACCACCGCCCGTCGCGACGGCGACACCTGGATCCTCAACGGGGAGAAGCGCTGGATCGGCAACGGCACCTTCGCCGACATCGTCATCATCTGGGCCCGTGACCTCGACGACGACCAGGTCAAGGGCTTCGTCGTGCCGCAGGAGGCCGACGGCTTCACGACCACGAAGATCGAGGGCAAGCTCGCGCTGCGCACCGTGCAGAACGCCGACATCACCTTGAGCGACGTGCGGGTCCCCGAGGCCGACCGCCTGCAGGGGGCGCAGTCGTTCTCCGACACGTCCCGGGTGCTGCGCCACACCCGCGGGGCCGTGGCCTGGAACGCCGTCGGCGCGCAGCTCGCCGCGTACGACCTGGCGCTCGCCTACGCCCAGGAGCGTGAGCAGTTCGGTCGGCCCATCGCCGGGTTCCAGCTCATCCAGGAGCACCTGACGACCATCCTCGGCAACATCACCGCCTCCTTCGGCATGGCCGTGCGGGTGGCCCAGCTGCAGGACGACGGCGTGTTCCGCGACGAGCAGGCCGCGCTGGCCAAGTCCTTCTCCACCCAGCGGCTGCGCGAGTCGGTGGCCCACGCCCGAGAGGTGCTGGGCGGCAACGGGATCCTGCTCGATCACGGCGTCGCCAAGATCTTCAACGACGCGGAGGCGCTGTACTCCTACGAGGGCACCCGCGAGATCAACACCCTGCTCGTCGGTCGCGCGATCACCGGGGTGGGTGCCTTCGTCTAGCGGCTACTCGACGGTGACGGACTTGGCGAGGTTGCGCGGCTTGTCCACGTCGTAGCCCCGGGCCTGGGCGAGCTCGGCCGCGAAGACCTGCAGCGGCACCGTGGAGACCAGCGGCTGCAGCAGGGTCGACACCGCGGGGATCTCGATCAGGTGGTCGGCGAAGGGGCGCACGACGTCGTCACCCTCCTCGGCGATGACGACGGTGCGGGCCCCGCGGGCCTGGATCTCCCGGATGTTGCTGACCATCTTCGAGTGCAGGAGCGCGCGGCCCTTCGGCGAGGGCATGACGACGATGACCGGCAACCCCTCCTCGATGAGCGCGATGGGCCCGTGCTTCAGCTCGCCCGCGGCGAAGCCCTCGGCGTGCATGTAGGCGAGCTCCTTGAGCTTCAGCGCACCCTCCAGCGCCACCGGGTACCCGACGTGGCGGCCCAGGAACAGCACGGCGCGGGAGTCGGCGAGCTCCCGGGCCAGCTCCCGCACCGGCTCCACCGTCTCCAGCACCCGGGCCACCGCCGCGGGCATCGCCGCGAGCTCGTCGAAGTCGCGCACGATCTCGTCGGTGTACTTGGTGCCGCGAGCCTGCGCCAGCGCCAGCCCCAGCAGGTAGCCCGCCGTCACCTGGGCCAGGAAGCACTTGGTGGACGCGACGCCGATCTCGGGTCCCGCCCGGGTGTAGAGCACCGCGTCCGCCTCGCGCGGGATCTGCGCGCCGTTGGTGTTGCAGATGGCCAGCACCTTGGCCTTCTGCTCCTTGGCGTGGCGCACGGCCTCCAGGGTGTCGGCCGTCTCCCCGGACTGGGAGATGGCCACCACGAGGGTGGAGCGGTCCAGCACCGGATCGCGGTAGCGGAACTCGCTGGCCAGCTCGACCTCGACCGGCAGCCGGGTCCAGTGCTCGATGGCGTACTTGGCCAGCAGCCCGGCGTGGTAGGCGGTGCCGCAGGCCACGACGAAGACCTTGTCGACGTCGCGCAGCTCCTGGTCGGTCAGGCGCTGCTCGTCGAGCACGATCCGACCGTCGACGAAGTGGCCCAGCAGGGTGTCGGCCACCGCGGCCGGCTGCTCCTGGATCTCCTTGAGCATGAAGTAGTCGTAGCCGCCCTTCTCGGCGGCGGCGAGGTCCCAGTCGACGTGGAAGGGATGGGTCGTGACGGGGTTCCCGTCGAAGTCGGTGACGTCGTAGCCGTCGGTGGTGATGACGACGACCTGGTCCTGCCCGAGCTCGACGGCCTCGCGGGTGTGCTCGATGAACGCGGAGACGTCGGAGGCGACGAACATCTCCCCCTCCCCGACCCCGACGACGAGCGGGGTGGAGCGGCGGGCGGCAACAATGGTGTCCGGGTGCTCGGCGTGGGTGAACACCAGGGTGTAGGCACCGCGCAGCCGGCGGCACACCGCGCGCACCGACGCCGGGAAGTCCCCGGCGGTGGGGCCCTCGGCGCAGGCCCGGGCCACGAGGTGGGCGGCGGTCTCGGAGTCGGTGTCGCTGCGGAGCTCGACCCCGACCTGCTCGAGCTCGACCGAGAGCTCGGCGAAGTTCTCGATGATCCCGTTGTGCACCACGCTGACCAGCCCGGAGACGTCCTGGTGGGGGTGGGCGTTGCGGTCGGTGGGCTTGCCGTGGGTGGCCCAGCGGGTGTGGCCCATCCCGGTGGTGCCGCCGAAGCTGCCCACCGGTGCCGCAGCCAGCTCGGCCTCCAGGTTGGCCAGCCGACCGGCCTTGCGCTCGACCGCGGTGCGGCCCGCGCCGTCCAGGATCGCGACCCCCGCGGAGTCGTAGCCGCGGTACTCCATCCGTCGCAGCCCGTCGACGACGACGGCCAGCGCCGGCCGGTGCCCGGTGTACCCCACGATTCCGCACATGGGATCGCACCCTACTGGCGCCCCGGGCCGCCTCGGGGCGCCCCGAGGTCACCGGGAGTCCCCGCGGGTGGCATCGGCTACCTTCTTCCCGTGGCGAAGAACTCCCTCGGGGCGCTGGTCAAGGAGCTGGGCAAGCTGGGCCCGAACCGGGTGCTGCGCGGTGACCTGGCACTCGCCGGCATCCCCGGCGTGGTCATGACGCCGGAGTCGGGCCTGGGCCTGCCCGGCATCGCCTTCGGGCACGGCTGGCTGCAGCCCACCAGCCGCTACCTCGGCACCCTGCGGCACCTGGCCTCGTGGGGGATCGTCGCCGCGGCGCCCGCCACCCAGCGCGGTCCCCTGCCCTCCCACATCGGGCAGTCCACCGACCTGCGGTCCACCCTCGACGTGCTGGCCGGGGTCCGGCTCGGACCGGGCAGGATCAGCGTCGACCCGAGGTGCCTCGGCCTGGCCGGGCACTCCATGGGGGCCGGTGCCGCCGTGCTCGCCGCGGCGCAGGACGGCCGGGTCCGCGCGCTGGCCGCCTTCGCCGCCGCCGAGACCTCCCCGTCGGCGGTCGCCGCCGCCGACCACTGCCTCGTCCCCGCCCTGTTCCTGGACGCCGAGGACGACTCCGTGACCCCGGCCGGGCGCAACGCCGAGCGCATCGCCCGGGCCTGGCGGGGACGTACCGTGGTCCGCACCGTCGACGGCTCCAGCGACGTCGGGCTGGCCGAGGGCCGCCACCTGGGGGACCTGCTCGTGGACGGCGGCTCGGAGCGCACCACCCAGCAGGTCGTGCGAGCCCTGTTCACCGGCTTCCTGCTCCACGAGCTGACCGGCGACGACCGCTACGCCGAGGTGGCGTCCGCCGGAGCCGCGATCAAGCGCACCAGCACCAAGGAGCTCGAGCCCGCCGGCTGAGGCGGTCGGTCAGCGCAGCCAGCGGTGGTCCGGGTCGTCCGGATCGGGCGGCGCGCCCGCTTCCCTCGCCCCGGGCCGGGGCACGACCGCACGGTCCTCGTGGTCGGCCCGGAGCAGGACGCCCTCACCCGCGGGGCGACGACGAGGACCCCACCCGCGCCGCTCGGTCGGGGACGCGCCGGCCGCC
The DNA here is from genome assembly GCA_038234335.1 of Mycobacteriales bacterium. Lineage (GTDB taxonomy): Bacteria > Actinomycetota > Actinomycetes > Mycobacteriales > Mycobacteriaceae > Rhodococcus_D. The sequence goes on from JBBSUN010000022.1 coordinate 4,199, forward strand.
GCCGGGGTGGCCCCGCAGGGATCGGTCCGCGCGGTGATCGCCGCGGCGCTGCGGGCGGCGTTCGACCGGCTGACCGCGACGGCGTCCAGCGCCCCTCCGAGCCGACGGCGTCGCTCGGCGCGCACCAGAGCGAGGGCCGTCTCCACCGAGGTCACCGCCGACCGCCCGCCGGACGGTCGTGCACGGGCCCGAGGACGTCGGCGAGGTTCGTCCAGGGGGCGGCGGCGTCGGCGAGGACGTCCTCCTGGAGCACCCACGGGGAGCTGCGCGTCGTCGGTCCGCCGGGCGCGCCGCCACCAGCCGCACCCGGACCGGGCACCCCCGAGCCGACGCCACCGGCCGGGTCGTGCGCGTCGTCCGGCCCGTCGTCGGCAGAGGCGAGTCGCGGCCCGTCCGACGCGGGGTGGTCGGCGGGGTCCTCCGTGCCGTCGGCCGAGGCGAGCTCGGCGCCCCCCTCGCCCGCGTCGCCCCACCCACCCGGCCACGCCATGGAGTGGACCGACGCCGCGGTCGCCTCCCCGGTGCCCGTGCGGCTGCCGTCCTCAGGTGGCACGCCGGTCTCCGTGCCCGCTCCGAGCTCGGGTGGCTGCCCCGCCGCCGAGTCGACCCCGGCCGAGCTCCCCACCGGTGGCGGCGCACCGGGGCCGGGGTTCTCGAGCGGAGGGGTCGGCGACGGGGCGCCGACCTCGCCGGGTTCCACGTCCTGGGTCACCTCGACGGGCTCGGCCACCCCGGTGCCGGGGCCCGCCGCCGAGTCCACCACGGGGAGCGCCGGGGGGGCGCCGTCGGCGGCGACCTCCAGGCGGTGCTCGCCGGATCGGCCGTCCGCGCCGGGAGCTGCGGGCCGCGCCCCCGCGCCCACCCCGTCGTCCCCCCCGGTGGCGTCGTCGGCGAGGTGCAGGATCCCGGCGTGCGGCGACCACGGGGCGCGCACGCCGACGGCACCCTCGTCGGGCGCCGGTGGTGGTGACGGTGCGACGGACTCGGCGGCGTCGGTCGGGCCGGGGTTCACCGGGCCCTCGGGGACCCCCGGTGCCGCCGCCGGTCGGTCGGCGCCCATCAGTTGCTCCGGTGGGGGGCCCGGTGCACCGGAACCCGGGGGGAGCAGCGGCGTCGGTCCCGCACGCCCGCGCGGCGGAGCTCCCGGGCCTTCCCGGGCCTGCCGCGGGAAAGCCTCCGCATCGAACCCGCCCGAGGCCCGCGCGAGCACCGCGTAGGTCGCGGTGATCGACCGCGTCGTGTCCTCGCAGACGGAGACGAACGAGGCGACCACCCGGTCGTAGCTCGGCGCGAGGACCGTGACCAGCCACTGCTGCGCCGCCTGCTCGACCCCCGGCGCCGGCGGGTCCGGTGCGGGCTGACCCACTGGAGACCGGGGGACGCCCAGCATCCTTCCGACGTCCTCGAGGAGCTGCGGTCCAGCGGCAGGATCCTGCGCCGCGGCGATGATGCGGTCGACCTCCCCCGGCGACCTCCCGTCGACGAGCTCGAGCCGCAGCGCCAGCAGCGCGCAGACCTTGTCCTCGACGGCGAGCTCCAGCTCGTCGGCGCACGCGCCGCAGGCGGCGGCCAGCGACGCCACGGCGCTCGCGGTGCTCGCCCCCGCGCCGGTCACCGCACGGAGGTGCGACCGGGCGGCGGTACCCCCGTCGCCCTGCCAGGTGGCAGCGAGGATCTGCGTCTCCCGCTGCTGCTGGTCCAGCGCCTCCTCCAGCGTCGCCGCGGCCGCGGCGAGGTGCTCCTGGTCCTGCCGCAGCGTCGCGAAGCTCAGGCCCCGCTCGCGGTCGAGCAGGGCCGTCGCCTCAGCGAGGGTCGTGGTGACGGGCAGCCCGGCCGCGGCCACGCGCGGCCGCCACACCGCGAACAGGCGGGTGCAGCCACGCGCCAGGTCGAGGTGGACGTCGGCTCCGGCCTGGCCCGGTCCGAGCAGTGCGGGGCCCGCACGCCGGTCGGGGTCGCCGCCGCCGAGCTGGTCCAGCGCGTACGCCGGCGGACCGAGCCCGCCCCGCTGGGCGTAGCCGCTCGTGGCGTAGTCGGCGCCCGACCCGACCACCGTGCCGGCCGCGTCGCGGACGGTGCCGGCCGCGTCGACCTCGGCGGAGCGAACCTTCCCGGCGGCGTCGACGACCTCGCCGGCCGCGCTCACCCGGACCGTGGGCAGCTCCGCCGTCACCCCGCGCCCCCGGTCTGCCCCCAGGTCTCCCCCCAGGTCGAGGCCGTCCGTCCCGACGCGGGGCAGGCCGTCGGACCGGGGGCCGAGGGGCTCGGCTCGCCCCATCAGGATGTCGCTCCGCGCTGGGCCTCGGTGGCGGCCTCGTCGACCCGCGTGTAGTGGTCGACCGCCGTGAGGACGTGGTCGCGTGCCTGCAGGGTCGCGTCGTGCCACGCCGCCAGGGTGCCCGCGAGGTGCTCGACCCCGGCACGGACCGCGGCGCCGTCCGCACCGTGGAACCGCCCCGCGGCACCCGCACCGAACGTGCAGGCGCCCACGGTGTCGGCCGCGGCCCGCACCTCCTCGGCGGTGCCGCCGAGCCGGGTCGCCGAGGCGCGCACCTCGTCCCGCAGGACGCTCGTCGTGCCCATGCGCGACCCCCTCCTCGTCCGATCCGGTCACGGCCGCCGTCGGTCCGACGTGCGCGGGCACCGGCCGGTTCCACACCCACCCTAGGAACCGCCGACCCGTGCCGGGACGCCAGCACCCGACGGGCACGAGCCGGTCTGCGGCTCAGACCTGCCCGACGACGGCCGCGATCCGCGCGGCGAGCTGCTGGGCGTGCTCGGCGGTGGCGGCCTCGACCATGACGCGGACGAGCGGCTCGGTGCCCGAGGGGCGCAGCAGCACCCGGCCGTTCTCCCCCAGCTCGACCTCCGCGGCCGCGACGGCGGCGTGGACGCGGGGGTCGCCGGCAACGGCAGCCCGGTCGGAGACCACCACGTTGAGCAGCACCTGCGGGAGCGGCTGCACCACGGCGGCCAGCTCGGCCAGGGTCCGGCCGGTCGTGGCGATCCGGGCCATCAGCCGCAGCCCGGTGAGGGTGCCGTCCCCGGTGGTGGCGTGGGCCGGCAGCACGAGGTGGCCGGACTGCTCCCCACCGAGGGAGTAGCCGCCGGCGCGGAGCTCGGCGAGCAGGTAGCGGTCCCCCACCCCGGTGGTCCGCACGGCGATGCCCGCCTCGCGCATCGCCAGGTGCAGGCCGAGGTTGCTCATCACGGTCGTCACCAGGGTGTCGTGGACCAGCGTCCCCGCCTCGTGCATGGCCACGGCGATGACGGCCATGATCTGGTCGCCGTCGACGAGGGCGCCGGTGGCGTCGACGGCCAGGCAGCGGTCGGCGTCACCGTCGTGGGCGACGCCCAGGTCGGCGCCGTGGGTGAGGACGGCGGCCTGCAGGTCCCCGGGGTGCGTGGAGCCGCAGCGCTCGTTGATGTTCAGCCCGTCCGGGTCGGCGTGCAGCACGACGACGTCGGCGCCGGCCGCCCGGTACGCCTGCGGTGCCAGGGCGGACGCCGCCCCGTTCGCGCAGTCGACGACCACCCGGAGCCCGTCGAGCCGCTCGGGGCTGGCCGCGGCCAGGTGGTCGAGGTAGCGCTGGGCGGCGGCGTCGAAGGCGCGGACCCGGCCGATCCCCGCGCCGGTCGGACGGAGCCCGGGCTGGTCGAGGGCGGCCTCGACCGCGTCCTCCACGGCGTCGTCGAGCTTGCGGCCACCCGCACCGAACAGCTTGATCCCGTTGTCAGGCATGGCGTTGTGGGAGGCGGAGATCATCACCCCGAGCGCAGCGGCGCTCCGCTCGACCAGGTGCGCGACCGCAGGGGTGGGCACGACCCCGGCGTCCAGGACGTCGATGCCGGCGGCAGTGAGGCCGGCGCTCACCGCGGCGGCGAGCATCTCCCCGGATGCGCGCGGGTCCCGCCCCAGCACGGCCACGGGACGCGCACCCGCGGGCGTCCTCCCGCCGAGCACCTGGGCGGCCGCCACGCCGAGGGCCAGGGCCAGCTCGGCGGTGAGCTCGGCGTTGGCGAGGCCACGGACACCGTCGGTGCCGAACAGCCGGGCGCGGGACGGGGCGGGCGGGGTGGACACGCAGGTACCTCCAGAGGGCTCTCCGGGCGCGGCGGTGCACGCCACCGGCCGGCGGACGAGAAGGAGCAGACACCCCGAGGGGTGCCTGCTCCCAGGTCGCGCACGCGGGGCCCCGGCGGTCCGGGGCCCCGCGGGGATCAGCGCTTGGAGTACTGCGGCGCCTTGCGGGCCTTCTTCAGGCCGTACTTCTTGCGCTCGGTGGCGCGGGGGTCGCGGGTGAGGAAGCCCGCGCTCTTCAGCACCGGACGGTCGTCGGGCTGGACCTCGATCAGCGCCCGGGCGATCGCGAGCCGCAGCGCACCGGCCTGGCCGGAGGTGCCACCCCCGTGCAGCCGGGCCACGACGTCGAACATCTCGGCCCGCTCGGTGATGGTGAACGGGTCGTTGATCAGCTGCTGGTGGACCTTGTTGGGGAAGTAGGTCGCCAGGTCCTTGCCGTTCAGGCTGTACTTGCCCGTCCCCGGCATGAGCCGGATGCGGACGACCGCCTCCTTGCGACGCCCGACGGTGGTGATCGGGTGCTCCATGTAGATCGGCTCGGCCAGCGCGGCGGCGATCGAGGTGGGCGCGGCCACCTCGTCCTCGACCTGCTCGGCCACCTGGTCGGTCTCGACGGGAGCCTGCTCGGCGTCCACGGTGTCCTGCACCTCGGTGTCCTGGACCTCGACGGCCTCTGCGCTGGTCATCTGCTGCTCCTCCGAGCTGTCCTGGGGGTCGGTCGCGGGGGCGGTCACTGCGCGACCTGCGTGATCTCGAACGGGACCGGCTTCTGCGCCCCGTGCGGGTGCTCCGCGCCGGCGTAGACCTTGAGCTTGCCGACGATCGCGCTGCCCAGCTTGTTCTTGGGGATCATGCCGGTGACGGCCTTCTCCACGAGGCGCTCGGGCATCGTGTCGATCATCTCGCCGACCGACCGCCGACGGAGGCCGCCGGGGTAGTTGGAGTGGCGGTAGAGGAACTTGTCCTCACGCTTGTTGCCGCTGACCGACACCTTCTCCGCGTTGATGATGACGACGAAGTCGCCGGTGTCCACGTGGGGCGCGTAGATCGGCTTGTGCTTGCCGCGCAGCAGCGTTGCGGCCTGGACGGCGAGGCGTCCGAGCCGCACGTCGGTGGCGTCGATGACGTGCCAGGTGCGGGTCACGTCACCGGCCTTGGGGCTGTACGTCGGCACAGGCTTTCCTCGTCTACTCGATTGGTGCTGCTCTGGTGCGGGTGCTGTCGGCCCCGGGAGCGTGTGCCGCCTCGGACACGGTGGTCCGGACCGACGAGCTCGTGTCCGGCAGCGGCGGTGGCGGCCGACCCGGGGGCCTTCGTCCACGTGGCCTGCTGCGGCCAGGGCGTTGCGCACGCCGACTGCTAACAGTACCGCCCGGCCGGCGCACGGGTCAAAGCGCACGGCTCGGGCCGTCCGGGCCCCGGCGCGTCCACACCCGACGAGGCCCCCGGATGTCCTCCGGGGGCCGGGCGCACCGGTGGGGGTGCGGTGGGTCCTCAGCCGCCGAAGCTCCCGGCGACCGAGCGGTCGGTCGAGCTCATCGCGCTGTTGCCGGTGTCGACGACGCGGCCCACCTTGTCGAGCGTCGCGTTCAGGCCGGCCGCCGCCTGGTCCCACTGGCGCTTGAGGGTGAGGTAGGACTCGCTGCCGCTGCCCTCCCAGTTCGCCTCGAGGGCCCGGAGCTCGCCGGCGAGGTCGTCGAGCATCGTGGTCAGGGCGGCGCTGTGCACCTTGATGGCCGACGCGTGGCCCTCGATGCCGGCGTGGTTGTACTTCATGTGTCCGTCCATGGTGCGGGCCTCTCCAGTCGTGGGGTGGTGGGGTCGGTCAGAGGTTGAGCGAGGACACGGCGACCTGGTTGATCTCCGACGTGTGCTGGTCCTGCCCGGCCTGGAACGTCACGGCGGAGGCGTGCAGCGTCTCGCTGATCTGGCGCAGGGCCTCGTTCAGCTTGCGGGTGTCGCTGTCCCAGCTGGTCATCAGCGTCCCGAAGGCCTGCTGGGCCGAGCCCTGCCAGTCCGCGGTGGTGGAGTCGACGAGACTCCGGATCCGGGTCAGCTCGCCCTGCACCGCGCTGTTCGTGTCGGCCGTCTTCTTCGACATCGCGTCGAGCTCGGCGAAGGTGACCTGGGTAGTTCCTGCCATGAGACTTTCCCTCCTGGGTGGGTTCGTGCTGACCCGCACCGCGTCGCCCTGGACCGGGCCCCGCTGCTGTGCTGACAACCCCTACGACGTGCACTCTCCCAGCATCGGTTCCACCCTGGCGGACTTTTCCCGAACACGGTCGCACGAGCGGGCGCCGCAGGTCAGGCGGCCGCTCGCGAGCCGATCCGGACCTCATCCACCCGTGCCGGCGACCGACGCCACCGCCCGCTCGCAGCGCGCGGCCCCGGAGCCCGGTCGGCCTCCTCCGTCCACCGACCCGTCCGCCGGGTGCTGGCAGCCCACGCTGAGCTGGTAACCGTCGTCGACGAGGACGAACCAGTCGACGACGCCACCGGCGTCCGGCTGCTCCCGGTAGCGCACCACCTCGCGACCGGCGTACGCCGCGGCAGGGTCGAACCCGTCGTAGCGACGCCCGGTCACCTGCTGCTCCTGCAGCTGCGCGCCCAAGGTGCCGGCCACGTCGCCCAGGTCCTGCGCGGCCGCCAGCCGGGTCTGCACGAGCAGCAGGCGCTGCGGGCTCGCGGGGTCGCCGTCCGGGGTGAGCACCAGGCGCGAGGTCGACCCCGCCTGGCTGCGCTCCGCCTCCTGCCACGCCCGGGGCACCTCGATGCTCGCGTGCTGGGCGACCACCGTCCGGGACACCTCCGCGCCGGCGGCAGCACCGTCGGGCGCGGACCGTGCCCGCACCGCCAGGGTCGCGCCGACGGCGAGGACCGCGACGGCGACCACCGCGGCCACCGCGCGGCCCCACCGCCGCGGCACCGCCACGCCCGACGAGGGAGCGGGTGGCGCCGACCCCCCGTACGGCCCCTCGGGTGCGGCAGGGGCGGCAGGGACGGCAGGGACGGGGACGGCGAGCAGGGCCCCGCGTGCCACCACCGTCTCGGGCTGGTCGACCGAGACCGGCAGGACGCCCAGTCGCTGGTGCACGAGCCGGGCGACCAGCGGCAACCGGCTGGAGCCGCCGACGAGGAACACGGGGACCGTGCTCCGCCCGTCCACGTCCAGCCCCCCGGTCCGGGCGAGCGCCCCGGCGAGCAGCTCGACCACGGCGGCCACCCGGGGGGCCACCAGGCGCTCGAGGTCGTCGCGGGTGACGTGCGCGTCGGCGAGCCCCCCGGGCAGTGGCAGGTCGGCGTAGGCGTGCCGCGAGAGCGTCTCCTTGGCCGAGCGCACGTCGTGGCCGAGCGCGCGCCGCCGACGGCGCTGCTCCAGCGAGCGGCCGCCGACCACGGACTCCCACTCCGGCCGCTGCTGCGCCGGCACGCCCCGCCCCACGTGCTCGAGCAGCACCTGGTCCACGTCGACCCCGCCGAAGCCGCCGTCACCGGCGGTGGCCAGCACGCGGAACCCGGTCGCGGTGCGCTCCAGGACGGACACGTCGGTGGTGCCCGCCCCCACGTCGAGCACGGCGAGCCGGGCGCCGGGCCCGCTCCGGGCGGCGTGCTGCACCGCGGCCGCCACCGGCTCGGGCACGCAGACCACCGCCGCGGCGAGCCCGGCCGCGGCCCCGGTGAGCACGGAGACCCGCACGGCGGACCAGTCGGCGGGGTGGGTCAGGACCAGCTGGTCCAGCGGGGCGCCGCCGAGCACGGCGCGCGCCTCGCCCACCGCCCGGACCAGCACCGCGCGCAGCGCCTGCTGCACCCCGACGACGGTGTCGCCGAGCAGCAGGCTGCCCTCGTCGATGCGGCGCTTGGGGTGCGGCTCGAAGCGGGCGGGGTCCACCGCCGCCTGTCGCTCGGCCTCGGCGCCGACGAAGATGCTGCGCCCGTCGGCGTGGACCGCGCTGGACATGAGGGGGCTGCCGTCCACCAGCACCACCCGGGGCTCCCCGCCCGTGCCGTCCGGACCCGGGCCGTGCCCGTCCACGGCGACGCAGGTGGTGGACGTCCCGAGGTCGACCGCGGCCCGCCGCAGCACCGTCACCGGGGCGGCTGCCAGGCCAGCTGCACCAGCCGCTGGCCCCCCTTGCGGCTCACCAGCGTGCCCCGACCCGGCGGCATCTCCTCCGGGCGCACCGTGCCGACGAGGTTGCCCTCGTCGCGGCTGCCGCTCATCACCAGCCCCGGCGCGGCCAGGTCCCGCAGCCGGGCGGTGACCGGCTCGTACAGCGCCCGGGCCGCGCCACCGCTGCGCCGCGCGAGCACCAGGTGCAGCCCCACGTCCTTGGCCTGGGCCAGCAGCTCGACCAGCGGGGCCACCGGGTTGCCGCTCGTGGTGGCGACGAGGTCGTAGTCGTCGACCAGGACGTAGATCTCCGGACCGCTCCACCACGAGCGGGTCCGCAGCTGCTCCTGGGTAACGTCCGGGCCCGGCAGCCTCGCCGTCAGGTACGCACAGATCTCGGTGATCATCGTGCTGAGCACCGAGGCGGAGGCGGCGTACCCAGCCAGGTGGTCGGTGTCGACCACCCCGAGCATCGTGCGTCGGTAGTCGGCGACGATGAGCTTGGCCTGCTGCGGGGTGTTGCGGGCGACGATCTCCGTGCACAGGGTGCGCAGCAGCGTGGTCTTGCCCGCCTCGCCGTCGGCGAAGACCAGCAGGTGCGGCTCGGCGGCGAAGTCGAGGTAGACCGGCGCGAGCTCGTCCTCGTCGATGCCGATCGGCACCTGCATCCGGGCGCCACCGTCCGCGGCCGTCGCGCTCACCAGCTCGTCGTAGGGGTAGCGCTCGGGCAGCACCCGGATCGCCGGGGCTCCTCGACCGGTCCAGGCGGCGTCCAGGCGCGTGCCGAGGTCGGCGATCCCCGCCGCCACGTCCTGGGTCGTGGCGCAGGCGTCGATCCGGGGCAGCGCGACGAGCATCTGCAGCTTGTCCCGGGAGAGGCCGCGCCCGGGTCGACCCTCGGGCACGTTCACGGCCAGCTTGCGGTCCACATCGGACTCCGAGGGATCCCCCAGGCGCAGCTCGATCCGGGTGCCGAGCAGGTCCTTCAGCGCCGGCCGGATCTCCGCCCAGCGGGTCGCGCCGATCACCAGGTGCACCCCGTAGGCGAGGCCCTGGCCGGCCAGGCTGGTCACCTGCGGCTCGAGGGCCTCGAACTCGGTCTTGAACGAGAGCCACCCGTCGATGACCAGGAACACGTCGCCGTGCTCGTCGGTCTCCGGAGCCAGCGGCAGCTCCCCGCGGCGGCGACGGGCCCGGAGGTCGGCCATCGAGTCGATGCCCAGCTCGCGGAAGCGGCGCTCCCGGGCCCGGACGAGCCCGCTGAGCTCGGCCACGGTGCGCCGGACCTGGTCGGCGTCCAGTCGCCCGGCCACCGAGCCGACGTGCGGCAGCCGGCGCACCGCCTGCAGGGTGCCCCCGCCGAAGTCCAGGCAGTAGAACTGGACCTCGGCCGGGGTGTGGGTGAGCGACATCGACGTGACCAGCGTGCGCAGCACCGTCGACTTGCCGCTCTGCGGGCCGCCGACGACCACGGCGTGACCCTGGCCGCCGGAAAGGTCCACCCACAGCAGGTCGCGGCGCTGCTCGTAGGGCTTGTCGACGATGCCGAGGGGGACCGCGAGCGTGCCGTTGGCCGGGTGCCCGACGGCGGTCAGCCCGCGGTCGGGCGTGGGGCTCAGCGGCGGCAGCAGCTGGTCGAGGGTGGGCGGGACGTCCAGCGGCGGCAGCCACACCTCGTGGGCAGGCGGACCCTGGCCCCGCACCCGCTCGACGATGACGTCGAGCAGGGTCTGCTCGACCCCGGGGCCCCGCGGCTCCGGGGTCGGGCCCCCGGGCGCCGCCGCCGGTGGGGACGCCGCCGCGGGGACCGGGTCGTCGGACCCGGTGCGCTCGGGCACGAACAGGCGGGGGCGGCGGTCACCGGTCACCGGTGCGCCGGACCAGACCGGGCCCACCGAGCTCGGGCGGTGGGCCCCGGAGACGTAGGCGGCCTTGAACCGGACCATCGTCGAGGTGTCGAGCTTCAGGTAGCCGGAGCCGGGCACGCTCGGCAGCTCGTAGGCGTCCGGCACCCCCAGCACCGCCCGGGACTCCGACGCGGAGAAGGTCTTCAGCCCGATCCGGTAGGAGAGATGGCTGTCCAGGCCGCGGAGCTTGCCCTCCTCCAGGCGCTGGCTGGCCAGCAGCAGGTGCATCTGCAGCGAGCGGCCGAGCCGTCCGATCGCGACGAACAGGTCGGCGAAGTCGGGCTTCTGGCTGAGCAGCTCGGAGAACTCGTCGACGACGATGAACAGCGCGGGCAGCGGGTCCAGCGTGGCCCCGTTCTCCCGGGCGCGCTCGTACTCCGTGACGTTGGCGAAGTTGCCCGCGGCGCGCAGCAGCTCCTGGCGCCGGTTCATCTCCCCGGCCAGGGCGTCCTTCATCCGGTCGACCATGGTGAGGTCGTCAGCCAGGTTGGTGATGGTCGCGGCGACGTGGGGTGCGCCGTCGAGGCCGAGGAACGTGGCCCCACCCTTGAAGTCGACGAGGATGAAGTTCAGCGCCGCCGAGGAGTGGGTGGCGATGAGCCCGAGCACCAGCGTGCGCAGCAGCTCCGACTTGCCCGAGCCCGTGGCCCCGATGCAGAGCCCGTGCGGGCCCATGCCCTCCTGGGCGGCCTCCTTGATGTCGAGCTCCACGAGCTGACCGTGCTCCCCCACCCCCAGGGGCACCCGCAGCCGCTCGCGCGGCGGGCGCGGACGCCAGGCCCGCGCGAGGTCGAAGCTCGTCGCGTCGGCCAGGCCCAGCATGTCCATGAACCCGACGCCGGCCAGCAGCGGCTCGTCACCGCTCTCCTCGGGGCCACCGGCGCCCACCCGGTAGGGCGAGAGTCCCCGGGCCAGGGCCTCGCACTGCTCGGGGCCGAGCGCGTCGGGGTCGGCGAAGCGCTCAACCCCCGCCGCGCTGCGCGCTCCCACGCCCTCGGGTGTCGCCACCAGCCGCAGACCGCGCCGCGCGGGGAGGGTGCCGAGGCTGTCGGAGAGGTCGAGCACGGTCACCCCGGCCAGGCCCTCCTCCAGCACGAGCCGCTCCTCGCCGGTGACCTCGCCGCCGTCGAGGACGACCACCACGTGCGGCTGGTCCGGCAGGGGTGCGGCGTTGCGGCTGAAGCGCTGCCGCTCACCCAGCACGCCCTCCATGGCACGCTCCAGGTCGGCCAGGGAGGAGAACAGCAGCCGTTCCGGGCCGAGCGCGTCGGAGTGCTCCGCGGACTGGCTGTGCGGCAGCCACTTCACCCACTCCCACTGCCGGCGGGCGGGGCCGGTGGCGACCACGGCGACGACGAGGTCGTCGGGGGCGTGGAAGGTGGCCAGCTGGGCGACGATCGCCCGCGCGAGACCGCGGCAGGTCTGCTCGTCGCCGGTCAGTCCGACGACGGCGAACCCGCGCAGGGAGATCGCGACGGGCAGCCCGCCGACCACCGAGTGCGCCCGGACGAAGCGGCGCAGCGCGACGGTGGTGATCGGCTCGAGCTCGTCGACGGGGCCGGTCTGCGGTGGCACCAGCCGGGTGGCCAGGCGCTGGTTGCCCCGCCCGACGCGCACGTGGCCGAAGTCGGGGTCGCCGGTGCGTCGCTCCCACATGCGGCGGGTGCGCACCATCGACCACAGCGCCTCGGGGTCGGGGTGGGTCCACTCCAGCCCGCTGCGCTGCTCCTGACCGGCCTCGCGGGCGCGCTCGCGCATCTGGCCGAGGTAGCGCAGGTAGTCCTTGCGGTCCTCGTTCATCTCGCCCTTGCGCTGCCCGCCGGAGCGACCGCCGCCTCCGGCGAACATCCCGATCATGGACATGACCATCATCGCCGGGAACAGCAGCGCGGTGGGGTTGCCGGTGATGCCTCCCCGGGTGAAGACCAGCCCCATCATCCCCACCACGGCGACGACCATCACCACGGGCATGATCTTGCCGACGAGCCCTCCGGGCACCAGCCGCGGCACCTCGGGCGGTGCCTCCAGGTGGACCTCGCCGCCGGGGGTGCGCGGACCGGCCAGCCGTGCGGTCCGCCGGAACCGGACCGTGCTCACGCGCCGGTCCCCCGCCCGTGCCGGGGCACGTCCGGACGCGCCTGCCCGGCCCCGGCCCGCACCACCACCGTCGCTCCCGCCCCTCGGTCCTGCGCCGGTCGACGCGCCGCCACCCCGTCCGGTCCCCGTGCGCACGGTGCGGCCCCGCGCCAGCACGGTGCGGTCATACTAGGTCGACCGGTCCGGGGGCCGGGCCGGTTCGACCCACCTGGATCCCCCGGTCGGGTGGGCGGGAGCGCCGGCGCCACGTCGCCAGCAGGGGTGGGGCAGCAGTGACGGTGGTGCAGCCGGGAGCAGGTCCCCCGGCGGGGCCGCGCGCCACCGCTCCCGACGGCGGTTCGGCCGGGTTCAGCCGGGTCACCGTGGTCGCGCCGCGCACCCGCATCGACGTGGCCCTGCCGTCGGACGTGACGGTGGCCGACCTGCTGCCGGCACTGCTCGAGCTGGCCCGCGAGCACGCCGCCGACGGCGGGGCCCGCCACGGCGGCTGGTGCCTCGCCCGGCTGGGCCGGGCCCCGCTGGACGGCGCGCGCACCCTCTCCGCGAGCGGGGTGCTCGACGGGGAGCTGCTGCAGCTGCGCAAGCGCGCCGACACCCCGGCCCCGCCCCTGTTCGACGACGTGATCGACGCGGTCGCGCTGAGCACCCCGGCCAGCTACAAGCCGTGGACCGAGGCCACCGCGCGAGTGCTGGGGACCGCCGCCGCGCTCGCGGCCCTGGCCACCGCCACGGTGGCGGTCTACCTCGCCGGACCGGGGCCGGCCGAGGCCGTCACCGCCGGGTCCGCGGCGGTGGCGCTGCTCGCGGTGGGCACCGTGCTCGGCCGGGTCTACCGGGAGCCGCGGGCGGGCACGGTCCTGGCGACCGGTGCGCCGCCGATGGCGTTCGTCGCCGGGCTCTACGCGGTGCCCGACGGGCCGGGCCGGGCGAACCTGCTGCTGGCCTGCGTCCTCGCCCTCGTGTTCGCGGCCGCCGGCGTCGGGATGGTCGGCGGGGGCGTCTCCGTGTTCACCGCGGCGGCGACGGCGGGAGGCCTCGGTGCCGCCGCCGCCCTCGTCGCCGTGCTCGTGGCCCACCCCGTGGCGGGCATCGGGGCGGGGCTGTCCGCGGTCGCGCTGGTCGGGCTGTCCGCCGCGCCGCGGCTGACCATCCAGCTGGCCCGGTTGCCGGTCCCGGCGGTCCCGACCACGTCCCGGGAGCTCTCCGAGGACGACACGGCGGACTTCCCCGACGTGGCGACGATCGAGCGCCAGGCCGCGCTCGGTCACGAGCACCTGACCGGCCTCGTCGTCGGCTTCGCCACGACGGCCTCGGTGGGGGCACTGCTCGCAGCCCGGGACGGGGTGCTGGGGGTGGTGCTCTGCGCGGTGGTCGCCGCCGTCCTGATGCTGCGGGCGCGGACCTACGCCAACGGTGTGCAGGCGGTCGCGCTCCTCGCGGCCGGTGCGCTCACCGCGGGTGGTCTCGTCGTGGGCTGGATGGTGTGGGCCGAGGACGGCACCCGGCTGCTGGCGGTCTTCGCCACGGCGCTGGCGCTGGCCGCGCTGGCCCTGGTGCTCGGCGTGGTGTTCCCCCGCCGCCGGTTCTCACCCCCGCTGCGCCGCGCGGTGGAGGTGGTCGAGGCCCTGGCCATCGCGGCGGTGCTGCCCCTGGCCCTGGGCGTGATGGACCTCTACGCCACGATGCGGGGCCTCTGAGGTGCGCGGGCGGTGCTCCGCAGCGGCCCGCGCTGCGGCCGCGCTCGGGGCCCTGCTCGGGGCCTCGGTGCTGCTGCTCGCCGCCACCCCCGACACCTCAGCCGCCCCGGCCACCGCCCAGGGGGCCCAGGGCTCGCTGAGCACCCCGCCGCCGCTGGGCGACACACCGGCACCGGCGTCGGTCCCCCCGGCGCCCGGGCCGTCGGAGCGGGCCGACCCGTGCGTCACCGCCGCGTCCGGCGGCGACCCGGGTGCGGCGCCGCCGACCTCGACCGCCCGGGCCCAGCTCGGCTACGAGCAGGCCTGGTCGCTGGCGACGGGGGTCGGCCAGACGGTCGCCGTCATCGACACCGGCGTCAACCCGAACCCCCGCCTGACCGTGCGCGCGGGGGGCGACTACGTCAACCCCGACGGGGACGGCACCCTCGACTGCGACGGCCACGGCAGCGTCGTCGCCGGCATCGTCGCGGCGCGCTCGAGCGGGGACACCGACTCCTACGCCGGCGTGGCGCCCGGGGCGACGATCCTCGCCGTCCGGCAGTACAGCGCCAAGTACCGCGGCACCGGGCCCGGAGCACCGGGGCAGGGCGAGAGCGGTTTCGGCGACCTCGCCACCCTCGCCAGCGCCGTGGTGTGGGCTGCCGACTCCGGCGCCACCGTCATCAACATCTCCGAGGCCGCCTGCGGGCCGGCCGGTCAGCCGCTGGGCGGGGACCGGGTGCTGGGTGCGGCCCTGCGCCACGCGGTGGACGAGCGCGACGTCGTCGTCGTCGCCGCCGCCGGCAACAGCGACGGATCCGGCGGCGCGTGCCCGAGCACGAACGACCCGGAGGGCCTCGCTGCACCCACCGTGGTGGCGAGCCCCGCCTGGTGGGACGACTACGTGCTCACCGTGGGGGCGGTGCAGGCCGACGGGACCCCGGCGCCGTTCACCGTCAACGGCCCCTGGGTGGACGTCGCGGCCCCCGGCACCGACATCGTCGGGCTCAGCCCCGTGCCCGGGATCCCCCTGGTCGACCAGCTCGACGGGCAGCCCCTCCAGGGAACGAGCTTCGCCGCGCCGTTCGTCGCGGGCACTGCCGCCCTGGTGCGGCAGCGGTTCCCGGAGCTGACCGCCCGCCAGGTGGTGGACCGGATCACGGCGACCGCGCACGCCCCGGCGGGCGGTCGCAACGACCGGGTCGGGTACGGCGTCGTCGACCCGGTCGCGGCCGTGACCGACGTCCCCGACGTCCTGACCCCCGGGACGGGCGAGCCCGCCGACGTGGCCGTCGCCGCGATCGCGGCTCCTGCCCCGGCCAGCACCACCCCGAGGACCGTCGCGCTGGTCGGGTCGGCGGCCGCGCTCGGCGGTGTCCTGCTCACCCTCGCCGCCCTCGACGCCGTGCGCCGGGCCCGACGGGGTCGCCCGCGCTGACGGCACCCGCCCCGGGGCGGCCCACCTCGACGTGGCACGTCCTGACCCCGCACGGTCCGGGGTCGTCGGGATCAGCCCCCCGGCACCGGCTGCACGACCCCCCGGTCCCTCGCCAGGCCGTCGTGCGCGCGCAGCGCCGAGGCCTGGTCCAGCGCCGCCCCCTGGGGCAGCAGGGCGAGCAGCGAGCTCGGCGCGGGCGTCGACGCGGTGCCGAGGCCGAGCACGACCGCGGTGTCGGCGCTGTCGATCCCGAAGCGGGTCCCGGTGTCGCTGACCAGGTACCGGGTGCCGTCACCGGCGGGCTGGCCGGTGTCGCGGCCCTGCGCGACGGCGCCCTGTCCGGGCTGCAGGTAGAAGCTGTCGAGCCCGGTGTCGGTCCCGGTCGCGCGGGCGCCCAGGCCGGCGGCGAGGGGGACCACCCGGGCGCCCACGGGCAGGGGCAGCGCCGTCCCGGCGAGCAGGGTCAGCCGTGGGGCGAACGAGGTCGACCCGTCCGCCGACTCCGTCGAGGCCGTGCCGTCCCAGGACAGGCACGCCACGGGGGCCTCGGCAGCGTCGATGACGTCGGAGATCCGGTCGGGGAAGCGCTCGAGCTCCCGCGAGCGCGCGGAGGTGGGCACCCGAGCGAGCGCAGAGGCGGCGAGGTCGACGTAGTCCTGCGTCCTCGAGACCAGCAGGGAGGCCACCACCTCGCCGACCTCCAGGACGCCGTCGGAACGGACGAGGTAGTACCGCGTGCCCTCCGGACCGGTCACGTCGACGACGTCACCGACCCGGGCGCCACCCCCGATCGCGTAGCCCGGGGCCGCACCCCTGCCCTCGACCTCGGGGACGGCCAGCTCCGGCACCTCGGGGACGGCGTTCAGCAGGCCCGCGCTGACCGGACGGGCCGCGCTCTCGGCCAGACCGAGCACCCGGGCGACGGTGCCGTCCGTCGGGTCGACGACGGCGCGGGTGCCGCGGTACAGCAGCTGCCGGGTGCCGTCGGGAGCGCGCACCAGCAGCGCCTGGTCCTCGCCCAGCGCTCGGGCCGCGCCCTCGACCTCGGTGGACGGGGCGCCGACGAGCACGCTGGTGGTGGTGGCCGCGCCGTCGGTGGGCGAGGTGGTGGCGTTGCCGACGTCGACGGTGCGGTCGCACGCGGTCCACACCGCCGCGGGGCGGTCCTGCTCGACGGGCAGCGCGCTCGGGGCGCCGGGGATGCCCAGCAGGGGACCCCGCGGGTACTCGTCCAGCGCAGCGTCGTCGACGATCTCGGCCGGGGCCGCCGAGCCCACCACCAGCCGTGCCGAGGCCAGGTTCAGCACGGGGTGCAGCACGCGCCGGCCGTCCTCCTCCCGCGCCACGTAGGTGGTGAGGGACTCCTTGCCGAGGAAGATCGTGCCGTCGCCGAGCTGGTCGCGAGGGCTGAAGACGGAGACGAGCGCGAAGGCCGCGAGCCCGAGGATCCCCAGGACCAGGCCCACCGCCGTGGCCCGGACCTGGGTGCGCATCGGGTCGTGCAGCATGACCGCGTCCTTGCGGACCAGTGCGTGCTCCATCCGGCGCAGCACGAACCGGTAGGCCTGGACCTGCGACTTCGTGGTCGGGGTTGCCGCCATGACACCGTTCGCCCTCCCCCTCGCCGACCGCGCGGTACGGTCCGAGCCTAGCGGGGCAGGACCGGGGGACCGGGCGGTGTCCGGTGCCTGGCAGCGGCCCTCCGGGCCCGTGGTGCCCGGCAGGGAGGCAGGACGATGAGCGCAGGTGTACCGCGCCCGCCGTCGGGGTGGCCGACCACGAGCAGCGGTCCGGCTCCGCACCGCACGACGGGGGCGCCCGTGCCCGCCGCCCCGCCCCCACCGGCGCCGCCACGGGCGGGGCGCCGTCGCCGGACGACGAGCAGGGCCACCCCCGACGGGGTCCGTCGACGCGTCACCGGCGCCGGTGTGGGTCCGCTTCCGCTGCCCAACGTGGTGCTCCTCGAGGTGGGCCTTGCGGTCGCGCTGGTGCTGCTGGCGCTGGACCGCGGCCTGTGGCCCGTCGCGGTCGGGGTGGCCGTGCTGGGTGCGGGGTTCGCGCTGACCCGTCGGCGCGGCCGGTGGATCACCCAGTGGGCACTGGTGGTGCTGCGCTACCGGACCCGTTCCCACACCCGGACCGTCACCCCCGCGTCGGGTGCCGACGACACGGCCGAGCGCGCCCGCCGCAGCACCACCGCGCTCGTGGGCGCCGACGACGCCCGGGTCGGGCTGCTGCGCCTGCTCGTGCCCGACCTCGTCGTCGCCTCGCGCACCGACCACGAGCAGCGGCCCGTCGGGCTGGCGTGGCACGCCGGGACGTGGACGGCCGCGGTGCTGCTGGACCCGGTGCCGGAGATGGTCTCCCCCGTCTCCTCGCGCACCGAGGTGCCGCTGGCCGCCCTCGCGGGCTGCCTGCAGGACCGCGGGGTCGTCCTGGACGGGATCCAGGTCCTGTGGCACTGCTATCCCGGGAGCTCCACGCTGCCCGCCGGCGCCCCGGCGCTCGCCGCCTACCACGAGGTCCTCGGGCCGCTGCCCGCCGTGGCCCGCCGCAGCACCTGGGTCATGGTGCGGCTGGACCCGCGCCGGTGCCCGGAGGCCGTCCGGGAGCGGGGCGGTGGGGTCGCCGGGGCGCACCGTGCGCTGCTCGGCGCGGTGTCGCGGGTACGTGGGGTGCTCGACGCCGCGGGCCTGAACAGCCGGGTGCTGGACACCGACGAGCTCCTGCGGGCGGCGACGGCCTGCGCCGAGCTGGGTGCCGCCGCGGCCGGGGACGACGAGGTCGGGCTGCAGGAGACCTGGCGCGGGGTCACCGTCGGCGGGGTGGGTCATGCCAGCTCCGCCCTCACCGGGTGGACCGACGGCGGGCTCGACGTCCTCACCAGCGTGCGCGCCCTCTCCAGCACCGTCGCGCTCGCCCTCAGCCCGGGCGACGAGGACGGCCGCGTTGGGCTGCGCGGGGTGGTCCGGCTCTCCGCGCGGACCCCCGGCGAGCTCCGCGCGGCGACGGAGCTGCTCGCCCGCCGCGCCGGGGACGCGGGCATCGGACTGACCCCGCTCGACGGGCAGCAGGCCGAGGCGGTCGGCGCGACCCTGCCCGTGGGGGGCGCGGCGTGAGCGCACCACGGGAGTCCCACGGCCGCGTGCAGGAGCGGCTGGGGGGGCTGCGCGGGGTGGGGCCGAGCTTCCTCGTGCCGCCGGACGCCTTGGCCGGGCTCAGCCTGGCCGGTGACCGCGGCGGGGTCGTCATCGGCTCCGACGTGCACGGCCAGGCGGTGCAGCTGCACCTGCTCCGTCCCGTCCCCACGCGGCTGGTCCTGCTCGGCGGCCTCCACCTCGCCCGCCAGGTCGTGCTCCGGGCGGCGGCGACCGGAGCCGTCGTCGTCGTCGCCACCGGCCGGCCCGCCGCGTGGGTCCCGGTGCTCCGCGCCACCGGCAGCGCCGAGCCGGGACGGGGTGGACCGGAGCAGGGTCCGGTCGTGCTGCGGGGCCTGCAGCCGTCCACGTTGCCCCGACCCACCGAGGAGCACCCGCTGCTGGTGGTGCACGACGGCTCGGCCGTGCCGCAGGAGCTGTACCCGCCACGCAGCCCGTGGCAGACCACTGCCCACGTGCTGCCCTACCTGCACCCGCAGGTCGGCACGACCGCGTCGGGCGCCGACCTCGCGCTCGTGCAGCGCCTGCCCGTGGGGCAGGCGAACCTCGCGGCACGGACGTGGGACCTCCCGCCCGACCGCGCGCACCAGCTGGCCACGCTCACCGACGACGGGGTGATCGCCCTCGGCGGGAGCACCTGGCTCCCGCTCAGGCTGGTGACGACCCCGCTGGAGCAGGCGCTGCTGGGGCCCGTGCGCCGCGGGGACTGAGGGGCAGCGCGACCGGGCCCCGGACGTTGCGGGTCACCCGCGACCGCGCGGCGAGTGCCGCCTCGTCGCGCGGGTAGTCCACCCGGGTCAGCACCAGCCCGTGCGGAGGGGCGACGGCGACGCTGCTGGAGCGCCGGTCGAGCTCGAGCAGCGCCACGGTCCACGCCACGCTGCGTCGACCCTCTCCCACCGCGAGCAGCGCACCGACGAGGCTGCGGACCATCGAGTGGCAGAACGCGTCGGCGCTGACCCGGGCCACGAGCACCCCTGGGCCGGGCTCCTCCCAGTCCAGCCGCTGCAGCTCGCGCACGGTGCTGGCCCCCTCCCGGCGGCGGCAGAACGCCGCGAAGTCGTGCTCGCCGACCAGGCCGGCGGACGCCTCCCGCATGGCGGCGAGGTCGAGCGGGCGGGGCCAGGCGACGGTGTCCCGGGCGCGCAGCGGGTCCGCCCCGTGCGCCGCCGTCCCGAGCCGGTAGGCGTAGTGGCGGCCGAGCGCGGAGAAGCGGGCGTCGAAGGCGGTCGTGACGAGTGCGATCGCGGTCACCCTGACGTCGGGAGGCAGCAGCCGACCGAGGCGGCGCACCAGCCGGGTGGGATCTCCGCCCAACCCGTCACGGACCGCCTGCTCGGTCAGGTCCAGGTGGGCGACCTGCCCGGTGGCGTGCACGCCGGCGTCGGTGCGACCGGCCACCGTGAGCGCGACCGGCTCCCGCAGGATCGTCGACAGCGCCGCCTCCAGCACGCCGCAGACCGTCCGCAGGCCGGGCTGGCGGGCCCAGCCGGAGAAGTCGGTGCCGTCGTAGGCGAGGTCGAGACGCACGCGCACGAGCCCGCCGCCCCCAGGATCGGGGGCGGCGGGCTCGGTGCTCACGCGCGACTCAGGACTCGTCGGACGCGTCCTCGGAGCGCTGGGACTTCGGCAGCTCGTACCCGGCCGCCTCGGCGTCCTGCGCCGTGGCGAACCAGATCTCCGCCACGGTCGCGTCGTAGAAGCGGGTGCCGGGCAGGTGGTACAGCTTCGAGTCGGCGTTGCCCTTGACGGGGAAGCCCTCGGGCTGGGTCCCGTCCTCCAGCGGCTCGTGGCTGCCGGTGGTGGCGTCGGCGCTCGACTCCTCCTGGGCGACCTCGGTCTCGACCGCGGCCTCCTCGGCGGCGGTGTCGTCCTCGGTCGTGGTGGCGGCCGCCGCGGCCGGGGCCGCCTGTGTCCCAGCGGCCGGGGCCGCCTGCGAGGTGCTGACGCGACGCGCGCGGTCGGCCTCGTTGCTGACGGTCTTGTCCTGCAGCAGCTCGATGATGGCCATGGGCGCGTTGTCACCCTTGCGCGGCACCGTCTTGATGATGCGGGTGTAGCCACCCTCGCGGTCGGCGAAGAACGGACCGATGTCCGCGAACAGGGTGTGGACCACGTTCTTGTCACGGATGATCTTCATGACCTCGCGACGGTGGTGCAGGTCGCCGTGCTTGGCGTGGGTGACCAGCTTCTCCGCGAACGGGCGCAGGCGCTTGGCCTTGGCCTCGGTCGTGGTGATGCGGCCGTGCTGGAACAGCGAGGTCGCCAGGTTGGCCAGGATCAGCCGCTGGTGCTGCGGGGACCCGCCGAGACGGGCGCCCTTGGTGGGCTTGGGCATGGTGGGGAGCTCCTCAGGATGTCAAACCGGTGGTGTCGACCGGGCCCGGGGCCGCTGTGGGCGGCCCCGGGTCGGGGTGAGCGGCTTAGAGCTGCTCGGTCTCGGCGTAGTCGGCGTCGTCGGCACCCTCGGTGCCCTCGGCGGTGTCGTTCCAGGTCCCGGTCTCGGCGTCGTAGCCGGGCACCGTCGACGGGTCGAACCCGGGGGGCGAGTCCTTCAGGGTCAGGCCGAGCCCGATGAGCTTGACCTTCACCTCGTCGATGGACTTGGCCCCGAAGTTGCGGATGTCGAGCAGGTCGGCCTCGGAACGGCCGACCAGCTCACCGACCGTGTGCACACCCTCGCGCTTGAGGCAGTTGTAGGAGCGGACGGTGAGGTCCAGGTCCTCGATCGGCATGCCGAACGCCGCGATGTGGTCCTGCTCGTTCAGCGAGGGGCCGATCTCGATGCCCTCCGCCTCCTCGTTCAGCTCGCGCGCCAGGCCGAACAGCTCGGTCAGCGTCTTGCCGGAGGAGGCCACCGCGTCGCGCGGGGTGATCGAGGGCTTGGTCTCGACGTCCAGGACCAGGCGGTCGAAGTCGGTGCGCTGCTCCACGCGCGTGGCCTCGACCTTGTAGGTCACCTTGAGCACGGGCGAGTAGATGGAGTCGACCGGGATGCGACCGATCTCGGCACCGGAGGCCTTGTTCTGCACGGCCGGCACGTAGCCGCGACCGCGCTCGACGGTCAGCTCCACCTCGAGCTTGCCCTTGTCGTTCAGGGTCGCGATGTGCAGGTCGTGGTTGTGCACGGTGACACCCGAGGGGGGCACGATGTCGCCCGCGGTGACTGCACCGGGGCCCTGCTTGCGCAGGTACATGGTGACCGGCTCGTCGTCCTCCGAGCTCACGACCAGGCCCTTGAGGTTGAGGATCATGTCGGTGACGTCCTCCTTCACCCCCGGGACGGTGGTGAACTCGTGGAGCACGCCGTCGATGCGGATGCTGGTCACGGCCGCGCCGGGGATCGAGCTCAGGAGCGTGCGGCGCAGGGAGTTGCCGAGGGTGTAGCCGAAGCCGGGCTCCAGGGGCTCGATGACGAACCGGGAGCGGGTCTCGGAGATGGGCTCCTCGGAGAGCGAGGGGCGCTGGGAGATGAGCATGTGCGGTGGTTCTCCTCCACCGGCGTCCGCCATTTGACGCCGAAAGGGTGTGGCGAGATCCGTGCGGGTCGCACGGACCGTGGTCGTCCACCCGCCGCGCGGGTGGACGGGACGAGCGGGCGAGCAGCCCCGGCCGGAGGCAGCAGCGTCCGGCCGGGGCGGTGGCTCACTTCGAGTAGAGCTCGACGATCAGCTGCTCGTTGAGCGGCACGTCGATCTGCGCCCGGTCGGGCAGCTGGTGCACGAGGATGCGCATCTGGTCGCCCAGCACCTGCAGCCAACCCGGCACCGGGCGGTCGCCGACGGTCTCCTTGGCCACCTGGAACGGCAGCGTCGACAGCGACTTGGTCTTGACGTCGACGATGTCGTACTGCGAGACGCGGTAGCTGGGGATGTCGACCTTGACGCCGTTGACCACGAGGTGTCCGTGGCTCACCAGCTGACGGGCCTGGCGACGCGTCCGGGCCATGCCGGAGCGGTAGACGACGTTGTCCAGGCGGGACTCGAGGATGCGCAGCAGGTTCTCACCGGTCTTGCCGGGCTTGCGCACGGCCTCGACGTAGTAGCGGCGGAACTGCTTCTCCATGACGCCGTAGGTGAAGCGGGCCTTCTGCTTCTCCTGCAGCTGGAGCAGGTACTCGCTCTCCTTGATCCGCGCGCGACCGTGCTGGCCGGGCGGGTAGGGGCGGCGCTCGAAGGCCTGGTCCCCGCCGACGAGGTCGACGCGCAGGCGTCGGGACTTGCGGGTGATCGGTCCGGTGTAACGAGCCATGAGTGGTTCCTTCCTTCCCGCTAGACCCGGCGCCGCTTGGGCGGCCGGCAGCCGTTGTGCGGCTGGGGGGTGACGTCGGAGATGGCGCCCACCTCGAGGCCGGCGGCCTGCAGGGAGCGGATCGCGGTCTCGCGCCCGGAGCCGGGGCCCTTGACGAAGACCTCGACCTTCTTCATGCCGTGCTCCTGCGCCTTGCGGGCGGCGGACTCGGCCGCCATCTGCGCCGCGAACGGCGTCGACTTGCGCGAGCCCTTGAAGCCCACGTGGCCCGAGGACGCCCACGAGATGACGTTGCCGGTCGGGTCGGTGATCGACACGATCGTGTTGTTGAACGTGCTCTTGATGTGCGCGTGGCCGTGGGTGACGTTCTTCTTCTCCCGGCGACGGGTCTTCTGCGTCTTCTTGGGTCCGGAGGCGGACCGAGCCTTGGGGGGCATCGTTTACCTGGCCTTCTTCTTGCCGGCGATGGTGCGCTTGGGTCCCTTGCGGGTGCGCGCGTTGGTCTTGGTGCGCTGTCCGCGCACCGGCAGGCCACGGCGGTGGCGCAGGCCCTGGTAGCAGCCGATCTCGATCTTGCGACGGATGTCGGCCTGCACCTCGCGGCGGAGGTCGCCCTCGACCTTGAGCGCCTCGTTGATGTAGTCACCCAGGACGCGCACGTCGGCGTCGGTGAGGTCCTTGGTGCGCAGGTCGTAGCTGATGCCGGTCGCAGTCAGGATCTCCTGGCTGCGGGTCCGACCGATCCCGTAGATGTAGGTGAGCGCGATCTCCATCCGCTTGTCGCGGGGCAGATCGACGCCGGCGAGCCGTGCCATGTGGCGTGTCCTCTCGGTGCGGAGGTCTGCTCCCCGTCCGTCCCGCCGGTCCGCGCCGAGTGGCGCGGTGGTCGGGCCCCGGCCTCCGTGCCGGGGGTGGTTCCCGCGCTGCCCTCGATCAGGGCCGGGCGCGGGGGTGGTGCGGGGAGGTCATCGTGTCCTGTGCCGTCAGGGGACGGCGGAAGTGCTCCGGCGGCGGACCGTCGGGACGGGGCCTCTCAGCCCTGGCGCTGCTTGTGACGCAGGTTCTCGCAGATCACCATGACCCGCCCGTTGCGGCGGATCACCTTGCACTTCTCGCAGATCCTCTTGACGCTGGGGTTGACCTTCACGTCAGTCAGCTCTCCTGGTCTGTCGCCGGCCGCGGTGGCCCGGCGTGATCGGTTCTCGACCTCCCCCAGGGGCGGAGGAGGGTGGGGCGGTCCTACTTGTAGCGGTAGACGATGCGCCCGCGGGACAGGTCGTACGGCGAGAGCTCCACCACGACCCGGTCCTCGGGGAGGATCCGGATGTAGTGCTGACGCATCTTGCCGCTGATGTGGGCGAGCACCCGGTGGCCGTTCTCCAGCTCCACGCGGAACATCGCGTTCGGCAGGGGCTCGACCACGCGACCCTCGACCTCGATCGCTCCGTCCTTCTTGGCCATGTCCTCCGCGATCTGTGTAGGTGGGGCCCCCGCTGTGGTGGAGTGCCCCTCAGACGGTCGCCCGTCGTCCAGGAACGAGGGGTCGGGGAGACCGCGTGCCGCGCGGCGGCGCCGGCCGGGACGTGGGCCGACGGACCAGGAGAAGACCTGAGCAGCTGCAGCGAGCACGCACAACCGACGCGCACTGCGCGCCGTTGGTCGAGCATACGCACGTGCGCACCGCGGGACAAACGGCGCGCACGCCCCCCGGCTCAGGCCCGGGTGGTGAGGATCCGGGGCCCGTCCGCCGTGGCCGCGACGGTGTGCTCCCAGTGCGCGGCGCGGCTGCCGTCGGTGGTCACCACGGTCCAGTCGTCGTCCAGGACCCGGGTCTCCTCGGTGCCGAGGGTGAGCATGGGCTCGATGGCCAGCACCGAACCCTCCACCAGTCGCGGTCCCCGGCCCGGCGCCCCTTCGTTGGCGAGGAAAGGCTCGGCGTGCATGACGCGTCCGATGCCGTGCCCGCCGTAGCCGTCGACGATCCCGTACGTGCGGCCGTCCCGCTCCCCCGCAGCCCGGGTGCCGAGCTCGATGGCGTGCGAGACGTCGGTCAGCCGGTTGCCGACGACCATCGCGGCGATACCCGCCTCCATGGACTCCCGGCAGGCCCGGGAGAGCTGCTCGTCGGCCCCGGTGACCCGACCCACCGCGACGGTGAGCGCGGAGTCGCCGTGCCATCCCTCGAGGATCGCGCCGCAGTCGATCGAGAGCAGGTCACCGTCGGCCAGGATCTCCTCCGCCGCCGGGATCCCGTGCACGACCCGGTCGTTCACCGAGGTGCAGATGCTGCCCGGGAACCCGTGGTAGCCCAGGAAGGACGGCACCGCCCCGGCGGAGCGGATCACCGCCTCGGCGACGGCGTCGAGCTCGGCGGTGCTGGTGCCGGCCCGGGCGGCGGCCACGCAGGCCTGGAGCGCCCGGCCCACGACGGCCCCGGCGGCCGCCATGGCCTCGATCTCGCCCGGGGTGCGGGCCGGCACCGTCGAGCGGCCGCGGCGTCCGAGCATCACTCGTGCGCGCGCAGCGCTCGCAGCACCCGCGCGCCCACCTCGTCGACCTCGCCGACGCCGTCGACCGGACGCACGATGCCCGCGTAGCGGTCGAGCAGGGGCTCGGTCTCGGAGTGGTACAGCGACAGCCGGTTGCGGATGCCGTCCTCGGTGTCGTCCGCACGTCCCCGGGCGAGCATGCGCGCCAGCAGGACCTCCTCGGCGACCTGCAGCTCGACCACGGCGTCCAGCGCCACGCCCCGCGCGTCGAGCAGGCCGTCCAGCACGTCGGCCTGGCCGTTGGTCCGGGGGAAGCCGTCGAGCAGGAAGCCCGCTGCGGCGTCCGGCTCGACCAGCCGCTCCCGCACCATCTCGTTGGTGATCTCGTCGGGGACCAGCGAGCCACCGTCGAGGTAGGACTGCACCTGCTTGCCCAGCGGGGTCTCCTCCTTCAGGTGGGCCCGGAACAGATCACCGGTGGAGACGTGCGGGATGCCGAGCTCGGTGGACAGCAGCGCGGCCTGGGTGCCCTTGCCGGCACCCTGCGGTCCGAGGATGAGGAGTCGCACTAGCGGAGGAACCCTTCGTAGTTGCGCTGCATGAGCTGGCTCTCGATCTGCTTCACCGTGTCCAGCCCGACGCCGACCATGATCAGCACGGCGGTGCCGCCGAAGGGGAAGTTCTGGCTGGGCGAGCTGCTGCCGAGGTCCAGGAAGACGTTGGGCAGGACGGCCACCACACCGAGGTACAGCGAGCCCGGGAGGGTGATCCGGCCCAGGACGTAGCTGAGGTACTCCGCGGTCGGTCGGCCCGGGCGGATCCCCGGGATGAAGCCGCCGAACTTCTTCATCTCGTCCGCGCGCTCCTCCGGGTTGAAGGTGATCGACACGTAGAAGTAGGTGAAGAAGATGATCAGCGCGAAGTACAGCGCGATGTAGCTCCAGCTGCTGGGAGTCACCAGGTAGGTGTTGATGAACCGCTGCCAGGCGTTCGGCGCCGCGGTGGCCGAGGTCGTCAGCTGCGAGACCAGGTTGGGCAGGTACAGCAGCGACGAGGCGAAGATGACCGGGATGACGCCGGCCTGGTTCACCTTCAGCGGCAGGTAGGTCGAGGTGCCGCCGTACATCCTCCGACCCACCATGCGCTTGGCGTACTGCACCGGGATCCGGCGCTGTCCCTGCTCGACCAGGATCACCGCGGAGATGATGGCCAGGGCCGCCACGAGCACCAGCACGAAGACGAACGCGCCGCGGCTGTCCAGCACGTTGCGCCCCTCGCTCGGGATCCGCGCGGCGATGGAGGTGAAGATGAGCAGCGACATGCCGTTGCCGACACCGCGCTCGGTGATGAGCTCGCCCAGCCACATGATGATCGCCGTGCCCGCGGTCATCGTGATGACCACGACGACCATGGTGAAGATGGACCCGCCGGGGATCACGGGGTACAGGTTGTTGTCGCAGCCGGCGAACAGCGTGCCGCGGGTCGCCAGGGCGACGATGCCGGTCGACTGCAGGACCGCGAGCGCGATCGTCAGGTACCGCGTGTACTGCGTCATCGTGGCCTGGCCGGACTGGCCCTCCTTGCGGAGCTCCTCGAAGCGCGGGATGACCACGGTCAGCAGCTGCACGATGATGCTTGCCGTGATGTACGGCATGATCCCGAGCGCGAACACGGAGAGCTGGAGCAGCGCGCCGCCGCTGAACAGGTTGATCAGCGCGTAGATGCTCTGGCTGTCACCGTTCTCCGCGGTGCGCAGGCACTGCTGGATGTTGGTGTAGGACACCCCGGGCGAGGGCAGCGTGGTACCGACCCGGTACAGCGCGAGGATGCCGAGGGTGAAGAAGATCTTCCGCCTCAGGTCCGGCGTCTTGAAGGCGGAGACGAAGGCGGAGAGCACAGGTCCTCCTGGCGGCGGCGGCCGGAGGTGCTCCGGCTCCGCGTGGGCGGTGGGTCAGGTGGTCAGGAACAGCAGGGGTGGCGCCGCTCACGACGACAGCGCTCGACTGTAACAGCCGGGTCACCGGGTCTCCTGCGGATCACGGGGCCGACGAGCGGTGCCCACCACGATCGACGGCCGCCGCACCCCGCACGGGGCGGGGGCGACGGCCGTGGCTGCTCGATCGTGAGCCGGGGCTCAGATCTCGGTGGCGGACCCACCGGCAGCAGCGATCTTCTCGCGCGCGGAGCCGGAGAACTTGTCCGCGCTGACCTGCAGGCTCACCGAGCCGAGGTCGCCGGTGCCGAGCACCTTCACCCGCTGGTTGCTGCGCACGGCACCTGCGGCGACGAGCTCGGCGACGCCGACCTCACCACCGGTCGGGAACAGCCGGGCCAGGTCGCCCACGTTCACGACCTGGAACTCCACCCGGTTGGGGTTGATGAAGCCCTTGAGCTTCGGCAGCCGCATGTGCAGCGGGGTCTGGCCGCCCTCGAACGCCGCGGACACGTTCTTGCGCGCCTTGGTGCCCTTGGTGCCGCGACCGGCGGTCTTGCCGCGCCTACCGCCCTCGCCCCGACCGACACGGATCTTGTCCTTCTTCGCACCCGGTGCCGGGCGCAAGTGGTGCAGCTTGATCGTCACGACGAAACCTCCTCCACCGTCACCAGGTGGCGGACGGTGTTGATCATTCCGCGGACCTGCTCGGAGTCCTCGCGGACCACGGTCTGGCGGATCTTGCGGAGCCCCAGCGTGCGCAGGGTCTCCCGCTGGTTCTTCTTGCACCCGATGGTGCTGCGGGTCTGGGTGACCTTGACCTCGGACATGTCAGGCCCCCTGTCCCGCACGGGCACGGAGCATGCCGGCCGGCGCGACGTCCTCGATGGGCAGACCGCGACGCGCAGCCACCTCCTCGGGACGCTGCAGCGCCTTCAGCGCCGCCACGGTCGCGTGGACCACGTTGATCGCGTTGTCGCTGCCCAGGGACTTCGACAGGATGTCGTGGATCCCCGCGCACTCCAGGACCGCACGGACGGGGCCACCGGCGATGACGCCGGTACCGGGGCTGGCGGGGCGGAGCATGACCACCCCGGCCGCCGCCTCACCCTGGACGGGGTGCGTGATGGTGCTCCCGATCATCGGGACGCGGAAGAAGCTCTTGCGAGCCTCGTCGGAGCCCTTCTGGATCGCGGCCGGCACCTCCTTGGCCTTGCCGTAGCCCACGCCGACGACGCCGTTGCCGTCGCCGACGATCACCAGGGCGGTGAAGCTGAAGCGCCGACCACCCTTGACGACCTTGGAGACGCGGTTGATCGCGACGACCCGCTCGAGCTGGGTCGGCTTCTCGGCGCCGCCGCGACCACCGTCGCGGCCGTCCCGACGGTCGCGGCGGTCGCCACCCCCGCCACCCTGGCCGCCCGCGGGCGGGCCGCCGGCGGCTCCGGTTGCGCCATCGCGCCGTGCACGTCCCGGCATCAGGCTGTCCTTCCGTTCGTGGTGCTGTGGGCGAGCTGCAGGTCGGTCATCAGAACACCAACCCACCCTCGCGAGCCGCATCAGCCAGGGCGGCGATGCGACCGTGGTAGTCGTGACCACCGCGGTCGAAGACCACGGTCTCGACACCGGCGGCGCGGGCCCGGGAGGCGAGGAGCTCCCCCACCTTGGCCGAGCGCGCCGTCTTGTCGCCGTCCAGCGCCCGCACGTCCGCCTCCATGGTCGACGCGGCCGCCAGCGTGTGGCCGGCCAGGTCGTCGATGAGCTGCGCGTGCAGGTGGCGCGAGCTGCGGTTCACGACGAGCCGCGGTCGCACCGGCGTGCCGGAGACCTTCTTGCGCAGCCGGAAGTGGCGACGCGTGACCGACAGGCGCCGACGCGTCGAGACGTCCTTGCCCTTGGGGATGCGCTTGTCCGGGGCGGACCCGGTGGTGCTCGTGGTTGCTGTGCTCATCTCACTTACCCGTCTTTCCGACCTTGCGGCGGATGACCTCGCCGGCGTAGCGGATGCCCTTGCCCTTGTACGGGTCGGGCCGGCGCAGCCGCCGGATGTTCGCAGCGATCTGGCCGACCTGCTGCTTGTCGATGCCCGTGATGGAGAACCGGGTCGGCGTCTCGACGGCGAAGGAGATGCCCTCGGGCGCCTCGATCGGGACGGGGTGGCTGAAGCCGAGCGCGAACTCGAGGGTGCTGCCCTTGAGCGCGACGCGGTACCCGACGCCGTGGATCTCCATCTTGCGGGTGTAGCCGTCCGTGACACCGACGACCATGTTCTGCACGAGCGTGCGGGACAGGCCGTGCAGCGCGCGGCTGCGGCGCTCGTCGTCGGGGCGGGTCACGGCCAGCAGACCGTCCTCGCCCCGGGCGACCGAGATGGGCTCGGCGATGATGGTGGTGAGAGAGCCCTTGGGGCCCTTCACCAGGATGTTCTGTCCCTCGATGGTCACGTCCACTCCGGACGGGACGGTGACGGGGACCTTTCCGATGCGCGACATGTCAGTCCTCCCTCACCAGACGTAGGCGAGGACTTCCCCGCCTACTCCCTGCTTGGCCGCCTGGCGATCGGTGAGCAGACCGGTCGACGTGGAGATGATCGCCACGCCGAGGCCACCCAGGACCTTGGGCAGGTTGGTGGACTTCGCGTACACGCGAAGGCCGGGCTTGGAGACCCGACGCAGACCCGCGATGCTCCGCTCGCGGTTCGGGCCGTACTTCAGGTCGACGACCAGGGACTGGCCGACGGTTGCGGGCTCCGTGTGGAAGCCGGCGATGTAGCCCTCGCGCTGCAGGATCTCCGCGATGTGGGACTTGAGCTTGGAGTGCGGCATCACGACGGCGTCGTGGTACGCCGAGCTGGCGTTGCGCAGACGCGTCAACATGTCTGCGATGGGGTCGGTCATGGTCATTGCTGCGACCTGTTCACTTTCCCACCACGGTTCCGGTGTGCACGTGGTGCACGGGCCTGTGGCGAAGGAGCACTGCGGACCGGTCGGTCCACAGGGTGGGTGCGGCGTCCCCGGCGTCCGGGGGCTCCGTCACTCGGGTTGAATCACCAGGAGGACTTGCGCACCCCGGGGAGCTCGCCCGCGTGGGCCATCTCCCGAAGGCAGATACGGCACAGGCCGAACTTGCGGAACACGGCGTGCGGACGCCCGCAGCGCTGGCAGCGGGTGTAGCCGCGCACCGCGAACTTGGGCTTGCGGCTGGCCTTGATGACCAGGGCCTTCTTGGCCATGCTCATGCCTCCTTGAAGGGGAAGCCGAGCTGCTTCAGCAGCGCCCGGCCCTCGGTGTTGTTCGTCGCCGTGGTGACCACGGTGATGTCCATGCCGCGCGGGCGGTCGATGGAGTCGATGTCGATCTCGTGGAACATCGACTGCTCGTTCAGCCCGAACGTGTAGTTGCCGTTCCCGTCGAACTGGGTGCCGGACAGACCACGGAAGTCACGGATGCGGGGCAGCGCGATGCTGACCAGCCGGTCCAGGAACTCCCACATCCGGTCGCCCCGGAGGGTGACGCGGGCGCCGATGGGCATGCCCTCGCGCAGCTTGAACTGGGCGATGGACTTGCGGGCCTTGCGCACCTCGGGCTTCTGGCCGGTGATCAGGGCGAGGTCGCGCACGGCGCCGTCGATCAGCTTGGCGTCCCGGGCTGCGTCACCGACACCCATGTTGACGACGACCTTGACCACGCCCGGGACCTGCATCGCGTTCGCGTAGTCGAACTGCTCCTGCAGGGTCCCACGGATCTCGCTGCGGTACCGCGCCTTCAGCCGGGGGACGTCCTTGACGGCGGGGGTGGTGTCGGCGGTGCCGGTCTCCACGGTGGTCATCAGATGTCCTTCCCGTTCTTCTTCGAGATCCGGACGCGCCGGACCTTGCCCTGGGCATCGGCCTCCTCGGCGCGGTAGCCCACCCGGGTCGGCGTGCCGTCGGAGTCGACGACCATCACGTTCGACACGTGGATGGACGCCTCCTGGGTGACGATGCCGCCGCTGGAGGCGCCGCGCTGGTTGCTGGAGACCGGCGTGTGCTTCTTGATGCGGTTGACGCCCTCGACCAGGACGCGCTCGGCCTCGGGGTAGGCCTGGATGACCTTGCCCTTCGCGCCCTTGTCCTTGCCGGACACGACGACCACCGTGTCGCCCTTGTGCACCTTCATCACAGCACCTCCGGGGCGAGCGAGATGATCCGCATGAAGCGCTTGTCGCGCAGCTCGCGGCCGACCGGTCCGAAGATGCGCGTGCCCCGCGGGTCGTTGTCGGGCTTGATCAGGACGGCGGCGTTCTCGTCGAAGCGGATGTAGGAACCGTCCGGCCGGCGCCGCTCCTTGGAGGTGCGCACGATGACGGCCTTGACCACGTCACCCCGCTTCACTCCTGCACCCGGGATGGCGTCCTTCACGGTCGCCACGATGATGTCGCCGATGCCGGCGTAGCGACGGGCCGAGCCACCGAGCACCCGGATGCACAAGATCTCCTTGGCACCGGTGTTGTCGGCGACGCGCAGTCGCGACTCCTGCTGGATCACGTCTACTCCTCACAGCTTGCTGGACGCGCCGGATACCGACCCGACGCGAACGCCCCGGCCGGATGACCGGAGCTGGTACCGACGGAGGGACCCCGCCGGCTCGAACGTGCTACTTCGCCTGCTCCAGGACCTCGACCAGGCGCCAGCGCTTGGTCGCGGAGAGCGGCCGGGTCTCCATGAGGCGCACCCGGTCACCGACACCGGCCACGCCGGCCTCGTCGTGGGCCTTGACCTTCGTCGTGCGACGAATGATCTTGCTGTACATGGGGTGCTTCACGCGATCCTCGAGCTCGACCACGATCGTCTTCTGCATCTTGTCCGAGACGACGTAACCCACGCGCACCTTGCGGAAGTTGCGGGTCTCGTCCGTCTCGCCGGAGGTCTCTGTCATGGTGGTGTCCTTCTCGCTCACGCCGCACCCTCGTCCGTCTCCGGAGCGGAGGCCAGGCCCAGCTCGCGCTCGCGCATCACGGTGTAGATGCGGGCGATGTCGTGCCGGACCGTGCGGAGCCGGCGGTTGTTGTCCAGCTGGCCAGTCGCCATCTGGAACCGGAGGTTGAACAGCTCCTCCTTGGACTCGCGGAGCCGGGTCACCACCTCATCGGCGGACAGCTCACGGAGCTCGGCGGCCTGTGTCGCACCTGCCATCAGAACTGCACCTCCCTGGTGACGATCCGGCACTTCATGGGGAGCTTGTGCATCGCGCGGCGCAGGGCCTCGCGAGCGGTCTCCTCGTCGGGGTAGCTCATCTCGAACATGACCCGACCGGGCTTCACGTTCGCGACCCACCACTCGACCGAGCCCTTGCCCGAACCCATGCGGGTCTCGGCGGGCTTCTTCGTCAGCGGGCGGTCCGGGAAGATCGTGATCCAGACCTTCCCACCACGCTTGATGTGCCGGTTGATGGCGATGCGAGCCGACTCGATCTGGCGGTTGGTGACGTAGGCGGGCTCGAGGGCCTGGATGCCGAAGTCACCGAACGTCACCTGGGTGCCGCCCTTGGCCGCGCCGGACCGGCTCGGGTGGTGCTGCTTGCGGTGCGCGACCCTGCGGGGGATCAACATGTCAGGCCTCCGTCTCGGCGGCCGGGACCGCCGGTGTGTTCTCGACCGGGGCCACGGCGCCCGAGGTCCCGGAGGACTCGGCCGCCGCACGGCCCGCGTCGGTGCTGGTCGCGGTGGTGCCCGAGGCACCGGAGCGGCGCGGTCGCGTGGCGCCGGTGGGGCGCTCGCGGCGGGAGTCGCGGGGGTCCACGGCCGCCTGCTCGTGACGACCACCGACGATGTCACCCTTGTAGATCCACACCTTGACGCCGATGCGGCCGAAGGTGGTCTTTGCCTCGTACAGGCCGTAGTCGATGTCCGCGCGCAACGTGTGCAGCGGCACGCGACCCTCGCGGTAGAACTCCGAGCGGCTCATCTCGGCGCCACCGAGACGGCCGGAGCACTGCACGCGGATGCCCTTCACCTGTGGCTGCCGCATGGCCGACTGGATGGCCTTGCGCATCGCGCGGCGGAACGCCACCCGGTTGCTGAGCTGCTCGGCCACGCCCTGCGCGACGAGCTGTGCGTCGGCCTCGGCGTTCTTCACCTCGAGGATGTTGAGCTGCACCTGCTTGCCGGTCAGCTTCTCCAGCTCGGTGCGGATCCGGTCGGCCTCGGCGCCACGACGGCCGATGACGATGCCCGGACGCGCGGTGTGGATGTCCACCCGGACGCGGTCACGGGTGCGCTCGATCTCGACCTTGGAGATACCCGCGCGCTCCATGCCGGTGGCGAGCAGCCGGCGGATGGCGACGTCCTCCTTCACGTACTCGGCGTACTGCTTGTCGGCGTACCAGCGGGACTTCCAGTCGGTCGTGATACCCAGCCGGAAGCCGTGCGGGTTGATCTTCTGACCCACTAGGAAGCACTTCCCTTCGCCCCGGCCCTGCTGGCCGAGCTCCTGCGGTTGCGGGACGAGTCCGCCGCGCCGGTGCGCTGCTGGCTCTCGACCTCGATCGTGATGTGGCACGTGCGCTTGCGGATGCGGAACGCGCGACCCTGGGCCCGCGGCTGGAACCGCTTGAGGGTCGGGCCCTCGTCGACGAACGCGGTGGAGACCACCAGCGTCGCCGGGTCCAGCCCGAGGTTGTTCTCGGCGTTGGCCACGGCGCTGGCGAGCACCTTGGCGACCGGCTCGCTGGCGGCCTGAGGCGCGAACCTCAGGACGGCCAGCGCCTCGGCGGCCGGGCGCCCCTTGATCAGGGCCACCACCCGACGGGCCTTCATCGGCGTGACGCTGACAAAGCGAGCCCGCGCCACGGCGTGCGGGAGCTCCGCGGTGCCGCGTGCGACGTCCTGGGCGTCCATGTGCTGCTACCCCTTGCTTCTCTGTGCGGGTGCACGGACCCGCCGGAGCGGGCTGCGTGCGTCTGGTCCTGCGGGTGGTGCGCACCTGGCGCACCGCGTGCGACCCGTCGTGGGTCGCACCGGGCTCCTAGCGGCGACGGGCCTTGCGGTCGTCCTTGATGTGGCCGCGGAACGTGCGCGTCGGCGCGAACTCACCGAGCTTGTGACCGACCATCGCGTCGGAGACGAACACCGGCACGTGCTTGCGGCCGTCGTGCACCGCGAACGTGTGACCGATGAAGTCCGGCGTGATGGTCGAGCGGCGGGACCAGGTCTTGATGACCTGCTTGGTCCCCTTCTCGTTCTGGACGTCCACCTTCGCAAGGAGGTGGTCATCGACGAACGGGCCCTTCTTCAGGCTGCGTGGCATCCTTCACTCCCTCCTTGGTCAGCGCTTGTTCTTGCCCGTGCGGCGGCGCCGCACGATGAGCTTGTCGCTCGGCTTGGACTTGCGGGTGCGCCCCTCGGGCTTGCCCCACGGGCTCACCGGGTGACGACCACCGGACGTCTTGCCCTCACCACCACCGTGCGGGTGGTCGACCGGGTTCATGACGACCCCTCGGACGGTCGGGCGCTTGCCCTTCCAGCGCATGCGGCCGGCCTTGCCCCAGTTGATGTTGGACTGCTCGGCGTTGCCGACCTCGCCGATCGACGCGCGACAGCGGACGTCCACGTTGCGGATCTCGCCCGAGGGCATCCGCAGCTGGGCGTAGGGACCGTCCTTGGCGACCAGCCGCACCGAGGTGCCGGCCGAGCGGGCGATCTTGGCGCCGCCGCCGGGCCGGAGCTCGATCGCGTGGATCACGGTGCCGGTGGGGATGTTGCGCAGCGGCAGGTTGTTGCCCGGCTTGATGTCGGCGCGCGGCCCGGCCTCGATCGCGTCACCCTGCTTCAGCGTGGCCGGCGCGATGATGTAGCGCTTCTCACCGTCCGCGTAGTGCAGCAGCGCGATGCGCGAGGTGCGGTTGGGGTCGTACTCGATGTGCGCGACCTTGGCCGGCACGCCGTCCTTGTCGGCCCGACGGAAGTCGATGACCCGGTAGGCACGCTTGTGGCCACCGCCCTTGTGGCGGGTGGTGATGCGACCGTGGGCGTTGCGACCACCGTGGCCGTGCAACGGACGGATGAGCGACTTCTCCGGCGTGGCTCGCGTGATGTCGGCGAAGTCGGACACGCTCGAGCCACGACGACCGGGAGTGGTCGGCTTGTACTTGCGGATTGCCATGTTGTCTCAGTCCTCAGCTTCTCTGCCCTGGATCCGGTGGTCCCTCCCGCCTCAGGCGGTCGGGCCCCCGAAGATCTCGATGGGCTTGCTGTCGGCGGACAGCGTCACGATCGCTCGCTTGGTGTCCTTGCGCTTGCCGTAGCCGGACCGGGTGCGCTTGCGCTTGCCCTGCCGGTTCAGCGTGTTCACGTTGGTGACCGTCACGCCGAACACCTTCTCGACCGCGATCTTGATCTGGGTCTTGTTGGCGCTCGGCAGGACGACGAACGTGTAGGTGTTGGTCTCGAGCAGCCCGTAGGACTTCTCGGAGATCACCGGCGCCAGCAGGACGTCCCGGGGGTCGTCGATCACTTGCTCTCCTCCTTCACGGCACTCACGTCGCCGAGCTCGCCGGAGCGGGCCGAGGCGGTCACGGTCCGGCCGCGCTGCGGCCCGGCCACGAAGGTGGCGAGAGCGTCACGGGTGAACACGACGTCGTCGCTGGCGAGGACGTCGTAGGTGTTCAGCTGGTCCGGCGCGATCGGGTGGACGCCCGGCAGGTTCGCCGCGCTCTTCCACGCCGCGTCGTCCGAGCGCTCGACCACGAGCAGGAACCGGGTCCGGTCGGAGACCGTGCCCAGCAGCTGCCGCGCGCCGCGCGTGGACGGCGCACCGTCGACGGTCACGGCGCTGATCACGTGGATGCGGGCGGAGCGCGCACGGTCCGACAACGCGCCGCGCAGGGCGGCGGCGATCATCTTCTTGGGCGTCCGCTGCGCGTAGCTGCGCGGCACGGGGCCGTGCGAGACACCGCCGCCGGCGAACTGCGGCGACCGGGTCGAACCCTGGCGCGCACGTCCGGTGCCCTTCTGGCGGTAGGGCTTGCGTCCACCACCGGACACCTCCGCCCGCGTCTTGGTCTTGTGGGTGCCCTGGCGCGCCGCGG
The DNA here is from genome assembly GCA_038234335.1 of Mycobacteriales bacterium. GTDB lineage: Bacteria > Actinomycetota > Actinomycetes > Mycobacteriales > Mycobacteriaceae > Rhodococcus_D. The sequence continues at coordinate 40,411 of JBBSUN010000022.1, forward strand.
CCAGCTGGGCGACGACGACCTGGTGCATGAGCGGGATGTTCGACTGTGCGTCGAACAGCTCGCCCGGCAGGTCCACGGTCCCGTCGGTGCCGCCGCCGGGCAGGAGCACGTCCAGGCTCAGGAACGCCGAACCGTCCGACTGCGGGGACGACGAGGTCGTCTTCTGCGTGTCGACCGCCATCAGAGAGCACCACCCTTCGTGGCTGTCTTGACGAGCACGAGCCCGCCCTTGTTGCCCGGGATCGCGCCCTTGATCAGCAGCAGGCCCGCCTCGGCGTCGACCCGGTGCACGGTGAGGTTCTGGGTGGTCACCCGGTCGTTGCCCATCCGCCCCGCCATGCGCATGCCCTTGAAGACACGGCCGGGGGTGGAAGCACCACCGATGGAGCCGGGTGCGCGGTGCTTGCGGTGCACGCCGTGTCCCGCACCGAGCCCGTGGAACCCGTGACGCTTCATGACGCCGGCGGTGCCCTTGCCCTTGCTGGTGCCGACCACGTCGACCACGGCGCCATCGGCGAACAGGTCCGCCGTGATCTCCTGGCCGACCTCGTAGCCCGAGGTGTCGACCATCCGCAGCTCGACGACGTGCCGGCGCGGAGTGGCCCCGGCGGCGACGTACTGTCCCGCCACCGGCTTGGTCACCTTCCGCGGGTCGATGGCGCCGAACGCGATCTGGACGGCGGTGTAACCGTCCTTCTCCACGCTGCGCACACCGGTCACGACGCACGGGCCCGCCTGGACGACGGTCACGGGCACGATCCGGTTGTTCTCGTCGAACACCTGGGTCATGCCGAGCTTGTTGCCCAGGATGCCCGCCATGGCGTTCTCGCTCATGTTCTTCTCCGACACTGTTGTCTCCGCCGCGCTCACTGGATGTTGACGTCGACGCTCGCCGGGAGGTCGATGCGCATGAGCGCGTCGACCGTCTTCGGCGTCGGGTCGAGGATGTCGATCAGCCGCTTGTGGGTGCGCATCTCGAAGTGCTCGCGCGAGTCCTTGTACTTGTGCGGCGAGCGGATGACGCAGTACACGTTCTTCTCGGTGGGCAGCGGCACCGGCCCGACCACGCGCGCCCCGGTGCGGGTCACGGTCTCGACGATCTTGCGCGCGGACGCGTCGATCGCCTCGTGGTCGTAGGCCTTGAGCCGGATGCGGATCTTTTGTCCCGCCATGTTGGCTTGCCGTCCTTCTTCTCGCAGCAGCTGCGGTGTCGGTCTGTGGTCTCGCCGGTCGGACCTGCTCCGGTCCACGCGGTCGGGCGTGTCGCGCCGCCCGCAGGATCGTCCCCTCGACGCGGACGTCGGTGGGGTGCGGATCCGGGACTTGCGTCCCGGTCCCACGAGGCCCGCTCCGGCTCCGCGCACCAGTGCTGGTGCACGGCCGGCCGAGGGGGGCCGTCCCGACGAGAGCGACGGTGGCGTGCACACGTGCACGCGACAGCAACCCTCGATGGGTAACCTGAATAGTCTGGCACAGCGGTGTCGGCAGGCCAAATCAGGGCAGAACAGCACGGCCGTGGTAGCGGTTGCCCGCCACCACGGCCGTCCGGGGTGCTACTTGTTGATCTTCGTGACCCGACCGGCGCCGACGGTGCGGCCACCCTCACGGATCGCGAAGCGTAGGCCCTCGTCCATGGCGATCGGCTGGATGAGCTGCACGCTCATCTCCGTGTTGTCGCCGGGCATGACCATCTCGGTGCCCTCGGGCAGCGTGACCACACCGGTGACGTCCGTCGTCCGGAAGTAGAACTGGGGACGGTAGTTGTTGAAGAACGGGGTGTGACGACCACCCTCCTCCTTCGACAGGATGTACACGTTGCCCTCGAACTCCGTGTGCGGGGTCGTGGTGCCCGGCTTCACGATGACCATGCCGCGCTCGACGTCCTCACGCTTGATGCCGCGGACCAGCAGGCCCACGTTGTCGCCGGCCCGGCCCTGGTCGAGCAGCTTGCGGAACATCTCGACACCGGTGACGGTCGTCTTCTGCGACTTCTCGCGGATGCCGACCAGCTCGACGTCCTCGTTCACGTTCACGATGCCGCGCTCGACGCGACCGGTGACCACGGTGCCGCGGCCGGTGATCGTGAAGACGTCCTCGACGGGCATGAGGAACGGCTTGTCGGTGTCGCGCTCCGGCTCCGGGATGTACTCGTCGACGGCGGTGATCAGGTCGACGACCTTCTCGGCCCACTCGGGGTCGCCCTCGAGCGCCTTGAGCGCGGAGACGCGGACGATCGGCAGGTCGTCGCCCGGGAACTCGTAGTCGCTGAGCAGCTCGCGGACCTCGAGCTCGACGAGCTCCAGGATCTCCTCGTCGTCGACCATGTCGGCCTTGTTCAGGGCGACGACGATGTAGGGCACGCCGACCTGGCGGGCGAGGAGCACGTGCTCCTTGGTCTGCGGCATCGGACCGTCCGTGGCCGCCACGACCAGGATCGCGCCGTCCATCTGCGCCGCACCCGTGATCATGTTCTTGATGTAGTCCGCGTGGCCGGGGCAGTCGACGTGCGCGTAGTGACGGTTCTCGGTCTGGTACTCGACGTGCGCGATGGAGATGGTGATGCCGCGCTGACGCTCCTCGGGGGCCTTGTCGATCTGGTCGAAGGCCGACGCCTCGTTCAGGTCGGGGAACTTGTCGTGCAGCACCTTCGTGATCGCAGCCGTCAGCGTCGTCTTGCCATGGTCGATGTGACCGATGGTGCCGATGTTGACGTGCGGCTTGGTCCTCTGGAACTTCGCCTTCGCCATGGAGTCCTCCTGGACTGGTTGCGCTGCACGATCCGCGCAGCAGTTCTGGGTTGTCAGGTCTTCGGGGTGGACCGGGCCTCGTGGCCCCGGCCCCGGTGGTGCGGGTGGTCCGGGGAGCTAGCTCACTCCCCCGTCGCCTTGGCGATGATCTCCTTGGCGACGTTCTGCGGCACCTCCGCGTAGGAGTCGAACACCATCGAGTAGTTCGCCCGGCCCTGGGTGCGCGACCGCAGGTCGCCCACGTAGCCGAACATCTCCGACAGCGGGACCAGTGCCTTGACGACGCGGGCACCACTGCGCTCCTCCATGGCCTGGATCTGACCACGGCGGGAGTTCAGGTCGCCGATCACGTCACCCATGTAGTCCTCGGGCGTGATGACCTCGACGGACATCATCGGCTCGAGGATCACCGGTGACGCCATGCGGGCCGCCTCCTTCATCGCCATGGAGCCGGCGACCTTGAAGGCCATCTCGGAGGAGTCGACCTCGTGGTAGCCACCGTCGAGCAGGGTCAGCCGCAGGTTCACCAACGGGTAGCCGGCCAGCACGCCGTACTGCATCGCGTCCTGGGCCCCGGCGTCGACCGACGGGATGTACTCGCGCGGGACGCGGCCGCCGGTGACGCCGTTCACGAACTCGTACATCGCGCCGTCCTCGCCGTGCCACGGCTCGAGCTTGATGAGCACCTTCGCGAACTGGCCCGACCCACCGGTCTGCTTCTTGTGGGTGTACGAGTACTTGTCCACCGTCTTGCGGATCGTCTCGCGGTACGCGACCTGGGGCTTGCCCACGTTCGCCTCGACCTTGAACTCGCGGCGCATGCGGTCGACCAGGATGTCCAGGTGGAGCTCACCCATGCCGGCGATGACGGTCTGGCCGGTCTCCTCGTCGAGGTTGACCCGGAACGTCGGGTCCTCCTCCGCGAGCTTCTGGATCGCAGTACCCAGCTTCTCCTGGTCGCTCTTGGTCTTCGGCTCGATCGCGACCGAGATGACCGGCTCCGGGAAGGTCATCGACTCGAGGACGATCTGGTGCTGCGCGTCGCACAGGGTGTCACCCGTGGTCGTGTCCTTCAGGCCGATGACCGCGTAGATGTGGCCGGCCGAGGCCGAGTCGACCGGGTTCTCCTTGTTGGAGTGCATCTGGAACAGCTTGCCGATGCGCTCCTTCTTGCCCTTGGTGGAGTTGATCACCTGGGTGCCGGCGTCGACCTTGCCCGAGTACACCCGGACGTAGGTGAGCTTGCCGAAGAACGGGTGGGTGGCGACCTTGAAGGCCAGCCCCGCGAACGGCTCGGTGGTGCTGGGCTTGCGCACCAGCTCCTCCTCCTCGTTGCCGACGGCGTGGCCGGTGGTGGCCTCGACGTCGAGCGGGGAGGGCAAGTAGTCGATGACCGCGTCGAGCATGGGCTGCACGCCCTTGTTCTTGAACGCGGAGCCGCACAGGATCGGGTACAGCTCGCTGGCCACGGTCATCTTGCGGATGGCCGTCTTGACCTCGTCGATCGTCAGCTCGTCGCCACCGAAGTGCTTCTCGAGCAGCGCCTCGTCGGACTCCGCCACCGTCTCCAGCAGCATCGTGCGGTACTCCTGCGCCCGCTCGACCATGTCGGCCGGGATCTCCACGGTCTCGTAGCTCTCGCCGAGCTTGGTCTCGCCGCTCCACACCTTGGCCTTCATCTCCACCAGGTCGATGACGCCGGTGAAGGAGTCCTCGGCCCCGATGGGGAGCTGGATGACCAGCGGCTTGGCACCGAGGCGCTCGACGATGGTGCGCACGGTGTAGTAGAAGTCCGCGCCCAGCTTGTCCATCTTGTTGACGAAGCAGATGCGCGGGACGTCGTACTTGTCCGCCTGGCGCCAGACCTGCTCGGACTGGGGCTCGACGCCCTCCTTGCCGTCGAAGACCGCGACGGCGCCGTCCAGGACGCGCAACGAGCGCTCCACCTCGACGGTGAAGTCGACGTGGCCGGGGGTGTCGATGATGTTGATCTGGTTGTCGTCCCAGAAGCAGGTGGTGGCCGCCGAGGTGATGGTGATGCCCCGCTCCTGCTCCTGCTCCATCCAGTCCATCGTCGCCGCGCCGTCGTGCACCTCACCGATCTTGTAGCTGATCCCGGTGTAGTAGAGGATCCGCTCGGTGGTGGTGGTCTTGCCGGCGTCGATGTGCGCCATGATGCCGATGTTGCGGACCTTGTTGAGGTCGGTCAGCACGTCCTGTGCCACGAGTGTCGCTCCCGATCGGGTTTCGAGTCAGACCGTGCCCCGGGGCTTCCGTGGTCGGTCCTGGTGGGTGGTGCGGCGCTGGTGCGCGCCACGGTGCCGGCTCCCCGGGGGGACCGGCACCGCCGGTCACCAGCGGTAGTGCGCGAAGGCCTTGTTCGACTCGGCCATCTTGTGGGTGTCCTCACGGCGCTTGACGCTCGCGCCGAGACCGTTGCTCGCGTCCAGCAGCTCGTTGGCCAGCCGGTCGATCATCGTCTTCTCGCGCCGGGCGCGGGAGAACGAGACCAGCCAGCGGAGCGCGAGCGTGGTGGAGCGGCCCGGACGGACCTCGATGGGCACCTGGTAGGTGGCGCCACCGACACGGCGGCTGCGCACCTCCAAGGCCGGCTTCACGTTGTCCAGCGCACGCTTGAGCGTGACGACCGGATCGGTTCCCGTCTTCTCGCGGCAGCCCTCGAGGGCTCCGTAGACGATGGCCTCCGCGGTCGACTTCTTGCCGTCGAGGAGGATCTTGTTCACCAGCTGGGTCACGAGCGGCGATCCGTAGACCGGGTCGTTGACCAGCGGGCGCTTGGGTGCTGGGCCCTTGCGAGGCATGTCAGCTGTTTCCCTTCTTCGCGCCGTACTTGCTGCGGGCCTGCTTGCGGTTCTTCACGCCCTGGGTGTCCAGGGAACCGCGGATGATCTTGTAGCGGACGCCGGGGAGGTCCTTCACCCGACCGCCACGCACGAGCACCATGGAGTGCTCCTGCAGGTTGTGCCCCTCGCCGGGGATGTACGCCGTGACCTCGATCTGGCTGGTCAGCCGGACACGGGCCACCTTGCGCAGCGCGGAGTTCGGCTTCTTCGGGGTGGTCGTGTACACGCGGGTGCACACGCCTCGACGCTGGGGGCTCCCCTTCAGGGCCGCCGTCTTGAGCTTGGCGACCTTGTCCTGGCGACCCTTGCGGACCAGCTGCTGGATGGTGGGCATGTACCGGCTTTCCTCTTTCACGACCCCTCGACGTTCCGACCTGTCCTCGCGGGAGGTCGGGCGTCGTGGTGGTCTCAGTTCAGGGACCGAGCTCTGGTTGGAAGCTTCCCGCGCGCCACACCCGTACCCGAGGTCGGGCGTGTCGTGGCTGCGCCAGGGGTGGCACCGCGGATGCACGGCGCGCACGTCGTGCACCTCGTGGCACCCGCCCCACCGACGTACAGGCGCGCGGACCGTCCCGACCAGGTCGGGCACGATCGCCGACGATACCGGTCGGCGCGCCTGCGGGTCAAAGCAGGGGGGTCGTGCTGACCGGTGGTGCCGCTCGGCGAGCGGCACCACCGGTCGCGGGCCGCTAGCGGAAGTCGCCGCCGTTGAACCCGTAGTCGTCCAGCGGCACCGCAGCACCGGCGGCCGCACCGAAGACGTCGGGCGAGTAGAACCCGTCGTCGTAGGAGGGCACCGCGTACGCCGCGGCACGGGCCTCCTCGGTGGGCTGGACCTGGATGTTGCGGTACCGGTTGATCCCGGTGCCGGCGGGGATGAGCTTGCCGATGATCACGTTCTCCTTGAGACCGATCAGCTTGTCGCTCTTGCCGTTGATCGCCGCGTCGGTGAGCACCCGGGTCGTCTCCTGGAAGGAGGCGGCCGAGAGCCAGGACTCGGTGGCCAGGGAGGCCTTCGTGATCCCCATCAGCACCGGGCGGCCGGCCGCGGGCTCGCCGCCCTCGGCGACGACCCGTCGGTTCGCCGCCTCGAACTCGCTGCGCTCGGTCAGCGACCCCGGCAGGAACTCCGTCGAGCCGGAGTCGATGATCGTCACGCGGCGCAGCATCTGCCGCACGATGACCTCGATGTGCTTGTCGTGGATCGACACGCCCTGGCTGCGGTACACCTTCTGCACCTCGTCGACCAGGTGCATCTGCACCTCGCGGGGACCCATCACGCGCAGCACCTCGTGCGGGTCGGAGGCGCCCTCCAGCAGCGGCTCCCCCACCTCCACGTGGTCGCCGTCGGCCAGCACCCGCTCGGTCCCGTCCACCGCGTGCGACTTCAGTCGCGAGCGCTTGGACAGCTTCTCGTAGACCACGTCCTCGCCACCGTCGTCCGGGACGATCGTGATCTTGTAGAAGCGGTCGCCGTCCTCGAGCCGGATCCGGCCGGAGACGTCGGCGATCGGGGTCTTGCCCTTCGGGACGCGAGCCTCGAAGAGCTCCTGCACGCGGGGCAGACCACCCGTGATGTCCGCGCCGCCGGCAGCGCCGGCGGTGTGGAACGTGCGCATGGTCAGCTGCGTGCCGGGCTCGCCGATCGACTGCGCCGCGACGATGCCGACGGCCTCGCCCACGTCGACCAGCTGGCCGGTCGCCATGGAGCGTCCGTAGCAGGTCGCGCAGATCCCGGTGGCCGACTCGCAGGTCAGCACCGAGCGCACCCGGGCGGTGGTGATGCCTGCGGAGATCAGGGCCTCCAGCGCCGGGTCACCGAGGTCCGACCCGCGGGCGACGACGACGTTGCCGTCGGCGTCGGCCGCGTCCGAGGCCAGGGTGCGGGCGTAGGTGCTGGTCTCCACGTGCGCGTCCCGGATGATCCGGCCGTCGGGCAGACGGTCGGCGATCGTCATCACGATGCCCCGCTCGGTGCCGCAGTCGACCTCGCGGACGATGACGTCCTGGGAGACGTCGACCAGACGGCGGGTCAGGTAGCCCGAGTCCGCCGTGCGCAGCGCGGTGTCGGCCAGACCCTTGCGGGCACCGTGGGTGGAGATGAAGTACTCCAGCACCGACAGACCCTCGCGGAAGCTGGCCTTCACCGGCCGGACGATGTTCTCGCCCTTGGTGTTGGCCACCATGCCGAGCATGCCGGCCAGCTGGACGACCTGCTGCATGTTCCCGGCCGCACCCGACTTCACGATCATCGGGATGGGGTTGTCCGGCGGGAAGTGCGCCTCCATGGCCTCGGCGACCTCGTTCTTCGCCGCGGTCCAGATCTTCTCCAGGTCGCTCTGGCGCTCGGCGGCCGCGATGGCCCCGCGCTGGAACTTCTTCTCGATCGCGAGGGCCTGGGCCTCGTAGCCGTCCAGGATCTCCTGCTTGCGCGGCGGGACCACGACGTCGGAGATCGCGACGGTCACCCCGGAGCGGGTGGCCCAGTAGAAGCCGGCGTCCTTCAGCTTGTCCAGCGTCTGGGCGACGACGACCATCGGGTAGCGCTCCGCGAGGTCGTTGACGATCGCGGCCTGCCGCTTCTTCGGCATCTCCTCGTTGGCGAACGGGTAGTCCACCGGGAGCAGCTGGTTGAACAGCACGCGTCCGAGCGAGGTCTGGGCGGTCCAGGGCTTGCCCTGGGTCCAGCCGTCGGCGAGCAGCTCGGCCTCCTGGTCCTTGGCCGGACGCAGGTCGGTGACGCGGATCTTGACCTTCGCCTGCACTGCGAGCACGCCGCGGTCCAGCGCCATGATCGCCTCGGCGGGGCTGGAGTACGCGCCCCCGGCACCGAGGGCGTCCTCCACCTCACGGGTGAGGTGGAACAGCCCGGTCACCATGTCCAGGCGGGGCATGGCCAGCGGGCGGCCCGAGGCCGGCGACAGGATGTTGTTCGCCGACAGCATGAGGATGCGCGCCTCGGCCTGGGCCTCGGCCGACAGCGGCAGGTGCACCGCCATCTGGTCACCGTCGAAGTCGGCGTTGAACGCCTCGCACACCAGCGGGTGGAGCTGGATCGCCTTGCCCTCGACCAGCTGCGGCTCGAAGGCCTGGATGCCCAGGCGGTGCAGCGTCGGGGCGCGGTTCAGCAGCACCGGGTGCTCGGAGATGACCTCCTCGAGGACGTCCCACACCTGGGCGCGCTGGCGCTCGACCATGCGCTTGGCGCTCTTGATGTTCTGCGCATGGTTGAGGTCCACGAGCCGCTTCATGACGAAGGGCTTGAACAGCTCCAGCGCCATGAGCTTGGGCAGCCCGCACTGGTGCAGCTGCAGCTGCGGACCGACGACGATCACCGAGCGGCCCGAGTAGTCCACGCGCTTGCCCAGCAGGTTCTGCCGGAACCGGCCCTGCTTGCCCTTGAGCAGGTCGCTCAGGGACTTCAGGGGGCGGTTGCCCGGGCCCGTGACGGGACGGCCGCGACGACCGTTGTCGAACAGGGCGTCGACGGACTCCTGCAGCATCCGCTTCTCGTTGTTGACGATGATCTCGGGAGCACCGAGGTCGATCAGTCGCTTGAGGCGGTTGTTGCGGTTGATGACCCGGCGGTACAGGTCGTTCAGGTCGGACGTGGCGAAGCGGCCACCGTCGAGCTGCACCATCGGGCGCAGGTCCGGCGGGATGACCGGGACGCAGTCCAGGACCATGCCCTGCGGGTTGTTGCGGGTCTGCTGGAAGGCCGCGACGACCTTGAGCCGCTTCAGCGCGCGGAGCTTCTTCTGCCCCTTGCCGCTGCGGATGGTCTCGCGCAGCAGCTCGGCCTCGGCGTCGATGTCGAACGACGCCATCAGCTTCTGGATCGACTCCGCGCCCATGGCGGACTCGAAGTACTCGCCGTAGCGGTCGACCAGCTCGCGGTGCAGCAGCTCGTCGACGACCAGCTGCTTGGTGGCCAGCTTGGTGAAGGTCGACCAGATCTCGTCGAGGCGCTCCAGCTCGCGACCGGCGCGGTCGCGCAGCTGGCGCATCTCGCGCTCGCCGCCGTCCTTGACCTTGCGACGCACGTCGGACTTGGCGCCCTCCGCCTCGAGCTCGGCGACGTCGGCCTCGAGCTTCTGCGCCCGCACCTCGAGATCGGAGTCCCGGGTGTCGGCGACGCGCTTGCGCTCGACGGTCATCTCGGCCTCGAGGGTCGAGAGCTCGTTGTGGCGCAGGTCGGTGTCGACGGCGACGATGACGTAGGCCGCGAAGTAGATGATCTTCTCGAGGTCCTTCGGCGCCAGGTCGAGCAGGTAGCCCAGCCGCGACGGCACGCCCTTGAAGTACCAGATGTGGGTGACCGGCGCGGCGAGCTCGATGTGGCCCATCCGCTCGCGCCGGACCTTGGCCCGGGTCACCTCGACGCCGCAGCGCTCGCAGATGATGCCCTTGAAGCGCACGCGCTTGTACTTGCCGCAGTAGCACTCCCAGTCCCGGGTGGGACCGAAGATCTTCTCGCAGAACAAGCCGTCCTTCTCGGGCTTGAGCGTGCGGTAGTTGATGGTCTCCGGCTTCTTGACCTCGCCGAAGGACCACTGACGGATGTGGTCGGCGGTGGCGAGGCCGATGCGGAGCTCGTCGAAGAAGTTGACGTCGAGCACGTCGCTTCCTTTCCCCCTTCCGGGGGTTGCGGAGCCCGACGGGTGGTGTCCCGCGGGCGCCTGAGGGGTGGGGCGGGCGCCGGGCCCGGGACGAGCCGGTGAGGGCTCGTCCCGGGTGGGCGCGTCAGTTCACGAGGTCGTCGACCGTCGCCGACTCGTTGCGCGAGAGGTTGATCCCGAGGTTGGCCGCAGCCCGCTCGAGGTCCTCGTCGTCGCTGTCGCGCATCTCGATGGCCGCGCCGTCGCTGGAGAGCACCTCGACGTTGAGGCACAGCGACTGCAGCTCCTTGAGCAGCACCTTGAACGACTCCGGGATCCCCGGCTCGGGGATGTTCTCGCCCTTGACGATGGCCTCGTACACCTTCACGCGGCCCAGGACGTCGTCGCTCTTGATCGTCAGCAGCTCCTGCAGCGTGTACGCCGCGCCGTAGGCCTGCATCGCCCAGCACTCCATCTCACCGAAGCGCTGACCACCGAACTGCGCCTTCCCGCCCAGCGGCTGCTGGGTGATCATCGAGTACGGGCCGGTGGAGCGGGCGTGGATCTTGTCGTCGACGAGGTGGTGCAGCTTGATGATGTACATGTAGCCGACCGCGACCGGGTAGGGGAACGGATCGCCGGAGCGGCCGTCGTACAGGGTCGCCTTGCCGTCGGGCCCGACCATCATCTCGCCGTCCCGGTTGGGCAGCGTCGAGCCGAGCAGGCCGGTGATCTCCTCCTCGCGGGCCCCGTCGAACACCGGCGTGGCGGTGTTGGTGCCGGGCTCCACGGAGTAGAGCTCGTCGGGCAGGTTCACCGCCCAGTCCGGCTTGCCCTCGATCGACCAGCCGGTCTTGGCGATCCACCCGAGGTGGACCTCCAGGATCTGGCCCAGGTTCATCCGTCGCGGCACGCCGTGCGTGTTCAGGATGATGTCGACCGGGGTGCCGTCGGGCAGGAACGGCATGTCCTCGGCGGGCAAGATCTTGCCGATGACGCCCTTGTTGCCGTGCCGGCCGGCAAGCTTGTCGCCGTCCTGGATCTTGCGCTTCTGGGCGACGTAGACCCGCACCAGCTCGTTGACGCCGGGGGGCAGGTCGTCGTCGTCCTCGCGGGAGAAGACCCGGATGCCGATGACCTTCCCGGTCTCACCGTGCGGGACCTTCAGCGACGTGTCCCGCACCTCGCGGGCCTTCTCGCCGAAGATCGCGCGCAGCAGCCGCTCCTCCGGGGTCAGCTCGGTCTCGCCCTTGGGTGTGACCTTGCCGACGAGGACGTCGCCGTCGCGGACCTCGGCACCGATGCGGATGATCCCCCGCTCGTCGAGGTCCGCGAGGACCTCCTCGGAGACGTTCGGGATGTCCCGGGTGATCTCCTCGGCGCCGAGCTTGGTGTCACGCGCGTCGATCTCGTGCTCCTCGATGTGGATCGAGGTGAGCACGTCCTCCTCCACCAGGCGCTGCGACAGGATGATCGCGTCCTCGTAGTTGTGGCCCTCCCACGGCATGATCGCGACGAGCAGGTTCTTGCCCAGCGCCATCTCGCCGTTCTCGGTGCAGGGGCCGTCGGCCAGCACCTGGCCGGCCTCCACCCGCTGTCCCTCGTCCACGATCGGACGCTGGTTGGTGCAGGTGCCCTGGTTGGAGCGGGCGAACTTGCGCATGCGGTGGGTGGTCCGCTTGCCGTCGTCGGCCATCACGGTGACGTAGTCGGCGGAGACCTCCTCGATCACGCCCGAGACGTCGGTGACGATGACGTCGCCCGCGTCCACGGCCGCGCGCAGCTCCATGCCGGTCCCCACGAGCGGGGACTCCGAGCGGACCAGCGGCACGGCCTGGCGCTGCATGTTCGCGCCCATGAGGGCGCGGTTGGCCGCGTCGTGCTCGATGAACGGGATCATGGCGGTGGCCACGGAGACCATCTGCCGCGGGGAGACGTCGATGTAGTCGACGCCGTGTGGGTCGATGTAGTCGACCTCGCCACCCTTGCGACGGACCAGCACCCGCTCGTCGGCCAGGTTGCCCACCTCGTCGAGGCGCGAGTTGGCCTGGGCGACGACGAAGCGGTCCTCCTCGTCGGCGGTGAGGTAGTCCAGCTCGTCGGTGACCTTGCCGTCGACGACCCGGCGGTACGGGGTCTCGATGAAGCCGAACGGGTTGACCCGCGCGTAGGAGCTCAGCGAGCCGATCAGGCCGATGTTCGGGCCCTCGGGGGTCTCGATGGGACACATGCGGCCGTAGTGGCTGGGGTGCACGTCGCGCACCTCGAGGCCGGCTCGCTCGCGGGACAGACCGCCGGGACCCAGCGCCGACAGGCGGCGCTTGTGGGTCAGGCCCGAGAGCGGGTTGGTCTGGTCCATGAACTGGCTCAGCTGGGACGTCCCGAAGAACTCCTTGATCGCCGCCACCACGGGGCGGATGTTGATCAGGGTCTGCGGGGTGATCGCCTCGACGTCCTGCGTGGTCATCCGCTCGCGGACGACGCGCTCCATCCGGGACAGACCGACGCGGATCTGGTTCTGGATGAGCTCACCGACCGTGCGCAGGCGACGGTTGCCGAAGTGGTCGATGTCGTCGACCTCGACGGGCACCTCGACGCCGCCGGGGGCGGTCATCGTGGTCTCACCCGCGTGCAGGCGGACCAGGTACTCGATCGTGGCGACCACGTCCTCCTCGTTGAGCGTGGAGGAGGTGACCGGCTGACCGTGGTTCAGGCCCAGCTTCTTGTTGATCTTGTACCGACCGACGCGGGCCAGGTCGTAGCGCTTGTCCTTGAAGAACAGGTTCTCCAGCAGGGTCTGCGCGCTCTCCTTCGTGGGCGGCTCGCCCGGGCGCAGCTTGCGGTAGATGTCCAGCAGGGCCTCGTCGGTGCCGGCCGTGTTGTCCTTCTCCAGGGTGGCCATGAGGATCTCCGAGAAGCCGAAGCGCTCGGTGATCTGCTCGCTGGTCCAGCCCAGCGCCTTCAGCAGCACGGTGACGGGCTGGCGGCGCTTGCGGTCGATGCGGACGCCGACGGTGTCCCGCTTGTCGACGTCGAACTCGAGCCACGCACCTCGGCCGGGGATGACCTTGACGCTGTGCACGTCCTTGTCGGAGGTCTTGTCGACCGCGTGGTCGAAGTAGACGCCCGGGGAGCGCACGAGCTGGCTCACCACGACGCGCTCGGTGCCGTTGATGACGAAGGTGCCCTTGGCGGTCATCATCGGGAAGTCGCCCATGAAGACCGTCTGGCTCTTGATCTCGCCGGTGTTGTTGTTGATGAACTCCGCGGTGACGAACAACGGCGCCGCGTAGGTCATGTCCTTGTCCTTGCACTCCTCGACGGAGGCCTTGACCTCGTCGAAGCGCGGGTCGGTGAAGGACAGCGACATCGAGCCGGAGAAGTCCTCGATCGGGGAGAGCTCGGTGAGCACGTCCTCGAGGCCGCCCGACGTGGCGGACTCACCCCGGGACGCAGCGCGCTCGCGCCACGCGGGGGCACCGATCAACCACTCGAACGAGTCGGTCTGCAGGTCGAGGAGGTCGGGCACCTCCAACGGCTCGGTGATCTTCGCGAACGAGACCCTCCGGGGAGCGCCGGGGATACCGGCCTGGGGGGTGGTCGTGGTGGCGACCTTCGCCGAAGCGGTCTTGGTCTGGCGGGAGACTGCCAAGATGCGTCCTTCCAGCACCTCATGCGGGCCGTCGCGGATCGGGCGGCCAACGCTGTGTCGACAACCGGCCGGCCGGGTTGGTCCCGGACGCCGGAGATACGTGCACGCCGATCTCGGGAGGACAGCCTGAACAGGCCCCGTCAAGGGGCCGGTGGAGACGGAGACCAGCGCAACCTCGAACAGTAGCCGTCGGGCGCGCGGATGTCGAGCGCGGGGCAGCACGACAGGCACGGAGCTGCGCTCTCGCGTTGCGCGTCAGCCTCCCGCGCCGGGGCTCGGTCGTCAAGACGCCGCACCGGCGGCGCGCAGGACTCCCCCGTGGCCAGGGACGTCGGCAGGGGCCACCGTCGCCGCGAGGGCGGTCCCGGCGTGCGGGACCGCCCTCGCGGTGGTGGTGCTCACCCGGCGACGAGCGCCGGGCGCGGTGTCACTTGACGGTGACCTTGGCGCCGGCACCCTCGAGCTTCTCCTTGGCCGCGTCGGCCGCTGCCTTGTCGACCTTCTCCAGGATCGCCTTGGGAGCGGCCTCGACGAGGTCCTTCGCCTCCTTCAGGCCCAGGCCGGCGACGACCTCGCGAACGACCTTGATCACCTGGATCTTCTTCTCGCCGGCACCCTCGAGGATGACGTCGAACTCGTCCTGCTCCTCGGCGGCGGCGGGGGCAGCTGCGCCACCGGCCGGGGCTGCCGCGGCGACCGGGGCGGCCGCGGTGACCTCGAAGGTCTCCTCGAACATCTTCACGAAGTCGGAGAGCTCCAGGAGGGTCATCTCCTTGAACGCGTCGAGCAGCTCGTCGTTGCTGAGCTTCGCCATGGTGGCGGTCCTCTCTGTTCGGTTGGTGCTGTGGTGGTGCGGGGGGGTGGTGCTGGTCAGCTGTCGGCGGACGCCGGTGCCTCGTCGGCGGCCGGAGCCACCTCCGCGGCGGGTGCGTCGTCGGAGGCGTCAGGCACGGCTGCGCCCTCCGCCCCGCTCTCGTCGGAGGCAGACTTCTTCTCCTGCAGCGCAGCCGCCAGGCGGGCCATCTGCGACAGCGGCGCGGCGAACAGGCCGACCGCCTTGCTGAGGTTGCCCTTCATCGCACCGGCCATCTTGGCCAGCAGGACCTCGCGGGAGTCGAGGTCCGCGATCCGCTCGATCTCGGAGACGGTCAGTGCGCGACCGTCCATGTAGCCACCCTTGATGACCAGCGCCTTGTTGTCCTTGGCGAAGGTCTTCAGGGCCTTGGCGGCGTCGACGGGCTCACCGGTGATGAACGCGATCGCGGTGGGACCGACGAACAGGTCGTCGAGACCCTCCACGCCGGCGTCCGCGGCGGCCCGCTTGACGAGGGTGTTCTTGGCGACCGAGTACGTCGTCCCGGTGCCGAGCGCGTTGCGGAGCTGGCCGAGCTTGGCGACCGAAAGACCCCGGTACTCGGTGATCACGGTCGCCGAGCTCTGCTGGAAGCGGTCGCGGATCTCCGCGACCGCCCCCACCGTCTCGGGCTTGGCCATGCGTGCCTCCTCTCCATGTTGCTGGTCCGGAGACGACGAACGCCCCGTGCACAGGGCAACGGGGCGGGCAGCTGACCGGGTTGACGGCGAGCCGGGTGACCTCGTCCTCCTGCGCGGGTCGCCCGGGTGCTCCGGAACTTTCGTCCACGACCCCTCGCGGGGACGTGGTGACCTGCGGTCTTCGGTGGATCTGGAGCGACAGTACCCGTTCCCGGCGGGCCGCTCGACCAACCCCGGGCGGACGGAGGCGGATCGGCCGGCGCTGGGCGCGCGGGGCGATCAGTACCAGCGGCAGCCACCCCGGGTGTCGTCCGCCGTGACGTACCAGCGGCAGCCACCGCGGACGACGGACAGGTCGGGCGTGGTGACGGGCGTGGTGACGGACATGAGGGCCTCCTGCGGTGGGGGTTCACCCTTCGTGGGTGTCGTGATCAACGTAGGCGGG
>JBBSUN010000023.1:0-53921 GCA_038234335.1 Mycobacteriales bacterium
CGACACCGCCGCCGCCCTCAACGCCCGACCCCGCAAGACCCTGAACTGGGCCACCCCCGCCGAAGCCATCACCGCACTACTCTCCAGCCCAACAACAACCAACGATGTTGCAACGACCGGCTGAATCCGCCGCGAGGTTTCCTGCACACCCGGCCCGCTCAGCGAGGGTCGGGGACCACCTTGGCGTCGGCCAGGCGGGCGAAGACGTCGAGGAACGACGCCGTCGTGTCGCGGTAGCCGCCGAAGCCGGCGACCCGGCTCTTGGTCATGTCGGTGAAGCACTCGATGTCGCGGCCCAGGTCCCCGTCGGTGTGCCACCAGGAGGCGAGGTCGTGCAGCGCGGTCTCCTGCAGGCCGTGCTCGGTGACGATCTCGTCCCACACCGGTCCCATGTCGGCCATCCGCGTCTCGAGGGCCTCGGCCCGGCCCGGGTACTCCGCCGCCTCGAGCCCGAACCACGCCGCCAGGCGCGGCCAGAGCCAGCTCCACCGCAGGTGCTCCCCGTTCACGGTGTTGAACGCCTCGTCGCGGGCCGCCTCCGTGGTGGCCGCCCACACCAGCTGGTCGGCCAGCAGTCCCGCGTCGGTGAGGTCGGTGAGCCCGTTCCACTGGGTGGGCGAGCCAGGGAAGGTGAACGGGCGCCCGGTCCGGCGGCACAGGCTCGCGCAGGCGGCCAGCGTCGAGGCGATGTTCATGACGTTGCCGACCGCACAGCCCACGAGGGTGTGCGGTCGGTGCACGCTCCAGGTGAACCCCGCCGCGGCCGCCGCCGCGCGGACCACGTCCTCCTGGACGTAGTAGGAGTTCGGTCCCAGGACGCGCTCCTGCTCCTCCCGGAAGGGCGTCACCGGGTCACGCTTGGCGTAGTTCTCGAACGGTCCCAGGTAGTGCTTGAGCCCGGTCACCAGGGCGACGTGCTCCAGCGGCGCGTGGGCGAGCGCGGCGAACAGGTTCTCCAGGTTCGCCCCGTTGACCCGGCAGTTCTCCTCCTCCGACTCCTGGCGCGACCAGGTGGCGACGAAGACGTGGGTGGGCGCCACGTCGGCCAGCGCCCCGGTGAGCGCCGCTCGGTCGGAGAGGTCCGCGGCCACCGGCTCGACCCCGTCGGTCAGCGTCGCGGTGCGGCGGGACAGCCCGCGCACCTCCCAGCCCTGCTCGACGAGGCGCTCGGCGAGGGTGCGTCCGACGATGCCGGTGGCCCCGACGACGAGGGCGGAGCGCGCGGTCGTTCCAGCTGGGGTCACGTGAGCAGCAACCCGCGAGGCGCTCGCGACCTTCCGTCCTCCGTAGGGTCGGCTCATGGCTGATCTCACGCTCGGCGACGACCTGCGCGCCTTCTCCGACGCCTCGCCCTCTCCGTCCCACACGGTGGCGGAGATGGTCCGGCGCCTGCGCGACGGGGGCTTCACCGCGCTGTCCGAGGAGAACCGCTGGACGCTGGCGCCCGGGGACCAGCGCTACGTGGTGCGCAGCGGCGGCAGCGTGGTCGCGTTCCGGGTCGGCTCCGCCGCGCCGTCGGAGGCCGGGCTGCGGCTGGTCGGGGCGCACACGGACTCCCCCACCTTCAAGGTCCGACCGAGCCACGACGTGCACCAGGCCGGCTACCGCCTCGTCGGGGTGGAGACCTACGGCGGGCTGCTCGCCCACACCTGGCTCGACCGTGAGCTCACCGTCGCCGGCCGGGTGGCCCTGCGCGGCGGCGAGGTGCGCCTGGTGATGCTGCCCGGGGCGCCGCTTCGCTTCCCGTCGCTCGCCATCCACCTCGACCGTGCCGTTCGTGAGGGCCTGACGCTGGACCCCCAGCGCCACCTCGTGCCCGTGTGGGGGGCCGAGGTGGGCACGGAGCCCGGGCTGCTCGAGGCGCTGGCCGCCGAGCTCGGGGTGGCGGTCGGCGACGTCCTCGGGCACGACCTGGTGCTCACCGACACCCAACCCGCGGGGGTCACCGGAGCGGACGGCAGCTGGATCGCCGCACCCCGGCTGGACAACCAGACCAGCTGCCACAGCGGGCTTCTCGCGCTGCTCACGGCCGAGCCGGCGGCGCACACCCAGGTGCTGGTGGCCAACGACCACGAGGAGGTGGGCAGCGCCTCCGCGGAGGGTGCGCGGGGTTCCTTCCTGGAGGACGTGCTGGAGCGGGTCGTCGCGGCCACCGGGGACACCGACCCCCAGGCCCGTCACCAGGCTTTCGCCCGGTCCCGCCTGGTCTCCGCCGACGCCGCGCACGCCTTGCACCCCACCCGGTCCGAGCGGCACGAGCCCGCCCACACCCCCGCGCTCGGTGCCGGCCCGGTGCTGAAGCTGAACGCGAACCAGGCGTACGCGACCGACGCCCGTTCCGGCGGCTGGTTCACCGAGCGGTGCGAAGCCGTCGGAGTTCCGTTGCAGCGCTTCGTCTCCCGAAACGACCAGCCCTGCGGCTCCACCATCGGCCCGCTCACCGCGACCCGCCTGGGCATCTCCACCGTCGACGTCGGGGCCCCGCTGCTGGCCATGCACTCCTGCCGTGAGCTCGCCTCGGCCCTGGACGTTGCGATGATGGTGCGCGCGCTGGGCTCCTGCCTGTCGTGAGGATCACGACGGTGGACGACGGCGTCCTGGACGCCCTGGTGGCGGTGGCGACCGCGGACGCCGCGGCCGACGAGGTGACCCCGCCGCTGGGCGGGGCGACGGGATGGACGCCCGCCCGGGTGAGGTGGCTGCGGGCCTTCCACCGTGCCGCTCGGACCGGGGAGCAGCGGACCTGGGCCGTGCTGGACGACGACGGGGCCGTCGTCGGGTCGGTGCGGCTGGCGGCGACCGACGAGCCCGGGGTGGTGGAGACGGGGATCTGGTTGTGCCGCAGTGCCCGTGGTCGCGGTCTGGCGCTGGCGGCCCTGCGCGCGGTGCTGGTGGAGGCCGGCGGCGTGACCGTCGTCGCGAGGACCACGGCGGCGAACCGGGGGGCGCTGGCGTTGCTGGAGGCGCTGGGTTTCGTCGGCGTCGAGCACGACGGTGCGGTCACGGCCCGCCTCGATCCGGTGGCCGACACCGTCGTCACCTGACGCCGTCCCACCGAGCGCGCGACGGCCAGCGCGGGCTCCAGGATCCCGGCCGGGTGCCCATCCGGCGCCGGGGCCGACGGGCGCCGGCGCACCACCAGGATCCCGCCGAGCTGTGAACGAAACCTCGCGTCCTGGGTCCAGAAATCACGCACGAGTGCGGGAGCGCAGCTTCTTCAGGCGCTCCCGCACCTGACGCTCGTCACCGTGGTCGGTGGGGAGGTAGTAGTCGACGCCGACGAGCTCGTCGGGCGGGTACTGCTGGGGCAGGACGCCGTCGGGGTGGTCGTGGGGGTAGCGGTAGCCGACGGCGCTGCCCTGGGCGGCGGCCCCGGCGTAGTGCCCGTCGCGCAGGTGCGGGGGCACCGGGCCGGCCTTCCCGGCGGCGACGTCGGCCATCGCCGCGCCGATCGCGGACACCACCCCGGGCGACTTGGCGGCGGTGGCGAGGTGGATGGTCGCCTGGGCCAGGGCCAGCCCGGCCTCCGGCATGCCGATGAGCTGGACGGCCTGGGCGGCGGCGGTCGCGGTGAGCAGCGCGGTGGGGTCGGCCATCCCCACGTCCTCGCTGGCGTGCACCACCAGCCGGCGGGCGATGAAGCGGGCGTCCTCCCCGGCGGTGATCATGCGGGCCAGGTAGTGCAGCGCCGCGTCCACGTCGGAGCCGCGGATGGACTTGATGAACGCGCTGATGACGTCGTAGTGCTGGTCTCCGTCGCGGTCGTAGCGCACCGCCGCGGTGTCGACGGCCTCCTCCACCGCGACCAGCGTGACCCGCCCACCGTCGGGCACCGCGCCGGCCGCCGCCTCCAGCGCGGTCAGGGCCCGGCGGGCGTCCCCGGCCGCGAGCCGGACCAGGTGCTCGAGCGCGTCGTCGTCGAGGGTCACCGCCGCCCCGAGCCCGCGCGGGTCGGTCACCGCACGGGTCACCAGCGACCGCACGTGCTCGGCCTCCAGCGGGCGCAGGGCCAGCACCAGCGAGCGCGAGAGCAGCGGGGAGACCACGGAGAACGACGGGTTCTCGGTGGTCGCGGCCACGAGCAGCACGGTGCGGTCCTCGACGGCGCCCAGCAGCGCGTCCTGCTGGGTCTTGGAGAACCGGTGCACCTCGTCGATGAACAGCACCGTCTGCTCGCCGGCCCCGAGGCGGCGCCGGGCCAGGTCGATGACGGCGCGGACCTCCTTGACCCCGGCGCTCAGCGCGCTGAGCGCCTCGAAGCGGCGGCCGGTGGCCTGCGAGACGAGGGTCGCCAGGGTGGTCTTGCCCGTGCCGGGCGGTCCGTGCAGCAGCACCGACGCCGGCGCCGCGCCCTCCACCAGGCGGCGCAGGGGTGCGCCGGGGCCGAGCAGGTGGTCCTGGCCGAGCACCTCGTCGAGGTTCAGCGGTCGCATGCGCACGGCGAGCGGGGCGTCCGGGCGGGCGCGGGTCACCGGCACCGCGGCCGGGGTGGAGTCGAACAGCTCGTCCTGCACCGCCAGGACGCTACTTCCCGGCGTGGACGAGCAGCGCGGCCGCGACCGTGCGGGCGTGCTCCGCGGTGGCGTGCTCGTCGACGTGCTCGGCGGCGTCGGCGAGGCCGCTCCACCGCAGGGCGAGGGCCTGCTCGCGGGGCAGGCCCAGGGGGTGCTCGCTGCTCGGGGCCCGGCGGGCCGGGTCCGTCGGGAGGAACCACCAGGTGCTCACCCAGGTCCACAGCAGGTGCGCGTCGAAGAGCCGCTGGTGCAGCACCGCGTCGTCGCCCAGCAGGGGGAAGGCCGCGACCACCTCGGCCCGCCAGGCCTGCACCAGCGACTCGGCCAGCCCGCCGTCCAGGCGCGGGCTGCACCAGCAGGCGGGGAACGGCACCAGCAGGCACGCCGCGTCCAGGGCGACGTCGCGGAACCCGCCGCCCTCGAAGTCGAGGAACTGCACGCCCTCGTGGGTGAGCATCGCGTTGTCCGGGCAGAGGTCGGCGGGGCTGAACGCCCGGTAGCTGCCCCGGCCGAGCAGGTGGGCGGTGCGCCCGGCCCGCTCGCGCACCGCGTCCGGGGTCGGCACGCCCACCGCGGCGGCGAGGGCACCGGGCAGGCGGTGCAGGGCGTCGGTGGCGGGTCCGTCGAGCGGGTCGGTCCAGCGGGTGCGGCCGGTGCGGCGCAGCAGCGCGGCGAAGTCGTCCTCGCGCCCCGCGGTGGCCGCGTGCACCCGTCCCAGCGCCTGCGCCCACGCCGTCAGGCCCCGACGGGCAACGGACGGATCGGGGTCGGAGATGACGTCGGCCAGGGTGGAGCCGGTGCCGAGGTCCTCCAGCACGAGCACGCGGTCGGCCACGTCGTGGGCCACCAGGGTGGCCCCGGGCCGGTGCCGCAGGGGCAGCGAGTTGGCGAACTGGTAGGAGACCGCCTCGCGCAGGAAGGCCTCCTGGACGGCGTCGTCGCCGTCGGCCCCGGCCTCCCGCGGCGCGCGCACCTTCTTCACCACGAGGGTGCGGGGCAGTGCGTAGGGACTCTTGCGGGGCCGGACCCGCAGCACCACGGTGCGCTCGCTGCCGCCCAGGTCCTCCGCGTCCCCGAGGACGACCGGACCTCCGGCCCGCCGGGCGAGCAGGCGCTGCGCGGCCTCCACCACACCCACGGCGGGATCCTCCGGCGTCCCGGTCCGCGTGCTCATGGATGGTCGAGGGTACCGGGCGGGGGGAGCGGCCCTGCTCAGCCCTCGTGGGTGGTGACCAGCCGGTGGACCAGCCGCATCTTCTCCAGCACCGCCGCGGGCAGCACGAAGGGGTACAGGTCGTCGCGGCCCATGGACCGGTTGACCATGTTCAGCGACCACGAGAGCGGCAGCCACAGCTCGATGATCCGGTCGAACCCGACGTCGCCGGAGAGGGGACGGTCGGCCGCGGCCCCGGAGGGCGCGAGACCGAACGCGGCCGCGGTGTCCAGGGTGTCGCGGATGTGCAGGTAGTGGGCGAAGGTCTCCGCCCAGTCCTCCGCGGGGTGCATCGTGGCGTAGCTGGAGACGAAGCTGCGATCCCACCCCGCCGGCGCACCTTCGCTGTAGTGCCGGTCCAGCGCGGCCTGGTAGCTGTCGTCGGGGTTGCCGAACAGCCGCTCGAAGTCGACCCGGTCGGCGCTGCGCTCCGCGGTGGCGCCCTCGACGAGGACCATCGAGTAGTAGTGCCCGGTCTCGTGCCGGAAGTGCCCCAGCAGCGTGCGGTAGGGCTCGGCCATGGACAGCTGCAGGCGGGTGCGGTGCACGTCGTCGCTCTCGGCGAGGTCCAGGGTGACCACCCCGTTGTGGTGGCCGGTGGTGACGGGCTGCCGGGCGCTGGAGAGCAGGTCGAAGCACAGCCCGCCGACGGGGTCGGTGGCCCGGCCGACGATCGGCAGCCCCAGCTCGCGCAGCTCGACGACCAGGCGTCGCTTGGCCGCCTCGGCGTCGGCGAACGCCGCGATGCCGGCGGTGTCGGTGTCGGCCGGGCGCTTGCGGGTCAGCGCGCAGGAGACGCAGAGCGCCACCCCGGCCGGGGTGGCCCAGTTGCACCGGGCGGTGGAGAGGTTGCGGCAGCTGCCGAACACGGTCAGGCCCACCGTGGCCGTGCCCGGGTTGGGTCCGTCGTCGTCGAGGGCGACGAACTCCCGGGTGTCCAGGACGAAGCGGAGGGTGGCGCTGCAGTGCAGGCACCGGGAGTTCTCGAAGGCCAGCTGCTGACCGCAGCGCGGGCAGGCGAAGTCACGCACGGGGATCGGGCTCCTGGTTCTCGGTGGTGCGGGTCGGGCCGGAGGGGCGCGCAACCGTACGTCGCGGCCCGGGGGCCGCGCCCGTCGGACCGCCACGGGTCGCCCTGCTCACCCCCGGGGGCTCGGCCGGCGCGACGTCGACGGAGACGGTCATCGTCGACGTCGCCGCGTCGGTGTAGACGATGCCCCGCAGCGGCGGGACGTCGTGGTAGTCGCGGCCCCACGCGAGCGTGGTGTACCGGTCGTCGGTGCGGTGGTCGTTGGTCGGGTCGAACCCCAGCCAGCTCCCCGACGGGAGCCGGAGCGCCGCCCACGCGTGGGTCGCGTCGGCCCCCACCACCCGCTCCCGCCCGGGCGGCGGTGCCGTGGCCAGGTAGCCCGAGACGTAGCGCCCGGCCAGCCCGTGAACCCGCAGCGACGCGACGGCCAGGCGGGCGAAGTCCTGGCACACCCCCTCGCGACGCTCGAGGACCTCGGCCAGGGTGGTGCGCACCGACGTGGAGCCGGAGCGGTAGGCGAAGTCGGTGTGGATGCGGTGCAACAGCTCGTCGACCACCTCGCCCACCGGGCGGCGCGGCGCGAAGGTCGCCCCGGCCCAGGCGCGCACCCCCTCGGCGACCTCCGGGGTCAGCTGGTCGAGCACGAAGTCCTGCGCGGTGCGGCCGGGCACCCCGCCGGGTCTCGCGCGCTCCCACGGCAGCGCGGTCGCGGCCGGGTCGTGCACGGGGGTCTCCACGCTCACCAGCGACTCCCCCCGCACCACGAGCTGCGTCGACGGGCGGGCGACCTGGTAGTAGGTGGTCTCGTTGCCGTGCACGTCGCGCCCGGTGGAGAGGTCGACCGGGGCCGGGTCGACGACGAGGGAGTGGGTGTGCACGTGCTGTCCGTCCAACTCGCGGGGCTGGAGCCACGCCCGGCCGTAGCAGGAGGAGACCACGTCGGAGTAGCGGTACGTCGTCTCGTGGACGATGCGGTGGGTGCGGCTCACGGCCCGACCGGCCCCGCGCCGGGGTACTGCGCACGCTGGAGCGCTGGTTCCGGGACCCGCAGGTGCGCGGCGACGACGGCGTCCGACAGCGACCGCAGCCGGGCGTCGATGTCGGCCAGCTCCGCCTGCAGCGCCGGGCGGCCCGCCGGGACGGCCACGACCAGCTCGTGGGGATCCATCCGCCGCACCAGGGCCTCCAGGTCGTCGCGCAGGCGCGCCGGGCGCGACGTCCCGCCCGCGTCGGGCAGCGCGCGGAGGTCGACGGCCACGGCCTGCAGGCTGAACAGCAGGGAGCGGGGGTTGCCCGGGTCGCCCAGCAGCAGGTCCAGGACGGCGCCCGGGGCGAGCACCCCGGCGTGACGGCGGCGGTGGGTGAGCACCGACTCCGTCGCCTCGAGCACCGACTCCAGCACGAGCACCTCGGTCGGGCGTGCCGGCAGGTGGAGGCCGTCGGGAGGGCCCACCGGGACGAGGGTCGCGCCGAGCAGGGCGACCAGCTGCTGGGCGCGCTCGAGACGGCGCCCCGCGTCCAGCAGGTGCCAGCCCGGGTCGCGGACCATGTTCTCCGCCGCCAGCCCGGAGAGCGCGAGCGCGGACGCGAGGAGCGCGGCGTGCGCCCGACCCAGCGCCGCCGCGTCCCCCACCGGGGCGACGGACAGCTCGGCGAGCGCCCGCTGCGCCGCGGCGAGGACCGGCCAGGTGTCGACGCTGAGCTGGTCGCGCACCCCGCCGGCGGCCTGCAGCGCGCGGGCGACGGCGTGGGCCACCGATCCCGGCCGACCCGCGCCGGTGAGCTCGCGCAGGAGCACGACGGGATCGCCGCCCTCGGCACCCCAGCCCACCTGCGCCCGCAGGGCCCCGAGCAGGACGTCGGTGGCCGCGGCAGCCGCGTCCGGGGTGCCCCGCCGGACGTCGGAGACCCGCGCCGCGGTCGCGACGAGCACCCGCGTGGTCGACTCCACGCGCTCGGCGTAGCGGCCGAGCCAGTACAGGTCGGCGAGCACCCGGGGCGGGGTGACGGCCTCGCGGGCCGCGCGCACCCGCACCGGGTCGGTGCGGGTCGTCGAGGTGGCCGCGGGGCGGCTCGCGGCCGTCTCGGCGGCGCTCGAGCGGACCCAGACGTCCTTGGCGGCCCGGGTCCGGAACGGCTCGTGGCCGGCCTCGGTGGCCAGCACCCCGCCCAGGGCGCCCGGCATCACGGTGTAGCCCGAGTCCTGGCCGACGGAGAACAGCCGGGCGACCACGCCCCGGGAACCCGCGGGCGCGGACGGCGCGACCGAGGCCGCCGGGCCCAGCTCGCCGACCCACCGCCACCCCTGCACCCGCAGCCGCGCGACCCACTGCTCCCGTTCGGTGCGCCCCAGCAGCCCGGGGCGCACCGCGGGCCCGCCGTCCAGCGGGCGCAGGACCACGTCGTCGAGGTTGTCGAGCACGTGGGTGAGCTCCGGCCGGCGCCCGCACCAGAACAACGGCACCGGAGCCAGCAGCAGCGGCTCGTCGAGCAGCGCCTCGCACAGCCGCGGCAGCAGCGCGGCCAGCGCCGGGTTCTCCAGCACCCCGGACCCGAGCGGGTTCACCACCCCGACGGTGCCCCGCCGGCACGCCTCGACGAGACCGACGACGCCGAGGCGGGACTCCCCGCGCAGCTCGAGCGGGTCGCACCAGGGGCCGTCGACCCGCCGCAGCACCACGTCGACGGGCTCGCGCCGCCCCAGCGACCGCAACCACACCCGTCCCTCGTGCACCTGCAGGTCCGACCCCTCGACCAGCGGGATCCCCAGCAGCGCGGCCAGGAAGGCCTGGTCGAAGGCGGTCTCGGACTGCGCCCCGGGGCTGAGCACCACCACCCGGGGCACCTCGACGTCCTCCGGTGCCCGGCTGTGCAGGGCGCTGCGCAGGGCCTCGGCGAACGCGCCGAGGCGGCGCGGCTGCACCGAGCGCACCAGCTCGGGCCACGCGCGGGTGAGCACGCCGCGGTCCGCGAGGGCGTAGCCGATGCCCGAGGGCGCCTCGGCCCGGTCGGCCAGCGCCATCCACGCGCCGTCGGGGCCGCGGGCGACGTCGACGGCGTGCACGGTGAGCTGGTGGGCCCCCGGCGGGATCGTGCCGTGCACCGCGCGCAGGTAGCCGGGGTGGCCGAGCACGATCTCCGCGGGCAGCAGCGAGCGGCGCACGAGCTCCTGCGGGCCGTACAGGTCGCGCAGCACCAGGTCGAGCAGCCGGGAGCGCTGCACGACCGCCCGCTCCAGGTGCGCCCACTCCCCCGCGTCGAGCACCACGGGGACCGGGTCCATCCGCCACGGCCGGGCGTCGGTGCTCCGGTGCTCGGGCGCACCGCCGGGCTGCCGCGGGCTGGTGGTGACCCCGTCGGAGGCGAGCAGCTGCGCGAGGTGGGCCTGCACCGGGCCCAGGCCGTCGGGGCCGAGCCCGGCCAGCGCGGCGCCGACCTCGTCCCACCCCGGCCGGGGGGCACCGTCCGGGGTGCGGGCCTCGTCGAACGGTGCGGCGGGTGGGGTGCTCACCGTCGGGTGACCTCGGTGCTCACGAGCGGAGAACCTACTCAGACCCCCGGCGGCGTGGCGGTCCCGCGCACGACGACGTCACCGGCCCTGGTTCACCACCGGCAGCCGGGGTGGCGAGGTGGCTGGCTGCGACACCTTCTCGGCGACGGTGCCGGCGCGGGTTCAGGCCCCCGGGGGCTTGGTCCCGTCGTTCTTGGTCCCGTCCTTCTCGGGCTTGAAGTCGATGCCGCTCTCGCGGCGCTGCTCCGGGGTGATCGCCGCCGGGGCGTCGGTCAGCGGGTCGATGCCGCCACCGCTCTTGGGGAACGCGATGACCTCGCGGATGGAGTCGGTGCCGCTGAGCAGGGCGCAGATGCGGTCCCAGCCCATGGCGATGCCGCCGTGCGGGGGCGCCCCGAACGCGAAGGCGTCCAGGAGGAAGCCGAACTTGTCCTGCGCGGCCCCGGCGTCCAGA
Organism: Mycobacteriales bacterium; assembly: GCA_038234335.1. GTDB lineage: Bacteria > Actinomycetota > Actinomycetes > Mycobacteriales > Mycobacteriaceae > Rhodococcus_D. Next base: position 10,723 of record JBBSUN010000023.1, read on the forward strand.
CCCATGACCGCGAACACGCGCTCCTGCACCGCACGGGAGTGGATGCGGATGCTGCCGCCGCCGATCTCGTTGCCGTTGCAGACGATGTCGTAGGCGTCCGAGAGCGCACCGCCGGGGTTCTGGTCGAAGGTGTCGAGGACCTCGGCCTTGGGGCTGGTGAACGCGTGGTGCACCGCTGTCCAGGACCCCGAGCCGACGGCGACGTCGCCACTGGCCACGGCGTCGCCGGCGGGCTCGAACAGGGGGGCGTCGACGACCCAGGTGAACGCCCAGGCCCCGTCGGCGATGAGCTCCTGGCGCTTCGCGATCTCCCCGCGGGCCGCCCCGAGCAGCGCCCGGGAGGTCTTCGCCTCGCCCGCGGCGAAGAAGATGCAGTCACCGGGGCCGGCGCCGACGTGGGTGGCCAGGCCCGCCCGCTCGGTGTCGGTGAGGTTCTTGGCGACGGGACCGGTGAGCGTGCCGTCCTCGGCGACCAGCACGTAGGCCAGGCCCTTCGCGCCGCGCTGCTTGGCCCACTCCTGCCAGCCGTCGAGCGTCCGGCGCGGCTGGCTCGCCCCGCCGGGCATGACGACGGCACCGACGTAGGGAGCCTGGAAGACGCGGAACGTGGTGTCGGCGAACAGGTCCATGCACTCGACGAGCTCGAGGCCGAAGCGCAGGTCGGGCTTGTCGGAGCCGAAGCGGCGCATGGCCTCGGCGTAGGTCATCCGCGGGATCGGCAGGGTGATCTCGTGGCCGACCAGGCGCCACAGCGCGGCCAGCACCTCCTCGGCCACGGCGATGACGTCATCGGTGTCGACGAAGCTCATCTCGACGTCGAGCTGGGTGAACTCGGGCTGGCGGTCGGCGCGGAAGTCCTCGTCGCGGTAGCAGCGGGCGATCTGGTAGTACCGCTCGAGCCCGCCGACCATGAGCAGCTGCTTGAACAGCTGCGGGCTCTGCGGGAGGGCGTAGAAGCTGCCCGGCTGCAGGCGCGCGGGGACCAGGAAGTCGCGGGCGCCCTCGGGGGTGGAGCGGGTCAGGGTCGGGGTCTCCACCTCCACGAAGTCGTGGCCCACCAGCACGTTCCGGGCCGCGCGGCTGACCTCGCTGCGCAGCCGGATGGCCGCCGCGGGGCCGGAGCGGCGCAGGTCCAGGTACCGGTGGCGCAGGCGGGCCTCCTCGCCCACGCCGGTGTGGTCGTCGAGCGGGAAGGGCAGGGGCGCACTCTCGTTCAGCACGACGAGGTCGGTGGCGCTGACCTCGATCTCGCCGGTGGGGTTGGCCGGGTTCGCGTTGCCCTCGGGTCGCACCGCCACGGTGCCCGTGATCTGGACGCAGTACTCGTTGCGCAGCGCCTGGGCGGCCTCGGCGACAGCGCTCTCCCGGAACACCACCTGCACGGTGCCCGAGGCGTCGCGCAGGTCGACGAACTCCACCCCACCGTGGTCACGCCGTCGGGCCACCCACCCGGTGAGGGTGACGGTCTGCTCGGCGTGCTCGGCTCGCAGCGAGCCGGCGGTGTGGGTGCGCAGCACGGGGTGCTCCTCCTGGGGGGTCGGGGTTCGGGGGCTGATCCTACGGAGGGGTGGGGTGCGGGCCGACCGGGTTTGCCGGGGGACAGAATCGACCCCGTGGCCCCACCCCGGTTCCGTGCCGTGCTGCTGGACTGGCGCGGGACCCTGGCCGTGGGGGGCGACGACCGGGCCTGGGTGCGGGACGCGCTCGCCCGGCTCGGGCGCGATCCCGCCCAGCTGGACGCGGTGCTGACGGTCGTCGAGCCCCTCGCCGACGCTCTCGACGCTCCCGGCGTGGACGCCGACGCCGAGCTCCACGCCCGGACGTACCGTCACGTCCTGACGACGGCCGGGCTGGACGAACAGCTGGTGGCGGCCTCGTACGTGGTCGAGTCGGACCTGTCGCGCAACCCCTTCGCCGTGGACGTCGGACCGACCCTGGCCGCGCTGCACGCTGCGGGGTTGGCCGTCGCCGTGGTGAGCGACCTCCACGTCGACCTGCGCCCGGTGTTCGTCGAGGCCGGTCTCGACCGGTTCATCGACGCCTACGCACTGTCGTTCGAGCAGGGTGTGCAGAAGCCGAACCCGGTCGTGTTCGCGCGCACCCTGGCTGCGCTCGGGGTGTCGGCGCGGGATGCGCTCATGATCGGCGACCGTGGCGGACCCGACGGCGGGGCCGTGGGTGCCGGCATCACAACCCTCCTGCTCCCCGCGCTGCACTCGGTGCACGAGCGGCGTCTGCATCGCGTGCTGCAGGTGTGCGGGCTCCCCGGAGCCGGCTGAGCGTCGACCAGCGAGGGCTCGTCCTGGTGTCAGACCGCCCACAGGTCTGCTCCGGATTCCCGTGTCGGTACGAGGGCGGAGGGGTGGGAGCACCCCCGGTTCGCCGGCCGACCAGAACTGTCAGGGCCGACGCCTACATTCACACACATGATCGAGGCGACGCCGGCTGCCGAGCTGCTGGCCTGCGCACAGCGGGAGGTGCGGCTCGTCGCCGGCGCCCAGCAGCGTCAGTCCGCGGCCATGGCCGAGCTGTGGTCGCTGCGGGTTGCGGAAGAGCTGGCACACGGCGCGACGGGCGGGCAGGCCGGTGAGTTCGTGGTCACCGAGATCGCCGTCGCGGTGTGCGCCTCCCGACGTGCCGTCGGTGACCTGCTCGGCGTCGGGCTGATGCTGGCCGATCGGCTGGGTGCAGTGCGGGCCGCATGGGCATCCGGCGACCTGGACCTCGCCCGGGTGCGCGTCATCGTGGAGCACACCCAGCACGTGTCGGCGGCCCACCTCGACCTCGTCGAGCGTCTGCTGCTGGAACGTGCCGTTGCCTCGCCGGCCAGCCGGCTGGGTCCGGTCATCGACCGGATCGTCGGCCGGTGGGAGCCGGAAGCGGTGTTCCGACGTCGCGAGCGGGCCGTGCTGGAGCGTGGCGTCTCGATCACCCCCGCACCCGACGGCATGGCCGAGGTCTGGGGACGCCTCCCTGCGCTCGACGGACGCATCCTCGACGAGCGACTCGACACGATGGCGCGCTCTGTGTGCCCCGACGATGGACGCACCCTCCACGCCCGGCGCGCCGACGCCCTCACCGCGCTGGCCGCCGGCACCGACCTGCGCTGCACCTGTGGATGCGGTGCAGGTGGCGTCGGACCGGGAGTGCCCCCGGTACAGCTCATCATCACCAGCGACTCGCTGGACGGTGTCAGCGACGATCCTGCCCACCTCGTCGGACACGGCCCCGTCGATCGCGCCCTCGCCGACGAGCTCTCCGCCGGTGCGCCGCGCTGGCACGCGCTCACCGACCCCGTCTCCGGCGCTCTGATCGGGCTCGGTCGTCCCGGCGCGGTGCAGGCCCACGAGCTCGACGCGCACCCCTACCGGTACGCGATCGGTGCTGCCCTGGCGCGCCTCGTCCGGCTCCGCGACGGGCGCTGCCGCTTTCCCGGGTGCGGGGTCCCGGCTCGGCGCACCGACCTGGACCACCGCGAGCCCTTCCACCACGCCGATCCGCGCGCGGGTGGTCCCACCGTGCGCGAGAACCTGTTCTGCCTCTGCCGGTTCCACCACCGGGCGAAGACCGCAGGGTTCTGGAGCTACACCCACCTCGGCGGCGCCGTCCTGGAGTGGACGAGCCCCACCGGGAGGACGTACACCACCACTGCGCACGACTACGGCGGCACCAGCCCCGCCCCACACCGCACCTGAACGCTGGCCCGTCACGGCACCACCTGGTCGAGCCGGACCAGCACCCGGCGCAGCACGTCGCGCTCGTCCGCGGTGAACTCGCCGTCCAGCGTCTCCACGATGGTGCTGATCAGCGGGCCGAAGAAGCCCCAGCCGAGCTCGCGTGCGGCCTCGGTCACCGCGAGCAGCACCCGCCGCCGGTCGGCGGGGTCAGGTCCGCGGTAGGCATCGTCTCCGCCGCCGTCGGCGGGCACTCCTACGGCGGCTGGCTGGCCCTGCGCCTCGCCCTCGACCATCCCGACCGCGTCGCAGTGCTTGACCGGCATGCGCCCGTCCTACCTGGCGCACGCGCTGCCGATGCTCCTCGCGCCATCGCCGGCACGCGCGGAGCGGTTCCTGCGGTGGGAGACCGGGGACGCGATCGACGCGGGCTTCCTCCGGCTGTGGCGGAGCCGGCCCCGCTCGGCCGGGGTCGTCCGGCCGCGTCGTCCACGTCCGGCGGAGCTGGCCGACCTCCCCGTGCCGGTGCTCGTCCTGGCCGCCGGCCGCAGCCGCCAGCACGACGTCAGCAGGCTCGTCGCCGGCGCCCGGGCCCTGCCGGACGTCCGCGTGGTCACCGTGGCGCGGGCGACCCACCACCAGCTGCCGACCGAGCACGCCGCCGAGGTCGTCCCGGCGCTGCGCAGCTTCCTGGACGAGCATCAGCCTCCGAACGGGTAGAGCTGCCCGTGCACCTGCTCCACCACCCGCTCCCCCTCCACGCGGATCGCGGCCGCCTGCGCCACCGTCCAGAAGCGGGGGTCTCCGGTGCGCTCCGCGAACCGCTCCTCGTCCTTCCACGTGCAGGTGCGGTCGGGCGCCACGAGCAGGTCCAGCTCGTGGTCGTGGGAGTCGACCCCACCCCGGTGGTGCACCGGGTGCTCGAGGTTCACGTACCAGCCGGGCACACCCCGAACCCAGCGGACGCAGTGCTGCGCCCCGGCGGGGAACCACACCCGGATCGTGACCGGGCTGAGCACCGGCCGCAGGGGCGCGCGGGGCGCGGCCGGATCGTCGACGTCGCGGGGGTGCAGGGCCGCGCGCCAGCCCTGCGTGCCCGCCGACACGCCGAGCAGCAGGCCGTCGTCGTCGTGCCGCAGCACCGTCGCCGCGACCACACCACCCAGGACGCCGCCCATCGAGACCGTCCAGCGGAGCCGGGTCCCGGGTGTGTGCACCCCTCCATCGTGCCGCCGCCCGGCGCTCCGGTGCTGGGTGCTCCCGGCCAGCGCCAACCGTCAGGAGCGGTACAGCGCCGACGGCTCGGAGAAGTCGGGCGCGATCTCGAGGCTGAGGGCAGCCGGGTCGTCGACGCCGAAGGCGAGGGGGAAGCTCAGGGTGGCGCCGGGGGCGAGCTCGGTGGCCGGGAGCCCCACGAAGCCGTCGCCGAAGACCTGCTCGCCGGGGTCCTCGCCACTGGTCACGGCGACGAACAGTCCCTGCGGGTCGTAGGTCGCGGTGCCTCCGTTGGTGAGGCTGACGACGACGCTGACGTAGTGCGTCCACTCCTGGACCGGGTGGGCACCGGCGGGTTCCGCGCGCTCCTGGGGCGCCGCGACGGTGACGGCCAGGCCGTGCCCGTCGGTGGAGGTGGCCCCGAAGGCGACCGGGGCCTGCGCGGCCCGACCGCCGTGCACCAGGTCGTCGGGTGCGGCCGCCCCCGTCGAGGCGAGCACCGAGGTGGTCGACCCCGACCCCGACGAGCAGGCGCTCAGCAGCCCCAGCGTGAGCAGGAGCGGGAGGACGAGGAGGGCGCGGCGCACCCTCCCATCATGACGCGTCGGACCGACGGCGCTCGCGACGCGTGCTGGAGCCCACCCCGACCAGGAGGACGCCCAGCCCGACGAGTCCGGCACCCAGGCCGGTGAGCCCACGGGTGGACGCCCCGGTGTCGGCCAGGGTCCGGGTGCTGCCCGCCTGCGCGACGGCGGTCCGGGCCGACGAGGACCTCGCGGCCTGCGGTGACCGGGACGCGTCCCGCACGACGACGACGCCGAGGACGGACGCCGACGGCTCGGTCGTCACGGTCGGCTCGGTCGTCACGGTCGGGGTGACGGCGCTGGGGCTCGGGGCCGGGGTGGTCGTGGTGTCGTCCGCACCGCAGAGGATCTGGGTGACCGCGAGGTCCCCGGTGGAGACGGTGGTGACCTCGATACCGTCGGACCCGGTCGTGCTGGAGACGGTGAGACCGTCCCCGACCACCAGCGGGGTGGGCTGCGGGAGCGCGACCGCCACCGTCGACCCTTCCCCGCCGGTGTCGACCACCAGGACGACCCCGGGGGTTCCGGTGCCGCAGACGATCGACGTGGTCGCGCTGCCGATGACCACCCGCGGGGGTGCTGCGACGGACGCCGTCGTGCTGGTGGTCGTGCTGGTGGTCCCGGTGGTCGTCGTCCCGGCCGGAGCGGTGGTGCTGCTGGGGGTGGTGGTCGTGGTGCCGACCGGGGCGGTGGCCGACACCGACGCGCCGGTGCTCCCCTCCTCGGCCGCGAGCGCACCACCCGCCGCGGCGAGCACGAACGTCCCCGCTGCGACCCCAACGACCAGTGCTCGGGCACTGGATGACCTGATCTTGACCACGGACGCTCCCCTGTCGGACCCCACTAGCGCTGGAGATCACGACGGTAACGGACCGTGGAACCTCGTCGAGCCTCCTCGTGCCCCCGATCGGGTGAGACCTCCCCACCCGCTCACCCGCGGTGACCGGGGCGGTCAGCCGAAGGTGGCGGCCGGCCGGTCCGACGAGTCGCCGTTCCCACCGGGCGTGGTGCAGCGGGTGCCGCCGAGCTCGGTGCTGGTGCCGTGGGCGAGGACGTCGCCCCCGGGCAGGGTGTCGTCGACGCAGCCGGAGCCGGCTCGGTCCTGCCCGGCGGGCACCGAGCTCCCGGAGGACCCGGTGCACCCCGGCGGGACGGCGGCCGTGCGGTACCGACGCTCAGTACGAGCGGGGCAGGCGGAGGGTGTGCTGGGCGACGTAGTTCAGGATCATCTCCCGGCTCACCGGGGCGATCCGGGCCAGCCGCGACGCCACCACGAGCGAGCCCAGGCCGTACTCCGAGGCCAGGCCGTTGCCGCCGTGGGTCTGCACGGCCTGGTCGACCGCGGCGATGGAGGCCTCGGCCGCCGCGTACTTGGCCATGTTCGCTGCCTCGCCGGCGCCGGAATCCCCCGCGACGTACAGCGCGGCGGCCTTCTGCATCATCAGCCGGGCCAGCTCCACCTGGATCGCGCAGTGCGCCAGCGGGTGTGCGATGCCCTGGTGGGCCCCGATCGGGGTGGACCACACCTGGCGCGTGCGGGCGTACTCCGTCGCCTTGTCCAGGGCGTACCGCGCCATGCCCAGCGCGCTGGCCGCCCCCATGATCCGCTCCGGGTTGAGCCCGGCGAACAGCTGGGCCAGGCCCGCGGAGGCGTCGCCGACGAGGGCGTCGGCCGGCACCCGCACGTCGTCGAGGAACAGGGTGAACTGCTTCTCCGGCATGGCGATGTCCATGGGGATGACCTGCTTGGTGAACCCTGGCGCGTCGGTGGGGACGATGAACGCCGACGGCAGGCCGAGGGTGCCGTCGGGCTGGCGGTGGCGGGCGACGACGAGCACGTGGCTCGCCTCGTCCACCCCGGAGATGTAGTACTTGCTGCCGTTGAGGACGTGCTCGCCGGTCTCCTCGTCGCGGCGCACGCTGGTCGCGAGGTTGTGGGAGTTGGAGCCCGCCTCGGGCTCGGTGATGGCGAAGACCATGGTGAGGCTGCCGTCGGCGAAGCCGGGCATCCAGCGCTCCTGCTGCTCGGGGGTCCCGAACTGCTGGATGACGGTGCCGCAGATCGCGGGCGAGACCACCATGAGCAGCAGCGGGCAGCCGGCCGCGGACAGCTCCTCCATGACGGCCGCGAGGTCGCCGATGTCGCCACCGCCCCCGCCCCACCGCTCGTCCACGGCCACGCCGAGGTACCCGGCGCCGGCGACGGCATCCCACAGCTCGGTGGTCTTGCGGCCCTCGGCGGTGCACGCCCGCAGGTACTCACCACCGAAGGTGCTGCCCAGCTTGTACACCTGCTCGCGCAGCTGCTGGCGCTCGGGTGATTCCGTGTAGCTGGTCATGCCTGCTCCTCTGCTGGTTCGGCTGCATCTTCTGAGACGACGGCGAGCACGGTGCCCGCGGCGACCTGGTCCCCCGGGGCGACGGCCACGGACGTGACGGTGCCGGCGGTGGGGGCGAGCACCCGGTGCTCCATCTTCATGGCCTCGAGCACGAGCACCTCGGCGCCGGCGGCCACGAGCTGGCCCTGCGCCACGCTGACCCGCACGACGGCCCCCGGCATCGGCGCGACCATGGCGCCGGCGGCGAGCACGGCGCGCGGCTCGGGCAGCGGGTCCCGCCAGCGGAGGCTCACCGCGCCCAGGGCCGAGTCGACCTCCACCTGCGCACCGTGCACGGCCACCCGGAACGCGTGGCGCACCCCGTCGACGGCGAGGACGGCACCCGCGGTGCTCACGCCGACCAGCTCCACCCCCTCCGGGTGCCGCAGCCGGCCGCGCACCACCAGGTGGTCCACCGGGTGGCCGTCGAACACGGTGCGGACCGGGGCCGAGGCCAGGTTGCGCCAGCCGGTGGGGGTGGCGCGGCCGCACCCGCCCCGTTCGGCGAGGACCAGGGCGGCGGCGAGTGCGGCGAGGTCGGGGCGCTCCGCACCGACGACCAGCGTGGCGGGGTCGCGGGCGTCGAGCCAGCCGGTGTCGATCCCCCCGGAGTCACTGCCGGTGGTGAACGCCGGGTGGGTGAGCAGCCCGACGAGCAGCTCCCGGTTCGTGGTGAGCCCGTGGATCTCGGCGCCGCGCAGGGCGGTGACCAGGCGCCGCAGCGCGCTGGCCCGGTCCGGTCCGTGGGCGATGAGCTTGGCGAGCATCGGGTCGTAGTGCACGCCCACGACATCACCGTCGACGACGCCGCTGTCCAGCCGCAGCCCGTGGGCGCCAGGGGGCACGGCGAACTGGGTGTCCACGCCGGGCACGTGCAGCCGGTGCAAGGTCCCCGAGGCCGGCCGCCAGTCCTGCGCCGGGTCCTCCGCGTACAGCCGCACCTCGACGGCGTGACCGTGCGCCGCCGGCGGTTCCGCGGGGAGCTCGGCCCCCTCGGCCACGGCGATCTGCCAGCCCACCAGGTCGAGGGAGTGCACGGCCTCGGTGACGGGGTGCTCCACCTGCAGGCGGGTGTTCACCTCGAGGAACGCGAGCCGCCCGTCCGCGCCGAGCAGGAGCTCCACCGTGCCGGCGCCGACGTAGCCCAGGGCCCCGGCCGCGGCCCGGGCCGCGTCGTGCAGCCGGGTGCGGGTGGCGTCGTCGACCCCCGGGCTCGGGCTCTCCTCGACGATCTTCTGGTGGCGGCGCTGCAGCGAGCAGTCCCGCTCCTGCAACGTCCACACCGTGCCGTGGGTGTCGGCCATGAGCTGCACCTCGACGTGCCGGGCGCCGCGCAGCAGCGGCTCGCAGAACACGGTGCCGTCACCGAAGGCCGAGGCCGCCTCCCGCTGGGCCGCCGCCACCGCTTCCTCGAGCTCGGCCAGGGCGTGCACCTCCCGCATGCCGCGTCCGCCGCCCCCGGCGGAGGCCTTCACCAGGATGGGCAGGTCGGCCTCGGTCACCGACGCGGGGTCGAGCTCGGCGAGCACGGGCACCCCGGCTGCAGCCACGAGCGCCTTGGCCGCGACCTTGGACCCCATCGCGTCGATGGACTCCGGCGTGGGACCGACCCAGGTGAGCCCGGCGGCCAGCACGGCCCGGGCGAACGCGGCGTTCTCGGAGAGGAACCCGTAGCCGGGGTGCACGGCGTCGGCCCGGCAGGCCAGCGCCGCGGCGACCACCGCGTCGATGCGCAGGTAGGTCTCCCCCGGAGCGGACCCGGGAAGTCGCACGGCGACGTCGGCCTCGAGCACGAAGCGGGCCCCGGCGTCCGGGTCGGAGTACACCGCCGCGGTGGAGATGCCCCGGGCACGGCAGGCGGCCTGCACGCGTCGGGCGATCTCCCCGCGGTTGGCGACGAGCAGTCGCGTGATCACTGGTTCACATCCGGAAGACGCCGTAGTGCTCCGCGCCCCGGACCGGGGCGGAGTGGATCGCGGACAGGCAGAGCCCGAGCACGGTCCGGGTGTCGCGCGGGTCGATCACGCCGTCGTCGTACAGCCGCCCGGAGAGGAACGGCGCCAGCGACTGGGACTCGATCTGGTTCTCCACCATGGCCCGCAGCCCGGCGTCGGCCTCGTCGTCGTAGGGCGCGCCCTTGGCCGCAGCGGCCTGCCGGGCGACCATGGACAGCACCCCGGCGAGCTGGGCCGGACCCATCACCGCGGACTTCGCGGCCGGCCAGGTGAACAGGAAGCGCGGCTCGTAGGCCCGCCCGCACATCCCGTAGTTGCCCGCCCCGTAGGAGGCGCCCAGGGTCACCGTGAGGTGCGGCACCCGGGAGTTGGCCACCGCGTTGACCATCATCGCGCCGTGCTTGATGATCCCGGCCCGCTCGTAGGCGGTGCCGACCATGTAGCCGGTCGTGTTCTGCAGGAACAGCAGCGGGGTGTCGCGGGCGTTGGCGAGCTGGATGAACTGCGCGGCCTTCTGCGCCTCCTCGCTGAACAGCACGCCGCGGGCGTTGGCGACGATGCCGACGGGGTAGCCGTGCAGCCGCGCCCAGCCGGTGACCAGGCTCGCGCCGTACCGCGGCTTGTGCTCGTCGAAGGCGCTGCCGTCCACGATCCGACCGATGACCTCGCGCGGGTCGAAGGGCACCCGCAGGTCGCGCGGGACGATGCCGAGCAGGTCCTCGGCGTCGAGCAGGGGCTCCACCACGGCCACCGGGTCCGGGCCGTGCTTGCGCCAGTGCAGCCGGGCAACGGCGCGGCGGACCAGGCGCAGGGCGTCGTGCTCGTCCACGGCCACCGCGTCGGCGAGGCCGGACACGTCGCCGTGCATGGCGGCGCCACCCAGGGTCTCGGCGTCGGCGTCCTCCCCGGTGGCCATCTTCACCAGCGGCGGGCCGGCGAGGAACACGTTCGCGGCGCCGTCGACCATGATCACGTGGTCGCTCATGCCGGGCACGTACGCCCCGCCCGCGGTGGCGTTGCCGAACACCGCGGTGATGGTCGGGATGCCCGCGGCGGAGAGCCGGGTGAGGTCGCGGAACAGACCTCCGCCGGGGATGAAGATCTCCGCCTGGGTGGGCAGGTCGGCCCCACCCGACTCCAGCAGGGTGATGACGGGGAGCCGGTTGGTGCGGGCGATGTCGTTGGCGCGGAACGTCTTGCGCAGCGTCCACGGGTTGCTGGCCCCGCCCTTCACGGTCGGGTCCGACGCCACCACGAGGCACTCGACGCCGGAGATCACGCCGATCCCGGTGACCAGGCTGGCGCCCACGGTGAAGTCGCTGCCCCAGCCCGCCAGGGTGGACAGCTCGAGGAACGGGGCACCCGGGTCGAGCAGCAGCTCGATGCGCTCGCGGGCCAGCAGCTTGCCCCGGGCGTGGTGCCGGGTGGTGTACCGCTCGCCGCCGCCGGCCAGCGCCTTGGCGTGCTCGCCGGCCACGGACTCCAGCGCGGCCAGCGACGCCTCCCGGTTGGCCAGGAACTCCTCGTCGTGGCGCACGGGCGTGCCCACGGTGGGAGCGGGCGCGGTCACCAGCCCCACCGCGTCGCGGCCAGGTCGGTCATGACCTCGGTGGCCCCGCCGCCGATGGGCAGGATCCGCGCGTCCCGCACGGAGCCCATCCCGCCGTGTCGCTGCACGGCCTTGTCGACGACGAAGTCCGCTGCCGCACCGGCAGTGTTCTTGGCCGCGCAGACCCCGCCGAGGTCCTCGGCGCCGTCGTGCACCCGGACGGCCCGGTCCCGGGTGAACGCCCGGGCCAGCTCGATCCGGGCGCGCATCTCCACCCGGGTGTGGCGCACGCTCTGCCGGGCGAGCAGCGGCCGGCCGTGGCCCGGCCCGCCCGTGCGCACCGCGGTAGTGACGACGTCCGCCCGGGTGCCGGAGGTGTTGGAGGTCGTGGCCCCGTTGACGACGTGCGGCAGCGCGGTGCCGTCGGCGAGCACGACGGTGTCGAGCAGGTCCCCGCCGGAGCCGCCCACCTCCGCGTCGAACCCCAGGCACCGCAGGCCGAGCTCGGCGGCGCGGACGTGCGGGCTCCGGGTCTCGACGTGCTCAGCCGTGCTCACGAGGTCTCCCCCAGCAGCGTGACGGGCAGGTCGACGAGGCGGCTGCGCAGCCACTCCCCCACCGCCTTGGCCTGGGGATCGAAGCGGAAGGCACTGGCCACTCCCTCGCCGAGCAGGCCGACGAGCACGAGGTTCACCGCCCGCAGGTTCGGCAGCAGGGTGCGGTGGATCTCCAGCTCGGCGGTCTCCGGGAGCAGCACCCGCACCCGGTCCGGCGTGAGCTCGTGGGCGAGCCAGGCGTACCCGGCGTCGGACTCGGCCCACACCCCGACGTTGGCGTCGCCGCCCTTGTCGCCCGAGCGCGCGCCGAACACGGTGCCCAGCGGCACCTTCCGGGTCGGACCGGTGAGCGCGGCCGGGAGCTCCGGGTTTGGCACGGGGAGCAGCGGCCGGGTGGTGACGGGCGGCTGGTGCAGCACACCCGCGGCCAGGTGCTGCGGCACCGCGTTGTCCACGTACGCCGCGGTGTACCGGCCGTACGGGGTGCCGTCGCCCGGCGGGTCCAGCACGTGGAACCCGGCGATGCTGGCCAGGGCGAGCTCGACGACGGCCCCGCTGAACGACCGGCCGACCACCGTCGGATCCGGGTCGGTCACCGCGCACCGCAGCAGCGCCGTGGCCTGCGCCTGGGTCGGGGCGTCCGGGGTGTCGAGCCGGCTCAGGGTCCACGCCACGCTCCGCGGACGCGGGTCCAGGGCCGCCTCGAGCTGGGCGGTGACGAGCTCCGCCTTGGTCGCCACGTCGAGGCCGGTGAGCGCGACCGTCATCTCGTTGCGGAACCCGCCCAGGGTGTTGACGCACACCTTGGTCGTCGGCGGGGGCGCCTCGCCGACGGTGCCGGAGATCCGCACCCGGTCCGGGCCGTCCTGCGCGAGGCGGATCGTGTCGACGCGGGTGGTGACGTCCGGGCCGGCGTAGCGCGCGCCCTGGATCTCGTAGAGCAGCTGCGCGGTGACCGTGCCCGTCGTGACCGCGCCACCGGTGTGCGGGTGCTTGGTGATGACGGCGCTGCCGTCGGCGTGCAGCTCGGCCAGCGGGAAGCCCGGGCGGCGCACGTCGTGCCGGTCGCTGAAGCTGTAGTTGCCGCCGGTCGCCTGGGTGCCGCACTCCAGCACGTGACCGACGACGACGGCCCCGGCCAGCGCATCCAGATCCCCTGCGCTCCAACCGAAGTGAGCCATCCCCGGTCCGACGACGAGGGACGCGTCGGTGACCCGCCCGGTGACCACCACGTCGGCCCCGGCCCGCAGGCACGTCGCGATCCCGGCTGCACCCAGGTACGCGTTCGCGGTGAGCGCATCGCCGAAGCCGAGCTCGGCCGCCCGGGGCAGCAGGTCGTCGCCCTCGACGTGGGCCACGGTGACGTCGAGCCCGAGGCGCTGCGCCAGGGCCCGCACCGCGTCGGCAAGTCCGGCCGGGTTCAGCCCGCCCGCGTTGGCCACCACCGTCACGCCCCGGGCCCGGGCCTCGCCGAGCCCGGTCTCGAGCTGCCGCAGGAAGGTGCCTGCGTAGCCCCGGGCCGGGTCCTTGGCGCGCTGGCGGCCGAGGATGAGCATGGTCAGCTCGGCCAGGTAGTCGCCGGTGAGCACGTCGAGCTCACCGCCGGTGAGCATCTCCTGCACGGCTGAGAAGCGGTCGCCGAGGAATCCCGACGCGTTGCCGATCCGGAGCACGTCGTCGGTCATGACGCTGCCCGGCCGGCACCGGGGGGGCCCGCGAAGGCCTGGGCGACGGTGAGCCACTGCTGGGCCACGGGCCCTTCCGCCACCAGCGCGAGGTCGTCGCGGTGCCGACGCTGGGTGACGAGCAGGCAGAAGTCCAGGGCGGGCCCGCGCACGGTGTCGGTCGCGTCGTCGTTCCAGATCCAGGTGCTGCCGTCGGGACCGGTGAGCTCCACCCGGACGGGCGCGACCGGGGGGTCGAGGGAGTTGACCAGGTGCGCGAAGCCGTGCGTGCGGACCCCGATGTGCGCGACGTGCCGCAGGCGGGCGGTGGGCTCACGGACCTGCCCGAGCGCGTCGGCGACGTCCTGACCGTGCGCCCAGGTCTCCATGAGCCGCGCGGTGGCCATCGACGCCGCGCTCATCGGCGGGCCGAACCACGGGATCTTCATCCCGGAGGGCACGCCGGCCAGCGCGGTGAGCAGGTCCTCCCGGCCGGACCGCCAGCCGGCGAGCAGCGCGGCCGGCGGCCGTGCGGCGCCCTCCGCAGCGGCGGTGTCCACGAAGCCGCCGGGGTCCTGCGCCGCGTCGGTCAGCAGTGCCGTGAACCCGTCGGGGTCGGTGGCGGCGAGCAGGGAGGCGTGGTCGGTCCAGGCGAGGTGGGCGACCTGGCGGGCGACGTCCCAGCCCGCCGCGGGGGTGGCGGTGCGCCACCCGGTGTCGTCGAGGCCGGCCACGCGGGCGTCGAGGTCGTCGTTCTCGGCGGACAGGTCGGCGAGGACCTCCTGCTGCGCGCTCATCCGAGCATCTCCTCGAGCTGGGTGGACCACGCCGTCACGATGCGGGCGCGTCGGTCGGCGTCGTCGGCCAGGGTGTTGGCCAGGGCGAGCCCGCGCGCGAGGTCGAGGGTGGCCTGCACCGCCTCCCGGACCCCCGGGCGGCGCTCGTCGGCGTCGAGGAGCTCGACCGCCACGCGGTGGCTCTCCCGCCCTAGGCGGGCCTGCAGGGGGAGGACGAGCTCGCGGAGCGCGGCGTCGGTCCGTGCCGCCACCCACAGCTCGAGGGCCGCAGCGAACACCGGGCTGACGTAGAAGTCGACGACCAGGCCCACCACGGCCGGGGTCCCCGCGAGCCGACCGAGCGCGGTGGCGCGGTCCCGCAGCTCGCGCACCCCCTCCTCCCCCAGGTGCTCGACCGCCGCGGCCACGAGCTCGCCCCGGCTGGCGAAGTGGTGCAGCTGCGCACCCCGCGACACCCCGGCCCGCTCGGAGACCAGGGTGGTGGTGGTGCCGGCCCAGCCGACGTCGACCAGGCAGTCCACGACGGCGTCCATCAGCTTGCCGCGGGTGTCGCGGCTGCGGTCGGCCTGCGTCGGGCGCGAGAGGACGGTGGTCACGTGACGAGGGTGCTCCGAACGAAACAAACAGTCAAGCCTGATTGTTGCGCCGAGGTGTCGCGTCGTACGGTCGGGGTCCGCAACGCAAGGAGGGCTCGTCGTGAAGCTGGGACTGTCGGTCGGGTACTGGTCGGCCGGCCCGCCCGAGGGCGCCGCCGAGATGGTGGCCAGGGCTGACGCGCTGGGCCTGGACTCGGTGTGGACCGCGGAGGCGTACGGCTCCGACGCGCTGACCCCGCTGGCGTGGTGGGGCTCGCGCACCGAGCGGGTGCGCCTGGGCACCTCGATCATGCAGATGTCCGCCCGCACCCCCACCGCCGCCGCCATGGCGGCACTGACCATGGACCACCTCACCAGCGGGCGGTTCGTCCTCGGGATCGGCGCGAGCGGCCCGCAGGTCGTGGAGGGCTGGTACGGGCAGCCCTACCCCAAGCCGCTGGCCCGCACCCGCGAGTACGTCGAGGTGGTGCGCCAGGTGCTGGCCCGTGAGGCGCCGGTGCGGCACGAGGGCGCGTTCTACCCGCTGCCGTACGTGGGCGGCGCAGGCCTGGGCAAGCCGCTGCGCTCCACGGTGCACCCGCTCCGCGCCGACCTGCCGGTCTTCCTCGCCGCCGAGGGACCCAAGAACGTGGCCCTGGCCGCGGAGATCGCCGACGGCTGGTTCCCGCTGTGGTTCGGCCCCTCCGCCGACGAGTTCTACCGCGCCGCGCTGGCCGACGGCTTCAGCCGGGACGGTGCCCGCCGCACCCTGACGGACTTCGAGGTGGTTTGCCCGGTGCCCGTGGTCATCGACGACGACGTGGAGCGGGCGGCCGACGCGCTGCGTCCGGAGATCGCCCTGTACGCGGGCGGCATGGGCGCGAAGGGGGCGAACTTCCACGCCGACGTGTTCTCCCGGATGGGCTGGGAGGCCGAGGTGTCCGCCATCCAGGACGCCTACCTCGCCGGTGACCGGAGGGCGGCCGTGGCGGCGGTGCCGCTGGCCATGGTGGAGGACGTCGCGCTCGTCGGCCCCGAGGCGAAGATCGCCGCCGAGCTGGCCCGCTGGGAGGAGACGGTGCTGACGACGATGGTCCTGCGACCGCACGAGGCGACCATCCGCACCCTGGCGCGCCTGCTCGAGCACCGGTAGGCGTCGCCCTCGCTGTCAACCGTCCCGGCGACGGCGCCACGGGAGGCGTCGTCCGCGAGCGGGCTCGTCCCCGCGCGTGCGCGCCGCGTGCCACCGGGCGACGGCGGCGTCCACGTCGACCGGGGCGATGCCGGTGGGCTGCGGTGCGGTGTCGGAGACGACGAGGTGCCGGGACCACTCCTCGATGCGGCGGTTGAGCTCGACGACCGCGGCCCGCACCTCGTCCTCGTCACCGAGCTCGGCCAGGCTCGAGGGCAGCGTGGCGAGCTCGCGGCGCAGGCGCTCCGAGGTCGGCAGCAGCGGGTCCACCTCGGGCGCGTCCGTGCCGCCCAGGCTGCGCACCCACCACATGTCGTCGTCGAGCCGGCGCTGCTTGGCGGTGGCGCGCCGCACGGGTGCGGGGGACGTCCCGGGCGCGGGCAGCGGCTCCTCGGCGGGCGGGTCGTCGTGCGGCTCGGTCATCCCTGCTCCTCAGCGTCACGGCCGACGGCGGCGTCGGTGGGAGACCGACGGTACCCACCGCCCCCGGTGCGCCACACTGCGCGCATGCGTCGTGCCGTGGTCGTCGGATCGCTCGTCGGGGTCCTCCAGGGGCTGGTCGCCCTGGTGCTGGTCGGGTCGCTCGCCGGGGGGCCGGACGACTTCGGGTGGTTCGCGTACACCCCGCTGCAGCCCGGCGACGTCCTCGCCGTGCCCGGCGCCCCGACCGCCCAGCAGCGCTGGCTGCTCGTGCCGCTGGTCCTGGCCGTGCTCGGCGGGGTGACGGCGCACCTGCTCACCCGGGGTGCGGACCACGCCCGGGGTCGGGGTGTCTCCGCGCTGGGCCTGCTGGGGCTCGGGTTGGGGGTGGTCACCGTGGCGCTCGCCCCCGGCGAGGCCGGGGCCACCACCTGGGTGCAGCTCGGCGGCGGTGCGCCCGGGGGGATGCCGAGCCGCTACTCCGACCTCGCCCCGCTCGCCGAGGTGTCCCAGGTCGGCACGGTGGTGCTGCTGCTGGTGGGCAGCGCGGCCGGCGCCGCGGTGCTCGTCGCGGTGGCCGGGCTCGCGGACGGTCGGCGGTGGGGTCTGCCCGCCACGCTGGTGGCCCTCGGCCTCGCCGTGGTCGGCCTCGGGGTGCAGCTGCTGCACACCGGGCTGGCCCCGATCACCCTGCTCGGCGAGGTGCTCGCACTGGGCCTGGTCGGAGCCGCGGCCGTCGTCGGCGGGCGTCTCGGCACCAGCAGGGGGTGAACGACGCCGCTCAGCCCAGCCGCTCGCGCAGGTGCTCCACGACCGCGTCGAGCGCGACCTCGACCTGCGCCCCGCTGACCAGGTCCTTGACCCCGACCACGCCGCCCTCCAGGTCACGGTCGCCCAGCACGAGCGCGAACCGGGCGCCGGAGCGGTCGGCGGCCTTCATCGCACCCTTGAGCCCGCGCCCCCCGTAGGCCAGGTCCACCCGCACCCCACTCGCGCGCAGCGCCCCGGCCACCGGGACCAGCGCGGTGAGCGCCGCCGTGCCCAGCGGCACCCCGAACACGTCCACCCGGGAGGTCTCGCCCACCGGCACGCCCTCGGCGGCCAGCGCGAGGATGGTGCGGTCCACCCCGAGGCCGAAGCCGATGCCGCTGAGCGGCGGCCCGCCGAGGGACGCCATGAGCCCGTCGTAGCGTCCGCCGCCGCCGATCCCGGACTGCGCACCCAGCCCGTCGTGCACGAACTCGAACGTCGTCTTCGTGTAGTAGTCCAGCCCGCGCACCATCCGCGGGTTCACCGTGCACGGGACGCCCAGGCCGTCGAGCAGCTCCAGGACGGTGGCGAAGTGCTGCCGGCTGGCGTCGGAGAGGTGCTCGCGCATCAGCGGCGCGTCCGCGGTCATCGCCCGGACCTCGGGCCGCTTGTCGTCGAGCACCCGCAGCGGGTTGATCCGGGCGCGCTCCCGGGTCGCGTCGTCGAGGTCCAGCCCGGCGAGAAAACCTTGCAGCACCTCGCGGTAGGCGGGGCGGTCGGACTCGTCGCCCAGGGTGGTGATGTCGAGGCGGAACCCGGTGAGCCCCAGCGAGCGGAACCCGGCGTCGGCAATCGCGATCACCTCGGCGTCCAGGGCCGGGTCGTCCACCCCGATGGCCTCGACGCCGACCTGCTGGAGCTGGCGGTAGCGGCCGGCCTGCGGGCGCTCGTAGCGGAAGAACGGTCCGGCGTAGCTGAGCTTCACGGGCAGCCCACCCCGGTCGAGGGAGTGCTCGATGACCGCGCGCACCACCCCCGCGGTGCCCTCCGGGCGCAGGGTCACCGAGCGGTCGCCGCGGTCGGCGAAGGTGTACATCTCCTTGCTCACCACGTCGGTGGACTCCCCCACCCCCCGGGCGAACAGGGCCGTGTCCTCGAAGACGGGCAGCTCGACGTGGCCGTAGCCGGCGAGGCGGGCCTGCCGGGTCAGCGCATCGCGGACGGCGACGAAGGCGGCCGAGCCGGGCGGGACGTAGTCGGGGACGCCCTTGGGCGCGTGGAAGGTGCTCACGGCCGGCCCTCCGCGGTCGACAGCCCCACCAGGAAGGGGTTCGACGCCCGCTCGGCCCCGATCGTGGTGGTCGGGCCGTGCCCGGGCAGCACCAGCGTGGCGTCGTCGAGGGTCAGCAGCTTGGTCGCGATCGAGGCGAGGAGGGTGTCACCGTCGCCGCCCGGCATGTCCGAGCGGCCGACCGAGCCGGCGAACAGGGTGTCCCCGGCGAGCACGAGCTGACCTGCGCCCTGATCGGACTCGTGGTCGGTGCGGAAGACGACGGAGCCCTCGGTGTGCCCGGGGGTGTGGTCGACGGTGAGACGGATCCCCCCGAGGTCCAGGACGCTGCCGTCGGTCATCTCGACCACCTCGTCGGGCTCGCGGAAGGTCAGGTCGCCGAGCACGGCCGCCAGCTGCGGGCTGACGCCACGACCGGGGTCGGCGATCATCGCCCGGTCGGCGGGGTGGATGTAGGCGGGGATGTCGTTGCCGTCGCACACGGGGTGGACCGACCAGGTGTGGTCGACGTGCCCGTGGGTCAGCAGCACCGCGACGGGGGTGACACGGTGGCGCTCCAGCAGCGCCATGAGGGGTTCCACCGCGTCCTGGCCGGGGTCGACGACCACGCAGGGCCCACCGGGCTCGGGGGCCAGGACGTAGCAGTTGGTCTGGAACGATCCCGCGGGGAAGCCGGCGACGAGCATGGGCGCGAGCCTAGCTCCGGACGCTCCCGGGCCCGACGTCACACCGGCCCCACCCGTGCGGCTGGCACACTCGAGCACCGCACGTCCGACCTGACGAGAGAGTGGAGCCACCGCGGTGCCGACGAACGAGCAGCGACGCCAGGCCGCGAAGCGCAAGCTGGAGCGCCAGCTGGAGCGACGCGCCGAGCGGGCCCGCAAGCGCCGCACCCTGACCGTGGCCCTGTCCGGGATCAGCGCCGTGCTGCTGATCGGCGTCGTCGTGGCGATCGTGCTGGCCACCCGGGGCGGGTCCGGCGCGTCGGACACCGCCGCCGGGGGACCGGACACGGCCACCTCCGGGGCCCCTGTTCCCAGCACGGACGCTGCGGCCCCCAGCACGGCCGCACCGGCCCCGCTGCCCGCCGCGCGCACCCAGGCGCTGCCGGCCACGGTGACCTGCGCCTACCCCGCCACCAAGGACCAGCCGGCGGCCAAGGCCAACACCGCGCCGAGCGCGGCGGACGTGACCACGAAGGGGACCGTCGCGGTGACCATGGACACCAGCGCCGGGGCGATCCCGCTGACCCTGGACCGCGCGGAGAGCCCCTGCACCGTGAACAGCTTCCTCAGCCTGGCCAAGCAGAACTACTTCGACGCCACCCCCTGCCACCGGCTGACCACGCAGGGCATCAAGGTGCTGCAGTGCGGCGACCCCACGGGCAAGGGCACCGGCGGGCCCGGCTACTCCTTCGCCAACGAGTTCCCCACCGACACCTACCCCGAGGGTGACGCGGCGCTGCAGACCCCGGCGACGTACCCGCGCGGCACCATCGCCATGGCGAACGCCGGCGCCGGCACCAACGGCAGCCAGTTCTTCCTCGTCTACGACGACTCCCCGCTGCCCCCGCAGTACACGGTGTTCGGCACCATCGGCGAGGCCGGGCTGAAGGTGCTCGACGCGATCGCCGCCGGGGGCACCGCCGACGGCTCGGGCGACGGTGCCCCCGCCACCCCGGTGACCGTCACGTCCGTCACCGCGGCGGCCTGAGCCGGCGGGGCCGCTCAACCCGCGCTGGTCACCCGGTAGACGTCGTAGACGCCCTCGACGTTGCGGACCACGTCCAGCACGTGGCCGAGGTGCTTGGGGTCGCCCATCTCGAAGGTGAACTTGCTGATCGCGACCCGGTCCCGGCTGGTGGCGACCGAGGCGGAGAGGATGTTCACCTTCTCGTCGGCGAGCACCTTGGTGACGTCGGAGAGCAGGCGGTGCCGGTCGAGGGCCTCGACCTGGATGGCGACGAGGAACACCGACGTCGCCGACGGCGCCCAGGTGACCTCGACGAGGCGCTCGGCCTGCTCCCCCAGCGAGCCCGCGTTGGTGCAGTCGGTGCGGTGCACGCTCACGCCGCCGCCCCGGGTCACGAAGCCGAGGATCTCGTCGCCGGGCACCGGGGTGCAGCACCTGGCCAGCTTGGTCAGCACCCCGACCAGCCCGGTGACCTCGACGCCGACGTCACCGCCCGGACGGGGGCGGGTGGCCGTGGACAGCGTGGAGCGCTCGGCGAGCTGCTCCTGGGCCTCGTCGACCCCCCCGATCTGGGCGACCAGCCGCGCGACGACGTGCTGGGCGGAGACGTGGCCCTCCCCCACGGCCGCGTAGAGGGCGGAGACGTCGACGTAGTGCAGCTCGCGGGTCACCGCAGCCATCGCCTCGGCGTTGACCAGGCGCTGCAGCGGGAGCCCGCCGCGACGGACCTCCTTGGTGATCGCGTCCTTGCCCGCCTCGAGCGCCTCCTCGCGGCGCTCCTTGGCGAACCACTGCCGGATCTTGGCGCGGGCGCGGGGTGACACCACGAAGCCCGCCCAGTCGGCGGTGGGGCCGGCGCTGAGCGCCTTGGAGGTGAACACCTCCACGCTCTGGCCGTTCTCCAGGGGCCGCTCGAGCGCGACGAGGCGGCCGTCGACCCGGGCACCGATGCAGCGGTGGCCGACCTCGGTGTGCACGGCGTACGCGAAGTCGACGGGGGTGGAGCCCGCCGGCAGGCTGATCACGTCGCCCTTGGGGGTGAAGACGAAGATCTCGGCGAGGGAGAGGTCGTAGCGCAGCGAGTCCAGGAACTCCCCGGGGTCGGCGGCCTCCCGCTGCCAGTCGAGCAGCTGGCGCATCCAGGCCATGTCGTCGACCTCGGTGGCCTGCGGGTCCGCCGCGACCCTCCCGCGGGTCTCCTTGTAGCGCCAGTGGGCGGCGATGCCGAACTCCGCGGTGCGGTGCATGGCCCGGGTGCGCAGCTGCACCTCCAGCGGCTTGCCCTCGGGGCCGACCACGGTGGTGTGCAGCGACTGGTACACCCCGTAGCGGGGCTGGGCGATGTAGTCCTTGAACCGGCCGGGCATGGGCTGCCACTTGGCGTGCACCACCCCCACGGCGGCGTAGCAGTCCCGGACCTCGTCGCAGAGCACCCGCACCCCGACGAGGTCGTGGATGTCGTCGAAGTCGCGGTCCTTCATGATCATCTTCTGGTAGATCGACCAGTAGTGCTTGGGCCGTCCCTCCACCGTCGCGTCCAGGCGCGCCGCCGACAGCTCGGCGCCGATCTCGGTGCGCACCCGCTCCAGGTAGGTGTCGCGGGAGGGGGCGCGGTCGGCGACCAGGCGGACGATCTCGTCGTAGCGCTTGGGGTGCAGGATCGCGAAGGCCAGGTCCTCGAGCTCCCACTTCACCGTGGCCATGCCCAGGCGGTGCGCGAGCGGCGCGATGACCTCCAGGGTCTCCGTGGCCTTGCGGGCCTGCTTCTCCGGCGGCAGGAAGCGCATGGTCCGCATGTTGTGCAGCCGGTCGGCGACCTTGATCACGAGCACCCGGGGGTCGCGCGCCATGGCGATGATCATCTTGCGGATGGTCTCCGCCTCGGCGGCCGAGCCCAGCGCCACCTTGTCCAGCTTGGTCACCCCGTCGACGAGGTGCGCCACCTCGTCGCCGAACTCCTCGCGCACCGCGTCGAGGGTGTAGCCGGTGTCCTCGACCGTGTCGTGCAGCAGCGCCGCCACCAGGGTGGTGGTGTCCATCCCCATCTCGGCGAGGATGGTCGCGACCGCCAGCGGGTGGGTGATGTACGGGTCGCCGGAACGCCGCATCTGGCCGTCGTGGTGGTTCTCGGCGACGTCGTAGGCGCGCTGCAGCAGCGCCAGGTCGGACTTGGGGTGCATGCCGAGGTGGACCGCGGCCAGCGGCTCCAGCGCCGCCGTGACCGCGCCCGCGCGCGGGGTGGCGAGCCGGCGGGCCAGCCGCGCCCGGACCCGGCGGGTCGTCGACGAGGTGGGCGCGACCGCACGAGTGCCGCCGTCCGGGGTCGTCGCCGGCACCGACGCGGGATCGACCTGCTGGCTCATCGCGCCCAGCGTAGTACCGCTACCGGGACGCCGACGCGGGCGCCACCACGCGCACGTCGAGGCCCGGCAGGGCGTCGCGCCCGCCGAGGCCCGGGATCTCCAGGACCACGCCCACCCCGGTGACCTGCGCCCCGCAGCGGCGCAGCAGGGACACCGTGGCGGCCAGGGTCCCCCCGGTGGCGAGGACGTCGTCGACGACCAGGACGCGCCGGCCGCTGAGGTCGATGTCCACGCCCGGGACCTCCAGCGTCGCCTCGCCGTACTCCAGGGCGTAGGACTGCGCGTGCACCGGCGGCGGCAGCTTGCCGGCCTTGCGCACCGCGAGCACCCCGACCCCCAGCGCCAGGGCCACCCCGGACCCGAGCAGGAAGCCCCGGGCGTCGACGGCCGCGACCAGGTCGCAGCGCTGCCCCCGCGCGAGCTCGTCGACCACCAGGGCCAGGCCCCGCGCGTCGGCCAGCACCGGGGTGAGGTCGGCGAACTGCACGCCGTCGACGGGGAAGTCGGGCACCGTGCGGGTGAGGGCCCGGACCCGCTCGGCGGCGGTGGTCACCGGGTGCGCTTGCCGCTCGGGCGGGCGCCGGGGCGCGGGCGCGAGCCCGGTCGGGCGGGGCTCGCGGCGGTGGCCGTGGTGGGCGTGCCGGAGGCGGCCCCGACCAGCTCACCGCCGCCGTCGCCGCCCTCGACGCGCTTGGCGAGGCTCGCCCGGCGGGCGAGCACCTTGCGGGTGTGCACCGCGACCTCGCCGGAGCGCTCCTTCAGGGTGACCAGCAGCGGGGCGGCCAGGAAGATCGACGAGTACGTCCCGACCAGGAGGCCGGTGAGCTGGACCAGGGCGAGGTCCTTCAACGTGCCGACCCCGAGCAGCCCGACGCCGACCACGAGCAGCCCCAGCACCGGCAGCACCGCGATCACGGTGGTGTTGATGGAGCGCATGAAGGTCTGGTTCACGGCGAGGTTGGTCTGCTCGGCGTAGGTGCGGCGGGTGAGGCTGAGGACCCCGCGGGTGTTCTCCTGCACCTTGTCGAACACCACGACGGTGTCGTACAGGGAGAACCCCAGGATGGTGAGCAGCCCGATGACGGTGCCGGGGGTGACCTCGAACCCGATGATCGAGTAGACCCCGGCGGTGATGAACACGTCGTGGAACAGCGAGACCAGGGCACCGATCGCCATGTCCCGCTCGAAGCGGATGGCGAGGAACACCGTCACCAGCACCAGGAACACGACCAGCGCGATGATGGCCTTCTGGGTGATCTCCCCGCCCCAGGTGGAGCTCACGGCGGAGTCGCTGATCGCGTTGACGCTGGCGGTCCCGTCGGTGCCGACGGGCTGGAAGTCGGTGAACAGCTGCTGCTTCAGGGTCTCGACCTGCGGCTCGTCCAGGCTCAGCGAGCGCAGCTGGATGGTGGCCGAGCCGCCCGTCCCCACCGTCTGGACGCTCACCGGGGGCATGCCGAGGGCATCGGTGTAGGAGGTGGTGACCTGCTCGGTGGTGGCGGTGCCGGCCGGGAACTGGACCTGGGTGCCGCCCTCGAAGTCGATGCCCAGGTTGAACCCGCGGAAGATCACCGAGCCCAGGCAGATGAGCACGACGACGACGGAGACGACGAAGAAGCGGTTGCGCTGGCCGATGACGTCGAACGCCCCGGTGCCGGTGTAGAGCCGGGTGAACAGCCCCGCCTTCGCCTCCTGCTCGCTGCGCGCGGCGGAGGTGGCGGTCTCCGGCTCGGTCGGCTCCGGTGCGGGCGCCTCGGTGGTGGTCATGCTGACGCCTCCGTCTGCTGGGTTGTGGGACGTGTCCCCGGCGGGGCGGTGGGGCGGGCGGCGGCGGCACGACGCTCGGCGGCGATGTGCTGCACGGCACCCAGCCCGGTGTACGCGGGCTTGGACAACGTCTTCGACCGCGAGGCCAGGGCGACCAGCGGGTGGGTGACGAGGAAGACGACGACGAGGTCGAGCACGGTCGACACCCCCAGCGTGAAGGCGAAGCCCTTGACCTGGCCCACGGCGAGCAGGTAGAGCACGGCGGCAGCCAAGAAGCTCACCGCGTCGGCGGAGAGGATGGTGCGCCGCGCGCGGATCCAGCCGCGGGGGACGGCCGAGCGGAAGCTGCGGCCCTCGCGCACCTCGTCCTTCAGGCGCTCGAAGAACACGACGAACGAGTCCGCGGTGATGCCGATGGCCACGATGAGCCCCGCGATGCCGGACAGGTCGAGGGTGAAGTCGATGAAGCGGCCCAGCAGGACGATGACCGCGTAGACGATGCTGAACGCGAGCACCAGGCTGAGCACCGTGAGCACGCCGAGCAGGCGGTAGTAGATGAGGCAGTAGACGAAGACGAGGACCAGGCCGACGCCGCCGGCGAGCAGACCCGCCTGCAGCGACGCGAGGCCGAGGCTGGCCGACACGGTCTGCGCCTCGGACTGGGTGAAGCTCAGCGGCAGGGAGCCGTACTTCAGCGACTCGGCCAGCGACGAGGCCTCGGTCTGGCTGAACCCGCCGGTGCCCCCGGTGATGAGGGTGGGGTTGGTGGTGATCGCGCTGTTGATCATGGGGGCGCTGACGACCTTCGAGTCCAGCACGAAGGCGGCCTGCTTGCCGACGTTCTGCGACGTGTAGGTGGCCCAGGTGTTGAGGCCGTCCGTGTTCAGCGTGAGCCGGACCTCGTAGCCCACCCCGCCCTGGGCGAGGCCGCTGGTCGCGTCGCTGATCGCCTGTCCGTCGAGCAGGCTCGGGGCGAGGATGAACTTCGTCGTCCCGTCCTGGCCGCACGCGACGAGCGGGAGCTTGGGGTCGTCGTTGCCCAGGAGCGGGTCGGGCTGGGTGCAGTCCAGCGCGGCGAGTGCGGCCTGCTGGGTGGCGGGGTCGGTGCTCTGCCGGGTGGCCTTGGCCGCCGCCGTGGCGGCCGCGCGCTGCTCGGCGGTGGTGCCGTCGGCCGCTGCGGAGGTGGGGCTCGGTGCGGTGGTCGGGGCGGCCGGGGTCGGGGCTGCGCTCGGGTCCGCCGTCGTCGTCGGCGCCTGGGCGGGCAGCACGCGACCCTGGGGCGCCGGGGTGGTGGCCGCGGGCGCCGTCGTCGCGGGGGCGGGCGTGGGACTGGCCGGCGCGGGGCTCGCGGGGGCGGGGCTGGCCGGTGCGGAGCCCGGGGTGGCGACGCCCGGAGCCGGGGTGGCACCGACCTCGGTCACGACACCGCGGAAGTTGAGCCGCGCCGTCTGGCCGAGGCTGCGGGCCTGCGCGCCGTCGTCGCCGGGGACGGTGATGACGAGGTTGCTGCCGTCGATCAGCACCTCGGAGCCCGAGACACCGATGCCGTTGACCCGGGTCTCGATGATCGAGCGGGCCAGCTGCAGGTTCTCCTGCGTGGGGGCGCTGCCGTCCGGCGTGGTGGCACTCAGGGTGACCCGGGTGCCGCCCTGGAGGTCGATCCCCAGCTTGGGCTTGGGCGAGCCGCCCCCGGTGAAGAAGACCAGCGCGTAGAGCGCCGCCACGATGAGGACGAAGAGGGAGAGGTAACGAGCGGGTCGCACCTGCCCGGCCTGGGGTGCCACGATCCGTCGTTCTCCTCAGCTCGGGTGGCTGCGCGCGGCAGCGGGTCTGTGCCGACGACATCGGCCCTGCAACTTCTCGGTCGTACGGTGTCTCGGTCATGCGGTGACGGACCATGAGGTCACGTGCACGGGGAGCGACCGTACCCGCTGGTGCGGACGGTCGAGGTGAGGTCAGTCCTTGGTCAGCCGCGGACCGGTGTCCCTCGTGTCGTCCAGCGCGGCGAGCGAGTCCGGGGCGCGGTCACCCTCGGCGCCGGCGAGCTCGGTGTCGGTGAGCTCGGTGTCGGTGAGCTCGGTGTCGGTGAGCTCGGGGTCGCCCGCCGCGAGGGGGTCGACGGTGGGCACGACGCGCTGCCGGACGGCCAGGCGGTTCCAGGTGGTGACCACGTCCTCGGCGATCTCGAGGTCCACGGTGTCGTCGTCGAGGTCGACGATGGTGCCGTGCAGGCCGGAGGTGGTCGTCACGAGGTCACCGGGGGCCAGTGCGTCCTGCATGGACTTGACGGCCTGCGCCTCCTTCTTCTGGCGGCGCTGCGCGAGGAACATCAGCCCCGCGAAGATCACGAGCAGCGGAAGGATGAGCCCTGCGGACATCGTCGTCGTCCTCTCTCTGGTGGTCGGTCGGTGACCCCAGTGTGCCACCCGGGCGACGCCGGTCAGCCGATCAGCGTGTCGGGCCCGCCCGCCAGCGCGTCCGGCGGGGCACCCAGGCCGAGGTGCGTCCACGCCGCCGCGGTGGCCACCCGCCCGCGCGGGGTGCGGGCGATCATCCCGGCGCGCACCAGGAACGGCTCGCACACCTCCTCCACGGTGGCGGGCTCCTCCCCCACCGCCACGGCCAGGGTGGACACCCCCACCGGCCCGCCGCCGAAGCTGCGCACCAGGGCGCCGAGCACGGCGCGGTCGAGCCGGTCGAGCCCGAGCTCGTCGACGTCGTAGACGGCCAGCGCCGCCCGCGCGGTGGCCACGTCCACGGTGCCGTCGCCGCGCACGTCGGCGTAGTCGCGCACCCGCCGCAGCAGCCGGTTCGCGATGCGCGGCGTGCCCCGGGAGCGACCGGCCACCTCGGCCGCAGCCGCGGTGTCCAGCGGCACCCCGAGGATGCGGGCGGAGCGGTGCAGCACCTGCTCGAGCTCGGCCGCGGAGTAGAACTCCATCTGCGCGGTGAAGCCGAAGCGGTCGCGCAGGGGCCCGGTGAGCGCGCCGGAGCGGGTCGTCGCTCCGACCAGGGTGAACGGGGCGACCTCCAGCGGGATCGACGTCGCCCCGGGGCCCTTGCCCACGACCACGTCGACGCGGAAGTCCTCCATGGCCAGGTACAGCATCTCCTCGGCCGGGCGCGCGATGCGGTGGATCTCGTCGATGAACAGCACGTCGCCCTCGACGAGGTTGCTCAGCATCGCCGCGAGGTCGCCGGCGCGCTCCAGGGCCGGTCCCGACGTGAGCCGCAGGGCGCTGCCCAGCTCGGCCGCGATGATCATGGCGAGGCTGGTCTTGCCCAGCCCGGGCGGCCCGGAGAGCAGCACGTGGTCGGGCGGGGTGCCGCGCTGCTGCGCGCCCTGCAGCACCAGCTGGAGCTGCTCGCGCACCCGGGGCTGGCCGATGAACTCGTCGAGGTCCCGCGGCCGCAGGCTCGACTCCGCGTCGCGGTCCTCGGCGACGAGGGCGGCGGAGAGCGAGGCGGCCAGGGCGTCCTGCCCGGGCACGGCGTCGGCGGGGTGGGTCACCGACGGGTCCCCAGGCTGCTCAGCGCCGCCCGCAGCGCGGCCGCCGTGCCGAGCCCCGGCTCGGCGGCCAGCACGGCGTCGGTGGCGGGCTCGGCCTGCTTGGCGGTGAACCCGAGGCCCACGAGCGCGTCGAGCACCTGGTCGCGCACCGCACCGCCCCCGGGTGCGACCGCACCGGGGGTCGCCACGGCCTCCACCTTGTCGCGCAGCTCGACCACCAGGCGCTCGGCCCCGCGCTTGCCGATGCCGGGCACGCGCTGCAGCACCGCCAGCTCACCCTGGGCCAGGGCACCGCGCAGCACCTCGGGCTCGAGCACGGCGAGCACGGCCATGGCCAGGCGCGGGCCCACCCCGGAGACGGTCTGCAGCAGGCCGAACAGCTCGCGCTGCTCGTCGTCGGCGAAGCCGTACAGGGTCAGCGAGTCCTCCCGCACCACCAGCGCGGTGGCGAGCCGGGCCTCGGTGCCGCGCCGCAGGGTGGCGAGCGTGCTGGGGGTCGCGTGGACGGCGAGGCCCACGCCACCGACCTCGAGCACGGCGTGGTCCAGCGCGACGGCGAGGACCGCGCCGCGGACGGAGGCGATCACCGGCCGGCCCTGGCGAGGCGGGCCCGGTAGGTCCGGGCGGCCTCGGCGGCGGCCGCCTCGGCCACGGCCATCCGGCGCAGCATCGGGGCCCGCCAGCAGTGGCAGACGGCCAGGGCCAGCGCATCGGCGGCGTCGGCGGGCCTCGGTGCCTCGGTGAGTCCGAGCACCCGGGTCACCATGGCGGTGACCTGGGCCTTGTCGGCGCGGCCGTTGCCGGTCACGGCGGCCTTCACCTCGCTGGGGGTGTGGAAGCTGACGGGGATGCCCCGCCGGGCCGCGGCGAGCGCCACGACACCACCGGCCTGGGCCGTGCCCATCGCGGTCCGGACGTTGTGCTGGCTGAACACCCGCTCCACCGCGACCACGTCGGGGGCGTGCGCGTCCAGCCACGCCTCGGCCGCGTCGGCCACCTGCAGCAGGCGCTGGGCCAGGTCGAGCTCGGGCGGGGTGCGGACCACGCCCACCGCGACCGCCCGCACCTCGCGGCCGCGGGGCGAGTCGACCACGCCGAACCCGCACCGGGTGAGCCCCGGATCGACGCCGAGCACCCGCACGTGCACACCTCCCCGCGACACCGCACCCGAACTGACGTTCGAACCCTAGCGGCGCGCGACGGGCGGCCCGGCGAGCGACACACCCCGCACGGTGCGGCCCGCCTCAGTCCTCGGTGTCCCTAGTCCTCGGTGTCCCTAGTCATCGGCGTCGAGCTCAGCGAGCACCTCGTCGGACAGGTCGACGTTCGAGTAGACGTTCTGGACGTCGTCGGAGTCCTCGAGCGCGTCGACGAGCTTGAACACCTTGCGCGCACCGTCGGCGTCCACGGGCACGCTCATCGACGGCTGGAAGCTGGCCTCCGCCGAGTCGTAGTCGATGCCCGCCTCCTGCAGCGCGCTGCGCACCGCGACCAGGTCGGTGGGCTCGCTGATCACCTCGAAGGTATCGCCGTGGTCGTTGACCTCCTCGGCGCCGGCCTCGAGCACGGCCAGCAGCAGGTCGTCCTCGGAGAGGCCGCCCTTCTCCAGGGTCACCACGCCCTTGCGGGCGAACAGGTAGGCCACCGAGCCCGGGTCGGCCAGGTTGCCGCCGTTGCGGGTCATCGCGGTGCGGACCTCGCCGGCGGCCCGGTTGCGGTTGTCGGTGAGGCACTCCACCAGCAGCGCGACCCCGTTGGGGCCGTACCCCTCGTACATGATCGTCTGGTAGTCGGCGCCGCCCGCCTCCTCGCCGGCCCCGCGCTTGCGGGCGCGCTCGATGTTGTCGTTGGGCACCGAGGTCTTCTTCGCCTTCTGGATGGCGTCGAACAGCGTCGGGTTGCCCACCGGGTCGCCACCGCCGGTGCGCGCGGCGACCTCGATGTTCTTCACCAGCTTCGCGAACGACTTGCCCCGGCGGGCGTCGATCACGGCCTTCTTGTGCTTCGTGGTTGCCCACTTGGAGTGGCCGCTCATCGGCGTGCGCCCCTTCCCGTCTCGGTGCTGTGAGGGCTGAGCCTAGCGGCCGGCCCGATCACGCGAGCCCCCGCACGACCTGCAGGAAGTAGGCGTGCACGCGGTGGTCACCGGTGATCTCGGGGTGGAACGAGGTGGCCAGCAGCCCGTCCCGACGGACCGCGACGACCCGCCCGCTCGCGGCACCGTGTCCCGGCGGGACGGTCGCCAGCACCTGCACGCCGGCCCCGACCCGCTCCACCCAGGGCGCCCGGATGAACACCGCGCGCAGCGGGTCCCCGGCGATCCCGGACACCGCCAGGTCGGTCTCGAAGGAGTCGACCTGCCGACCGAAGGCGTTGCGGCGCACGGTGACGTCCAGGCCCCCGATCCCGGCCGCGTCGGGCCGGGTGTCGAGGACCTCGTCGGCGAGCAGGATCATCCCGGCGCACGAGCCGTACACGGGCAGTCCGCCGCGGACGCGGTCCCGCAGCGGCTCGAGCAGCCCGGAGGTGCCCAGCAGGCGGCTCATGGTCGTCGACTCGCCGCCGGGCAGGACGAGCCCGTCCAGCGCCGCGAGCTCCTCGGGTCGGCGCACCGGCACGGTCCGGGCCCCCGCCGAGCCGAGCGCGGCGACGTGCTCCCGCACGTCCCCCTGCAGGGCGAGGACACCGACGAGCGGGGGGGACGACACGGGACGCCAGGCTAGACGTACCCCCACCGGGCGACGGACGGCGAGGCCGGCACCGGTGCGGCGGCGCCACCGGTCGTGCCCACGACGTGCTCAAGTCGGGCCCGGAGCGGTCGACACGACGTGAGGGGCACCGAACTCCCCCCACTCCCGCCCACCACCACAGACAGGGGCCCGTGCCGTGCTGCTGCGCCCGGCGCTGCCTCGCGACGCCGTCGTGAGCATGGTGGTGACGGTGCTCACCGGGGCTGCGGTCGCCGGTGTCCTGCTGCGAAGCGGCGCACCACCGACGTGGACCGTCACCGGTCTCGGTGCCGCCGTGGTCACCGCGCTGCTGGTGAGCTTTCCCGTCTCCCTGCCCCGCCCCGGTGGCGGCCTCGTGATCGGCCTGGAGCCCGCGGTCCTGGTGTTCGTCGTGATCACCGAGCCGTCCCGCACCGCGGCGAGCTGGTGGCTGGCCGGGGTCGTGGTCGGGCACCTGCTCACGCCCGGCGTCCGGGCCGTGCGGCACCGCGTGTTCAACGTGGCCCTGGCCAGCACCTGCGGGGGCGCGGCCGCGGGAGTCCTCGGCCTTCTCGGCGTGACCGGACCGGATGCCCCGGGCCCCCGGCTGCTCACCCTCCCCGCAATCCTGCTGGCCCTGCTCGCCGCCGTGGTGATCGACCTGGTCGTCTCTCGCGTGCAGCTGACGCGGGAGCTGGGCACCCCGCTGCGGCCGGAGCTGCGACCGGCCGCCGTCGGCCTGTCGGCGCTGCTGCTCGTCTCGGCCGCGGTCCTGGTCCACCTGGGGGTGCTGGCCCACCGCAGCCTCCCGGGCTGGACCTTGCTGCTGCTGCTGGTGCCGCTGGCCACGCTGGTCGTGGTGTGCCGGCTCCTCGTCGAGCGCGACCGCGTGCGACGGATCAACGCCGGGCTGCACGAGGCTGCCGGACGCTTCCGCGGGCTGACCGATGTCGGCCAGGTCGTCGAGCGGCTCGAGGCCACGGCGGCGCAGCTCCTCGACCACCGTCGGCCGGTGCTGCGGGACGCGCCGCCCGGACGCGACGAGGTCGGAGTGGCCTGCGGAACCGGGGCGCAGGCTCGGTGGCTGGTGCAGCACGCCCCCTACCGGCCGGGCGCCGCCCGCGCCGAGGACCGACGCGCTCTCGCTGCCCTCGTGCTCATGGCCGACCACGCACGGGACCGGTTCACCCTCACCGCGGAGATCGCCCACGGCGAGTCCCACGACGCGCTGACCGGGCTGCTCAACCGTGGCGGCCTGGTGCTGCGCCTGCAGGAGGCGCTGCAGCAGCACCCGTCCGGCGAGGGCGTCGGCCTCGTGCTGCTGGACCTCGACGACTTCCGGGCGGTCAACGACGGCCTCGGTCACGGCGCCGGGGACGCCTACCTCGCCGAGGTCGGCCGTCGCCTGCGGAACGCCGTCGGTGAGGACGACGTCGTCGCCCGCTTCGGCGGTGACGAGTTCGCGATCCTCGTGCTCGCCGGCGGCACGGACGCGCCGGCCCGCACCGCGGACCGGGTGCTGCGCGCCCTGCGCCGCGACCACGGCGGGGGGTCGTGCCCGGTCCGGGAGATCGGCGCGAGCGCGGGAACGGCGGGCTGGGGATGCGGGGAGGACGCCACCGCCGTGGTCGCCCACGCCGACATCGCCCTCGACCTGGCGAAGCGCTCCGGCAAGGGGACGTACCGAGGCTTCAGCCCCGCGATGCTGCACGACACCGAGCAGCGGCTGCTCATGGTCGCGGACCTGCGCCGGGACATGGACACCCTGCAGGTGCACTACCAGCCCGTGGTCGACCTGCAGCGGGTCCGGGTGGACGGCGCCGAGGCCCTGGTGCGCTGGACCCGGGACGGCGTGGACGTCCCGCCCTCGGTGTTCGTGCCGCTGGCCGAGGAGTGCGGGCTCATCGACGCGCTCGGCCGGCGTGTCCTGAGCCAGGTCATCACGGACCTGCCGAGCCTCCAGGCCGCGGCCGGTCGGGACGTGTCCGTCGCGGTGAACCTCTCCGCCCACCAGCTCGGCGACCCGGCGCTCGTGGAGCTCGTGCGCGAGGGTGTGCGGGTGGCCGGGACCGCAGCGCTGCTGCTGGAGATGACCGAGCGCGTGCTCATCGCCGACGACGAGCAGACCCTTGCCGCCGTGCACCGGCTCACCGACACCGGAGCGCTCCTCGTGCTCGACGACTTCGGGGCCGGCTACTCCGCGATCGCCTACCTGCGACGGCTGCCCGTGCGGGTCGTGAAGATCGACCGCAGCATCATCGCCGGCGTCGACCACGACCCCCGTCGGCGCGACCTGGTCCGCGGGCTGGTCGCGCTGTGCGAGGCGATGGGCGTGACGACCCTCGCCGAGGGCGTCGAGACCGAGGGCGAGCGGGGGGTCGTCGCCGAGCTGGGCTGCGAGCTCTCCCAGGGCTACCTGTTCGGCCGGCCCCAGCCGCTGGAGGGCTTCCTCCGCGTGCTCCGCGAGCACGCCGGAGCGGGCGAACCGCTGCTGGTCCCCGTCGGGGCCGTGCCCACGCCGCGGTCGTCCTGAACCTGAGCACCGGACCGCGCCGGTGAGCCGATTTCGTCCCGTCACCCCCGCCGTCCTGGCCGACGAGCTGGCGCTGCGGTGCGCCGGTCTCGATCCCGAGCAGGGGGCTCGCGTCGTGCTGGACGGGGCTGACGCCGCGGCACCCGGAGCGCTGGCGGACGCGGTGGCGACGCGGCTGCGCGCCGCGGGACGGCCGTGCGCCCGCGTCAGCCTGGCCGACTTCTGGCGACCGGCGTCGCTGCGCCTGGAGCACGGGCGCGACGCCGAGAGCTACCGGAGCGCCTGGTTCGACCTGGACGCACTCGTCCGTGAGGTGCTCGACCCCCTCGGACCGGGCGGCACCGGGACCTGGCTGCCGACCCTGTGGGACCCGCGCACCGACCGGGCGACGCGGGCCGGGAGGCGGGTGGCCGCCCCGGGCACCGTGCTGGTGGTCGACGGGCCGATGCTGCTGGGGCAGTGGCTCCCCGTCGAGCTGGGCGTGCACCTGCACCTCTCCGCCGCGGCGCTGCGGCGGCGCACCCCCGACGACGAGGCCTGGACGGTGCCGGCGCTGCTCGACCACGAGGACGACGTGGGCACCGACGACCTCGCCGACGTGCTCGTCCGTTCCGAGCACGCCGACCGACCGGCCGTCCGCCAGGACTGAGCCGCCACCGGCCCCGCGGGGCTGGCGCCTACCAGCCCCGCGACGCGAGGCTCCGCCTACCAGCCCCGCGACGCGAGGCGGTGGTCCACGGGCAGCTGCTCGACGTTGATCCCCACCATCGCCTCGCCGAGGCCGCGGCTGACCTTGGCCACCACGTCCGCGTCGTCGTGAAACGTGGTGGCCTTCACGATGGCCTCGGCCCGCTGCTCGGGGTTGCCGGACTTGAAGATGCCGGAGCCGACGAACACGCCGTCGGCCCCGAGCTGCATCATCATCGCGGCGTCGGCCGGCGTGGCGATCCCACCGGCGGTGAACAGGGTGACGGGGAGCCGACCGGCGGCCGCGACCTCGACGACGAGGTCGTACGGGGCCTGCAGCTCCTTGGCCGCGACGTACAGCTCGTCGGGGCTCATCGAGGTGAGTCGACGGATCTCCGCGGAGATCGTGCGCATGTGCATGGTCGCGTTGGACACGTCGCCGGTGCCGGCCTCGCCCTTGGAGCGGATCATCGCCGCGCCCTCGGTGACGCGGCGCAGGGCCTCGCCGAGGTTGGTGGCCCCGCAGACGAAGGGCACCGTGAAGCGCCACTTGTCGATGTGGTGGGTGTAGTCGGCGGGGGTGAGGACCTCGGACTCGTCGATGTAGTCCACGCCCAGGCTCTGCAGCACCTGCGCCTCGACGAAGTGCCCGATGCGGGCCTTGGCCATGACGGGGATGCTCACCGTCGCCTGGATGCCGTCGATCATGTCGGGGTCGCTCATCCGGGACACGCCGCCCTCGGCGCGGATGTCGGCGGGCACCCGCTCCAGGGCCATGACGGCGACGGCGCCGGCGTCCTCGGCGATCTTCGCCTGCGCGGCGTTGACCACGTCCATGATCACGCCGCCCTTGAGCATCTCGGCCATGCCTCGCTTGACGCGGGCCGTACCGGTGCCGGTGCTGGACTTCTCGGGGGTGCTCACGGTGTCTCCTGGGTTCCTGGCGGGGGTGGGCAGAGGGTTGACAGGGATCGTCACGGAGTCTAGGCGGGTCGTCCGGGTGCGCTCGCCAGGCTCAGGGGAGGACCCGGGGGACTCCCACCGGGTGCCCGTCCGCCGCTGCGACCGCCTCGCCCAGCAGCGCGTCCAGGCGCTCCGGGAACACCCGCTCCCCCGCCAGCTCGAGCGCCCGCACGTCCTCGGGGGTGCACCAGCGGGCCTCGACCAGGGTGGCCCGCTCCAGCTCGGTGAACCCGGCCCGGCTGGGGGTGAACCCCGCCGTGCGGGCGACGAAGAAGGTCTCGCGCGCCTCGATGGTCTCCCCGTCGAAGTCGAAGACCGCGGACCGCGTCCACAGCGGACCGCGCAGCGCGGGCTCGACCAGGACCAACCCCGTCTCCTCGGCCACCTCGCGGACCCCGGCGGCGACCAGGGTCTCCCCCGCCTCCTGCCCCCCACCGGTGGTGAACCACCACGAGGTCGTGGCGGCCCGGTCGGTCCCCCGGAGCAGCAGCACCCGGTCGTGCTCGTCGAGCAGCAGCACCCGGGACGACGGGCGGACACGGGGGGCGGGGAGCGGCACGGGGTCGGTGGCGGGCTCGACCAGCTCGAAGAACCCCGGCATCGCCGCGGTGCCGCCCAGTCGGAGCAGCCGCACCGGGCGGCGCGAGCGCAGCGCCCGGGTGTCGCGCACCGCGTCGTTGTGGAAGCGGCGCGCCAGCTGGACCCGGGCCTCCGCGTCGGCCAGCTCGGCGGCCAGCGACGGGCCCAGCGCGGCGGGGGTGAGCGCCCGCAGCGCGGCCGAGAGGGTGTTCTCCGCCGCCTCCCGACCGGGGCGCGCGGACCGCTCGGCCCGGTCCGCCAGCGCCACCAGCCCGGCCGGCGCCGCCCCGGGCTCGGCCGCCACCACGGCTCGCACCACGGCGGCACGGCGGCCCAGCGACAGCTCCAGCGCCAGCCAGGCCGTGTCGCTGCGCACGTGCAGACGGTCCAGGCGGTGCGCGGTGGAGTAGACCCACAGTGCCGCGAGGACCACCGCCACCACCGCGAGGACTGCTAGCGCGGTCACCCGTCCAGCTCCTCGTCCACCTCGTGCACCCCGGTGCCGCCGGCGGTCACCGTCTCGTACACCCGGACCACCTGCGCGGCGACCACCGGCCAGTCGTAGGCCGCCACCAGCCGGGTGCCCTGCGCGGCCAGCGCCGTCCGTCGTCCGGGGTCGACGAGCAGCCCGTGCAGCACCCGGGTCCACGCGGCGGCGTCGCCGGTGGGCACCAGGGCGCCGGCCGCACCACCGTCGAGGACCCGGACGAAGGCCTCGAGGTCGCTCGCTGCGACCACGGTGCCCGCCGCCATGGCCTCGACCAGGACGATGCCGAAGCTCTCCCCACCGGTGTTGGGCGCGCAGTACACGTCGGCGCTGCGCAGCGCGGAGGCCTTCTCCGCGTCGCTGACCTGGCCGAGCAGACGCAGGTGGGCGAACACCTCCTCCCCCGCGGCACGGCGCAGCGCCTGCTCGTCCCCACGGCCGACGACGAGGACCTCGAGGTCGGGGTGCTCCACCAGCAGGGCGGGCAGCGCGTCCAGCAGCACGCCCATCCCCTTGCGCGGCTCGTCGTAGCGGCCCACGAAGACCAGGGTCCCGCCCGCACGCGGGTAGCCGGGCCTCGGTGGAGCCGTGGCGAACGCACTCACGTGCACCCCGTTGGGGATCTCCACCGCGTCCGAGCCCAGCGCCTCGACCTGCCAGCGCCGAGCCAGGGCGGAGACCGCGATGCGGCCGGTGATCTTCTCCAGGAACGGCTGCAGCACCCCGGCGAACGTGCTGAGCATCCGGCTGCGGTCCGTCGAGGTGTGGAACGTGGCGACGATCGGCCCCTCGGCGATCATCAGCGCCATCATCGTCAGGCTGGGCGCGTTCGGCTCGTGCAGGTGCAGCACGTCGAACTGGTGGGAGCGGATCCACCGGCGCACCCGCGCGAAGTTCGTCGGCGTGAAGCTGAGCCGGGCGACGGAACCGTTGTAGCGCACGGCGATGGCCCGTCCACCGTTCACCACGTAGGGCGGCAGCTCGGTGTCCTCGTCGGCCGGGGCGAGCACGCTCACCTCGTGCCCGGCGGCGATGAGGACCGCGGCGAGCTCCGCGACGTGCGCCTGCACCCCGCCCGGCACGTCGAAGGAGTACGGGCAGACCATGCCGATCCTCATGCGGGCTCCGCCCTTCCGGTGCCGATCCTCATGCGGCCTCCGCCCTTCCGGTGCCGATCCTCATGCGGGCTCCGCCCTTCCGGTGCCGATCCTCATGCGGGCTCCGCCCTTCCGGTGCCGATCCTCATGCGGGCTCCGCCGTCCCCACCAGGTCGGCGGTCCAGAACGGCTGCAGCAGGTGCCAGTCCTGCGGGCGGTGGGCGATGGAGGCGGCGAAGACGTCGGCCAGCTGCTGGGTGGCCGCCGCGACCCCCACGGACGTGTCCACCGGGGGGTGCACGCGGAGGGTCCAGCCACCGTCGTCGGTGAAGGTGCAGTCCACCGGGAGCAGGGCCGCCCCCGTGCTGCGGGCGAGCTTCACCGGGCCTGCGGGCATCCGGGCGCGCTCGCCGAAGAAGGTCACCGGCACGCCGGAGCGGGAGAGGTCACGGTCACCCACCAGGCACACGACGCCACCCGCACGCAGCCGCCGCACGATCCCCCGCACGGGGGACTCCCCCCCGGTCAGCGGCAGGATCTCGAAGCCCAGGCCCTCCCGGTAGGCCACGAAGCGCCGGTACAACGACTCCGGGCGCAGCCGCTCGGCGACCGTGGTGAAGGTGCCGACGTGGCCGACCAGCCAGACCCCGGCCACGTCCCAGTTCCCGGTGTGCGGCAGCGCGAGCAGCACGCCGCGTCCCGCGGCGAGCGCGTCGTCGAGGTGCTCGGCGCCGTGCACCCGGACGCGGCTCAGGATCGCCGCGGTCTCGACGGTCGGCAGTCGGAACACCTCGCGCCAGTACCGGGCGTAGGAGCGCAACGCGTCGCGGACCAGCTCCGGGGGCACGTCGGCGGGCGCGACCCCCAGCACGCGAGCGAGGTTGCGGCGGAGCTGGGTGTGCTCACCCGTCCGCGCGGCCACGCCGGCCCCCAGGTCGAACAGGCACACGGCGAGCGGCTCGGGCAGCGCACGGACCACGCGCCACCCCGCGGTGTAGGACAGCCGGTGCAGCGTGCCGCGCGCGTCCCGGGGTTCAGAGCGGGATGCGGTCACGGGCCCCTGCCGCACCGCGCACGGCGAGCACCCGCTGCACCACGGTGACCACGCCGCCGATCGCGAGGACGTACATCCCCAGGTAGACCGCCCACGGCACCCCGAGCCCGGTGAACCCGGCCCCGACCAGCACGATGATCAGCCGGGACGGACGCTCGACGAGTCCCTTGGGTGCGGCGAACCCGCTCGCCTCGGCCCGGGCCTTCGCGTAGGAGGTCACCTGGCTGGTGGTGAGGCAGACCAGGGAGGCGGCCGCCAGGAGCTCGCTGTGCGCGGTGGTGAACGCCCACCAGGTCAGCGCCGCGAAGATCGCGCCGTCGGTGATCCGGTCGCAGGTCGCGTCGAGCACGGCCCCGAAGCGCGTGCCGCCGCCCTGCGCCCGGGCCATGGCCCCGTCGAGCATGTCGAACATGACGAACAGCCAGATCAGGAGCGTGCCGATGAACAGGTGGTCGGTCGTGAACAGGGTCAGCGCGCACAGCACGCTCGCGCCGGTCCCGAACAGGGTCATGGCGTCCGGCGTCATCCCGCGACGCACCAGCCACGTCCCCATCGGGAGCGTCACCCTCGCCGCCGACGTGCGGGTGATGAGCTTGACCATGGCACCAGGCTAGTGGGCGCGGCTCCCGCTCCCGGTCAGCGCGAGGTCGTGGGTGCGCCGCAGCGCCTGCGCCCCGGTCGGCTCGATCCAGGCGTGCTCCACCTCCACCGCGGCGGTCCGCCCCTCCAGCGCCACCGTCATCACGCCGTTGTCGAACCACGGCCCGTGCTCCACGTCCCAGCTGATGGCGGGCTCGGTCACCCCGGCGCGGCGCGACAGCGCCCGCAGCGCACGGCCGACGCCGCGCTGGCGGGCCAGTCGGTTCACCATGCGGATGGGCACGTTGAGCGGGTTGCGCAGCGGTGACATCGTCAGCTGGGCCACCACGGTGCGCGCCGGGTCGACCCCCTGCACCCGGGCGTCGGCCACGTAGGAGCAGTGCACGTCGCCGGAGAGGAACAGCACGCTCGCGGGCGGTCGCTCGGCCGCCGCGACCTCCTGGACGAGACCGACGACCGCGTCGAAGGAGCTCCGGAACGCCGCCCAGTGCTCCAGGTCGACGGTCAGGCGCACCTTCTCGGCGACGGCGGCGTACGCCCGGCCCCACGCGCCCTGCGCGGTGGCCTCGTTCCAGCCCTCCAGGTGGTGCAGCGCAGGCAGCATGAGGAACGGCAGCGACGTCGCGAGCAGCAGGTGCTCGGCGTCGGTGTCGAGCGCGCGGTCGCGGACCCAGGCCCACTCGGTGTCGTCGAGCATCGACCGGTCGTCGGGGTCCAGGCGGCGGGAGCAGCGGGAGTCGATGACGAGCAGCCGCGCGGGGCCGAGGTCGCGGTGGTAGCTCCACCGTGCGGTGCCGGGCTCGGTGTCCGCGCGCCACGAGAAGTCGGCCAGCAGCGCCTCGCGCTCGGCGTCGGACCCGGCCGCACGGACGGCGCGGTACAGCTCGTCGGCCTCCAGGTCGTGCGGGGAGAGGTTGCCGAGGTGCTGGTAGACCCAGTACGAGCTGAACGCGCCGACCACCCGGTCGCGCCACCACGGCTGCTGCCGGGCGTGGGTGCGCCAGTCGTGCGAGCTGTTCCAGTCGTCGCGCAGGTCGTGGTCGTCGAGGATCATGCACGTGGGGACGCTCGAGAGCAGCCAGCGGACGTCCTCGGCCGACCAGGCCTCCCGGTACAGCCAGGTGTACTCCTCGAAGTCACAGATCTCCGCGGTCACCGGGTCGTCGGCCGCCGGGGTGCCGGCCGCGGCCCCGGGCGGGCCGAACCCGGCGGCGCGGCGCTCCCGCAGCCGCTCCTGCAGCTCCTCCGACGGCTCGTCGGCGTAGATCTGGTCGCCGACGAACAGCAGC
The DNA here is from genome assembly GCA_038234335.1 of Mycobacteriales bacterium. Taxonomy (GTDB): domain Bacteria; phylum Actinomycetota; class Actinomycetes; order Mycobacteriales; family Mycobacteriaceae; genus Rhodococcus_D. The sequence goes on from JBBSUN010000023.1 coordinate 50,654, forward strand.
AGGTCGGGCCAGCGCTCCAGCCCGGAGCGCTCGCGCTGGGCGAGCATCCGGGTGGCCAACGCGGCCAGCGCGTCCGCGCCGAACTGCGCCAGCCCCGCCTCGTCGAAGGCCTCGGCCTTGCGGCACGAGCCGAACGCCAGGCGCAGGCCGCTCCCGGGGACCGGGGTGCGCACGGTGCTCGAGCGTTCGGGGCGCTCCGGCCACACCACGTCCTCGTCGAGCTCGACGGTGTAGTCCGTCGCCGTGCCCGCCACCAGGCCCTGCAGCACCACCAGCGCGTAGTGGTGGCCGTGCACGCCCCAGGTGCTGGCGCCCGCCGTCACCTCGCCGCAGCGCACCCGAACCTCGCACGGGCGGTCGGTCTCCACCCAGAGGGTGGCGCTGTCGGCGTCGGCGTGGCGCAGCATCGGGCCGAGCACGAGCAGGGGACGGTCGTCAGGCATGCCCCGAGGGTGCCAGGTGACCCGCGGCGACGCTCAGGCCGGCCAGGCCTGCGCGAGCAGCGTCCGCGTCTCCCCCAGCAGCTGCGGGAGGACCTTGGTGCCGCCGAGGACGGTGATGAAGTTGGCGTCGCCGCCCCAGCGGGGCACCACGTGCTGGTGCAGGTGCGCGGCCAGGGAGCCGCCGGCCACGCCGCCCAGGTTGAGCCCCACGTTGAACCCGTGCGGGGAGGCGACCTGCCGGCCCACCCGCAGCGCCGTCTGGGTCACCGCCAGCAGCTCGTGCGCCTCGGGATCGGTGAGGTCCTCCAGGTTCGCGACGTGGCGGTAGGGCACCACCATGAGGTGTCCGGGGTTGTAGGGGTACAGGTTGAGCACGGCGTAGACCTGCTCCCCCCGGTGCACCACCAGTCCCGCCTCGTCGTCCATCGCGGGGATCGCGCACAGCGGGCAGCCGGGCTCACCGCCGTGCTCCACCGGCGCCGCCGAGGCCGCGGGCTCGGCGATGTAGGACATCCGGTGCGGGGTCCACAGCCGTTCGAGGCCGTCCGGCTCCCCCGCACCGCGCTGGTGCAGCTCGTTCATCCCGCCGCCACCGCGCCGGCGAACAGCTCGGCGGTGGGCGAGGCGTTCTCGCGGCGGGTCACCCAGTCGACGACCTGCGCGACCGCGTCGGCCACCGGCACCCCGTTGACCTGGGTGCCGTCGCGGAAGCGGAAGCTCACCGCGCCCGCCTGGACGTCGCGCTCGCCGGCGAGCAGCATGAACGGCACCTTCCCGGTGGTGTGGTTGCGGATCTTCTTCTGCATCCGGTCGTCGGAGTGGTCCACCTCGACGCGGATCCCGGCCGCCTTGAGCTGCACGGCGACGGCCTGCAGGTGGTCGCCGTGGTCGACCGCCACCGGGATGCCGACGACCTGCACCGGGGAGAGCCAGGCCGGGAACGCGCCGGCGTAGTGCTCGACGAGCACGCCCATGAACCGCTCGATGGAGCCGAACTTCGCCGAGTGGATCATCACCGGCTGCTGCCGGGTGCCGTCGGCGGCGACGTACTCCAGGCCGAAGCGCGCGGGCTGGTTGAAGTCGAGCTGGACGGTCGACATCTGCCAGGTCCGCCCGATCGCGTCCCGCGCCTGCACGGAGATCTTCGGACCGTAGAACGCGGCGCCACCGGGGTCGGGCACGAGCTCGAGACCGGTGGACTCCGCCACCTCGCGCAGGACGGCGGTGGCGGACGCCCACTGCTCGTCGGATCCGATGAACTTCTCCGAGGTCCCCCGGGTGGAGAGCTCGAGGTAGTACTGGTCGAGCCCGAAGTCGCTGAGCAGCCCCAGCATGAAGCGCAGCAGCTTCGCGATCTCCGCGGGCGCCTGCTCCGGGGTGCAGTAGGAGTGCGAGTCGTCCATGGTCAGCCCGCGCACCCGCGTCAGGCCGTGGATCACCCCGGAGCGCTCGTAGCGGTAGACGGAGCCGAACTCGAACAACCGCAGCGGCAGCTCTCGGTAGGAGCGCCCGCGGGAGCGGTAGATGAGGTTGTGCATCGGGCAGTTCATGGCCTTGAGGTAGTACTTGCTGTTCTCCAGGTCCATGGCCGGGAACATGGTGTCCTCGTAGTACGGCAGGTGTCCGGAGGTGTGGAACAGACCCTCCTTGGCGATGTGCGGAGTGCCGACGTAGTCGAAGCCCTCCTCGACGTGCCGGCGGCGGACGTAGTCCTCCATCTCCCGCTTGATGACGCCTCCGCGCGGGTGGAACACGGGCAGGCCGGAGCCGATCTCGTCGGGGAAGCTGTACAGGTCCAGCTCGGTGCCCAGTCGGCGGTGGTCACGCCGCTCCGCCTCGGCGAGCAGCGCCTGGTGCTGCTCCAGCGCCTCGGTGGACTCCCAGGCGGTGCCGTACACCCGCTGCAGGCTCGCGTTGGCCTGGTCACCGCGCCAGTACGCGGCCGAGCTGCGGGTGACCGCGAACGCGGGGACGTGCTTGGTGGTGGGGACGTGCGGGCCACGGCAGAGGTCGCCCCACACGGTCTCCCCGGACCGCGGGTCGACGTTGTCGTAGACGGTGAGCGCGCCGGGGCCGACCTCCATGACCTCCGGGTCGTCGACGCCGGACTTGTCGCGGACCAGCTCGAGCTTGAACGGCTCGTCGGCGAGCTCGGTCTCCGCGGCCTCCACCGAGGCGATCTCGCGACGGCGGAACTGCTGGGCGCCCTTGATGATCGCCTTCATCCGCTTCTCGACGGCGGCCAGGTCCTCTCGCGTGAGCGGCCGCTCGAGGGCGAAGTCGTAGTAGAAGCCGTCGGTGATCGGCGGGCCGATGCCCAGCTTCGCCTCGGGAAACAGCTGCTGCACGGCCTGGGCCATCACGTGCGCGGCGGAGTGCCGGATCACCATCCGACCGTCCGGGGTGTCGGCGGCGACCGCCTCGACCTCGACGTCGCCGTCCGGGGTCCAGGACAGGTCGCGCAGCTGGCCCTGGGCGTCGCGCACGACGACGACGGCGTCGGTGCCCTTGCCGGGCAGCCCGGCCTCCCGGACCGCGGTGCCCGCCGTGGTGCCACCCGGGACGGTCACGAGGGGGGCGGTGGGGACGGTGGGGGCGGACACAGCGGGTGCTCCTCTGCTCGACGGTGCGGATCAGCGCGAGCGTATCCGCAGGCCGTGCCCCCCACGACAGGCGAGGCCCGACCCCAGGGCCCCGGCAAAGTCGGCGTGTAGGGCTGTGACCTGCGGATTCGTCTCGGTGTGGCCGGTGTGGCGTGGGTGACGGATGTGGTCCGTGGGTTTCGATGGGAGTTCTCACACAAGCCAGCGAGCCGAGGACCACAC
>JBBSUN010000024.1:0-51978 GCA_038234335.1 Mycobacteriales bacterium
GCCCCCCCCCCCCCGGGGGCGCCCGCCCCCCCCGCCCGCGCGGGGCCCACACCAACGGGCACATGGGGGGGGCCCCGCCGCGGGGGCCGGGGCGGCCCCGCCGGCGGGCCGCGGCGGCCGCGGCCTCCCGACGGGCCTTCTCCTCCGCGGCCGCCTTCGCCACGAGGTAGTCCTGGTAGGTGCGCCGCTGGCCGTCCAGGGTGGCCAGCGCGCCCCGGGCGGCGTCGAGCCGGGTGCGGATCCCGTCCTGCGTGGAGAGCAGCGCGTTGCTCGCCGTGGTGGCCTGCGCGGCGGCGTCCACCGAGTCGTCGTAGGCGCTGCGGGCCTGCTCGGTCGCCACCTCCGCCGCGACCCGGCGGGCCTCGGCGAGCTCGAGGGCCTCCCGCGCCCGGGCGTCGGCGTTGGCCTGGCGCACCTGGGCCCGGCCCAGGCCGTCGAGGGCCTGCTGCTGGTCGTTGCCGAGGGCCGCCAGCAGCTCGGCGCGGTCGAGCACGTCGCGGGGGTCCTCCACCCCGATGAAGCCCGAGGTGGACCCGGCCACGCTGCCCTGCCGGAAGCTGGCCGCGACGAAGCCGTCGAGCTCCTCCTGGGCCTGCTCGGTCAGCGCCTGCGCCGCCCCCTGGGCCTGGCGGGCCGCAGCAGCCTGCTCGGCGGCGGCGGTCGCCAGGGCGCGGGCGGCATCGCGGGCGGTCTCCGCCGCGGTCACCTCGTCGAGCCGCAGCCCCGCCTCGACCTGGGCGGCGTCGACCGCGGCGGTGGCGGCGGCGAGCTCGGACGCCAGCCGGGCGACGTCCTGCTCCGCGGCGGACACGGCCTGCGCACCCTCGAGCAGGGCGTCGTCGGACGGGTTCGGTGGCGGCTCCTGGGCCCGCGCCGGGGAGGCGGCACCCAGCGCCACCGGGAGCACCAGGGCGGCGGCACCGGCAGCGAGACCGCCGAGCAGCTGGCGGCGGGAGGGGTGCGGCAACGAGGGACTCACCCGGGCGAAAGTACGCAGCACGGGTGGACGGACCCGGTTGCCGCGCCGCAGGACCCGGCCGCGATGCCCGAGCGGGAGGAGCCCGCGCACTACCATCGGGGCCGTGTCCCCCTCCGAAGCGTCCGACGGTGCTGCGCGCCCGGTGACGAGCGGCGAGGGCCGCGCGGAGGGTGCACCGCGACCCCGCGCGCCCCGGGTGACGCCGGTCCCGGACCTGGCCGCCGGCTCGGGTCAGCCCCCTTCGAGCGGTGCAGGTCGGCCCCCCTCGAGCGGTGAGGCCACCCCGCCCGGCGCCCGGCGTCGCCGGGGCGGGCGCCGGGCCGGTGAGCAGCGCCGCGGCGGACCCCGCACCCGGATGCGCACCGTGGACGAGACCTCGGCGGGTGGGCTGGTCGTCGACGGTCTGGACGGTCCCGCGGAGCAGCAGTGCGCCGCGCTCATCGGCCGGACCGACCGCCGGGGGCGCCTGCTCTGGTCGCTGCCCAAGGGCCACCTCGAGGCGGGCGAGACCGCCGAGCAGGCCGCCGTCCGCGAGGTGGCGGAAGAGACCGGGATCGACGGTCGGGTGCTGCACCCGCTCGGCAGCATCGACTACTGGTTCGTGACCGAGGGTCGTCGAGTGCACAAGACCGTGCACCACTTCCTGCTCCGCTTCCTCGGCGGTGAGCTCTGCGACGAGGACGCCGAGGTCACCGAGGTGGCGTGGGTCCCGCTCTCGGAGATGGAGACCCGCCTGGCGTACGCCGACGAACGCCGACTGGTGAAGGCCGCGAACGAGGTGATCGCCCGGCTCGGGGACCCGCCCGGCGGACCCGGCTCGACCCCGCCCGCACCGGTGCCGTGAGGCGGGTCGGGGCAGTCCTGGGGGTGACGGCACTGCTGCTCGGCGTGCTGCTCACCGGTGGTCCGGCGGCCGGTGCCGCCGCCGGTGCCAAGCTGCCGCGGTCCACCCAGGCCGCGGTCGACCCCCAGTTCGTCCAGCTGGTGGTCACCACGGTCAGCCCCTCGGTGGTGACCCCGGGAACCACCTCGCTCACCGTGTCCGGCCGGCTGCGCAACACCGGTGACCGCGACGTCCGCGACCTCGAGGTCCGGCTCCAGCGCGATGCCGCGCTCGCCACCGCGGCGGGCCTCGACGACGCCCTGGACGCCACCCCGGAGGCCACCGCCGCCCTGGGGGGGTTCACGCCGGTCGCCGCAGACCTGGCCCCCGGCGCGTCGGTGGACTTCCGCGTCTCCGTGCCGGTGGGCACCACCGCGGGCCCCGGGCTCGACCTCACCGAGCCCGGTGTGTACCCCGTGCTCGTCAACCTCAACGGCCAGCCCGACTTCGGCACCACGGCCCGGCTGGACTCCGCCCACTTCCTGCTCCCCGTCCGACCGGTCCCCGACCCGGGCACCACCCCCACCCCGGCCGGGCCGAACCCCGTGCCGATCACCGTGCTGTGGCCGGTCGCCGACGCGCCCCGACTCGTCCCGGTGGCCCCCGGTGCCACCCCCGAGCTCACCGACGACACCCTGGCCGCCTCGTTCGCCGCGGGGGGGCGGCTGGACGGTCTGGTGCGGGCGCTCGGCTCCGCCCGGGCCCTCGACACCACCGGGTCGCTCACCGCCGCGACCTGCGTGGCGGTCGACCCGGACCTGCTCGCCACCGCCGAGGCGATGACCGGCCCGGGGGGCTACCGGGTGCGCACCGACTCCGGCTCGGCGCCCGGCACCGGTGCGGCCGCGGCCGCCACCTGGCTGGACCAGCTGCGCACCCTCGTCGACGGCTCGTGCGTGCTGGCCCTGCCGTGGGCCCAGGCCGACCTGGACGTCGCCGCGCAGGCCGGGCTGACCGGGCTCGAGCGCACCGCCGTGACCAGCGGTCGCGACGAGGTGGCGCGCGTGCTCGGGACGGACCCGCTGCCCGAGGTGACGTGGCCGAGCACGGGCACGCTGTCCTCCGCCGCAGCCACCGACCTGGTCGGGCTCGGCCAGCGCACCGTGCTGCTGCCCGCCGGCGCGGTCACCGGCGAAGGCCCCGAGCGGGTGGTGCGCACCGACGGGGGGCCGGGACCCGACGCAGGACTGGGCGCCGTCCTCGCCGACGACACCGTGGCCCGGGCGCTGGCCGCCACCGGCGACGACGGGGTCACCACCACCAGCGGCTCCCGCGGTCTCGGGGGGCTCGCGGGCACCGGGGGCACCGGGGGGGACCGACGGGCCCTCGCCCTGCAGGACGCGACGGCCGCGCTGCTCGGCACCACCCTGCTCGAGCCCACCCTGCGCGGCGGGGCGACCCCCGCGCGGCTCGTCGTCACCCCGCCGCAGCGCTGGACGGTCGACGCGACCGAGGCCGGCGCGCTGCTCGCGGCCGTGCGGGGACTGCTGGGTGGGAGCACACCACCCGCGACGAGCGCCCCGCTCGCGGAGGTGGTGCGGGCCGCCGCCACCGCCGGCACCACGGTCGCCACCACCCCGCCGGTCACCGGCGCCCCGACCGACACCGCGGCGGTCGCCGCCGTCGAGCGCAGCCTGGACGGCTTCGTGGCCGCGGCGCAGACCGACGTCCAGGCCCTGGTGCAGCCGTCGGAGCTGGTGGCCCCGCTGCAGCAGGGCCTGGTCCGCGCGCTGTCGGCCACCGGCCGGGGCCCGAGCCCGGACGCGGTGGCCGGTGCGCTCACGACGATGCTCTCCCGCGTGGAGATGCAGGACCGGTCGGGGGTGTTCACCCTCGCCTCCGAGCAGAGCCCGCTGCTGCTGGTGGTGCGCAACCCGCTGCCCGTCACGGTGGACGTGCGGGTGGAGGTGACCGGTCCGCCGGGCCTGCAGGTGCAGGACACCGGGGTGCAGCAGCTCCCGGCCGGCTCCTCCCGCCAGCTCGTGCTGCCGACCTCGGTGGGCCGCACGGGCCAGTTCGCGGCCGACGTCCGCCTCAGCACCTCCACCGGGCTGCAGCTCGGCGGGCCCACCCGGGTGCTGGTCCGCTCCACCGCCTACGGCACCGCCACCGCCGCGGTGGCCGGCGGGGCCGCCGCGCTGCTCGTGCTGCTCGTGGTCCGCCGCCTGTGGCACCGCTTCCGGGGCCAGCCCGACCGCGCCGACGAAGGACGAGGACCCGCGTGAGCACCGGCAGCCCACCCGAGCGCGCCCGACCCGCCGCCCCCGGGGGGGGCGGGCCCCGCCCGAGCCGGCAGACCCGGACCGAGGACCACCCTGCCGTCCAGGAGAGCACCGCCACCGTCCTGTTCGGCGGCGACCCGGCCGTCACCGGGCCGGCCCCCACCGCCTCCACGGCGACCGCCGGTGCAGCCCCACCCGCACCCCCCGCCGCTCCCACCTCGGTCGAGCGTTCCGACCGCGGGCTGCTGCGGACCACCGGCTCGCTGGCCGTCCCCACGCTCATCAGCCGGGTCACCGGGTTCGCCAAGGTCGCGGTGCTCGTCTACGTGGTCGGCCTCGACGCCGTCTCGAGCGCGTTCAACATCGCCAACACCCTGCCCAACATCATCTCCGAGCTCGTCCTCGGCGCGGTGCTGACGTCCATCGTCATCCCCGTCCTGGTCCGGGCCGAGCGGGAGGACGTCGACCGCGGCGCCGCCTTCACCCGCCGGCTGTTCACGCTGGCGGGCGTGGTCCTCGTCGTGGCGACCGTGGCGGCCGTGGCCGGTGCGAGCCTGCTGACCGACCTGTACCTCCGGGACGACGCCAAGGTCAGCGCCACCCTGGTCACCCACCTGGCCGTGCTGCTGCTGCCGCAGATCCTGTTCTACGGCTTCAGCGCGCTCACCGGAGCGGTGCTGAACACCCGCGGCGTCTACGGGCTCGTCGCCTGGGCGCCCGTGCTGAACAACGTGGTCGCCCTGGCCACCCTGGTCGTCTACGCGCTCACCCCGGGCGAGCTCGAGGCGTCCCTCACCAACCCGAGGCTGCTGGTGCTGGGCGTGGGCACCACCCTCGGCATCGTCGCCCAGGCCCTCGTCGTGGTCCCTGAGCTGCGGCGGCAGGGGGTGAGCCTGCGCCCGCTGTGGGGCTTGGATCCCCGTCTCAAGCAGTTCGGCGCCATGGCCGTCGCGGTGGTCGCCTACGTCCTCGTCGCCCAGGCCGGGCTCACCGTCACCTACCGGGTCGCCAGCGCCAGCTCCGACGCCGACGTCACGATCTACCAGAACGCCTGGCTGCTGCTGCAGGTGCCCTACGGCGTGCTCGGGGTGTCCCTGCTGACGGCGATCATGCCGCGGATGTCGCGAGCGGCCGCGGCCGGCGACGACCGGGCGGTGGTCGCCGACCTCTCGCTGGGCTCCCGGCTCTCGGTGCTGGCCCTCGCGCCGATCCTGGTGCTGTTCACCGTGCACGGCTCCACCCTCGGGGTCGCCCTGTTCGGCTACGGCGCGGCCGACGCGGACAGCGCCGGGCGCCTGGGCGCCACGGTGGCGTCCTCGGCCCTCGGGCTGCTGCCCTACGCCGTCGTCCTGCTCCAGCTCCGCGTGTTCTACGCCCGCCAGCAGGCCTGGGTCCCCACCCTGGTGATGCTGGTGATGGTCGCCGTCCGCATCCCCCTCTCGCTGCTGGCGCCGGTCGTCCTGCCCGCCGAGGACGTGGTCCTCGCGCTGGCCTTCGTGAACGGGCTCGGATTCGCCGTCGGGGCCGTCCTCGGCGCGGCGCTGCTGCGCCGCGAGCTCGGCCCGCTCGACCTGGGGTCGCTGGGCCGGACCGCGGCCTGGGTGCTCGCCGCCTCCCTGCTCGGGGTGGCGGTGGACCTCGCGGTGTCGGCCGTCCTGCCGCTGGGGCGCCTGGGTGCGCTCGGGGGTCTCGGCTCCGTGGTCGAGATGGCGGTGCACTCCGTGCTGGTGCTCGGTGTCGCGGTGGCGGTGCTGCTGCGCTCACCGCTGTCCGAGCTCGACGCGTTCCGCCCGCCCGTCGCCCGACTGCTGGGCCGGGTCGGGCTCGCCGTGCTCGTCGCACCCGCCCGACGGCGGTCGGAGACCCCGTACCCTGAGCCCGTGACGCAGGGTGGACGGGGCGAGGGAACGGGACGTGGCGACGTGACGGGCGCGGACCGCGGCACGCCGCTCCCGCCGCGGGCGCACGAGTCCGTGCCGGCCGAGCCGACCGGACGGGCCCCCGGTGGGCCCGCACCGTCCAGCGCTCCCCGCCCGCCCGTCCGCGGCCCGCGCCTGGTGCCCGGTGCCGCCGTCGCCGGCGGCCGCTACCGCCTGCTCGTGGCCCACGGGGGCTCCGGTCCGCTGCGGTTCTGGCAGGCCCGCGACACCACCCTGGACCGCGACGTGGCCCTGACCTTCGTCGACGCCGAGCAATCGTCCCCCGCGGGCGGCCCGGCGTCTCCGAACCAGGGCACGTCCGACCAGGGCAACCCCGAGCGGGGACCGCAGGCCGTGCTCACCCGGACCCGGCGCCTCGGGGGACTGGACAGCCCCGGCCTGGCCCGGGTGCTCGACGTGGTCCGCGGCAGCTCGGGCGGCATCGTCGTCTCCGAGTGGACCAGCGGACGGTCCCTGCGCGAGGTCGCCGAGACGTCCCCCTCACCGGTGGGCGCCGCCCGCGCCGTCAGTGCGCTCGCCGCCGCGGCCGAGGCCGCCCACCGGGCCGGCACGTTCCTCGCCCTGGACCACCCCGACCGGGTCCGCATCAGCTCGGCCGGCACGGCGGTCCTCGCGTTCCCCGGGGTCAGCGACGACGCCGACCAGCAGGGTGACGTGCGCGGTCTCGGTGCGGTCCTGTACGGGCTGGTCACCGCCCACTGGCCGCTGTCCCCCGACGACGGCGAGGCCGAGCTGGACGGCGGCACCGAGGACGGGTACGGGGAGCCGACGGTCGGCGGCATGCCGCTGGCCCCGCGCACCGCGTCCGGCACCGCCGTCGAGCCCCGCCGGCTGCGTCCGTCGGTCCCGTTCGAGGTCTCCACCGTGACCTCCCGCGCGCTGCAGCCCGACGCCGGCCTGCGCACCGCCGCGGCCGTGGAGACCGTGCTGAACCAGGCGGCGGTCCTCGACCAGCAGACCGACATGTTCCCCGCCATCGCCGACGACACCCCCCGACCCGCGCGGGCCACGACCCGCTCCGGCGGTGCCCGTCGAGCCGTGGGCGCGACGCCCGCCGCCACGGCCGCGGCGGACCCCCGTGACACCGAGCCGGGGGGCGACCTCGACGGGGACCGCGCTGCCGCGCCCCGCGACCACCGCGCCCGCAACCTCAGCCTCTCCCTGGTCGCGCTCGCTGTGGTCGTCGTCCTCGTCGGCGCCCTCTTCTTCTCCCAGCTGCAGACGCTGTTCGGGGGGGCCAGCGGCAGCTCGCGCCTGCCCGCGCTGCAGCTGGGGCCGGACGGGTCGGTCATCAGCACCACCGGCGCACCGGCGGCCCCGGCCGCTCCCGCTCCCGCCGCGGCGCCGACGGTCACCGGCGCCACCGTCTACTCACCGGGCGGCGAGGCCGACCACCCCAACGACGTGGGGCTGGCCGTCGACGGGAACCCAGCCACGGTGTGGCCCACCGACCAGTACCGCCAGCCGATGGGGTCGCTCAAGGCGGGCGTGGGCATCATCGTCAGCCTGCAGGAACCCGGGCCCCTCTCCTCGGTCACCATCGTCTCCCCGAGCCCGGGCACGGTGGTGGAGATCCGCTCGGCGCCGAGCCCCGACCCCTCCTTCGCCGACACCGCGCTCGTGGGCACGGCCACCCTCACCGCGTCCAGCACCACCATCCCGGTGACCCTGGCTGCCCCCACCCAGTACGTGCTCGTCTGGATCACCACCTTGTCCACCGCCTCCGGTGCCAACCAGAGCGACATCGGGGAGATCACGCTGGCGTCCTGACCGGGCCCGACCCGCGCGGTACGTTCCCACCGTGACGGGGAGCCCGAGGGCCTGGACGGGGGGTCCGCCCGACCCGGTCCTGCGCTCGGACCACGAGCTGCTGCTCGCCCACGTCGACGGTGATCCGCGGGCGTTCGCGGAGCTGGTCCACCGCCACCGCGACCGGTTGTGGGCGGTGGCGCTGCGGACCACCCGCGACCCCGAGGAGGCCGCCGACGCGCTGCAGGACGCGCTCGTCTCCGCGCACCGCGGGGCGGCCCGGTTCCGTGCCGAGGCCCAGGTGAGCACCTGGTTGCACCGCATCGTCGTCAACGCGTGCCTGGACCTGCTGCGCCGGCGCGCCGGACGGGAGACGGTGCCTCTGCCGGAGGAGGACTGGCAGACCCCGGCCGACCCGCGTGACCGGATCGCCGAGGGTGAGACGCGGATGCTCGTGCACGAGGCGCTGCTGCGGATCCCACCCGACCAGCGCGCCGCCGTGGTCGCCGTCGACGTGGAGGGGTTCTCCGTCGCCGACGCAGCGGCGGCGCTGGGGGTCGCGGAGGGCACGATCAAGAGCCGGTGCTCCCGGGGTCGGGCCAAGCTGGCGGTGCTGCTCGGGCACCTGCGCGAGGACGCCGCCGCCGGGGACACTGCAGACCGAGACACCGGAGACCGGGACACCGCAGACCGGGACGGGAACCGATCAGGCGTCCCGCCCGTCGGAGGAGCGCGGGACGGGCCCGGACGAGGATGGGAGGTGCCGTGAACGAGCAGGAGCGCGGGCTCGAGGCGACCGTGGCCGACCTCCGCGCGCTGGGCGAGCGACCGGTCGCGGTCGCGCCGCCGCCCGAGGTGGCGGCGCGCATCGAGGCCACCCTCGCAACCCTCGCCGGCGCGGCCCCGGCCCCGAACCCGCCCCTGGCCCCCCCGGCTCCGCCACCGCCGACCGACCTGGCCGCCGCCCGCCAGCGGCGGGACCGTCGGCGCGCAGTGCTGCTGGCCGCCGCCGCCGCCCTCGTCGGGGTGCTCGTGCTGGGCGGGGTCCTGCTCACCGGGACGGGACGGACCGACGGGACGGCGACAGCCGCCCGCGTCGAGCTGGGCCGCTCCGACGCGCTGGGCTCGACCGTGCTGGCGTCCCTGGGGCGGACCGACCTCGGCCCCCGCCTCTCCGACCCCGACACCCTGCGGGGCTGCCTGCGGGCCAACGAGGTGCCTGCCGGCACCGCCGTGCTCGGCTCCGCCCAGGTCGACCTGGACGGGCGGGCCGGGACGCTGCTGCTGCTGCCCACCGGCACGGCCGGTTCGTTCACCGCACTCGTCGTGGGCACCGGCTGCTCGGCCCAGGACGCGGACCGCATCACCCGTCAGCAGATCGGGCGGTGACGACCGGGACCTGACCACCGGGACCTGACCACCGCGACGTCGCCACCGGGGGGTCATCCGCGGGGGTGGTGGGGCCCGCAGCGGGAACACCGTGAGCGGGGGTGGCGTTGTGCGCAGCGACGGCCGGGGAACCCGGCGGAAGCAGTCGGAGGAGGCAGCAGGGCATGGCGGACACGACGAGCACCGGCTCCGAGCAGGACGTGCGTGACGTGATCGTCATCGGATCGGGGCCCGCGGGCTACACCGCGGCGGTCTACACCGCGCGGGCGCAGCTGCACCCGCTGGTCTTCGAGGGCACCCAGTTCGGCGGTGCCCTCATGACCACCACCGAGGTCGAGAACTTCCCCGGCTTCCGGACGGGCATCATGGGTCCCGACCTCATGACCGAGATGCGGGCGCAGGCGCAGCGCTTCGGTGCCGAGCTGCGGGCGCAGGACGTGGAGTCCGTCGAGCTGGACGGCGAGGTGAAGCTCGTCCGCGCCAACGGCACCACGTACCGGGCCCGCTCGGTCGTCCTCACCATGGGTGCGGCACCCCGGTACCTGGGTGTTCCGGGCGAGGCGACGCTGCTCGGCCGCGGCGTCAGCTCGTGCGCCACCTGCGACGGCTTCTTCTTCCGTGACCAGGACATCGCCGTCGTCGGCGGCGGCGACTCCGCGATGGAGGAGGCCACCTTCCTCACGCGCTTCGCCCGGTCGGTGACCCTCGTGCACCGCCGCGACGAGTTCCGCTCCTCACGGATCATGCTGGAGCGTGCCCGCGCCAACGAGAAGATCCGCTTCGCCACCAACCAGGCCGTCGTCGAGGTCCTGGGCGACACCAGCGTGAGCGGTCTCCGGCTGCGCGACACCGTCACCGGGGAGGAGTCCACCCTCCCGGTGACCGCGATGTTCGTCGCGGTGGGACACGACCCCCGCAGCGAGCTCGTGGCCGGCCAGGTCGACCGTGACGACGCGGGCTACGTGCGGGTCGCTCCGAACTCCACCGCCACCTCGCTGCCCGGCGTGTTCGCCGCGGGCGACCTCGTCGACCACACCTACCGCCAGGCCATCACCGCCGCTGGCACCGGCTGCTCGGCCGCGATCGACGCCGAGCGCTGGCTCGCCGAGCACACCGGCAACCCCGACGCCGAGATCAGCACGGAGCTCGTGGGTGGCGGCTACGGCGCCGCCGTGTCCGCCTGACCAGCACGACCTGACCACCCCCGCCCGGCACGACCAGAGGAGAGATCATGAGCACCCCCATCACCGTCACCGACGCCACCTTCGCCACGGAGGTCCTGGGCAGCAGCAAGCCCGTGCTCGTGGACTTCTGGGCCACCTGGTGCGGTCCCTGCAAGATGGTCGCCCCGGTGCTCGAGGAGATCGCCGACGAGCACGGCGACAAGATCACCATCGCGAAGATGGACATCGACGCCAACCCGTCGATCCCGCGCGACTACCAGATCCTCTCCATCCCCACGCTCATCCTGTTCCAGGACGGGAAGCCCGTGAAGCAGATCGTCGGGGCCAAGCCGAAGGCGGCCCTGCTGGCGGACCTCAGCGACGTTCTCTGAGCCCACCCTCTCCGCCCCCGGGGGTCGAGCAGCGCCACCGCGTTGCTCGACCCCCGGCTGCGTCTCCGCGCCGGTCCTGGCGGGCGTGTCGTCGTTCCGGGCGGGTGTCGGCGCGGCACGTGAGAAGATCGCAGGACCGCACGACGTCCGTCGAGCGCGATCGAGCTGGGGAGGAGACGTCCGTGCAGGTGCTTCGCCTCGGTGACGTCGGCAGCGGCGTCGTCGCCGTCCGTGCTGCTCTCGTCGGTCTGGACCTCACGGTCTCCGTCGACGGGCCGGACGGCCGACGCTTCGACCCGACCCTGGAGCTGGCCGTGCGTCACTTCCAGCAGCGCCGGCGCCTCATCGTCGACGGGCTGGTCGGCTCGGCCACCTGGCGCGAGCTCGAGGAGGCCGGCTACCGGTTGGGCGCCCGCACCCTCATCTACCGTCTCGCCGCTCCGATGACCGGCGACGACGTCACCGAGCTGCAGGACCGCCTGCTCGAGCTCGGCTTCAACGTCGGCCGGCACGACGGGGTCTTCGGTCCGCAGACCCACCTCGCGCTGGTGGACTTCCAGGGTGACTACGGGATGACCGCGGACGGCATCTGCGGTCCCGCGACCATCCGGGCCCTGACGCCGCTGCGCAAGGTGACCGGGGGTTCGCTGCACCGCATCCGCGAGGAGGAGGCGATGCGCCTGGCCGGTCCGGCGCTGCGCGGCAAGCGCATCCTCATCGACCCGGGCCACGGGGAGCAGGACGGGGACACCGGCGCCCGCGGTCGCTCCGACGAGGAGTCCGACATCGTGTGGGAGGTGGCGGTGCTGCTGGAGGGTCGGATGGCGGCCACCGGCATGCAGACCCTGCTCACACGTCCGCGTCACGGCAGTCCCACCACGACCGAGCGGGCGGCGCTGGCCAACGAGTGGGGTGCCGACCTGGTCATCTCCCTGCACGTGGACCACCACGCGTCGGCCCGTCCGAACGGCATCGCCACGTTCCACTTCGGCGCCGAGCACGGCGCGAGCTCCACGGTCGGTGAGCTCCTCGCCCAGCTGGTCCAACGGGAGCTCGTGGCCCGGACCGGGCTGCGCGACGACCACAGCCACGCCCGGACCTGGGAGCTGCTGCGCCGCACCCGGATGCCCGCGGTGCACGTCGAGCTCGGCTACCTCACCCACCCCGGGGACCGGTCGTACCTGTCCGAGGCCCGCAACCGCACGACGATCGCCGACGCCCTCGTGGTCGCCGTGAAGCGGCTGTACCTCATGGACGCCGACGACCAGCCGACCGGCAGCTTCACCTACGACGAGCTGTTGGCCGCCGAGCTGTCCGGCTGAGCCCGTACCCGGGCACCCGTGGTGGTGGCGTGCACCGGTGAGGCGACCGGGATCGCGACGGAGCTGAGCAGCCGCTCGAGGGCGGCCTCGACGTCCTCCTTCCAGCTGATCGCCGAGCGGAGCTCCAGGCGCAGCCGCGGCCACCGGGCGTGCGGCCGCACGGTCTTGAAACCAACCCCGAGGAGGAACTCGGCCGGGATGACGCACGAGTCGGGCTGGGTACCGGGCTGGGCCGAGCCGAACGCCTCGATCGCCCGCACCCCCCGGCGGGTGAGGTCCTTGACGACGGCCTGGACCAGCGCACGCCCCACCCCGGAACCCTCGAAGCCGTCCACCACGCGCAGCGCCGTGAGCAGCACGGCGTCCGGGCTCACCGGTGCCGTGGGGAACACGGCCGCCCGCGGAACCGCGCTGGGCGGGGCGTAGATCGCGTAACCCGCCGGCACCCCCTCCACGGTGACCGTCTTGCCGCACGAGCCCCACTCGAGCAGGACGCTCGACATCCAGGCCTCCTTCTCGAGGTCGGTCTGCCCGTACTCCCGCGCCTGGGCGACCGCGTGGGGCGCGAGCTCCCAGAACACGCAGCTGCGACAGCGGTGGGGGACGAGGTCCAGCGAGTCGAGGGTGAGGTTCGCGATGCGGCGCGCCACGGCTGGGGGACCCTTCGTGGAGGTGTGGGGGCGGCTGCCCGAGGATCAGGATAGGTGACGGCCTGCACGCCTCCCGGCTGAGCACCGTGAGGGCAGAAGGTGTTCGAAACCATTTGTGCAGCAGTATGTTTCGTGATCTCAGGGCCTTCGTGGCTCCTGTTGTGTCACTGTGACAGATTTCCTGGTACTAATCGTGTGTCCGCCCTCAGCCTTGTGACGGGTCGTGGTCCCCCAGGACCTGCAGGATCCGGTCGAGGTCGTCACTCGAGCCGAACTCGACCACGATCTTGCCCTTGCGCTGCCCCTGGGTCACGGTCACCCTGGTGTCGAGGGTGCGGGAGAGTCGCTCGGCCACACGCTCCAGAGCCGGGGTGTGGGTGCTGCCGCGGGCCGACACGGGGGCACGGCCGCCGGGGGTCGCACCGTCGTGCCGGTGCAGCAGCACCGCCTCCTCGGTGGCCCGGACGGACATGCCTTCCGCGACCACGCGGACCGCCAGCTCCTCCTGCCCATGCGGGTCCTCCAGGGAGAGGAGCGCGCGGGCGTGGCCGGCCGACAGCACCCCGGCCGCCACCCTTCGTTGGACCGGTACGGGCAACCGCAGCAGGCGGATGGTGTTGCTGATGACCGGTCGCGACCGTCCCAGGCGGGCGGCCAGCTCGTCGTGGGTCACGTCGAACTCCTCCAGGAGCTGGCTGTACGCGGCCGCCTCCTCCAGCGGGTTGAGCTGGGCACGGTGGATGTTCTCCAGCAGGGCGTCCCGCAGCATCGCCTCGTCCGCCGTCCGGCGGACGATCGCCGGAATGGTCGCCATGCCGACCTGCTGGCTGGCTCGCCAGCGTCGCTCACCCATGACCAGCTCGTAGGACCCCGCAGCCGTCTCGCGGACCACCACCGGCTGCATGAGTCCGAACTCCCGGATCGAGTGCACCAGCTCGGCCTGCGCGTCTTCGTCGAACACCGTCCGGGGCTGGCGGGGGTTCGGGACGATCGACGCCGGGTCGAGCTCCCGGTAGACGGGCCCCTGCGTCGCGTTCACCGTGGCACCATCGTCGTGCTGGGGTGTCGGTGCGCCCGAACCGGCCGCGCGCTCGGACGACCGGGGACCGGACCGCTCCGTGCGGTCGTTCTCGGTGGTGGGATCCTGGGCCCAGGGGGGCGTGGGCACGTCCGCCGTGACCTCGTCCGCCGTGACTTCGTTCGCGGCGTGCTGCTCCGCCGGGGTCTCGCGCCGAGCTCCGATGATGACGTCCGCGGCGGCACTGCCCAGCCGTGGGCCGGCCGACGGGCCGCTGGGGATGAGGGCCGCCAAGCCCCGTCCGAGACCGCCGCGCTTCTGCTCGCTCATGCCTGCTTCTCCTCGTGCTCCTGCGACAGCGTCACGTCGCCGCGCGTCGCGATCTCCCTGCCGGCGTCCAGGTAGCACATGGCGCCCCGGGACCCGGGGTCGTACGCGAGCACGGTGCTCCCGTACCCCGGGGCCTCGGAGATCTTGACGCTGCGCGGGATGACCGTTCGCAGCACGACGTCGCCGAAGTGCCGCCGGACCTCGTCCGCGACCTGGTCGGACAGCTTGGTTCGACCGTCGTACATGGTCAGGAGCACGGTGGACACGTGTAGGTCGGGGTTGAGGTGCTGCTGCACCATGTCGATGTTGCGCAGCAGCTGTCCGACGCCCTCGAGCGCGTAGTACTCGCACTGGATCGGGACGAGGACCTCCGCCGCAGCCACGAAGGCGTTCACCGTGAGCAGCCCGAGCGAAGGCGGACAGTCGATGAGGACGAAGTCGACCCCCAACGTGTCGAGGACCTCGTCGTGCAGCGCGTCCTTCAACCGGTGCTCGCGAGCATCGAGGGAGACGAGCTCGATCTCGGCCCCGGCGAGGTCGATCGTCGCCGGGATGCAGAGCAGCCGCTCGGACTCAGCGCTGACCTGGATGGCGTCGGTGAGGGTGGCCTCGCCGATCAGCACCTCGTAGATGGACGGGGTACCGGAGCTGTGCACGGCACCGAGGGCAGTGCTGGCGTTGCCCTGCGGGTCGAGGTCGACCACGAGCACGGTCAGGCCGTGGAGAGCGAGGGCGGCAGCGAGGTTGACCGTGCTGGTCGTCTTGCCGACTCCGCCCTTCTGGTTGGCAACGGTGAGGATGCGACGGTGCTGCGGCTTCGCCAGCGTGTCGTCCCCGGGATGCAGCACCCGCGTAGCGCGCTGCGCGGCGGCTCCGATCGGCGTGTCCTCGAAGCTGGCGTGACCCGCCGGATCGTCGTCGGACGTGTGCACAAGACCTCCATGGTGTACGTGGTGCGGCACTCCGTCGTGCTGAGTGGCGGGCCCCATCGTCCCACGTGGTCGTCCCGGCTCCGATCGGGACACGGGGCGAACGGGTTCCGTCACGAAGGCAACCTGGAGTCAGGAACGTGTTTCACGTGAAACAAGCGCTACCGCGCCGTGCTGGACATCACCCCGACCTGATCGTCCCGATTCCGGCCCACCGCGGGTCGCGTTCATGGGAAACGATGTTTCACGTGAAACCGAATCGAGACGCACGATGAGCGGACGTGGCCTGACCGGAAGCGGTTTCACGTGAAACAACGTCGCCTGTCTGGTCCTCGGTTGATCGTCCTTGCGCTGCGAGCGCAGCGCGGCGCTGTTGGTGACCGCGCTGCGCTTGGCCCCTGATCGTTGCCCGTCCACGGGCGCGGCCGAAGTCGGTCCACGGAACGCACCTGGGTGTCCCACGACGGCAGACGGTGGGAGTCCGCAGCCCGAACCCTGGCCTCATCACGACAGGGGCGGTTTCACGTGAAACATTGCCGCTGCCAGCTGCTGGGAATCAACAGCAGTTTGACAATACCGTTCGGGTCCGGACCGCACGGTGGGCAACCAGGTCAGTGCCGTAATGCAGGTCAGTGCCGTGACCGCCGACGGGCCCACGCCGGCCACGCGTTTCCAGGGTTGCCTCCCGGTCCACGCAGCTCGCTTCTGTCACCCGCGACCCGTTCGTGAATCCCCAGCACAGAGACGAGCAAGCCGGGCTCGGGCACCACCCCGGACGCCCGCCACCCGCGGGGCCGTCGTCCAGCGTTCCCGCCGACCACGACCAGCGCTCGCGGCCACGCGCCCGGGCCGGGTGAAGCGGTGACGATCTTGAGGACGTCGCGGGACCCGTCGGCCGACCGTCCGGCACGTCGTCTTCCCGGTGCTCGGTCCTGCTGGCGCACCGCGGGTCGAGAGTGCGGTCCCGATGACCGTGGCGCGCCGTCGCACCCCGTCAACGAGCTCCCGCTAGCGCCGCTCCCGCCCGCCACGTCACTCGCACGTCACGCACGTGCTGCTCGGACATCGCCGCGATCGACGTCGACCCGTCGGGCCCGCCGACCCACCCACCTTGCTGTGAAACGTCGTCACAGGAACCTTGGTTCGCGGTCGACTGACCGGGTCCGCGCTACCGCGTGGAGGGTGACCGCGTCGCACGCACCACCAGCGTCGGCTCGACCAGCAACCCGGCCCCACACTCGACGACCTCCAGCCCACGCACCCCCAGCGTGCGCACGACCGGGGCATCCCGATCCAGCTCGGTCTGCGCAGAGGACCCCTTCATGGCCAGGACCACACCCTCGGGCCTCGCCAGCGGGACGCACCACCGCATCAGCTTGGCCAACGGCGCGACCGCCCGGGACACCACCACGTCGGCGCCACCCACGTTCGTCCGGACCTGCACGTCCTCGGCCCGCCCCCGCACCACGTTGGCCGACAGGCCCAGCTCGTCGACCACCTCGGTCAGGAACACCGACCGCCGCAGCAACGGCTCGAGCAACGTCACGTGCAGGTCCGGGCGGGCGACGATGAGCACCACACCGGGCAGACCGGCACCGCTGCCGACGTCCACCACCGACGCACCGTCGGGGATCAGCTCGGCCACCGCGGCGCAGTTGAGCAGGTGCCGCTCCCACAACCGCGGCACCTCGCGCGGACCGATGAACCCTCGTTCGACCGCGGCGGTGCCCAGCAGCTCCCAGTACCGCACCGCCAGCTCGGCCCGGTTGCCGAACACCGTCCGCGCGAGCGCCAGATCGGTCTCGGGGCCCGCCGCGGGGTGCTCGTCGCTCATGGTCCCATCCTCGCACCCGGAGCGGGACCGCCGAAGTCCACTGTGGACTCAGATCGGGACGACCACCACGCGCCGGTGGGGCTCCGCGCCCTCGCTCTCGCTCCCGACCCCGGCGACACCGGCCACCGCGTCGTGGACGATCTTCCGCTCGAACGGCGTCATCGGCTCCAGCTCCTCACGGTGGCCGGAGTCCTTGACCCGCTGCGCCACCTCGAGGCCCAGGGCCGACAGGGTGTCCCGACGCTGCGCCCGCCAGCCAGCCACATCCAACATCAGCCGACTGCGCTCACCGGTCACCTGCTGCACCGCGAGTCGGGACAGCTCCTGCAGGGCGTCGAGCACCTCGCCCTCGCGGCCCACCAGCTTCTGCAGGTCCTCGCCGCCGTCGATGCTCACCATCGCCCGGTCACCTTCCACGTCCAGGTCGATGTCGCCGTCGAAGTCGAGGACGTCGAGGAGCTGCTCGAGGTAGTCCCCGGCGATCTCACCCTCCTCGACCAACGGGTCGTCGTCGTCCCCGTCGTCCTCGTCCTCACCGACACGGTCGTTACTACCGTCGGAGTCCCCGGTGGGCGGTACCGCTGCCACGCCGTCCTGGGCGGTCGCCGCCGGAGCGCCCTCGACGTCCGCGGCCTCGCCCGCACGGTCCGCCTGGTCGTCGACTGCCTGTTCCACCACGTCGTCCACTCCTGTCCCTGTGCCCGCTGCCGCGCTCACCGCTTCTTCCGGCCCGCAGAGCCTGCCCTGGTCCCTGAGCTGCCGCTCCCGCGGGTCCCTCCGGGACCACGGTTGGCTGATCCCTTGCGCCGGGTCGCGGACCCTGCGGCGCCACCGGTGCGCGACCCCCGCGGGCGCGGCGACCCGTCCCCGGGGTCCGGCGCGGGCTTCTCGAGCGAGAGCCGCTGCTCCGTCTCCGCCACCGACTCGCCCGCGGGACCGTCGGGGGCGGCGGACACCGCCGTGTCACCGGCCGCCGTCGCCGTGCGCCCCTTCTTCAGGTTCGTCGGCTTCGCACCGGGCTTGGGGGCGGACGCGGCCTTCCGCTCCTGCGCGTCCGACTTCTTCACCGCCTCTTCCTTGGCCATCACGCCGAAGACGTAGTGCTGCTGCGCCAGCGTCCAGCCGTTGTTGCTCAGCCAGTACAGCAGGATCGCGATGGGCAGGAACGGACCACCGAACAGCACGAAGAACGGGAAGACCCACAGCACCAGCTTGTTCATCAGCGCGGCCTGCGGCGCGGCGGCGGCGGCGGTCGGGTTCATCGCCTGCCGGGCGACCGAGGCGCGGGCGGTGAAGTGGGTGGCGATGGCGGCGATCACCATCAGCGGCACGGCCACGGCGACGATGGAGGTCTTGCTGGCGCCGCCGAACGCGGCCAGCTGGTCGGTAGTGCTGCGAATCGCCGAGGACAGCGGGGCGCCGAAGAGCTTGGCGTTGAGGAACGAGTTCACGTCCTCGACGCTGAACACGTAGTTGGGGAGCTCGCGGTTCTGCTCCACGGTCAGCCCGAGCTGGCCGATGCTCTCCCCGGTGCGGTTGAACGAGCGCAGCACGTGGAACAGACCGATGAACACCGGGGCCTGGGCGAGCACCGGCAGGCAGCCGGCGATCGGGTTGAACCCGTTCTCCTTCTGCAGCTTCTGCATCTCCACCGCCAGGCGCTGCTTGTCGCCGGCGTACTTCTTCTGCAGCGCCTTGATCTGCGGCTGGAACTCCTGCATCTGCCGCTGCGTGCGCACCTGGTTCACGAAGGGCTTGTAGAGCACCACCCGCAGGGTGAAGACCAGGAAGATCACCGACAGCGCCCAGGCGAACCCGCTGTTCGCGCCCAGGACGAACCCGAACGCCTTGTGCCAGAACCACAGGATGGCTGAGACGGGGTAGTAGATGAAGTTCAGCACGGTGCTTCTGTCTCCCTGGTTCCTGGGCTGCGATCGGGACCGGCCGGGCGAGCTCGCCGTCGTGGCGGGACCGGGTCCCACCCCCCAGGGTGCCAGGGTGCGCACTTCACCACACGCACGAGCGCCAACCCGGTCCCCACGAGGGCTCCCCGGGCGCGCAGCGCCTCGACCGCGTACGCGCTGCAGGTGGGGTCGAAGCGGCAGCTGGGCAGCAGCCGGGGGGAGATCCACGTGCGGTAGAGCTGGACGCACCCGACGAGGACCCGGGCCACCCACGACGGCGGGTGCTCCGCGTCCTGCGCACCGTCAAGCACCTCCGCGCCGTCGCCGCCCCCCGGCCCCGCCGGGCTCACGGGGTGCGCTCCAGGGCGCCGAGACGCACGAGCCCGGAGCGGACGTCGGCGGCGAGGTCGACCGACGACGCTCCCGCTGCCGCCGGCAGGGCCCGCAGGACGACGTCGGTGCCCGGGGGCAGCGAACCCACCAGGGCCGCGGCGACGTGCCGCAACCGTCGCGACACCCGGTGACGGACCACGGCCACCCCCACGGACTTGCTCACCACCAGACCGACCCGCACCCCACCGACGGACGACGCCGGGTCGAACGACCGGTGGCCCGACCCCGGTACAGCGGGGGCCGGGCTCGGGTCGGGACGACGGAGGTGGACGACCACGTGCGCGCGACCTGCCCGCCGACCGTGGCGCGTCGTCGCAGAGAAGTCTGCGGCGCGCGTGAGGCGGTGCTCGGCCGGCAGCACGGTGCGGTCGTCTCCCGCCGCGGTCAGGCGGTCAGCTCGGCGCGACCCTTGCGGCGTCGGGCCGAGACGATGCCGCGTCCGGCGCGGGTGCGCATGCGCAGCCGGAAGCCGTGCACACGGGCACGCCGCCGGTTGTTCGGCTGGAACGTCCGCTTGCCCTTGGCCACGGTGGAACTCCTCTGGGGGATTCGGTGCTCGAGATCAGGTCGGTGGTCGTGCTGCGTGCCGCTGCAGCCACGCCGACCGCAGTCGGAGCGCAGCTCGGGACCCACCGTGCTCGGACCGTCTCCGGTGGGGAGAAGCCAGACGCGCAGGTTCCCGCCGGGTGCAACCGGCGACCTGGTGAGGCTACGCAGCCCCTCCGGACCGTGCAAGCTCGCCCGCCACCGAGCCCAGGACCGACGTCGGGATCGGCGAGCCCGCCCGACACGCCGAGGGTCGCCGGTGCTTGACGTCGCGGCGCTCACCGGTCGCGCCTTGTGGAGCAGGGCGAGGTGTTGTTAGCGTCCGCGCCGAAGCTCCAACCGCCTCCCTCGCGGTGGGCCCGCACCACCGAGCCGCACCCCGACGACCGACAACCGACGACCGACGACCGGAGCGTCGCACCCAGGGGAGGTCGACGCCGGGCCGGCACCTCGTCACCGCCGTCAGGCCCCCACCGTGACATCGGTCCGGCAGCATGGCACCATTTTCTGCACAGCTGTGGACAACTCTGTGGACGTGCACGACGGGGCGTCGTCGCCCGTCGACGTCGCCCGGACCCGGAGGGTGGGGTCCCGGGAGGAGAGGACGCACGTGGTCGAGGATCCGCAGCAGCTCCACCGGGTGTGGGACCGGGTGGTGACCGAGCTCGGCACCGGCGGCGACGGTCGAGTCCCGCTGTCCCAGCAGCAGCGCGCGTGGCTGAGGCTCACCCGCCCCGTCGCACTCATGGACGGCTTCGCCCTCCTCGCCGCCCCGACCACCTTCGCCAAGGACGCGATCGAGCGCGGTCTGCGCGACGTCATCACCGAGGCGCTCACCCGGCACCTGGGGGTGGACGTCGCCCTCGCGGTGAAGGTCGACCCCGCCCTCGCCGACCCCGCCGGGTCCGCCCCGACCTCCCCCGACGCGGCGGCCGGGACGGCACGGACCGGGGGCGCCGCCCCGGGGCCGCCGCCGGGTGAGGAGGGCCGCGCCGAGGACGAGGTGGACGAAGAGGCCGACGCCCTCGCCACCGTCCACGAGATCTGGCCCAGCTACTCCACCAACCGGACCCCGGTGCCGACCCCGGCCCAGACCCGGCTCAACGCCAAGTACACCTTCGACACGTTCGTCATCGGTGCCTCCAACCGGTTCGCCCACGCTGCGGCGGTCGCCGTCGCCGAGGCCCCGGCCCGGGCGTACAACCCGTTGTTCATCTGGGGCGAGTCCGGGCTGGGCAAGACCCACCTGCTGCACGCCGCCGGGCACTACGCCCAGCGGCTGTTCGGGAACATGCGGGTGCGCTACGTCTCCACCGAGGAGTTCACCAACGACTTCATCAACAGCCTCCGCGACGACCGGAAGGTGGCCTTCCAGCGCCGCTACCGCGACATCGACGTGCTGCTGGTCGACGACATCCAGTTCCTGGAGGGGAAGGAGGGGACCCAGGAGGAGTTCTTCCACACCTTCAACACCCTCCACAACGCCAACAAGCAGATCGTGGTGTCCTCCGACCGCCCGCCCAAGCAGCTCATCACCCTCGAGGACCGGCTGCGCACGCGCTTCGAGTGGGGCCTCATCACCGACGTCCAGCCTCCCGAGCTGGAGACCCGCATCGCGATCCTGCGCAAGAAGGCGCAGATGGACCGCCTCGCCGTGCCCGACGACGTGCTGGAGTTCATCGCCAGCCGCATCGAGCGCAACATCCGTGAGCTCGAGGGTGCGCTGATCCGCGTCACCGCGTTCGCCTCGCTGAACCAGCAGCCGGTGGACCAGGCCCTGGCGGAGATCGTCCTGCGCGACCTGATCCCCGACGCCGCGAGCCTCGAGGTGAACGCCGCCACGATCATGGCCGTCGTCGCCGAGTACTTCGGCAACTCGCTGGAGGAGCTGTGCGGGCCCGGCAAGACCCGGGCCGTGGCCAACGCCCGCCAGATCGCCATGTACCTGTGCCGCGAGCTCACCGACCTCTCCCTGCCCGCCATCGGCAAGACCTTCGGCGGCCGCGACCACACCACCGTCATGCACGCGGACAAGAAGATCCGCAAGGAGATGACCGAGCGCCGCACCACCTACGACCAGGTGCAGGAGCTCACCGCCCGCGTGAAGCAGCGCTCCCGCCGCTGATCCACCCCGGGCCGCCGGCTCGTGCTGCAGCGGCGTCCCGGACCACCGTGCTGCCCGCGCTGGACGCTGCCCGGGTGAGCTCGGGTGGCACCGCCCGTGACCGGTCCCCGGCCGGTTCGTCCCGCCCCCCAACCCTCGATGTCCCGTTCACCCACACCTGTGGACAGACCTGGGGACGGCTGGGGACGGGCTGGGGACAGCAGCGGGACCAGGAGCGGCGCGGTCGCAGCTGGGGACGACCACCCCCGCGCCGTCACCAGCCGGTGCACAGTCCGCCACGCCGTCCCACCTGCGTCGTCGACGTCTGTCCCCAGGTTCCACAGGTGCTGTTACTGCTGTTGTTCTTCTCCTTGGAAGAGATCCTTGAAGAACCACCGTGTGCACAACCTCCCTGCCTCGGACCGTGGTTCCCGTGGCCGCCCCGGAGGCTCTACGGTGGTGCCCCCGAGGGACGTCCGCCTCCGGCACCCCGCCGCCACGACCAGCATGGAGCCGCACCGATGAAGTTCCGGGTCGCCCGCGAGGAGCTCGCCGACGCCGTCGCCTGGGTGGCCCGCAGCCTCCCCGCCCGGCCCCCGGTTCCCGTCCTCGGCGGCGTGCTGCTCGCCACCGGGGCCGGCACCACGGCCGACGGTGCCGTCGGTGCGAACCCGGACGGGCTCACCGTCTCCGGCTTCGACTACGAGGTCTCCGCCCAGGTGGGGATCTCCGCCGAGGTGGCCGAGGAGGGCCGGGTGCTCGTCTCCGGCCGTCTCCTGGCCGACATCACCCGGTCGCTGCCGAACAAGCCCGTCGACGTCTCGGTCGACGGCACCCGTGTCCAGATCGTCTGCGGGAACGCCCGGTTCTCCCTGCCGACGATGCCCGTGGAGGACTACCCGACGCTGCCGTCGATGCCCGGCGGCACGGGCACCCTGCCCGGCGAGGCGTTCGCCCAGGCCGTGGCCCAGGTGGCCGTGGCCGCCGGGCGCGACGACACGCTGCCCATGCTCACCGGGGTCCGCGTCGAGATCGAAGGGGCGAGGATGGTGCTCGCCGCCACCGACCGCTTCCGCCTCGCCGTCCGCGAGTTCACGTGGGAGCCCGAGGCGGGGGACGCCGCCGCCACTGCGGTGCTCGTCCCGGCGCGCACCCTCTCGGAGTCCGCGAAGACCCTCGGTGGGGGCGGCTCCGTGCAGCTCGCCCTCGGTGCCCTCGGCGCGGGGGCCGCCGGGGACGGACTCCTGGGCCTGGCCGGCGCCGGACGCCGGACCACCACCCGCCTGCTCGACGCCGAGTTCCCCAAGTTCCGCCAGCTGCTCCCCGCCGAGCACGCGTCGATCGCCGTCGTCGAGGTCGCACCGCTGATCGAGTCGATCAAGCGGGTGGCGCTCATGGCCGAGCGGGGCGCCCAGGTGCGCCTGGAGTTCCGTTCCGGCGAGGACGCGGGGCTGCGGCTCTCGGCCGGGGGCGACGACGAGGGCAAGGCGGAGGAGGAGCTGCCCGCCGAGGTCTCCGGCGAGCCGCTGACGATCGCGTTCAACCCCGGCTACCTCCTCGACGGCCTCGGTGTCCTGCACAGCGAGAAGGTCGTCATGGGCTTCACCACCCCGAGCCGACCCGCCGTGCTGCGTCCGGCCCCGAGCGAGCCGCTGGTCCTCGACGGTGACGGCCCGTTCCCTGCCCCGGTCAGCGACTACACCTACCTGCTGATGCCGGTGCGGCTGCCGGGTTGACCTGCGCCGCACCCCCCACGCACCCCGCTCTGGAAGGATCGCCGTCATGAAGATCGGACTCGTCGGGCTGGGCAAGATGGGCTTCAACATGCGCGAGCGCCTGCGTCGCGCGGACATCGAGGTCGTGGGCTACGACCCGCGACCGGAGGTCACCGACGTCGACTCCCTGGTCGCGCTGGCCGGCGCGCTGCCCTCGCCGCGGGTCGTGTGGGTGATGGTGCCCTCGGGGGACGTCACGCGGCAGACCGTCGAGCAGCTCGCCGAGGTGCTCGAGGCCGGCGACCTCGTCATCGACGGGGGCAACTCCCGCTTCACCGACGACGCCCCCAACGCCGCGCTGCTCGACGCGAAGGGCATCGGCTACGTCGACTGCGGCGTCTCCGGCGGCGTGTGGGGCCTGGACAACGGCTACGGCCTCATGGCCGGCGGCTCGCACGCCGACATCGAGCGCGCCCTGCCGGTCTTCGACGCCCTGCGCCCGGAGGGCCCTCGTCAGGAGGGCTTCGCCCACGCCGGGCCGGTCGGCGCCGGCCACTTCGCGAAGATGGTGCACAACGGCATCGAGTACGGCCTCATGGCGGCCTACGCGGAGGGCTACGAGCTGCTGCAGGCCGGCGAGCTCGTCACCGACGTCCCCGCCGTGCTCGAGGCGTGGACCCGCGGCACCGTGGTGCGCTCGTGGCTGCTCGAGCTGCTGGTCAAGGCCGTCAACGAGGACCCGGAGCTGGCCGCCATCTCCGGCTGGACCGCCGACTCGGGCGAGGGTCGCTGGACCGTGGAGGAGGCCATCAACCACTCCGTGCCCGTACCCGTGATCTCCGCGGCCCTGTTCGCCCGCTTCGCCTCGCGCCAGGACCAGAGCCCGACCATGAAGGCCGTCGCGGCGCTGCGCAACCAGTTCGGCGGGCATGACGTGAAGAAGGCCTCGGGGCCGGACGCGTCGCTGTAGGTCGTGCACGTCCGCCACCTGGGGGTGAGCGACTTCCGCTCCTGGACCTCCGCCGAGCTCGACCTGACCCCCGGGGTCAGCGTGCTGCTCGGGCGCAACGGCCAGGGCAAGACCAACCTCGTCGAGGCCCTGGGCTACCTGGCCACGCTGTCCTCGCACCGGGTCTCCGCCGACGCCCCCCTGGTGCGGTCGGGCTGCGAGCGGGCGGTGGCCCGGGCGGCGGTGGTCAACGAGGGCCGCGAGCTGCTGCTCGAGGTGGAGATCACCCCGGGGCGGGCCAACCGCGCGCGGATCAACCGCTCGCCGGTGCGCCGCCCGCGCGAGCTGCTGGGCATCCTGCGCACCGTGCTGTTCGCCCCGGAGGACCAGGCGCTGGTGCGCGGCGACCCGGGTGAGCGCCGCCGCTTCCTCGACGAGCTGCTGGTGACCCGCCGGCCCCGCTACGCCGGGGTGCGGGCGGACTACGAGAAGGTGCTGCGCCAGCGGGCGGCGCTGCTCAAGACCGCCGGGGCGGCGCTGCGCCGCGGGGGCTCGGCCGACGGTGCCGCGGCCGCCGCGACCCTGGACGTGTGGGACGGCCAGCTCGCTCGGCACGGCAGCGAGCTGCTCGCCGGCCGGCTGGACCTGCTCGCCGAGCTGGGTCCGCACGTGGTGGCCGCCTACGCCGGGCTCGCGCCCGAGTCGCGTCCCGCGTCGCTGCGCTACCGCAGCGGCCTCGGCGGGCTCGTCCCCCCCGGCTACGGTGCCGGGGTCGGCACCGCGGGCGCCGAGTCGGCCGAGGTGGAGCTGCTGGAGGCGGCGATGCTCAGCGAGCTGGCCCGGGTGCGCACGCAGGAGGTGGAGCGCGGGGTGTGCCTGGTCGGACCCCACCGCGACGACGTGGAACTCGCGCTCGGCGACCAGCCCGCCAAGGGCTACGCCAGCCACGGGGAGTCGTGGTCGTTCGCGCTCGCCCTGCGCCTGGGCAGCTTCACGCTGCTGCGCACCGACGGCACCGACCCGGTGCTGCTGCTCGACGACGTGTTCGCCGAGCTCGACCGCCGCCGACGTCGCGCGCTGGTCGCGGTGGCCGAGACCGCCGAGCAGGTCATCGTGACCGCGGCCGTGGGCGAGGACGTGCCCGAGGAGCTGGGTGGGGTGCGGTTCGAGGTCAGCGCCCCGGAGGAGCACGGTGCCGCCGGGCCCCGGAGCTCGGAGCTGCACCGTGTGGCCTGAGGGACCGGTGTCGCCCGGTGGTCCGCCCGGTGACGGTGTGCACTCGATTCGTCACGCCAACGTCCCCAGATTTGCTCCCCAGGCTGTGCACAAACCTGGGGATGCTGTGGACACACCTCCTCGGTCCGGGGACGACCCCGGCTCCCACCCCGGCTCCCAGCCGGGCCCCGGTGGCCCGGCCGCACCGGTGGGCGGTGCGACGACCCCGGCCGAGCCCCTGGTGGGGGTGGACATCGCGCGTCGGGCGCTGGAGGAGGCGCGGGCCGCGGCCAAGGCCCGCGGGGCCGAGGTCGGTCGTGGCCGCGCGGCACCGGCCCGCAGCCGGGGCACCGGTGCTCCCCAGACCCGGGGCCGGCGGCGGCGCTGGTCGGGGCCCGGCCCCGACGACCGCGACCCGCAGACCCTGGGCAACCTCACCGCCGGCCTGGTCCGCACCCGCGGCTGGTCGGAGGAGGTGGCCGCAGGGACGGTGCTCGGACGGTGGAACACGCTGGTGGGCAGGGAGATCGCGGACCACGCCCAACCGGAGTCCCTCGTCGGTGGGGTGCTCGTGGTGCGGACGGACTCCACCGCGTGGGCCACCCAGCTGCGGCTGATGCAGCGCCAGCTCCTGGCCCGGATCGCCGCGTCGGTCGGGCACGGGGTGGTCACCAGCATGAGCGTGCAGGGACCGACGGCCCCGAGCTGGAAGCGCGGGGTCCGCACCGTGCGCGGTGGTCGCGGTCCGCGCGACACCTACGGGTAGGAGCGCACCAGCGGCCTGACGCCCCACCGCGGCCCCGCCCCCGCCGGGGGGACCCTGTCGGCACGGCGTCATCGCGTCCACGGCGCTCTCAGGGTGTCGCACGGCACCACGGGCGTCCGGGGACCAGTAGGATGGGACGGCACCACACCCGCGCGACGGCCGGGGCAGCACGCCAGCACCCCCGCGGGTCCTGCGCCGTGCCGTCCCGCCGCACCGGCGCCGCACACCCCGTCCGTCGACCGAGGAGACACCGAGCACCCGTGGCTGAGCAGAAGTCGACCTACGGAGCGTCCTCCATCACCGTGCTGGAGGGCCTCGACGCCGTCCGCAAGCGCCCCGGCATGTACATCGGCTCCACCGGGGAGCGCGGCCTGCACCACCTCGTCCAGGAGGTCGTCGACAACTCCGTCGACGAGGCGATGGCCGGGCACGCCACCACCGTCGAGGTGACCCTCCTCGCCGACGGGGGCGTCCAGGTCGTCGACGACGGCCGCGGGATCCCGGTGGCGATGCACCCGGTGGAGAAGCGACCCACCGTCGAGGTGGTGCTCACCGTCCTGCACGCCGGCGGCAAGTTCGACTCCGACTCCTACGCCGTCTCCGGTGGCCTGCACGGTGTCGGCATCAGCGTGGTCAACGCCCTGTCGCGCCGCCTCGAGGTGGACATCAGCCGCGACGGCAAGAACTTCACCCAGACCTACCGCTACGCCAAGCCCGATCCGCTGGTCGAGGTCGGGCCTTCCGACACCACCGGCACCACGGTCCGCTTCTGGCCCGACGAGAAGATCTTCGAGACCGTCGAGTTCAGCGCCGAGACGGTGGCGCGGCGGCTGCAGGAGATGGCCTTCCTGAACAAGGGCCTGGCGATCACGCTGGTCGACGAGCGGGTGATGGACGAGGAGACCGTCGCGGACTCCGACGGCAACTCCGCGCGGATCAAGAAGCGGGCCTACCACTACCCGAACGGGCTGGAGGACTTCGTCCGCCACCTCAACAAGTCCAAGCAGGCCATCCACCCGACGATCGTCGCGTTCACCGCCACGGGGACCGGGCAGGAGCTCGAGGTCGCGATGCAGTGGAACTCCGGCTACACGCCGTCGGTGTACACCTTCGCCAACACCATCAACACCCACGAGGGCGGCACCCACGAGGAGGGTTTCCGCTCCGCGCTGACCTCGGTGGTGAACCGGTACGCCAAGGAGAAGAAGCTCCTCAAGGACAAGGACGACTCGCTCACCGGCGAGGACATCCGCGAGGGGCTGGTCGCGATCCTCCACGTGCGGGTCGGCGAGCCGCAGTTCGAGGGCCAGACCAAGACCAAGCTCGGCAACACCGAGGTCCGCAGCTTCGTGATGAAGACGTGCAACGAGTGGATCGCCGACTGGTTCGAGCGCAACCCGTCCGACGCGAAGATCATCATCAGCAAGGCGATCTCCTCGGCCCAGGCCCGGGTGGCCGCCCGCAAGGCCCGCGAGCTGGTGCGCCGCAAGTCGGCCACCGACATCGGCGGCCTGCCCGGCAAGCTCAGCGACTGCCGCTCCAACGACCCGTCGCTCTCGGAGATCTACGTCGTGGAGGGTGACTCCGCCGGCGGCTCCGCCAAGTCCGGGCGCGACAGCATGTACCAGGCGATCCTGCCGCTGCGCGGGAAGATCATCAACGTGGAGAAGGCCCGCATCGACCGGGTCCTGAAGAACACCGAGGTCCAGGCGATCATCACCGCCCTGGGCACCGGCATCCACGACGAGTTCGACCTCGCCAAGCTGCGCTACCACAAGATCATCCTCATGGCGGACGCCGACGTCGACGGCCAGCACATCTCGACCCTGCTCATGACGCTGCTGTTCCGCTTCATGCGCCCGCTCGTCGAGCACGGGTACGTGTACCTGGCCGCCCCGCCGCTGTACAAGCTGAAGTGGACCGGCAAGGGAGCCGAGCCGGAGTTCGTCTACTCCGACCGCGAGCGCGACGAGATGCTCGCCGCAGGCCTCGCCGGCGGCAAGAAGATCAACAAGGACGACGGCGTGCAGCGCTACAAGGGGCTCGGCGAGATGAACGCCACCGAGCTGTGGGAGACCACGATGGACCCGGCGAACCGCATCCTGCGCCAGATCACCCTGGACGACGCCGCCACCGCCGACGAGCTGTTCAGCGTGCTCATGGGCGAGGACGTCGAGGCCCGCCGCAGCTTCATCACCCGCAACGCCAAGGACGTGAGGTTCCTCGATGTCTGAGACCACCCTGCCGCCGGACGGCACCGACGGCGGCCCGCCCACCCACGACCGGGTCGAGCCCGTCGACATCCAGCAGGAGATGCAGCGCAGCTACATCGACTACGCGATGAGCGTCATCGTCGGGCGCGCCCTGCCCGACGTGCGCGACGGCCTCAAGCCGGTGCACCGCCGGGTGCTCTACGCGATGTTCGACTCCGGCTTCCGCCCCGAGCGCTCGCACACCAAGTGCGCGCGCGTGGTCGGCGAGGTCATGGGCAACTACCACCCGCACGGTGACACCTCGATCTACGACACCCTGGTGCGGCTGGCCCAGCCGTGGTCGATGCGGTACCCGCTCATCGACGGGCAGGGCAACTTCGGCTCCCCGGGGAACGACCCGGCCGCGGCGATGCGCTACACCGAGTGCCGCCTGACCCCGCTGGCCATGGAGATGCTGCGCGACATCGGCGAGAACACCGTCGACTTCGCGCCCAACTACGACGGCAAGACCACCGAGCCCACCGTCCTGCCCAGCCGGTTCCCGAACCTGCTCGTCAACGGCTCCGGCGGCATCGCCGTCGGCATGGCCACCAACATGGCCCCGCACAACCTGCGCGAGGTCGGCGCGGCCGTGGTGTGGGCGCTGGAGCACATCGACGCCGACGAGGAGACCACGCTCGCGGCGTGCATGGAGCGGGTCACCGGCCCGGACTTCCCGACCGCGGCGCTCATCGTCGGCTCCGAGGGCATCCGGGACGCGTACACCACCGGTCGCGGCTCGGTCCGGATGCGCGGTGTCGTCGAGGTGGAGGAGGACGCCCGCGGGCGCACCACCCTGGTGTGCACCGAGCTGCCCTACCAGGTCAACCCGGACAACCTCGTCACCTCCATCGCCGAGCAGCTGCGCGACGGGAAGATCGCCGGGATCTCCGACATCCACGACGAGTCCTCCGACCGCGGCGGCATGCGCATCGTGCTGACCCTCAAGCGCGACGCGGTGGCCAAGGTCGTGCTGGCCAACCTGTACAAGCACACCCAGCTGCAGACCAGCTTCGGGGTGAACAACCTCGCCATCGTCGACGGGGTTCCCCGAACGCTGCGCCTGGACCAGCTGGTGCGGCTGTACGTGGCCCACCAGCTCGAGGTCGTCGTCCGGCGCACCCAGTACCGGCTGGACAAGGCCGAGGAGCGCGCCCACATCCTGCGCGGGCTGGTCAAGGCCCTGGACGCCCTCGACGAGGTCATCGCCCTCATCCGGGCCAGCGACTCCGCCGACGCCGCCCGCGGGGGGCTCATGGAGCTGCTCGAGGTGGACACCGACCAGGCCGACGCGATCCTGGCGATGCAGCTGCGCCGCCTCGCCGCTCTGGAGCGGCAGCGGATCATCGACGAGCTCGCCGAGATCGAGCTCGAGATCGCCGACTACCGCGACATCCTGGCCCGCCCCGAGCGGCAGCGGGCGATCGTGCGCGACGAGCTCACGGGCATCGTCGACAAGTTCGGCGACGCCCGCCGCAGCCGGATCATCCCCGCCGACGGCGACGTGTCCATGGAGGACCTCATCGCCCGCGAGGACGTCGTCGTCACCATCACCGAGACCGGGTACGCCAAGCGCACCCGGACCGACCTGTACCGCTCCCAGCGCCGCGGCGGCAAGGGTGTGCAGGGGGCCGGGCTCAAGCAGGACGACATCGTGAGCAAGTTCTTCGTGTGCTCCACCCACGACTGGATCCTGTTCTTCACCACCAAGGGCAGGGTCTACCGGGCCAAGGCCTACGAGCTGCCCGAGGCCAGCCGTACCGCCCGCGGCCAGCACGTGGCCAACCTGCTGGCCTTCCAGCCGGACGAGCGGATCGCCCAGGTCATCCAGATCACCGACTACTCGGTCATGCCGTACTTGGTGCTGGCGACCAAGGGCGGCCTGGTCAAGAAGTCGCGGCTGGTCGACTTCGATTCCCCCCGCCAGGGCGGCGTCATCGCGATCAACCTCCGCTCCGACGACGAGCTCATCGGTGCGGTGCTCTGCGCCGGCACCGACGACCTGCTCCTGGTCTCCGCGCTCGGGCAGTCCATCCGCTTCTCGGCCACCGACGACGTGCTGCGCCCGATGGGTCGGGCGACGTCGGGCGTGCTGGGCATGCGGTTCAACGGCGACGACGCTCTGCTGAGCCTCAACGTGGTCAAGGAGGGCACGTTCCTGCTGGTGGCCACGGCCGGCGGCTACGCCAAGCGCACCGCGATGGTCGACTACCCCGTCCAGGGACGCGGCGGCAAGGGCGTGCTCACCATCCAGTACGACCGGCGTCGTGGCAGTCTGGTCGGAGCGCTCATCGTCGACGCCGACGACGAGCTCTACGCCATCACCTCCGGCGGCGGGGTCATCCGGACCTCCGCCGGGCAGGTGCGCAAGGCCGGACGGCAGACGAAGGGGGTGCGGCTGATGAACCTCGGTGACGGGGCCACGCTGCTCGCCATCGCGCGCAACGCCGACGAGCCGGCCGACGACGGGGCGCCGACCCCGCCGGACGCCGGTCCCGTCCCCACTTCTGAGGAGAGCTCGTGACGCAGCCCGAGGACGAGACGGCACCTCGCCCGAGCGGCGGGGGCACCGGCTCCACGTCCGCACCGTGGGAGCGGGGCACCGGTTCCCGTGCGGCCGGCGAGTCGCGGAACCCCGGTGAGGGCACCGCGGGCACGCCGTCGGCCTCCTCCGAGGGCGCCCGCACGGGCCGTGGGTCCGACTCCGGCGGGGCCACCCAGGCCGTGCCGACCGGCGGTGCCACCGAGCCCGAGAGTCCCACCTCCCGGTCGTCGTCGCGCCGCGGCACCGTGGTGGTCGACGCCCCCACGAGCCAGATCCGCCGTGACGCGCTGCCCAACGACATGCCCGACCTGTCGGAGTCGCGTCGCTCGGTGCCCGGGCCCGTGGACCGCAACGGTGAGCGCTCCACCGCCGCCCGCGCCGAGGGCCGCCGCGGCGAGACCCCCCGGGGCGAGACGCCCCGGCCGGCCCCCTCGCGCGGGTCGGGCCGCGGACCTCGTCGTGCGGCGCTGCAGATCAAGCGGATCGACCCGTGGTCGGCGTTCAAGCTGTCGTTGGTCCTCTCCGTCGCGCTGTTCCTGGTGTGGATGATCGCCGTGGGCGTGCTGTACCTCGTCCTCGACGGCATGGGCGTGTGGGAGCGCATCAACACCACGTTCAGCGACTTCGTGACGGTGAGCGATCCCAGCAGCGGCGGTGCGCTCATCGGCCCGACCCGCGTGTTCGGGGTGGCCGCGGTCATCGGCCTGGTGAACGTGCTGCTGCTCACCGCGATCGCCACCATCAGCGCGTTCGTCTACAACCTGTCCGCCGACCTCGCCGGTGGCGTCGAGGTGACGCTGACCGAGCGGGACTGAACCGATTTCCGCGCGGGGGCAGGGCTCGGGTAACCTCAGCGCTCGCACCCGGGCCTATAGCTCAGACGGTTAGAGCGCTTCCCTGATAAGGAAGAGGCCGGTGGTTCAAGTCCACCTAGGCCCACGGGAATGCGGCGGTTCGGGAACGCGGCGGTTCGGGAACACGGCGGGGCGACGGCCAGTGCGAGGAGGAGTGGTGAAGATCCTGCTCGGACTGGCCGCTGTCGTCGTCGGGGTCGTGGGGCTGCGCCGGAGCCGGCGCGCGCAGCACGACCCGTGGCACGAGGCCACCGTGCCCTCGAACACCGTGCCCTCGAACACCGTGCCCCCGGTCGCACCCCACCCGGGGACGTAGCTCAATTGGCAGAGCACTGCCTTTGCAAGGCAGGGGTTAGGGGTTCGATTCCCCTCGTCTCCACCAGCACGGTCTCCACCAGCACGGTCTCCAGCAGCACGGTCTCCACCAGCACGAACGGGTGACCGGAACCGACCGGCGGGCCGCCGGAGCGGGCCCGTCGGTACCGTGACGGCCGTGACCTCGGTGCGCCTGTCGATCCGCACGGTCGCGCTGGCCGCCGCGCTCACCGTGGCGTCGGTCACCGCAGGGTGCACGCCGGCTCCCACCACGAGCGTCGTGCCGCCCGGAGTGCCGTCGGTGCCGTCGGTTCCGAGCACCACCCCGACGACGGCTCCGGCCGCGAGCGGGACCCCGACCGTGGCACCGCCCGAGCCGCTCGTGCTGCCGGACGTGCCCACCGCCGGGGCGGAGGGCACCTGCCCCTACCTCGCCGGGGACGTCGTGGCCGCCTTCAACGGGGAGCGGGTCACCCGCACCCGCCTCGACCCGACCCTGGACCCGCCGGCCTGCTTCTTCGACAGCTACGGCGACACCCAGCAGCTCAGCACCTGGGTGCTCCGGGCGGCGTCCCCGGCCGCGGCCACCGCCGTGGTCGACCGGGCCGCACCGGTGGCCACCACCGACCCCGCCGACCAGCCCGCCGGGTGGACCGGAGGCAGCAGCGGGGGCAGCGACGGCGCCGTGTACGCGGTGGCGAAGGGGTCGGTGGCCGTCGTGGTGACCAGCGACCAGGCGCAATCGGTGAAGGCCCGTCGCGTCGCCGAGCAGGTCATCACCACGCTCGGGCTCTGACCGGCTCGTCCGGTCAGGGCTGCTCGGTCTCCTGCGTCGCGCGCACGTCCTCGATCCGGGGCGGCTGGGGGGCGGGTGGTGCGGCCACCGGCCGGCGCAGGGCGAGCGCCGCGGCCCCGGCTCCCGCGACCCCGACGGCGCCGAGCACCCAGGGCCAGCGACGGCGGTGGCGGGGGGCGATGACCCCGGCCAGCTCCCGACGGACGTCGTCGGTGGCCGGACCGACCTGGGCGACGAGCTCGGTGGCGTGGTGGGCGAGCTCGGTGGTCGCGCGGGTGGCCGCACCACGGCTGCGCGCCCGTCCCCGCCGCAGGGCCCGGCCGCCGGCCACCGCGAGCTGGGCCCCCGTCGACGCGGCGGTCGTCGTGGTGGTCACCGCCGCCCGCCGCACCTCGCGGACCGCCGTGCCCAGCGCCCGTCCCGCCCACGCGCCGATGCTCGAGAGCACCGCCACCTCGTCCAGCGTCGTCCCGCTCCTGCGACCTGTCACCACGCACCTCCGTCGTCCGGGCTGCTCCGTCGTCCGGGCTGCCACGTCGTCGCCCATCCTGCCGGGTGCGCCCGTGGCAGGATGGGTGGGTGACCAACCCAGGAAACGACACCGCTGCCCGTCCGACCGCGATCGCGACCCTGCACACCAGCCAGGGCGACATCCGCATCGGCCTGTTCGGCGACCACGCGCCCAAGACGGTCGCCAACTTCACCGGCCTGGCCGACGGCACCAAGGACTACTCCGACACCAACGCCTCGGGTGGCTCCGACGGCCCGTTCTACGACGGCTCGGTCTTCCACCGCGTCATCGACGGCTTCATGATCCAGGGCGGCGACCCCACGGGCACCGGCCGCGGCGGCCCCGGCTACCGCTTCGCCGACGAGTTCCACCCGGAGCTGAGCTTCGACCGCGTGTACCTGCTGGCCATGGCGAACGCCGGCCCGGGCACCAACGGCTCGCAGTTCTTCATCACCACCGCGAAGACGCCGCACCTCAACCGCAAGCACACCATCTTCGGTGAGGTCCTCGACGACGAGAGCAAGGCCGTCGTCGACAAGATCGGCACCATCGCGAAGGACCGCATGGACCGCCCGACGGAGCCGGTCGTGATCGAGCGGGTCGAGGTCGAGCAGTCCTGAGCGTCGCCGCCACGCCGAGCCCGCGGACGAGCCGGTGGTGAACCCGCCGGGGCCCCCCGCCTCCTGGGGGCCGGGTCCGACCTCCCCCGGCGGGTGGGGTCCGCCCGGCCCGCCACCGGGTCCGCCGCCCGGGTCCGGGCCGGCCACCTGCTACCGGCACCCGGACCGCCCGACCGGGCTGCGCTGCGTGCGGTGCGGCCGCCCCGCCTGCACCGAGTGCCTGCGGGAGGCTTCCGTCGGCTTCCAGTGCGTCGAGTGCGTGGCGCAGGGCCAGCGCGACGTCCGACGGGTGACCACCCTGGCCGGTGCGGAGCCCCGCAGCGGGCCGCCGCTGGTCACCGCGGTGCTCGTGGCGCTGAACCTCGCGGCGTTCGTCGTCAGCGTGGCGCTGGCCGGGAGCCTGTTCGGCAACTCCGGCTCGGACCTGTTCTCCCGCCTCACGCTGTTCCCCTACGGCGTGGCCGAGGGCCAGTGGTACCGGCTGGTCAGCAGCGGGTTCCTGCACTTCGGCCCGGTGCACATCGCGCTGAACATGTACGCGCTCTACGTCCTGGGCCGCGAGCTCGAGGTGGCGCTGGGCCGGGTCCGGTACGTGGCCCTCTACGCCATCTCGCTGCTCGGCGGGTCCGCGGCCGTCATGCTGTTCCAGGCTCCGAGCGGGGCCAGCGCCGGTGCCTCGGGGGCCGTGTTCGGTGTGCTCGGCGGGCTCGCGGTGGTCATCCTGCGGCTCCGGCGCAGCCCGACCGCGGTGTTCACCGTCATCGCCGTGAACATCGCCTTCAGCATCCTGGTGCCCAACATCTCGCTGTCGGCGCACCTCGGCGGGCTCGTGGTCGGCGCGGCCGTGAC
This sequence comes from Mycobacteriales bacterium, assembly GCA_038234335.1. Taxonomy (GTDB): domain Bacteria; phylum Actinomycetota; class Actinomycetes; order Mycobacteriales; family Mycobacteriaceae; genus Rhodococcus_D. Next base: position 35,135 of record JBBSUN010000024.1, read on the forward strand.
CGCGGCGCTCGTGTGGGCCCCCGCCGCGCGCCGCACGCTGGTGCAGGTCGGCGCGCTGGTCGGCATCACGGCGGTGCTCGTGGCCGTGATCGTGGTGCGGGTGCTCGACCTGCGCGCCGCGGTCGGCCTCTAGGTCCCGTCCTCCTGGCGGAGGGGTCAGCCCGGTCAGGAGTCGGCCGGGTCAGGGGTCAGCTGGGGCGGAGCTGGTGCAGCCGGGTCAGCACGTCGTCGGGCTCGGCGCCGAGGTCGAGCCGGGTCAGGACGAGGAGCACGCCGTCGACCCCCGCGCCATTGATCTCCAGGACCGGGACGTCGCGGCCGAGGCGGCGGGTGCGCACCACGGACAGCTCCCCCAGCTCGCCCCAGGTCAGCGCGGTCACCCCGAGCGCACGCCGGATCCGGAGACCGTCCGCATCGGCACGCAGGCGCGGGCGCACCAGCGCGGCGAGGGTCGCAGCCGCGCCCAGGCCCAGGGCGGCGAGCGAGAGCAGGAGACGACCGGCCGCGTCGGGGGTCAGCACCGCCAGCACCACGGCCACCACGGCGGAAGCGCCCGCCGCCGCCACCGCGGCCACCGAGGTGGACCACGCCTCCGCTGGCGGCCCCGTCACGTCATCCACAGCAGTTGTCCACAGTGGGGATGAATGACACGGGTGTCATCTGGGGTCGGGCGCGGACGTCGCCGCAGGTGGGACGGGGTCAGCGCCACCGCATCGTCATGAGCAGGCCCACGACGATGAGCCCGAAGCCGATGAGGAAGTTGTACGGACCCAGCGCGGACATGAAGCTGATCTTGTCCACGGCGAGGTAGTTCACGACGAGCCAGGCCAGCCCGACGAGCATGAGCCCCAGCATGACGACGACGTAGACAGGGTTGGACGGTCCCGCCGCGACCTTCACGGGGGTGCGCAGGTTGCCCGCCCCGGCGGTGACGGGCTTCTTGCGGACCTTGGACTTGGGCACGGGCACCTCCGGTTGGTCGGGCACCGGACGAGGCTCGCCGGGTCCCTGACGTGCGGCGACGGCCGCGGTCTCGAGCCTGAGGCTACCGTGGTGGTGCTGGTCGGTACCGGCGGTGCGACCAGGCGACGGCGACGAGGGGGTTCGGGGTGGGTGCACGCGCCTGGCGCAGCGGCGTCCCGGTGGTCTGCCTACTCGCCGGTCTGCTGCTGGTCACCTCCCGGGAGAGCGCCGCCGGGGGCGATGCCTCCTCGAGCGGAGCCACCCGGCTCTCGGACCTGGTGCGCAGCGCGCAGGCCCAGGTCGCGGAGGCCGAGGTGCGGCGCAACGGCCTGCAGCAGCAGGTCGAGCTGGCCCAGCGGACGGCCGCCGGGTCCGACGGCGAGGTCGCGGCGAGCGTCGCGGCCGCGGATGCCCTGTCGGTGGCGGCCGGCCTCACCCCGCTGCGCGGGGAGGGCCTGACCGTCACCCTCACCGACGCCCCCCGCGACGCTGACGGCCGCTACCCCACCGACGCCCGCCCGGACGACCTGGTGGTGCACCAGCAGGACCTGCAGAGCGTGCTGAACGCGCTCTGGGCGGGCGGCGCCGACGCCGTGTCCGTCCAGGACCAGCGGGTGGTGACGACGACGGCCCCGCGGTGCATCGGCAACACCCTGCTCCTGCAGGGCCGCACCTACAGTCCCCCCTACGTCCTCGCCGCGGTGGGCGACCCCGCCCGCCTGCTCGACGCGCTCGACGCCGAGCGGGGGGTGGCGGTCTACCGCCAGTACGTGGCCCGGTACGGCCTCGGCTACACCGTGGACACCGGCGGCGACGTGGCCGTCCCCGCGTACGCCGGGTCGGTGGGCCTCACCTCGGCCAGCGTGGTCGACGCGGCGCCGACCGACCTGACCCAGACCACCCAGGAGGCACCCCGGTGACGACCACGATCGACGGCGGGGCGCCGCCCGGCTCACCCTCGACCGGGAGCTCGCCCACGACCGGGGCACGGCACCCCGGTGACCGCGTCCGCACGGCCATCCGCTCGGTGGGTGAGCTGTTCATCACCGTCGGGGTCGTGCTGCTGCTGTTCGTCGTCTACGAGCTCTACTGGACCGACGTCGTCTCCGCCGGCAAGCAGGCCACGGCGACCAGCGCCCTGGACCAGGAGTGGGCCGCCGGGGACAACCCGCTCATCGCCGCGCCCGTCGTGCCCGCCACCCCGGGTGGGCAGCGCACGACCGACGTCAGCGTCCCCCTGGGCGACGGCTTCGCCAAGATGTACGTGCCCTCGTTCGGGTCGGACTTCGAGTTCACCGTCCTCGAGGGGACCGGTGAGGACACCCTGGCCATCGGCCCCGGGCACTACGAGGGCACCGCGTTCCCGGGGCAGCCGGGCAACTTCTCCGTGGCCGGGCACCGCGTGGGCAAGGGAGCCCCGTTCAACGACCTCGACCTGCTGGCGTCCTGCGACGCCGTCGTGATCGAGACCGCGGTGAGCTGGTTCGTCTACCGGGTGCTGCCGATGGCCGACGAGGTCGCGGGCTGGTCGGGCGGCCGTGGCGCCAGCGACCCCAGCTGTGCCGCGCCGGACGGCGAGGGCACCGCGGTGGCCCCGCTGGGTGGCGTCTACGCCCAGGTGGTGGGCCGCGAGATCGTGGACCCGTCGCAGGGCGAGGTCATCGCGCCCGTCCCCGGACGGCCGGAGGTGAACCCCTCCGGTGACCAGGCGGCTGCGCTGCTGACCCTGACCACCTGCCACCCCCGCTTCTCCGCCCGGCAGCGGATGATCATCCACGCCGACCTGGTGCACACCTGGGACAAGGCCGACCTCGCGGCGGGCGCGCTGCCCCCCGAGCTGGGTGGGCGCTGATGTACGCCTGGGTGTGGCGGGTCCTGCCCGGCCCGGTCGCCGTCCGGGCCCTGCTGCTGCTCGTGGTGCTGGCCGCGGTGGTGGCCCTGCTGTTCCTGCTCGTGTTCCCCGCGGTCGAACCGCTGCTGCCGTTCAACGACGTCTCGGTGCCCGACCCGTCCTGAGGGTCTCCCGTCGCCTAGCCTGCTGCGGGTGCGCATCCTCGTCGTCGACAACTACGACAGCTTCGTGTTCAACCTGGTGCAGTACCTCGGCCAGCTCGGGGTGGCCACCGAGGTGCTCCGCAACGACGACCCGGCGCTCGCGAGCACCGAGGGCTACGACGGGGTGCTGCTGAGCCCGGGCCCGGGAACCCCCGAGCGGGCCGGGTCCAGCGTGGAGCTGGTGCACCGGAGCCTGCGCAGCGGGCTGCCCCTGCTGGGGGTCTGCCTCGGGCACCAGGCCATCGGGGTGGCGCTGGGGGCGACGGTGGAGCGGGCGCCGGAGCTCATGCACGGCAAGACCAGCGCGGTCACCCACGACGGCACCGGCGTGCTCGTCGGGCTGCCCCAGCCGTTCACCGCCACCCGCTACCACTCGCTCACCGTGCGGCCGGACACGGTGCCCGAGGAGCTCGTGCCCACCGCCCACACGGACTCCGGCATCGTCATGGCCGTGCGCCACCGCGAGGCGCCGGTGCACGGGGTGCAGTTCCACCCGGAGAGCGTGCTCACCGAGGGTGGGCACCGAATGCTGGCGAACTGGCTCGCGGTGTGTGGGCGGACGCTGGACGAGCCGCTGGTCGCCGCCCTGGAGCGGGAGGCGGCCGCCACCCTCGGGGACGTGGGCGCCGGACTCGTCAGCCCGGCCTGAGCGCCCGTCCGGGCTCAGCGGCCCCGCGGGGTGGGTCGGGGCGTGGGCGTCGTGGTGGGCGGCGCGGTCGTCGTGGGAGTCGTGGTGGGCGGCGCGGTCGTCGTGGTGGACGGCGGCGGTGGTGGTGGTGGTGTCGTCGTCGTGGGTGCGGGCACGACCCCGTAGGAGTACCGCAGCGGCTGGTTGGGCTCGATGACCGCGTCCGCAGCCGGGTCCTGGGTGAGGACGAGGTCGGCCTGCGCCGGGTCGCTCACCGTCGTCGGCGTGGCGGTGAGGTTGCCCTCGCCCCCGGTGTAGCGGGCCGCCGCCAGCACGGCGAGCACGTCGGCGCGGGACTGCCCGACGAGGTCGGGCATCGCGATGCGGTTGCCGCGGGAGACGCTGATGGTGATGCCGGCGCCCCGGGTGGACTGGGCGTTGCCACCCGGGTCCTGGGCGACGACGGTGCCCGCGGCGGCGGTGGAGTCGACCGGCGACGAGGTGGGGTTGAAGCCGGCGTCCTTGAGGTTGGCGGTGGCGTCGGCCTCGGAGTTGCCCACGACCGACGGCACCCGCACCTGCTGCTTGCCGCTGCTGATGGTGAGGGTGACGGCGCTGCCGGCGTCGACGGCCGTCCCCGCGGCCGGGTTCGAGCTGACCACCGAGCCCGCCGCCACGGTGTCCGAGGCCACCGTCTCGGCGGCCGTCCTACCCACCAGCTTGCCCGTCTGCAGCGCGGCGGTGGCCTGGGCCTGGGTCAGGTTGACCACCGTCGGCACCTGCACCTGCTCGGGGCCGGTCGAGACGAAGATCGTCACCAGGCTGCCCTCGTCGACCGAGGTCCCGCTGGGCGGGTCGGTGCGCACCACCGCGTCTCGGGCCACCTCGGAGCTGGCGATGTTGGTCACCCGGCCCGTGAGGTTGGCGGCGGTCAGCGTGTTCTGGGCCATGTCCGAGCTCTGCCCGGCCACCGGCGGCACCGCCACCCGGGTCGGGGAGCTGTTCAGCGCGTTGAGGAACACCGTGACCAGCACGACCAGGAGCACGCCGACGATCGCAGCGACGGCCAGGAGCAGCGCACGCCGCCGGCTCCCCTCCCGCCCGGGCCCGACCTCGGCGCTGCGACGCTGCGGCGCGCGTTCGGCCCGCTCGCCTACGCCGCCGCCACGGTGCTTGCCGGGCGGACCGGGGGCCACGGCGCCGAGCAGCTCGGTGCGGTCGTCGTCGGTCATCACGGCCGGGGCGGTCGGACGTTGCCCCGCGAGCACCCGCACCAGGTCGGTGCGCATCTCCCCGGCGCTCTGGTAGCGGTTGGCCGGGTTCTTGCTCATGGCCTTCAGGACCACCGAGTCGAGCTCGGGGGGCACCCCGGCGTTGAGCTGGGAGGGCAGGCGGGGGTCCTCGCGCACGTGCTGGTAGGCGACCGCGACCGGGGAGTCCCCGGTGAACGGCGGCTCTGCCGTCAGCAGCTCGAACAGCACGCAGCCCGCGGAGTACACGTCGGAGCGGGCGTCGACCTGCTCGCCGCGCGCCTGCTCCGGGCTCAGGTACTGGGCGGTCCCGATGACCGCGGCGGTCTGGGTCATCGTGGAGGTGCCGTCGGCGATGGCTCGGGCGATGCCGAAGTCCATGACCTTCACCGCCCCCGCGCGGTTGATCATGATGTTGGCTGGCTTGACGTCGCGGTGCACGATCCCGTGCCGGTGGCTGAAGTCGAGGGCGGCGCACACGTCGCCCATGACCTCCATCGCCCGGCGCGGGGTGAGCGGCCCGTCGTTGCGCAGGGCGTCGCGCAGGGTCTCGCCCTCCACCCGCTCCATGACGATGTACGGCAGCGCCTGCCCCTCGTCGTCCTGGGCCTCGCCGGTGTCGTACACGGCGACGATCGCCGGGTGGTTCAGGGCGGCCGCGTTCTGGGCCTCCCGGCGGAAGCGCAGGTAGAACGACGGGTCGCGGGCGAGGTCGGCGCGCAGCACCTTCACGGCCACGTCCCGGCCCAGGCGCAGGTCCCGCCCGGAGTGCACCTCGGACATGCCGCCGAAGCCGAGGGTGTCGCCCAGCTCGTAGCGGTCGGACAGGTTGCGCGGCGTGCTCATCGTCCTGCTCCCGGTCCGTCGTCCCCGCCCGTGACGACCTCCCCGCCCGTGACGACCTCACCCGCGGGCGCGGACGCACCCGCAGGCGCCACGGGCGTGATCTCGGTCGGCCGTGCGTCGGCGGTGGTGGTGGGCGCCTCGGTGGTGGTCGGTGCCTCGGTGGTGGTGAGCGCCTCGGTGGTGGTGGGCGCCTCGGTGGTGGTCGGTGCCTCGGTGGTGGTGGGTGCCTCGGTGGTGGTGGGTGCGTCGGTGGTCGGCTCGGGAGTGGTCGTGACCGGGGCCTCGGTCGTCGTCGGCGACCCCGTGGTGGTCACCGTTGCCGTGGTCGAGGTGTCCGTGGCGGGTCCGGGGGCGTCGGGTCCGGACAGCAGCTGGTAGAGAGCCAGGGCGAGGAGCCCGACCACCAGGACGCCGCCGAGCACCAGCCACGGGGCCGCACCGACGCCCGGCGGCGGCGCGGGCTCGCGCCGCACGGTCGTCGTCCGGGTCGTGCGGGGCGCCGTCGGCACCCCCGACGGGCGCGTGGACGGTCCCGCCGGCTCCCCCACCGGCATGGCCCGGGTCGCTCCCTCCGAGGTGGTGGGAGCCGTGGTGGGGGCCGTGGTCGGGGTCGCGGCCCGTGCGGCGCCGGTGCCCGGGCCCACCCACCCGGCCGGCATCGGCAGCCGGCGGCCACCGCGGACGGCGCTCACCGCGTCGGCCAGCTCGCCACCGTTGCGGTAGCGCTGCCCCGCCTCCTTGGCCATCGCCGTGAGCAGCAGCTCCGCGACGGGACGCGGCACGTCGGAGGGCAGGGGTGGCGGGGTGTCGCGGATGTGCATCATCGCCACCGAGAGGGCGTTCTCGCTGGTGAACGGCCGCGCCCCGCTCACCGCCTCGTAGCCGACCACGGCGAGGGAGTACACGTCGCTCGCCGGTCCGGCCTCCTGGCCCAGGGCCTGCTCGGGGGCGATGTACTGCGCCGTGCCCATGACCATGCCGGTGCGGGTCACCGGGGCCGCGTCGACGGCCTTGGCGATGCCGAAGTCGGTGATCTTCACGCGACCCTCGGGGGTGATGAGGATGTTGCCGGGCTTCACGTCCCGGTGCACGACCCCGCGGGCGTGCGCGGCCTGCAGCGCCCGCCCGGTCTGCTCGAGCATGTCCAGCGCCAGGTCGAGCTCCACCCGGCCCTCGCGGGCGAGCACCGCCGAGAGCGGCTCACCCCGCACGAGCTCCATGACGATGTACGCGGTGGTCTGCTGCCCGTCCTCCAGGGAGCGGGTCTCGCCGTAGTCGTACACCCCGGCCACCCCGGGGTGGTTCAGCCCGGCGGCGAGGCGCGCCTCCACGCGGAAGCGTTCGAGGAACTCGGGGTCGGCGGAGATCTCGGGCTTGAGCACCTTCACGGCGACGGGCCGTTCCAGCCGCACGTCCACCGCCTCCCACACCTCGCCCATGCCGCCGGTGGCGATGCGGGACGCGAGGCGGTAGCGGTCGGCGAGCACGGATCCGGGGGACAGGTGCACGCCTCAGCCCCCCTGCAGCGCGGCGGCGATGGTGGCCCGACCGACGGGCGCGGCGACGGACCCGCCGGTGGCGGCGAGCGCTCGGTCGCCGCCGTCCTCCACCAGCACGGCCACGGCCACCTGGGGGTTCTCCGCGGGGGCGAAGGCGATGTACCAGGCGTGCGGGGGCGTGTTCTTCGGGTCGGTGCCGTGCTCGGCCGTCCCCGTCTTGGACGCGATGGTGACGCCGTTGATCTTGCCCTCGTCCCCGGCACGGTCTTCCGCGCCGACCATGAGCTGGGTCAGGGTGGCGGCCACGCCGGGGTCGATGGCCTGTCCCAGCTCGGTCGGTTTGGTGGTGTCGAGCGGGGACAGGTCGGGGCCCTGCAGCTGGGAGACCAGGTAGGGCTGCACCCGCACGCCGTCGTTGGCCACGGTCGCGGCGATCACCGCGTTCTGCAGGGGCGTCAGCCGCACGTCGCGCTGGCCGATGCTGGACTGGCCCAGTGCCGCCTCGTCGACGATGTCGCCCAGTGCGGAGGTGGCCACCGGCAGGGGCACGCCCGGCGGGTCGGAGCCGATGCCGAGGGCCTGGGCCTGGGCGCGGACCGCGTCCTCACCGGTGGCGATGCCGAGCTCGGCGAAGGCGGTGTTGCAGGAGCGGGCAAAGGCCTCGGTGAGGGTGGCCGTGGCGCCGGAGCCGCAGGTGGAGCCGTTGTAGTTCTCCAGCGTGGTGGAGGTGCCCGGCAGCGTGATGCGCGAGGCCGCGGTGAGCTGCGTGTCGGGGGTGGTCGCGCCCGAGGCGAGCGCAGCCGCGGTGACCACCACCTTGAACGTGGAGCCCGGCGGGTAGGTCTCGGCGAGCGCCCGGTTGGTCAGCGGGCTCGGCTGTGCCGAGGTCAGCTCGTCCCAGGCCGCCGAGCGGGTGGCCTCGTCGTGGCTGGCCAGGGCGTTGGGGTCGTAGCTCGGAGTGCTGACCATGGCCAGGATCTCCCCCGTGGAGGGCCGGAGCGCCACGACCGCCCCGGTGTAGCCGCGCGAGGTCATGGCGTCGTACGCGGCCTGTTGGACCCGGGGCACCAGGGTGAGGGCCACGTTGCCGCCACGGGGGTCGCGGCCGGAGACCAGGTCGAACAGGCGGCGTCCGAACAGGCGGTCGTCGGAGCCGTTGAGCACCGAGTCCTCCGCGCGCTCGATCCCGTCGTTGCCGTACTGCAGCGAGTAGTAGCCGGTGGCGGCGGCGTAGGCCGCCGGGTCGGTGGGGTAGGTCCGCAGGAACTTGAAGCGGTCGTCGGTGGCCACCGACGAGGCCAGCACCTCGCCGCCGGCGGAGATCTGACCCCGCTGGCGGGAGTACTCGTCGAGCAGCACCCGCTGGTTGCGGGGGTCCGAGCGCAGCGAGTCGGCCTTCACCACCTGGACGTAGGTGCTGTTGGCGAGCAGGACGGCGATGAGGACCAGCACGGCCATCCCCACCCGGCGCAGCGGCGTGTTCACGTCGGCTTCACCACCATCTGGGTGGGGGCGTCGGCCAGCAGCGGGGCGTCGGGCCCGCGTCGCGCGGCGGCGGGTGCGGGGCGTCGCGCGGCGTTGGAGACGCGGAGCAGGACGGCCACCAGGACGTAGTTGGCGACCAGCGACGAGCCGCCGTAGGAGAGGAACGGGGTGGTGAGGCCGGTCAGCGGGATGAGCTTGGTGACGCCGCCGACGACGACGAAGACCTGCAGGGCCATGGTGAAGGCGAGCCCACCGGCCAGCAGCTTGCCGAACGTGTCGCGGACGGCCACGGCAGTGCGGAGGCCGCGGACGACGACGAGCGCGAACAGCACGAGCACCGCGGCGATCCCGATGAGTCCGAGCTCCTCACCGATGGTGGAGACGATGAAGTCGGTCTTGGCGAAGGGCACCATGTCGGGTCGGCCGGCGCCGAGCCCGGTCCCGGCCAGGCCCCCGGTGCCCTGGCCGAACAGCGACTGCGAGATCTGGAAGCCGGTGTTCGCGTAGTCGTCGAAGGGGTGCAGCCAGGTGGACACCCGGTCGCGCACCTTGCCCACCACGTTGTAGGCCAGCACGCAGCCGAAGGCGAAGAAGACGCCGCCCACCACGAGCCAGCCGGCCCGCTCGGTGGCGATGTAGAGCATGACGAGCACGGTGCCGAAGATGAGCAGCGACGTCCCGAGGTCGCTCTCGAAGACCAGCACGACGAGCGAGAGTCCCCAGGCGGCGAGCAGCGGGCCCAGGTCGCGCAGCCGCGGCAGGTCCATGCCCAGCACGTGCCGCCCGGCGGTGGTGAACAGGTCGCGCTTGCCGACGAGGAACGACGCGACGAACACGATGAGCAGGATCTTGGCGAACTCGCCGGGCTGGATGGAGAAGCCGGGCACCCGGATCCAGATCTTGGCCCCGTTGACCTCGCTGAAGCGGGCGGGCAGCGCGGCGGGCAGGGCGAGGGCGACGATGCCGACCAGGCCCAGGGTGTAGCCGTAGCGGGCGATGCTGCGGTGGTCACGCACCAGCGCGAGCACCCCGACGAACAGCAGGAGGCCGACGGCGGTCCACACCACCTGCTGGTCGGCGTCCGGGGAGGGGACGGTCCCGCCCAGCTGCCGGGCGGACTCGACCTCGGTCAGGTCGAGGCGGTGGATGAGCACCAGACCCAGGCCGTTCAGCAGGGCGACGCACGGCAGGATCAGCGGGTCGGCGTAGGGCGCGAGCCGCCGCACGGCCAGGTGCGCGAGGGTGAACAGGGCTAGGAACGAGAGCCCGTAGCGGACGACGTCGAGGGTCAGCTCCTGCTCCTGGTTGGCGTCGACCAGGGCGAGCGCGGCGGTGGTGATGAGTGCGGCGAACCCGAGCAGGGCCAGCTCCGCGCCGCGCCGCGTGGGCCGGACGGGGGCGGGCATGCTGCCGGTCGCGGCGGGGATGGCCGGTGCGGCGCCGCGCCGGGCGCGCATCAGGCGCCCGCCCGGCAGGTCCGGCCCGGCTCCCGGGCGGGGGTGGCCAGGTCGGTGCCGGTGGGGGTCGGGGTGGCGCTCGGGGTGGCCGGGCTCGTCCGGGTGCCGGGTGCGGCGCCTGCGGACGGCGGCGGCCCCGCGGTGGGCGGTGTGGTGGTGCCCGGCGTGGTGGTGGCCGGTGTGGTGGTGGCCGGCGTGGTGGGGCTGGAGGTGGGCACCGTGGAGCACCGGGGCAGCAGCGACCGCTGGACGAGACCGCTGATCTGGCCACGCGCACCGTCCAGCGAGGTCCCGGGCAGGCCGGCGGTGACGAGGCCGCGCTCGGCGGGCTGGAGGTCGCTCAGCACCAGCAGGTCGCAGCTGGTGGGCGCCGCGTCCGGGTTGACCAGGGCCACCGTGCCGTCCTCGGCCACGCAGCCCTGCTCCTCGACGCTCTGCAGCTGCACCCCGAGCACGGAGCCCGCGGTGCCGCGGAACACCGCAACCGTGCCGTCCCGCTCACCCACGTAGTAGTTGGAGCGCAGCCAGGTGCGCACGCCGACCAGGCCCGCGACGAGCAGGACCAGCACGAGGGCCAGCACGAGCAGGGTGCGGCGTCGGCTCCCGCGGGCCGGGGCCGGCGGGACGGTCGGTTCGACCCGTCGCGGGCTGGCTCTCGCGGGGCTCATCGCTGCGGCCCGGCCGGCAGCGGTGTCGGGCGGTGGGGCGTCGTCGTCCTGGCCGGAGACGGCCCCGCCCACGATGGGGGCGTTCTCGCCGAACGCCTGCTCGCGGACGTCGGCGACGATGACGGTGATGTTGTCCGGGCCGCCGCTGCGCAGGGCGAGCTCGATGAGGCGGTCGGCGCTGTCCTGCGGGTCGGGGATGCGCAGGGCCTCGGTGAGGGTCTCCGAGCTCACCACGCCGGAGAGCCCGTCGGAGCACAGCAGGTACCGGTCGCCGTCGCGCGCCTCGCGGACGGTCAGGCTGGGTTCCACCTCGTCGCCGTTCAGCGCGCGCAGGATCAGCGAGCGCTGCGGGTGGCTCGCGGCCTCGTCCTCGGTGAGCCGGCCCTCGTCGACCAGCGACTGGACGTAGGTGTCGTCGTGGGTGATCTGGGTGAGGTCGTCGGCGCGCAGCAGGTAGGCGCGGGAGTCACCCACGTGGGCCAGGCCCAGGCGGGTGCCGGCGAACAGCACGGCCGTGAGCGTGGTGCCCATCCCGGCGAGCTCGGGCTCGTTGTCCACCAGCTCGACGATCGCCTCGTTGCCGGCGCGGACCGCCTCGTCGAGCTGGGCGAGCAGGTCACGGCCGGGCTCGTCGTCGTCCAGCGGCGCGACGGCGGCGATGACGACCTTGGAGGCGATCTCACCGCCGGCGTGCCCGCCCATGCCGTCGGCCACCGCGAGCAGCCGCGGACCGGCGTACACCGAGTCCTGGTTGTTGGCGCGGACGAGGCCGCGGTCGGAGCGTGCGGCGTAGCGCAGGACGAGGCTCACGGGCGCAGCTCGACGACGGTCTTGCCCACCCGGACGGGGGTGCCCAGGGGGATCTTCACCGGCGAGGTCACCTTGTCCCGGTCCAGGTAGGTGCCGTTGGTCGAGCCCAGGTCCTCCACGTACCAGTCGGTGCCCCGCGGGGAGAGCCGGGCGTGCCGGGTGGAGGCGTAGTCGTCGGTGAGGACCAGGGTCGAGTCGTCGGCGCGGCCGAGCAGCACCGCCTGGGTGCCCAGGGTGATGCGGGTCCCGGCCAGGGCGCCGTGGGTGACGACGAGCTGGCGGGCGACCTTGACCCCGCGCGGGGTCGGCCGGGAGGAACCCCGGCGACCGCTGGCCGGCAGGGCGACCCGGATGCCCGAGGCGGCGTAGAGGTCGGTGCGCAGCACCCGGAGCACGGCCAGCACGAACAGCCACAACAGGACGAGGAAGCCGCCCCGGGTGAGCTGGAGGATCAGCCCTTGCACCGCGCGCACCTCCTCCTGCTGCTCGTCGTGGGGGCCCGGTGGTCCGGCGGTCGGTGATCGGTCGGGTCGTCGTGGGCGTCCGTGGGCGTGCTGCTCGCGGGACAATACTGCCCGGGCCGTGGCGCCGGTGTCGTCCGCGGGCCGGGGTCGGCCTCCCCCGCGACGATCAGCCCTGCAGGCGGACCACGATGCTGGAGTGCCCGGCGCGCACCACGTCGCCGTCCGCGAGCTGCCAGTTCTGCACCGGTGAACCGTTCACCGTGGTGCCGTTGGTGGAGCCCAGGTCGGTCAGCATCGCGACCCGGCCGTCCCAGGAGATCTCGAGGTGCCGGCGGGACACACCCGTGTCGGCGAGCCGGAACTGGGCCTCCTGGCCCCGACCGATCACGTTCGGGCCCTGCTTGAGCTGGTAGGTCCGGCCTGATCCGTCGTCGAGGTGCAGCGAGCCGGTGAGCTCCTGGCTCGCGTCCCAGCCGCCCTGGACCTGCGCGCCCCAGCTGCTCTGCTCGGGCTGCTGGCCCCACCCGTTCGACTGGCCGTAGCCCTGGTCGTAGTAGCCGGGCTGGGGCGGCGGGCCGTACCCTCGCTGGCTGCCCTGGGGGCCGCCCTGCTGGCCGTAGCCCTGGGGTGCGTAGCCCTGCTGGCCGTAGCCCTGTTGCCCGTAGCCCTGTTGCCCGTAGCCCTGCTGGGGTGCCTGCGGCCCGCGCTGGTCCCAGCCGCCCTGCTGACCCTGCTGGTCCCACCCGCCCTGCTGGGGGCGGCCGTTGCGGGTGTCCCACCCGGGTTGGCCGTCGGCGGGGGGGTTCTGCTCGTCGCCGTTGCTCTGGCTCATCGGTGCTGCTCCTGGGTTCTCGGGCGAGGGGTTCTCGTGCTCGCTGTGCTCGGGAGGTGCCGAGTCGAGGTCGACCGACGAGCTGGTGCGGAACTGTCCGGTGTGCAGGCCGGCCGACTCGCTGAGCTCGACCACCACGGCACCGTAGGTCTGCCACCCCTGCTCGGCGACGTGCTGGGTCAACCACCGCGCGAGCACCTGCTGCACGCGCTGGTGGTCGGTCTGTCCCTCGGTGGTCTGGGCGAGGCGGGCGTGGTCGGTGGTGCTCAGGGTCACCACGAAGCGGTTGGCAGCCAGCGGACTGCCACCCTCGAGCTTGCGGACCGACTCGTCGACCTCGCGCTGCAGGGCCAGCTCGACCTCGCGGGGCACGACCGCGCCCCCGAAGACCCGGGCGAAGGCGTCGCCGACGGCGCCCTCGAGCTTGCGCTCGAAGCGGGACACGATGCCCACGCGACCACCTCCCCGTCCTGTCACCACCGTTTCCGCGCGCCTGCGGGCGGGCGTCGACATCCGATGGTATCGGTCCGCACCGGTGGCCGCGGCGAGATGCCCCCACGAGGTCGTGTAACCTCTCGTGGGTTGCTCGGGCGAGTGGCGGAAATGGCAGACGCGCACGGTTCAGGTCCGTGTGTCTTCGGACGTGGGGGTTCAAGTCCCCCTTCGCCCACCGCGAGGTGCTAGCAAAGAGATCGGCAACAGCTCGTGGATTGACGGAGCGTCGCGCAACGCGAGAGGCCCCCGACCGGTTGGTCGGGGGCCTCTCGTCTTGGTGGGGCAGCTGTTCAGGCGGCCAGCGGCATGTCGATCGTGTTGCGGTCGGCGGCGACACGCCACTCAGCTGCGGTGAGGCTCACCGGTGTGTAGGAGCTGGAGAGCTCATCGAGGGTCAGGGTCAGGGTCGTGTCGCGAGGAGCACTGGCTCCACAACAGGGTGAGGCTGCGAAGACGACGTCCCTTCAGGAGCAGCCCACAGGTGACGAAGCCGTAGGCGTAGGTGTCGCCGCCAGCCGCCAGCCGCGAGAGGAGTCATGCCGTGATCGCCCTGCCCCCGCTGTCGCCGGCGATGTCGTTCGACCAGGCCAGTCAGGCGGTGGTGGCGTACCTGCGGGAGGCGGTCCCGTTGGGGTTGTGGGCGGTGAGCCGCTACGACGGGACCGATCAGGTGTTCCTGGCGATGAGTGACGAGACCTACGGGCTGGGGGCAGGTGCCGCGTTGCCGTGGTCGGAGAGCCTGTGCCAGGGGATGGTGGCCGGCGCCCCGCAGGTCGCCCCGGATGCGATGGCGGTGGAGGTGTACGCCGCGGCCGGGGTGTCGTCGGCGCTCCCGATCGGCACCTACGTGGGGGTACCCATCCAGCGCGCCGACGGGGCCCTGTTCGGGACCCTGTGCGGCATCGACCCCGACCGGCACCCGGATGCTGAGACGCTGCGTGCACACCAGCCGCTGATCCAGCTCCTCGGGACCCTGTTGTCGACGGTCCTGGAGGCCGACATCGCTCGGACCGCCGCCCAGCGCCTCCTGGAGAGCGCACGGCTGGAGGCGGAGTCCGATGCTCTGACGGGTCTGCTGAACCGGCGTGGGTGGGACCGGTACCTGGCGGTCGAGGAGGATCGCTACAAGCGGTTCGGCGACCCGGGGTCGGTGGTCATCCTGGATCTGGACCGGCTCAAGGACATCAACGACAGCCGGGGCCACGGGGCCGGTGACGACCACATCCGGCTGGCCGCCCACACCCTGCGTGACACCGCCCGCAGCACTGACATCGTGGCGCGGCTCGGTGGTGACGAGTTCGGGGTGGTCGCCACCAGTACCAGCCCTGGTGACACCAGGGCTCTGGTCGTCCGGTTGCAGGCGGCCCTGAACGCGGCCGGTGTCGCCGGGTCGTTCGGGCACGCCCCTTACACCATCGTCTCGGGGTTCCCGGGCGCGTGGAAGGCCGCCGATGAGGCCATGTACGCCGAGAAGGCACAGAGGCGGGGCCGGACGGCGCGACCAACGTGCCGAGTGGGTGCAACAGACCTGTCGGCGGCGCAGAGTGGTTGACGAGGTCGACCGGCTCGCGGCTCTGCACCGACTGAAGGTTCTCGACACTGCGCCCGAGGCCGGGCTCACCGAGGTCGTGGAGCTCGTGGCGCGTGTCTTCGACGCCCCCACGGCGTTGGTCAGCCTGGTGGACGCCGACCAGCAGTGGCTCTCCGCGCGGGTCGGGATGGACCTGGCGGAAACGCTGCGGGGGACGGCCTTGTGCGACCACACCATCCGGCAGAGCGGGGTCTTCGTGGTCGAGGACGCCTCCCTCGACGTCCGCTTCCAGGGCAACCCGCTGGTGGTGGGCGAGCCCCACATCCGCTTCTACGCCGGTGCGCCCCTGGTCACCAGCAGCGGTGCCGCGATCGGCTCCCTGTGGGTGATGGACACCCGTGCACGTCCGGCGAGTGCGTACCAGCAGGCCATGCTCCTCACCCTCGCCGAGCAGGTCGTCCGCCAGCTGGAGACCCGGGCCGGCGACCGGGACCCCGAGCACGTGCGACCGGGGGTCGATCAGCGGACCTCGGGCCGTCAGCGCCACCTTGACCGGCTCGTCGGCGAGGGGTCCACGGGGTACGTCGAGACCACCCCTGACGGGGTCCTCGTCGACATCAACGAGGCGGCGGCCCGCATGCTCGGCTACGCACCGCCGGAGCTGGTGGGCCGGTCGGTCGATGAGCTCGTGCACCCAGACCACCTCGTCGACGCTGGCGCCGAGGTGGAGCTGCTGCGGTACGAGGTCCGCTCGTCCTACGAGACCACCCGGGTGTACCGGCACCGCACCGGCCGCGCCGTGCCGGTGCGGTGCACCGTGAGCTACCTGCCTGCGACGTCCGACTCCGTGGCGAGCATCGCCGCCCTCCTGGTGGACCTGGGCCCCCGGATCAGCGCCGTCAGCGCCCGGGTGAGCGCCGAGCTGGCGCACCAACGGGTCCTGGACGCCGCCACCGACCCCTACATCCACATCGACCCGCTCGGTGTCGTGCTCGAGTGGAACACCGCCGCCGAGAACGTGTTCGGCTACACCGCCGCCCAGGCCCTCGGCCAGACGCTGGCCGAGCTGATCGTCCCGCCCGACCAGCGCGTCGCTCACACCGAGGGGCTGCGACGCGTGCTCGCCGGGGGGCCCTCGGCCTTCGTCGGGACGGCCGTGGAGCTGCTGGCACAACACCGCGACGGTCACCTGGTCCACGTGGAGCTGATCCCGTGGACCGTTGACGGCGACGAGGGTCACGGTGGCGGCTTCCACGCCTTCTGCCGGGACATCGGCGAGCGGGTCGCTGCCCGTGCCGCCCTGCTGGAGGCCAACGAGGGGCTGCGCCGGGGTCAACAGAGGCTCGAGGCCGCGTTCGAGGCCAGTGCCACCGCTGACGCCGTCGTGGACGCGACCGGGCGGTTCCTCAGGGTCAACGCCCAGCTCGTGCGCTTCCTCGGTCGACCTCGCGAGGAGCTCATCGGCCGATCCCTCACCTCCGTGATCTACCCACCGGACCTGCCCACCGCCGCGAAGGTGCTGACCCAGCTCAGCGGCCGACACCCCGACCGCCTCGAGCTGCGCTTCACCACCGCCGAGGGGCAGGTCCGGTGGGGCCTGGTCTCGGCGGCGTCGACCGACGACGCCGAGCCCCCACGGGTGGTGGTGCGCATCGAGGACCTGCAAGCCTCCAAGGACCTCGAGTTCGCCCTGGCCCGGCTGAAGAACCACGACCCCGTCACCGGGCTGCCCAACCGGGCCCTGTTCCTCGAGCGTGTGCACCAGGCGCTCACCGACGCCCAGGAAGGTTCACCCACCGCCGTCCTGGTCCTCGAGGTGGACGGGCTGCGGACCCTCGTCGACCGGGAGGGGTTCGCCGCC
>JBBSUN010000025.1:0-51837 GCA_038234335.1 Mycobacteriales bacterium
GCGCACCTCACGCCAGAACACCCGCTCCCACTCCCGAGGAAACCTCGGACGACCACGACCGGCCACGACACCACCCACTCAGCTCAGGTGTTGCAACGACCCCTGGAGCCCAAGCGCCTCCTGGGTCCAGGAATCACGCACGAGGAGGTGGCCCCGGTACCGTGTCCGGGGACCAGGGTCGGCCCGAGCCGCCCTGCTGAGGAAGTCGAGCAGGAACGAGGTGCGACGTGACGCCGGTAGGGACCGCGCTCGCCCGGCTCGCCTGGGTGCTCGTCGGGGTCGCGCTGGGGGTGCTGGTCACCCGTTCGCGCCAGCCCGTCCCCCCGCCGCCGGCCCCCCCGGGACCGGCGACCCGGGCCGTCCCCGCGCCGCCGGAGGGCCCCACCGGGCGGCACGCCTGGAAGCCGCCGCCGGACACCGGGAGCGACGGGACCTGAGGGTCCCGTACCCACCGGCCCCCGCCAGCACCACCGGAGAAGGACCCCCGTGCAGACCCACGAGATCCGCCAGCGCTTCCTCGACCACTTCACCTCGAGCGGGCACAGCCTGGTGCCGAGCGCGTCGCTGATCCTGGACGACCCGAACCTGCTGTTCGTGGGCGCCGGGATGGTGCCCTTCGTGCCGTACTTCCTCGGCCAGGTCCCGGCACCGCACCAGCGGGCGACCAGCGTGCAGAAGTGCGTGCGCACCGGCGACATCGAGAACGTGGGCGTGACCACCCGCCACAACACGTTCTTCCAGATGGCCGGCAACTTCTCCTTCGGCGACTACTTCAAGCGCGGGGCCATCGAGCACGCGTGGACCCTGCTCACCTCCAGCCAGGACGACGGCGGCTACGGCTTCGACCCGCAGCGGCTGTGGGTGACGGTGTACCTGGAGGACGACGAGACGATCGCGTTGTGGCAGGAGGTCGCCGGGCTGCCGCTGGAGCGGATCCAGCGCCTGGGCAAGGCCGACAACTACTGGTCCATGGGCATCCCCGGACCGTGCGGGCCCGACTCGGAGATCTTCTACGACCGCGGCCCCGCGTACGGCGCGGAGGGTGGCCCGGCGGTCGACACCGACCGCTACATCGAGATCTGGAACCTCGTGTTCATGCAGAACGAGCGCGGGGAGGGCATCGGCAAGGACGACTTCGAGATCCTCGGCCCGCTGCCGGAGCTGAACATCGACACCGGCATGGGCGTCGAGCGGATCGCGTTCCTGCTCCAGGGCGTGGACAACGTCTACGAGACCGACCTGGTGCGTCCGGTCATCACCGCCGCCGAGGAGCTCTCGGGACGTCGGTACGGTGCCGACCCGGCCGACGACGTCCGCTTCCGCGTCATCGCCGACCACGCGCGCACCGGGGTCATGCTCATCGCCGACGGGGTCACCCCGGGCAACGAGGGCCGTGGCTACGTGCTGCGCCGCCTGCTGCGCCGCATCGTGCGCTCGGCGCGCCTGCTCGGCGTGACGGGTCCGAGCATGGGGCGCACCGTGGCCGTCGTCCGCGACACCATGGGCCCCTCGTACCCCGAGCTGGTCACCGACTTCGCCCGCATCGAGCGGATCGCGGTGGGGGAGGAGACGGCCTTCCTGCGCACGCTCGAAGCGGGCTCGGCGCTGTTCGACACCGCCGCCGCACAGGTGCGCGCCGCCGGGTCGACGGTCGTCTCCGGGGACCGGGCGTTCGCCCTGCACGACACCTACGGCTTCCCCATCGACCTCACCCTGGAGATGGCCGCCGAGGCCGACCTCACCGTCGACGAGGCGGGCTTCCGCTCCCTCATGGGTGCGCAGCGCGCGCGGGCCAAGGCGGACGCGCAGAAGAACAAGACCGGCCACGGCGACCTCACCGCCTACCGCGAGCTGCTCAACGGCGGTCCGACGGAGTTCACCGGGTACACCGAGCTGGTCACCGACGCCACCGTGCTCGGCGTCATCGCCGACGGGGTGCGCACCGGCCGGGCCGTCGAGGGCGACGTGGTCGAGGTGGTGCTCGACCGCACCGCGCTGTACGCGGAGTCCGGCGGCCAGGACAGCGACGCCGGACGGATCACCGGTGACGGCGTGGACCTGGAGGTCCTCGACGTGCAGAAGGTGGCCAAGCGGCTCTGGGTGCACCGGGTCCGGGTCGCCGCCGGCGAGCTCGCCGAGGGCACGGCCGTGGTGAGCCGGGTCGACCCGGTGTGGCGGGCCGGGGCGCGGCAGGGTCACTCCGGCACCCACCTGGTGCACGCCGCGCTGCGGCACGTGCTCGGGCCCACGGCGCTGCAGTCGGGCTCGTACAACAAGCCCGGCTACCTGCGGCTGGACTTCGCCTGGCAGGGCGGGCTCTCCGCCGCCACCCGCAGCGAGGTCGAGGAGGTCGCCAACCGCGCGGTCCGCGACGACCTGCCGGTGCGCGTGCTGCACACCGACATGGCCGGCGCCCGCGACCTCGGCGCCCTGGCGCTGTTCGGCGAGACCTACGACGAGCAGGTCCGCGTCGTCGAGATCGGCGGCCCGTTCTCCGTCGAGCTGTGCGGTGGCACCCACGTGGAGCACTCCTCCCAGGTCGGTCCGGTGACGCTGCTCGGGGAGTCCTCGGTGGGCTCCGGGGTGCGCCGCGTGGAGGCCTACGTCGGCCTGGACGCCTACACCTTCCTGGCCAAGGAGCGGGCCCTCGTGCAGGGCCTCGCGGCGACGCTGAAGGTGCCCGACGACGAGGTCCCCGCCCGCGTCGCGGCGCTGCTGGAGCGGCTCAAGGAGGCCGAGCGCGAGCTCGAGGCCACCCGGGCCGCCGCCGCCCTCGCCTCCGCCGGCACCCTCGCCCAGGCCGCCGAGCGGGTGGGAGCCCTCCTGCTGGTCGCCGCACCGGCTCCGGCCGGGGTCTCCGGCGGTGACCTGCGCACCCTGGCCACCGAGGTGCGCGGCAAGCTCGGCCAGCAGGCGGGCGTGGTGCTGCTGACGGCCACCGCCGGCGAGAAGGTCAGCTTCGTCGTCGCCACCACGGCCGCCGCGCGTGACGCCGGGATCCGGGCCGGGGACCTCGTGGGCGTGTTCGGCCCGTCGATCGGTGGGCGGGGGGGCGGCAAGCCCGACCTCGCGCAGGGCGGGGGTACCGAGCCCGCGGGGGTCGAGGCGGCCTTCGCGGCGCTGCGGACGCACCTCCAGGGCACTGCGTGAGCGTCCAGGGCGGCCTGAGCGGCACGGACCGCCCCGGGGCGGACGACCCGGGGCGCGGACGGCGCCTGGGCGTGGACGTGGGCAGCGTGCGCGTCGGCGTCGCGCTGAGCGACCCCGACGGCATCCTGGCGACGCCCGTGGAGACCGTCGACCGGGCGGCCGGCAGCTCCGGCGCCGACACCCCCGACCTGCGTCGGGTCACGGAGCTGGCTCGCGAGCACGAGGTGGTCGAGGTCGTCGTGGGCCTGCCCCGGACGCTGCGGGGCGAGCGGGGCAGGGCCGCCGGTCTGGCCGGCGCCTACGCCGGGCACCTGCGGCGCGCGCTGGACCCGGTGCCCGTGCGGCTGGCCGACGAGCGCCTCACCACGGTGAGCGCCACCCGGAGCCTCCGCGAGAGCGGGGTGCGGGGACGCAAGCAGCGCGCGGTCGTCGACCAGGCGGCCGCGGTGGCGATCCTGCAGGGTTGGCTCGACGCGCGACGGGCCACCCGGCCCGTCGCGTCCAGCACGGAGGAGGCACGGTGAGCGACGATCTGGGCCTGCTCGGCGGCCACCCCGACGACGACCACGAGCACGACGGGGGACGGGAGGGGGAGCACGGTCACCCGCGCCGGGGCCGCTCGCGGGGTGAGGCGCAGAAGGCGCAGGAGCGTCGCCACACCGCCCGTCGTCGTCGGCGCAGCGGGTCGGCGCTGGCCGTGGTGCTCGTGCTCGTCCTGGCCGGGGGCGTCTACCTCGGGGGCCGTGCGCTGCTCGGCGGCCTGGGTCTGGGCGGGGGTCCCGCGGGTCCGGCCGACTTCACCGGGTCCGGGGGCGCCGACGTCGTCGTGCGGGTTGCCGACGGTGACACCACCCGCGCGATCGCCGCCACCCTCGTCAAGGACGAGGTGGTCGCCAGCAGCACGCTGTTCACCGACGCCGCCGCCGGGAACGACGCGATCGCCTCGATCCAGCCCGGCTACTACAAGCTGCGCACCACCCTCCCGGCGGCCGCCGCGGTGACGATGCTCGCCGCCGAGGGCTCCCGGGTGGGCAACCTGGTGCTGCCCGAGGGCCTGCAGCTCGACGACGTGACCGGCAAGAGCGGGTCGGTCACCGACGGGATCCTGACCCGTATCCACGACGCGTCGTGCGTGACGCTGGACGGCACGCAGACGTGCACCTCGAAGGAGGACCTGGCCACCGTGGCCGCCTCCGCCGACGCCGCCACGATCGGCGTGCCCGGCTGGGCGCAGGCCGCGGTGGCGGCGGTGGCCGACAAGGCGAAGCGGCTCGAGGGCCTCATCCGCCCGGGCAGCTACAACATCGCGCCCGGTGCCAGCGCCACCGTCCAGCTGACGCAGCTGCTCACCGACTCGGCGTCGCAGTTCGAGACCCTGGGCCTGCCCAGCGCCGCGGTTGCCGGGCTCGACCCGTACCAGGTGCTGGTCACCGCCTCGCTCGTGCAGCGCGAGGCCCTGCCGGCCGACTTCGCCAAGGTCGCCCGGGTGGTCTACAACCGCCTGGCGAAGGACCAGAAGCTCGAGTTCGACTCCACGGTGAACTACCCGCTCGACGTGCAGGCGATCGCCACCACGAAGACCGACCGGGACACCGTCACCCCGTGGAACACCTACGCCAGCCCGGGTCTGCCCGAGACCCCCATCTCGAGCCCCAGCGACGCTGCCCTCACCGCGGCGGAGAAGCCGGCCGACGGGACGTGGCTGTACTTCGTCACCATCAACAGCGATGGCACCACGGTGTTCTCCAACACCTTCGCCGAGCACGAGAAGGCGATCGAGCAGGCGCGAGCCAACGGTGTCTTCGGCTGATCGGCCCCGCCGCTGCGGGGTGCTCGGCTCACCCGTCGCGCACTCCCGCTCGCCCCTGCTGCACCGGGCCGCCCACGAAGCGCTCGGGCTCGTGGGGTGGACCTACGAGCGGGTGGAGTGCACCGAGGAGCAGGTGGCGTCGCTGGTGGGCTCCCTCGGCCCGGAGTGGGTGGGCCTGTCGGTGACCATGCCCGACAAGCTCGCCGCGCTGGCGGTGGCCGACACCGCGACGGCACGGGCCCGGGCGGTGGGAGCGGCCAACACCCTGGTGCGACGCGACGGGGGCTGGCACGCCGACTGCACCGACGTCGACGGGATCACCGGGGCGCTCGCCGAGCTGGGGGTCACCGACCTGACCGGCCGCCGCGCGGTGGTCGCGGGGGCCGGGGGAACCGCGCGGGCGGCGCTCGTCGCGCTCGCCGGGCTGGGCGTCTCGGGGGTCGACCTCGCCGTGCGGGACGCAGCCCGGGCCGCCGGGGCCGCCGCCTGCGGACGCGCGGCCGGGCTCGAGGTGCGGGTGGTCGGCCTCGATGCGCTGGCCGGATCCGCCGCGGGGGCCGCGGTCGCGGTGAGCACCGTCCCCGCGTCCGCCTCCGCCGCGGTCGCCGAGGGCCTCGCCCGCTGCCCCCGGGTGCTCGACGTGCTCTACGACCCGTGGCCCACCCCGGTCGCCTCGGCCGCGACCGCCGCGGGAGGCACGGTCGTGGGCGGGTCGTCGGTGCTGCTGCACCAGGCGTTCGGGCAGGTCGAGCTGTTCACCGGCCGCCCGGCCCCCCGGGCGGCGATGGCGGCGGTGCTGGGCTGAGGTCGGCGCACCACCGGTCGCCGACGTCAGTCCGGGCCCCGCCGGCGCAGCACCTGCTCCACCGCCACCAGCAGCTCGTCGTCGGTGAGGCTCTCGCGCACCGCCCCAGCCCACCACTGCGATGATGGGTGGATGCGCGTGCTGCTGGTGGAGGACGAGGCGAACCTGGCCGAGACGCTGCGGCGCGGCCTGGTCGCCGAGGGCATCGTGGTCGAGCTGGCCGCGGACGGCGCCGAGGGGCTGTGGCGGGCCACCGAGCGCACCTACGACGTCATCGTGCTCGACATCATGCTGCCCAAGATGCACGGCTACGACGTGCTCAAGCACCTGCGGGCGAAGCAGGTGTGGACCCCGGTGCTCATGCTGACGGCGAAGGACGGCGAGTACGACCAGACCGACGCCTTCGACCTCGGCGCCGACGACTACCTGACGAAGCCGGCCAGCTTCCCGGTGCTGGTGGCGCGGTTGCGCGCGCTGCACCGGCGTGGTGCCCCGGCCCGGCCGGTGGTGCTCACCGCGGGGACGCTGAGCCTGGACCCGGGCCGCCGCCGGGTCACCCGCGACGGCAGGGAGCTCGTGCTCACCCCCCGCGAGCACGGCCTGCTGGAGTTCCTCCTGCGCCACCAGGGTTCGGTGGTCAGCAAGGCCGAGATCCTCGCGGGGGTGTGGGACGAGCACCACAGCGGCGACGACAACGTCGTCGAGGTCTACGTCGGGTACCTGCGGCGCAAGATCGACCAGCCGTTCGGGACCCGGTCCATCGAGACGGTGCGCGGGGTGGGCTACCGCTTCGTCGCGGACGGGGACCGGGACGAAGCCGGGGGGGATGCCGGGGGAGCGTCGGAGGCCTGAGACGGGCGGTGCTCGACGGGCAGGCGCAGGGTCAGCTGGGCGCCCCCCTCCGGGCTGCGGCCGACGGTGACGGTGCCCCCGTGGGCGGCGGTGATCTCGGCGACGATGGCCAGCCCGAGGCCGGAGCCGCCCGCGGCGCGAGCCCGGTCGGCGTCCAGGCGCACGAAGCGCTGCAGGACCCGTTCGCGGTCGGCCGCCGCGATGCCCGGGCCGTCGTCCCCCACGACCACGAGCGCGTCCACCCCGTCCAGGTGGCACGCGAGCGTGACGCCCGCGCCGGCGTGGCGCACCGCGTTGTCGACGAGGTTGCGCACGGCCCGGGTGAGCTGGCCCAGGTCGCCCTGCACCCGGGTCGGCACCGCGCGCGTGTGCACGTGCAGGCCGGGACGGTCGCGCAGGCGGGTGGCCTCCGCACCGAGCACGTCGTCGAGGTCGACGTCCCCCAGCCGCAGCGGCAGGCCGCGCTCGTCGGCCCGGGCGAGCAGCAGCAGGTCGTCGACCAGGTGCTGCATCCGGATCGCCTCGGGCAGCAGCTGGCCGGTCACCAGCGCCTGGTCCAGCAGCTCGGGCCGCTGGGCCCCCAGCTCCAACGCGGTGGTGAGCGTGGCCAGCGGGCTGCGCAGCTCGTGGGAGGCGTCGCCGACGAAGCGCTGCTGGGCGGCCTGCCCGGCCTCCAGCCGCGCCAGCATCGCGTTCAGCGTGCGGGCCAGCCGCGCGACCTCGTCCTCGGTGGGGGGCACGGGCAGGCGGTCGGTGAGGTCGGCGGCGGTGATGTCGCCGACCGTGGCCCGCATCTGCTCCACCGGACGCAGCGAGCGGCCGACCAGCAGGGAGGTCACCACGGCGGCGAAGAGCACCACCACGGGCAGCCCGGCCACGAGCAGGCCCGCGACGACGGCCAGGGTCCGCGTGATCGGCTCCTGCTCGGCGCCGACCTCGACGGTGACCTGGCCGTCCGCGACGGTGACCGTCCGCGCGGCCACCCGGTACTCGGGCTCGCTGTCCTCCAGGTGGAAGGTCACCACGGCGGTCCCGTCCGCGGCGCGGTCGGGCGCGAGCAGCGGGTCGCGCGGGGCGCCGGTGGAGGAGGCCACGACCCGTCCGTCGACGACCAGCTGGACCAGGGTCGCCTGCCCGCTGACCGCGAGCAGCTCGGGGTCGACGTCCGCGGGAGCGGTGGAGCGCAGCTGCCCGGAGACCTGGCCGACCCGGTCGATGAGCGTCCCGTCGACCGAGGCCTCGAGGGACCGCTCGAGGATGAACAGCAGCACGACCGACGCCAGCCCGAAGGCCACGGCCACGGCCAGCACCGCGGCGAGGGTGGAGCGCACCCGCACGCCCCAGGACGAGGGCCGCAGCAGCCGGCGCCAGGACGACGTCCTCACCGCAGCCCCGCGAAGACGTCGTCCTGGCGCCGCGGCGGCGGCACGGCCCCCCGCTGCACGAACCACTCGTGGCCCAGCACCCGCCGGAACACCGGACGCGGCAGCCGCAGCAGCAGGGCCACCGTCCGCACCCCGTCGCCGCCGCCCGCCTGGCTCGCGTGGGCCGCCAGCGCCGCCCGCTTGGCCCCCAGGTGCGCCCGGACGTCGACCCGGTGGGTGATGAGACCCGGGGCGCTGTAGGCGCTGTCGAAGGCCGTCGGGTCCACGTGCACCCCGGGCAGCCGGGCGGCGGCGCGCACGGCCCGGCGCAGCCACCGGCGGTCGAGGGTGGCCTCCAGCACGACGGCGGTGCCGGCGAGCTCGGCGGCGCGGACCCCGACGCGGTGCACCTGGACGTGGTCGCGGTGGCCGTAGCCCCCGGCCGGGTCGTAGACGGTGAGCACGTCGGCGGCCTCCTCCCGCAGCACCGCGGCCAGGGCGGCGGCGGCGGCGTCGACGTCGAGGGTCGCGAACCCGCCGGGGGTGGGCTCGCCGGTGGACCCGCTGTCGGGGTGGCCCAGGCTGACCACGCGGGCGACCCCGAGGGCCGTGGCGGACGCGGCCAGCTCGTCGGCACGACGCCGGGCCAGGTCGGGTCGCACGGCGTCCGCGGCGAGGCCGGCCGCACCGTCGGTGGCGACCACGAGGACCACCCGGTGGCCCTCCGCCGCGGCCCGCGCGAGGGTGCCCCCGGTGAGGAGCACCTCGTCGTCGGGGTGCGCGTGGAAGGACACGAGCGTGAACGGCACGCGACCAGCATGACCGGTGGGGCCGCGGGACGGCGCCACCCCCGCGATCCCCTCAGCGTTCCCACAGCGCCCGAGGTGCTCACTGGTCCTCGTGAACCTCGTGCGGTCCCGCCCAGGGCGAGTGGTCGTCTCCGTGCTGGTGCTCGCCCTGGTGGCCGCCCTGCTGGTGGCCCTGCCCCGGGTGCTGGGCACCTCGTGGTCCCCGGTGCGGGCCACCCTGGCCGCGCTGCCGCTGCGGGACCTCGGCCTGCTGGCGGGGCTGTGGCTGGCCGGGCTCATCAGCTACTCCCGGGTGCTGACCGGTGCGCTGCCCGGCCTGACGACCCGGCGGGCGCTGCTGCTGAACCTCTCGGGCAGCGCGGTGGCCAACGTCGCCCCGTTCGGCGGCGCCGCCGGGGTGGGCCTGAACTTCGCGATGGTCCGCTCCTGGCGGTTCTCCCGGGCGAGCTTCGCCACGTTCACCGCGGTGAGCAACCTGTGGGACTGGCTGGGCAAGCTGGTCCTGGCCGGGGGGGTGCTCGGCTGGCTGCTCGCGCGCGACGTGCTGCCCGCCGGGGCGCTGCGCAGCGGGCTCCAGGCTGCGCTCGTGGGGGTGGCCGTGGTGCTGCTGGGCGTGGCCGCCGCGCTGGGCAGCCGCCGCCTCGCCGCGGCCACCGGGCGGGGGCTGGACCGGGCGGTGTTCTTCCGGACCACCACGTTCACCGCCGCGGTCCCGGCGCTGCGGGCGGAGGTGCTGGAGGTGGTCCGCCACCGCTGGCTCGCGATGACCGGCGGGGTGGCGGGGTACCTGCTGCTGCAGGCCGTGCTCCTGGGCGCCTGCCTGCACCTGCTCGGCAGCGACCTGCCCGTGCTCGCGGTGCTGGCGGGCTTCGCGGCGGAGCGGCTGCTCACCCTGCTGCCCCTCACCCCGGGGGGAGCCGGGTTCGCCGACGCCGGCTGTGCCGCGGTGCTGCTCGCCCTGGGTGGCGACCCGGTCGTGGTCGCGGCCGCGGTGGTGCTCTACCGGGCCTTCACGTTCCTGCTCGAGATCCCCGTCGGCGGGCTGGGCCTGCTCGGCTGGTGGGTCGCCCGGCGCCGCGACGGCCGGTCGTTCGCGGCGGGGGTGCCGGCATGAGGATCGCCCACGTCACCGACTGCTACCTGCCCCGCACCGGCGGCATCGAGCTGCAGGTCCGGGACCTCGCCGAGCAGCAGCGCCGCGCCGGGCACCACGTCGAGGTGCTCACCAGCACCGAGGGCGCCGACGGGGTCCCGGACGGACCGGGCGTGCGCAGGCTCTCCCGCCGGGCGCTGCCCGGCGCGCTGCGCGAGGTCGACGCCGTGCACGCCCACACGTCCCTGGTCTCGCCGTTCGCCTGGACCGGGGCGGCCACCGGCTCCGACCTCGGGCTCCCGACGGTGGTGACGATGCACTCCGTGCCCCCGCCCGGGCCCGTGCTGTGGGCGGCCGGGCTGGCCGCGGGGTGGCGCCGCTGGGACGTGCGCTGGACGGCGGTGAGCGAGGTCGCCGCGGCCCCGCTGCGCACGATGCTGCCGGGTCGCCGGGTCGAGATCCTGCATAACGGGATCGACGCCGGGTCGTGGTCGCTGCCGCCACGACTCGAGCGCCTGCCCGGGCTGACCATCGTCAGCGTCCTGCGCCTGGCGCAGCGCAAGCGCGCCCTGCCCCTGGTGCGGATCCTGGAGCAGGTGCGGGCCGCGGTGGAGGACGACGTGCCGCTGCGGGCGGTGCTCGTCGGCGACGGTCCGCAGCGCGCCGCGGTGGAACGGGCCCTGGCGCGGCGCGGTGCGGATGCCTGGGTGGAGCTGGCGGGGCGCTGCTCCCGGGAGCAGATCCGCTCGCTGTACCTGCAGGCCGACCTCTACCTGGCCCCGGCGCGGTTGGAGTCCTTCGGGATCGCCGCGCTGGAGGCCCGCTGCGCCGGCCTGCCCGTGGTGGCGATGAGCCGGGGCGGCGTGGGGGAGTTCGTCCGCGAGGGGGTGGAGGGCCACCTGGTGGGCTCCGACGACGAGATGGCCCGCGTCGCCGCGGCCGTGCTGCAGGAGCCGGCGCGCCTGGAGGCGATGCGCGAGCACAACCGGACCACGGCCCCGCCGATGACGTGGGACCGGGTGCTGCGCCGGAGCCTGGCCCTGTACGGCGCGATCGGCGTCGGCGGCACCCCAGGCTGAGGGCCCCAGGCTGAGGACGTCCTCACCGGGACTCAGGGAACCCACAGGACGTCTGCGGCACGGTGTCACCCGTGAACCCGCCCCTGCCGCCACGGCCCGCTCCTGACCGCACCGCCCCCGCCGCGGTGCGCGCGTGAACCCGCTGCAGTCGATCGTGCTCGGTGTCGTCGAGGGGCTCACCGAGTTCCTGCCCGTCTCCAGCACCGGACACCTCACCATCGCCGAGCAGCTGCTGGGACTCACGGTCGACGACGCCGGGGTCACCGCGTTCACCGCGATCATCCAGGTGGGGGCCATCATCGCGGTGCTGCTGTACTTCCGCGCCGACATCGTCTCCATCGTGAGCGCCTGGCTGCGCGGCTTCGGTGATCCCGCGGTGCGGTCCACCGCGGACTACCGCCTCGCCTGGTACGTCATCGCGGGCACCATCCCCATCGGCATCGCCGGACTGGCCCTCAAGGACGTGGTCTCCGGGCCGCTGCGCAGCCTGTGGGTGGTCGCCGTCGCGCTCATCGCCTGGAGCGCGGTCATGTACGCGGCGGAGCGGGTGGCGACGCAGCGCCGCGGGCAGGACGAGCTGACGCTGACCGACGCCCTCGTCGTGGGGCTGCTGCAGTGCGTCGCCCTGATCCCCGGGGTGTCCCGCTCGGGCGCCACCATCAGCGGCGGGCTGTTCCGCGGCCTGGACCGGGTCACCGCCACCCGGCTGTCGTTCTTCCTCTCCATCCCCGCGCTGGTCGCCGCCGCCGGGCTCGAGGCGGTCAGCCAGGCCGGGGCCGTGCAGGCCACCGTCGGCTGGGGCAACGTCGCCATCGGCACCGTCGTCAGCTTCGTCGTCGCCTACGCCAGCATCGCCTGGCTGCTGCGCCTGGTGGTGAAGCACCCGATCACCGTGTTCGTGGGCTACCGCGTGGCCCTGGGGGTCGTCCTGCTCCTGCTGCTGGGGACGGGCGTGCTCAGCGCCACCTGACCGCGGGGTGGACGGGCGGAGCGGGACGGGTCAGCATGAGGACGTGACCACGACCACGTCCTTGCCCACGTCCTTGCCCACGTCCACGTCCACGTCCACCGTCCGCACCGAGGTCCGCGACGGGGTGGGGGTGCTCACCCTGGACGACCCGGCCCGCCGGAACCCGCTCTCGGTGTCGACCATGCGGGCGGTCACCGCCGCCGTGCACGCGCTGTCGGCCACCGCGGGCGTGGGCGCCGTCGTGGTCCGCGCCGAGGGCCCGGTGTTCTCCGCCGGGCACCACCTCGCCGAGATGACCGGGGCCACGCTGGAGAGCCAGCGCGAGGTGTTCGCCGCGTGCACCGAGATGATGCAGGCCCTGCAGGAGATCCCGCAGCCGGTGGTCGCGGCCGTCCGGGGCTCCGCCGTGGCCGCGGGGTGCCAGCTGGTGGCCACCTGCGACCTCGCCGTGGTCGCCGACACCGCCCGGTTCGGCACGCCCGGGGTGCGGATCGGGCTGTTCTGCTCCACCCCGATGGTCGCGGTGAGCCGTTCCATCGGCCGCAAGCGCGCCCTGCAGCTGCTGCTCACCGGCGAGACGATCAGCGCCGCCACCGCGGCGGACTGGGGTCTGGTCAACGAGGTCGTGCCCGCCGACGCGGTCGACGCCCGGGCCGAGGAGCTGGCCCGCTCCATCGCCACCGCGAGCCCGCTGACCCTGCGGATCGGCAAGCAGGCGTTCTACCGGCAGGTCGACCTGCCCCAGGAGCAGGCGTACGCGGAGATGGCCGAGGTCATGGCGACCAACGCCGTCACCTGCGACGCGCAGGAGGGCATGACGGCGTTCCTGGAGAAGCGGACCCCGGTCTGGACGGGTGCCTAGACCCCGGCGGTGACCAGGGCCCGCTCGACCAGGGTGCGGGTGAGGTGTCGGCGGTACTCGACGCCGCCGTGCATGTCCGCCGACGGGCTGGTCCCCTCGTCGGCCACCGCGGCGGCGTCCGCCGCCGAGGCCCCCTGGGCGAGGGCGGCCTCGGTGGCAGCGGCCCGGAGGACGGTCGGACCCGAGTTGGCCAGCGCGACCCGGCCGTCGACGACCGCGGCGGAGACGATCGGCCAGTCGTTGGCCCGGCGGGTGAACTTCTCGTACGCCCACCCCAGCCCACCGGTGCGGGGCAGCCGGATCTCGGTGAGCAGCTCGTCCTCGCCGACGGCGGTGGTGAAGAAGCCGTGGAAGAAGTCACCTGCCCCCACGGTGCGGGTGCCTCGGGGGCCCTGGACGACGAGGGTGCCGCCCAGGGCGAGCACGGCCGTCGGGAGGTCGGAGGCGGAGTCGCCGTGGACCAGGGAGCCGCCCAGGGTCCCGCGGGCGCGGACCTGGGGGTCGCCGACCTGGGCGGCGACGTGGGCCAGCAGCGGGCACTCGGTCTGCAGCAGCGCGGACCGCTCGAGCTCGCGGTCGCGGGTGAGCGCTCCGATGGCCACCTCGTCGCCCTCGACCCGGATGTAGCGCAGCGCGTCGATGTGGGCGATGTCGACGAGCACCTCGGGCACGGCCAGGCGCAGCTTCATCAGCGGCAGCAGGGAGTGCCCGCCGGCGAGCAGCTTCGCGTCGTCCCCGTGCTCGGCGAGCAGGGCGAGCGCGTGCTCCGCGGAGTCGGCGCGGACGTAGTCGAACCCGGCCGGGATCACTGGGCACCCCCGGCCGCGGCCAGGGCGGCGCGGACGATGTTGTGGTAGCCGGTGCAGCGGCAGAGGTTGCCCTCCAACCCTTCTCGCACCTCCCGCTCGGTCGGGGAGGGGTTGTCCTGCAGCAGGCTCACCGTCGCCATGACCATGCCGGGGGTGCAGAACCCGCACTGCAGGCCGTGCTCGGCACGGAACGCGGCCTGCACGGGGTGCATCGTGCCGTCGGCTGCCGCCAGCCCCTCCACGGTGGTGACCGCGGAGCCCGCGGCCTGGACGGCGAGCACGGTGCAGCTCTTCACGGCCTCCCCGTCGAGCAGCACGGTGCAGGCGCCGCAGGAGGAGGTGTCGCAGCCGACGTTGCCGGCCCGCAGGTCGAGGTTCTCCCGCAGGTGGTGGACCAGCAGGGTGCGGGGCTCCACGTCGTGCGTGCTCTCCACGCCGTTCACGGTCAGGGTCACGTCCATCAGTGGTTCGCTCCTTCACGGGCCGCGGCAGCTGTGCCGAGGGCGCTGGCCGCGCGGAGGGCCAGCCAGACCTTCTCCGGGGTGGTGGGCATGTCGATGTGGCGCACGCCCAGGTGGGCCACGGCGTCGATCACCGCGCTCTGGATGGCCGGGGTGGATCCGACCGTGCCGGACTCGCCGATCCCCTTGGCCCCCAACGGGTTCATCGGGGTCTCGGTGGCCATGTCCAGCAGCTCGAAGCTGGGCAGCTCGGCCGCGGACGGGATGGGGTAGTCCGCAAGGGTGGAGGTCAGCGGGTTGCCGTCGTCGTCGTAGAGGACCTCCTCGAACAGCGCCTGGGCCGCGCCCTGGGCGATGCCCCCGTGGCGCTGGCCCTCCGCGAGCAGCGGGTTCAGCACCCGGCCCGCGTCGTCGACGGTCACCACCCGGGTGAGCACGGCCTTGCCGGTGCCGGTGTCGACCTCCACCACCGCCAGGTGGGCCCCGAACGGGAAGGTCGGGGCGTCGGCGGTGAAGGTGGCCGTCACCAGCAGCGGCTCGTCCGCGGCGAGGTCGGCGTAGCTGATGCCCGCGTCGGTGCCCCGGACGACGAGGCCCTGCAGGACGGTGTCGACGACGAGGTCGTCGGGGTTGGCCTCCAGGATCTCCGCGGCACGCTTGCGGGCCAGCTCGACGAGCTCGCCGGCGGCCTGGTGCACCGCGGCGCCGCCCTGCTGCAGGCTGCGCGAGGCCATGGTCCCGCCGCCCGACGGCACCAGGTCGGTGTCACCGTGGACGACGGAGATGCGGTCCATGGGGATGCCGAGGCGGTCGCTGGCGAGCATGGCCCAAGCGGTGCCGTGGCCCTGCCCGTGCGGCGAGGTGCCGGTGAGCACGGTGGCGGTACCGTCGGCGTGCACCTCGACGCGTGCCTCCTCCCCGGTGCCCGAGGGGGCGGCCCCGGTGATCTCCACGTAGACGCTGACCCCGACGCCGAGCTGGCGGACGTCGCCGCGCTCGCGGCGGGCGGCCTGCTCCGCGCGCAGCGCGTCGTAGCCCGCGCCGTCGAGCAGGCGGTCCAGGGCCCCCGCGTAGTCGCCGCAGTCGTAGGTGGCTCCGGTGCCGTTGGGGCGAGGGGCATCGAACGGTGCCACGAGGTTGCGGCGACGCACCTCGGCGGCGTCCATCCCGATCTCGGCGGCGAACAGGTCCATCGCCCGCTCGATCGCGGCGGTGGCCTCGGGGCGCCCCGCCCCCCGGTACGCCGCGGTGGAGGTGGTGTTGGTGACCACGCTGCGGGCGTGGGCGTGCACCTTCGCGATGTCGTAGACACCCGGGGTCATGAGCATCGTCAGGGTCGGCAGGACCGCGCCGGCCCGGGGGTAGGCGCCGGAGTCCTGCAGGATCTCCAGCGTGTAGGCCCGGACCCGCCCGTCGCGGCTGCCACCGATGGTGACCACCTGGTCCTGGCCGCGCCCGTGCACGAGGCCGGTGAGGTTCTCCGACCGGCTCTCGCTCCAGCGCACCGGCGCACCCGTGTGGCGTGCGAGCCAGGCCACCAGGGCGAACTCCGGGTCGGCCCCGATCTTGGCGCCGAACCCGCCGCCCACGTCCGGGGTGCGCACGTGCACCGTGGCCGGCTCGATGCCCAGCCAGTCCGAGACCTGCGCCTTCACCTGCTGCGCGCCCTGGTTGGCGCAGAACAGGGTGACCCGACCGTCGTCACCCCACACCGCGGCGGCGGCCCGGGTCTCCAGCGGCACCGGGGCGACCCGCTGGTTCACGATCTTCTCGCTCACCACCACGTCACAGCCGTCGAAGAAGCCCGCCGGCGCCGCCTCCCCGAAGGTACACACCGTGTTGGTGCCCGCGTCGGGGAACAGCAGCGTGGCGTCGGTGGCCGCGTCGGCCATCCGGACGATGGCCGGGAGGGCGTCGATGTCGACCTCGACGAGCTCGGCGGCGTCCTCGCCCTGGGAGCGCTCGCGGGTCAGCACGGCCGCGATCGGCTCGCCCACGAAGCGCACCACGTCGGCGGCCAGCCACGGCCGCACCATGGCCTGGTTGAACATGGGGAAGGCGGGGCCGATCGGGGTCAGCTCGGCCAGGTCGGCGGCGGTGACGACGGCGACCACCCCGGGGGCCTGCAGAGCAGCGGTGGTGTCGACGGAGACCAGGCGGCCGTGCGCGGCGGGGGAGCGCACCAGGGTCAGGTGCAGTGCTCCGACCAGGAGCGGGTCGGTGAGGTCGTCGGTGTAGGTGGCGCCGGTGGTGAGGAAGCGGGGGTCCTCCACGCGCACGACCCGGGTGCCCAGGATGCTCATGGGTCGAAGTGAACCACGTCACTGGTGTAGGCACACCGGATGGACACGACCACCACCGACCGGGTGCTGCGCGGCCTGGCGGTGCACCGGGCGTGCGGGGCGCCGGCGCTCGCGTGCCTGGCCGAGCTGACCCGGCGCGAGGGGCCCGGGACGACCCTCGCACCTGCGCCGGACGCCCCCGGTGCGACCTCGGGGACCGACCTGGCCACCGTCGTCGACCTCGCGGCCGGGGCGGAGCTCCGGGCCCTGCTCGGGGGTGACCAGCGGCTGGCGACGTCGGTGCTGGCCCTGCACCTGGCGGGCCCGCTGCCCCCGCTGGCGCAGCTGGCGGTCCGTGCGGAGGGGGTCGTCGTCCGAGGGCGCCGGACCGTCGTCGGGGTGACCGTGCTGGGAGCGGGCGAGCCGGTGGGACGGGGCACCGCGGCGTTCACCGTCGTGGGCGACGGGTTGACGCCCATCCCCTGGGAGCTCGGGGGCGGGGTGACGGTGGTGGTCGAGCTCGGCGCGCACGAGCTGACCGACGACGAACGGGCAGTGCTGGGGCTGGGCCGGCGCGACTCGTGGGCCGACCAGCTGCTCGTCGCGGCCGTCGGGACCGGTGCGGACGGGCTGCAGCTGGTGCCGACGAGCCTGATGGTGAACCGGGCCGGGGGCGTGCAGGGCGGCGTCCTCGCCGGGTTCGCCGTGCGCGCCGCGGGGGAGGGGGAGCTCGCCTCCCTGCAGCTGGACTTCCTCAGCGCGGCCGTCGTCGAGCGCCCGGTGGTCGCAGGGGTGCGGGTACTGCGGGAGACGCGGCGCTCCCGCACCGTGCTGGTCGAGCTGGAGCAGGCCGGCGAGCTCGTCGCGACGGCGTCGGTCGGCCTGCGCCGGACGGGTCAGTAGCGGGTGTCGTCCGGGTAGCGCTGGTCGCTCTGCTCGGTGTACGTGGTGCGGCGGACCTGCCCGCGGTTGGCGTCGCCCTGCACGCCGTCGACGCTGCGGTTCCGGAAGGTGAGGACGAGACCGAGGATCAGGCCGACGACCCCGATGACGATGAAGATCACACCGATCACCCCGAGGTCGACCCCGCTCACGGTGGCGGTGACGGCGAAGCGCAGGATCGCGCCGATCGCGATGAGCAGGAGGCTGGCGCCGATGGTCATGGGCCCTTCCTACCACCGCGAGGCGTTCGTCCCGGCTCGGCCGACCCGGCGAGCCACGCCCGGAGGTCGTCCCCGTGCTCGTCGTGGCCCGGTGGTGGCAGGCGGTAGGCGGCGGGGCTGGACGACAGGCGGATCGGGTTGCGGACGGTGGGCACGGCGGCCTCGTCGACACCGACGGTGACGACGGGGTCGAGGCCGATCCGCTCGGCCAGCGCCACCCCCTGCTCGACGGTGTTGATCGGTCCGCAGGGCACGCCGACGTCGCCGATCGCCTGGAACCACTCCTGCACGCCGCGACCCGCGAGGCGCTCGACGAGCAGCGGACGGAGCGCGTCGCGGTGGGCGGTCCGGTCCTCGTTGCGGGCGAAGCGCGGATCCTCCGCCAGCTCCGGGGCACCGAGGACCTCGGCGAGCCGCGCGAACTGGGCGTTGTTGCCGCAGGTGATGACGAGGTCGCCGTCGGCGCACGGGAGCGGCTCGTACGGGAACAGGCTCGGGTGGGCGTTGCCCATCCGGCGCGGCACCACGCCGCCGGCGACGACGGCGGAGGTCTGGTTCACCATCCCCGACAGCGCCGAGCTCAGCAGGTCCACCTCGACGTGCTGACCCCGCCCGGTGCGCTCGCGCTCGCGCAGGGCGGCCAGCACCCCGACGGTGAGGTGCAGCCCCGCCATGACGTCGAACACCGCCACCCCGCTGCGCAGCGGCTCGCCGTCGGACTCGCCGGTGAGGCTCATCAGCCCGGAGACCGCCTGCACGATGAGGTCGTAGCCGGGCAGCCCCGCCCCGCCGGGACCGCTGCCGAACCCGCTGATCGAGGCGTACACCGCGGCCGGGTTGCCCGCGGCGACGGTGTCGAAGTCGAGGCCGAAGCGGGCGAGGCCGCCGGGCTTGAAGTTCTCCACCACCACGTCGGCCCGGCGGGCGAGCTCCTGGGCCGCCGCGAGGTCGGTGGCGTCGGTGAGGTCCAGCGCCACGGAGCGCTTGCCCCGGTTGACGCCGAGGTAGTAGGTCGAGACGCCGTCCCGGACCGGGGGCGCCCAGGTGCGGGTGTCGTCGCCGGCCGGACCCTCCACCTTGACCACGTCGGCACCGAGGTCGGCCATGAGCATGGTCGCGTAGGGGCCGGCGAGGATCCGGGTGAAGTCGGCGACGAGCAGCCCCGCGAGGGGTCCGGTGGGGGTGGGCTCGGTCACGGCGGTGACCGTAGCCGGGCGCCGCGCCGGGGGCGACGACGTCCGCGGCGACACCGGGGCAGCGCGGGGACCGGTGGCCGTCGCCGGGGCCGGCGGGGAGACTGGCCTGATGGGTGCCTACGACGAGCTGGCCCACGACGGGCCCGGCGAGGCGACGCGGGCGCTGCTGCACGCGGTGGTCGCCGACGTGGCCGGTGCGCGGGGCCTCGTGCCGCCCGCGCCGCACGCCGGGTGGACCCCGGTGGCGGTGGGGGACGCGGTCACCGCGCTGCTCGGGACCCACGGCACCGGGTTCGTGCTGGCCTGCTGGGCGCGCGCGCAGGACGACGCCTCGCTGGTGACGGTGACCTCGGACGTGGTGGGTGCGCTGCTCACCGAGGACGCCACCGGGTGGGGTGCGACCCGCCTCGCCGAGCGGCTGGAGCACGTGGTGCTGCCCGGGGATGCGGGTCTGCAGCGGGCTGGGGACCGGTGGGGGCTGACCGGGACGGGCTCGGCGCCCGTGGTGGAGGTCCCGCGCTCGGACGGGCGGGGGACCGCCACCGGGCCGGTGCTGCGGGCGCTGGTCCACGAGGCGCTCGCTGCGGCCGGTGCTCCCCTGTCGACGACCGCGCTGGCCCGGTCGGTCGGCGCACGACTGGCCCCGCCGCGGCGGCGCACCCCGAGGCCGATCCTGGTGCCGGGGGTGGGGGAGAGCGCGTCGCCGATGGAGGACGGGCCGGAGCCAGGGGTGCTGGTGCGCGCCTTCGCGGAGGAGCTGTGGGACGGCCTCAGCCCGCTGGAGCGCACCCTGGTGCCGCACCTGGGCCGTCCGCCCGTCGAGCTGGGTGCCGTGCTGGAGCTGCCCGCCGCCGCGGCCGAGGTGGCCGCCGACGAGCTGGTGGCGCGGCTGCGGGCGGCGTGCGCCGACGACGACCGAGCCGCGGAGGTCCTCGTCGAGCTGCGCGGGCTGTGCACGCAGCGACCGTGACCGCGGGCCCGCGACGACCCTGACGGTGGGCACGCGGCAACCCTGACGGTGGCACACCGAGGAGGAGACCGGTTGCGCTGGGCTGCTCGCCGCGACCGTGACGGAGCGCAGGGTGGTCCGACGAGGAAGGGTCGCCTGTCCGTCGGTCGTCACAACGCCTCGGAGCGTGTCCGACCTGCCCCCGTTGACTCCGCGCGTTCCGGGGTGGCCCGCTGCGTCCGTCGCACCCGCGCGAACACGATCCGGCCCGCGGCCAGCACCGACCAGGGGGCTACCAGCCGGTGCAGCAGCACCGCGGCGACGGCGTGCGGTGCATCCGTGCCCGCGGCGACGAGGGCGGCCGCCGTCGCGTCCCGGGGGCGCAGGCGCTTCACGACCCGGCAAACCCGGTCGACACCCCGCAGCACGACCGCTTCTACGCGCACCGCCGCACCAGGCCGGCGAAGCCGCCGCAGCCCGAGCACCACGGCGACGGCGAGGGCCACGGCCGAGGCGGCTGCGGCCGCCGCCGGCGACCTCCCGGTCGCGGTGGTCCCGGCCGCCACCACGACGGCGGCGGTGAGACCGGAGATCACCCCGGAGGCCAGCAGTGCCCACCCGGCCACGGCCACCCGGTTCGCGGGCTCGCTGCGCACGGACTCGACGACGTCCGCCCGCGACCAGCCCGCCCAGTCGACGACGTCGACGCCGCGTACCGCCAACAGGTCCGCCAGCTCGGTGCGCAGCTGCGGTAAATTCTGCCGCGGAGACCGGTCGGCTCGTCAGCAGGTCCGGGCTGACGCACCTCGCCCACCAGGCTCGTCGAGGAGGACGGTGTGGTGGCACGCGCGGGGGCGTCCTGCTCCTCGTGCGGGGAACGCGCTCGGTGACGGCACGGTTGTACCCGGCGCTGCTGGCGGTGCTGCTCGGGTCGGTCATCGCCCTCGCGCTGGCGGTGCCGTACGTGGCCGTGCAGTACCGCCGCCGCGGCACGGTGCGCGGCGGCCCGACCCTGCTGGCCCTGGGCTCCGTCATCTCGCTCATGGCCGTGGTCTCGTACACCCTGCTGCCGCTGCCCCCCGTCGGCCCCGGCTTCTGCGCCAACGGCGGGGCCGGCGTCCAGCTGCGCCCGGGACGGTTCGTCACCGACGTCGTCGGGCGCGGGGTCGGTGGTCCGTCGGCGCTGCTGCGCAACGTGGCGCTGCGCCAGCTGGTGTTCAACGTCGTCCTGTTCGTGCCGCTGGGGATGTTCCTGCGGCACCTCTCCCACCGGGGCGTGGTCCTGACGACCCTGGCCGGGCTCGCCGTGTCGGTGCTGGTGGAGACGACGCAGCTGACGGGAGACTGGTTCGCCTACCCGTGCGCCTACCGCGTCTTCGACGTCGACGACCTGCTGGCCAACACGACCGGGGCGCTGCTGGGCGCCCTCACCGCGCCCGTGCTGCGACTCGTGCCCGGCCAGCAGCTGCGGGACCCCGGCGTGCCCCGTCCGGTGACCGCGCGCCGACGGCTGCTGGGCATGGCCGTCGACGGGGTCCTCGGTGTCGTCGCGGGCCTGGTCCTCGGCTCCGTCTACACCGCCGTCGTGCTGGTCACCGGCACCACGGTCGCACCTCGGGTGGACACGCTGGTGCAGACGCTGGCTGTCGCCGTCGTGCCGGCGCTGGTCCTGCTCGGGGTGCTGTGGTCCACCCACCGGACCCCCGGTGAGATGGTGGTCCGGCTGCGGCCGCGCGAACCCGTCGGTGCCGTCCGGGCGTTCGTGCGGTGGCTGCTCGGCATCGGCGGGCTCCTGCTGCTGGCCGGGCCCGCCGTCGGTCTCACGCCGGTGACCGTGCTGCTGGTCGTCGCGTCCGTCGTCGTGGTGGTCCGCTCCCCCGGCCACCGTGGCGCGGCCTACGCCGCGGTCGGGTGGGAGCTCCTCGACGACCGCGCGCCCCCGGCCGGCCGCCCGGACGACTGAGCGCCCGCACAGGGACGGAGCCGTCCTTGACACCGCCGGGAGGATCGGGCGAGAGGTGCCCAGGAGGGCGGCTCGGCAGCATCGGAGGACCCGTGCAGAAGATGTCGCTCACCGCCCTGTCCCGCACCCAGCTCAGCCTGGCCCGCTCGGCGAGCAGCGGGCGCAGCGCCCACACCGTGGTCGGTGGCCACGAGCGCACGCTGCGCCAGACGGTGATCGCCCTGGCCGCCGGACGCAGCCTCGACGAGCACGAGACCTCGGGTGAGGCCACGGTCCACGTGCTCACCGGCCGGGTGCAGCTGCGGGCGGGGACGAACAGCTGGGAGGGTTCCCCCGGCGACCTGCTGACCGTTCCCGACGCGCGGCACTCGCTGCACGCGGTGGAGGACTCCACCGTGCTGCTCACCGTCGCCGCCGGTTCCTGAACGACGCAGGACCCGCCAGGTCGAGGAGGACGACGCCAGGGCCCTGGTTCCCACCGTCGCGCCGATCACCCGGGCGCCGGCGGGCGGGTTCGGCACCGCCGTCCCTGCCTCGCGCGGTCGGCTCAGCCCCAGGTGACCTCCTCGTGCCGGTCGACGAGGCACGGGTGCTCCCGGCCGGGCCGTCCGGTCGGTTCAGACCTCGAAGGAGCCCGCCAGGCAGGTGGGGCAGGTGGGGCGCTCGTCGTGCACCGAGCGGAGCACGGCCACGTCGCCGGCCCGGAGCAGCTGCACCGCGCTCATGCCGCACACGCTCGCACCGGCGGGCCCGGCCTCGTCCAGGGCGTGGATCACGGGTCGCTCCGATCTCGTGGCGACCGCGTTCCTCGAGGTTCGCGGACCGGTGGGGGAGGGAGGTCAGCGCGTCCAGTCGATCGCCGCGTGCACGGCCAGCAGCCGGTCGCCCCGGGCGGGGTCGTGCTGGGCGACCCAGGCGATGCGACCCCGGAGGTGCTCGGCGAAGGCGGGGTGCCCGGTGCGGTTCTGGGTGCTGGGTCCGTCGCGACGGCAGTTGTGCAGGATCGCGCGCAGCGTGTCGACCTGGGCGCGGGACACGCGCGGGTGGCGGTTGACGACCAGTCCGCCCAGGGTCTGCTGGCCGGCCCGGGGCATCACACCGGTCTTGCGGGGGTTCAGCCGGAAGCCCTCGTCCTGCACGATCACCGCGATGGCGTCGAGCAGCCGGGAGGTGCCGGTGCCCCAGCTGCGGTTGCCGGAGAAGGCGAGGTCGTCGGCGTAGCGGGTGTACCTCCCGCCCCACGACGCGGCCAGGGCGGTCAGGCGCACGTCGAGACGGAAGGCCGCGAGGTTCGCCAAGGCCGGTGACGTGGGGGCCCCTGCGGCAGGTGCGGCGCCGCGAGCCGACGACCCAGGCGCCAGTGGGCACCCAGCAGTGCGGTGTCCGCAGGCTGGGGCACGCCGCGCCAGGACGAGAGGGGCAGCACGCTGGTCATGAGCCCCGCCAGGCCGTGGGCGACCGGCTCGGGGTAGCCCGCCGTCCGCCAGATGCCGTGGACGCGAGCCACGGTGACGCTGGCGAAGAACGACTCCAGGTCGAGCCGGAGCACGACGGGCCGGCCCGCGTGGGGCGCCGCGTACGACCGCACGGAGCCACCCGGGCGGAACCCCCGTGCCGCGTCGTGGGGCGGGACGAGGGACACCACCTCGTCGAGCAGGCGTCGCTGCATCCGCTTCAGCTGCCGCTTGGGCGCCTCCAGCACCCGGATGCCGCCGCTCGCGGCGACCCGGTGGCTGACCCGGTAGTGCTGCAACCGGGAGTCCCGGGCTCCGCGGGCCAGGTGGCGAGGATCGGCGTACCAGTCCAGCTCGGGTGCGGCGAGGTCCAGGAAGCGGGCGAGCGCAGCGAGGTCGTCCAGGGGCGGGAGCTGCCAGCGGTTGGTGAGCATCCGGGTGCCGGCGACGGGGTGCCGCACCGGCCCGGCGACCCCCGCCTTGGCCGCGGCGGGCAGCGCCGCGATCACCGTCGCGAGCTCACGGGGACGGTCGTGCGGCGGGCGCGGGTAGAGCGCCAGCGTCTGACCGACGAGCGGGGCCAGCCACGGGCGGCGCCGACCCAGCACCAACACCCCGCTCGCGCGCAGCCCCACCGCGGTCCACTCCCCGGTGAGGAACCCCGCGGCGAGCGCGTGCGCGAGATCCGGCCTCACGGCGACCCGGGCGCGGACGTGGGGTGCGGCAGCGCGGCTCGACCTGTCCCGTCGTGCGTGCGAGGACCGGCCGCGGAGCGGCGCGAGTCGCGCGCGGAGCAGTGCCCGGACGTACCGGTGGCCCCCGGGGTAGCCCCGGGGAGGCGAGCTGGCGGCGTGCGCCAGTGCGCCGTCTCGAGGTCGCGCTGCCGCACTCCGACGACGATAGCCCGCCGATCGACGACACCGTCGGGACGGCGCCCGGCGCGCAGGGTCCGCGCTGCGACCGTCCGGGCTCAGCACCTGATGATGCGGCGGTCGATGGCGGCGGCCACCGCACCGGCCCGGGTGTCGACGCCGAGCTTGCCGTAGACGTGCGCGAGGTGGGACTTGACGGTGGCCTCGGAGACGAAGAGCTCCCGGGCCATCTCCTTGTTCCCGAGGCCCCGCGCGAGGAGCTCGAGGACCTCCACCTCCCGCTCGGTGACGGCGGGGCGGGGGGCGGCTGCGCGCCGGACGAGGGTGGCGGCCACGGCGCTGGCCAGGACGGTCTCGCCCCGCGCGGTCGCGCGGATCGCGGACCACAGCTGCTCGGGCGGCGCGTCCTTGAGCAGGTACCCGCCGGCGCCCGCGT
Organism: Mycobacteriales bacterium; assembly: GCA_038234335.1. Taxonomy (GTDB): domain Bacteria; phylum Actinomycetota; class Actinomycetes; order Mycobacteriales; family Mycobacteriaceae; genus Rhodococcus_D. The sequence goes on from JBBSUN010000025.1 coordinate 24,380, forward strand.
CGAGGGCGCGGATGATGTCGGCCTCGGTGTCGTAGGTGGTGAGCACCAGGACCCGGGGCGCCCGGTCCCGGGCGCACAGCCGCGCGGTGACCTCGGCGCCCCCCGGACCGTCGCCGAGGCTGAGGTCCATCAGCACCACGTCGGGCTGCTCCTGCGCCACGACCCGCAGGGCTCCGTCCAGGTCGGCCGCCTCCCCGACGACGACCAGGTCGTCCTGGCCGTCGACGAGGGCACGCAGGCCGGCCCGGACGACGGGGTGGTCGTCGACGAGCACGATCCGCACGGTCACCGCCCCGCCCCGGCGGGCAGCGGCAGCGCCACGGAGACGGTGGTGCCCTCGCCGGGGGCGCTCTCGACCACCGCGCGACCACCCAGGCTCTCGGCGCGGTCGGCCAGCCCGGGCAGGCCCCGTCCGCGCTGACCCGTGGCCGGGACCCGCAGCGGGTCGAAGCCCCGGCCGTCGTCGCGCACGTCGAGCAGCGGGTCGAAGCCCCGGCCGTCGTCGCGCACGTCGAGCAGCAGCTCGTCGGGGTGGTAGGTCAGGGTGACGACGGCGCTGCGTGCGCCCGCGTGCTCGACGACGTTGGCCAGCGCCCCCCGGGCCGTGCGGACGACGGCGCCGGCGACCTCGGCGGGCACCGGGACCGGACAGCCGTGCACCCGGACCGCGACGTCGGTCGTCCGCCCCGCCCGGGTGGCCATCAGCTCCAGCGCGGTCCGCAGCCCCTCGACCGGGTCCCCCTCCTCGATCCCGGCGGGCCCGAGGTCGCGCACCACCCGACGGACCTCGTCCAGGCCCGCCCGACCGGACGCCGCCGCGGTGCGCACGTGGGACCGCGCGTGCTCCGGACGACGGTCCCACTCCAGCTCCGCGGCGTTGAGCAGCAGGTTGATGCTGGACAGCTCCTGCCCGACGGAGTCGTGGATCTCCCGCGAGAGCCGCGACCGCTCGCTCAGCGCCCCCGCCCGGCGCTGGGCCGAGGCGAGCTCGTCCTGGGCGTCGACGAGCTCGTCGAGCAGCCGTTGCCGCGCCGTCGCCTCCTGCTCCAGGGTGCGGTAGGCCAGGACCGTCACCAGCGCGAGGCCGACCGGGCCGGCGATCAGCGTCGGGTCGACGAAGTCGACGATCCGCAGCCACGCGAGGCTGACCACCACGGTCATCGCCACCACCACGCCCAGCGCCCACGCGAACGGGAGCACCTCCAGGGCCGCGAAGGCCAGCGGTACCGCGGTCCAGGCGAACGACGGCGCCACCACGGTCAGCCCGGTCCACACCGCCACCACGAGGACGAGCCAGAGCGTGGGCCACCGGTCGTGCCCCCGCACCCTGGTCCGGGCCAGGTAGACGGCGACGAGGGTGCCCGCCCCGAGCAGGACGGCCGCGCCCGCGCCGTCGATCGGGTGCCGGTCGGCGTAGCGCACGGCCGAGGTCAGCACCAGCGCCACCAGCACGACGGGCAGCCACCGGTCCAGGCGCACGGCGGGGGCGAGGATGCCGTGGCGTCCCGGCCGAGCGTCCTGGTGGTCGCGCATGGCCGTGCACGCTACGGGCGGCCGGCGTCGGCGGCATCGTCCGATCGGCTACCCGATCCCACCTCGTTGCCCGACGTCCCGGCCGGCCCGGCCCGCCACCCTGGTGGGCATGACCCGACGCCGCCCCACCGCCCGCACCACCTCCCGCAGCACCACCGCCCTCGCCGTCGCCGTGCTGACCCTGCTGCCGCTGCTGGCCCCCGGCGCCACCGCCGCCGCGTCCACCCCGCACGGCACCACCCACACCGACCGCCGACCGGCCACCTTCGAGCTGACGGGTGACCCCGGTGGTTCCAAGTTCGAGGGCATCGGCACCGACGAGCGCCGGGGCACCTTCTACGTCAGCGAGGTCACCGGCGGCGAGATCCACCGGGGCACCGCGCGCACACCGCGCACCCAGGAGTGGCTCGCCGGCGACGGCACCGACGGACGCTTCACCGCCCGCGGCATCACCACCGACCGCGCCGGGCGCGTCTACGTCGCCGGGGGTCCCAACGGCATCGGCAACGACCGGCCCGACCTGTGGGTCTACTCGCCCTCCGGCCAGCTGCTCGCCGCGCTGCGCGCACCCGGTGACGACGTCTTCCTCAACGACGTGTGGATCGACCCGGACGGCGCCGCGTACTTCACCAACTCCAACGCCCCGCAGATCTTCCGCGTCGCCGGCGAGCACGGTCGGTTCCGCGCGGAGCTGTGGGCCGACGCGACCGGCACGATCCCCACCGCCGAGGGGTTCAACCTCGGGGGCATCGTGACGAGCCCGGACCGTCGCGCGCTGGTCGTGGCACAGGGCAACACGGGTCAGCTCTGGCGCTTCGACCTCCGCACCGGGGCGGCCACGGAGGTCGACACCGGGGGCGCCGACCTGGTGAACGCCGACGGGCTCGTCCGGCAGGGCTCGCGGCTGACGGTGGTGCGCAACTTCTCCCGTGTGGTGAGCACCCTGCGGCTGGACCACGGCGGCAACCGGGCGAGGCTGGTTCGCGAGCGGGCCACCGATCCCGAGCGGGTGCTGACGACGGTGAAGCCGCTGCGGGGGCAGCTGCTGTACGTGGACAGCCACTTCGACGAGCAGGTGGCCGCCCCGCCGTACGAGGTCGTGACCAACCCGTTCGGCACCCGACCCCACCACGGTGGACGACGATGACCTCGGCCCGCACGACGACGTGGTGGGTGGCCGTGGTCGCGGTGTCCGCCACGGCGCTGAGCGGCTGCGGCGCCGACCGCACCGCGAGGGCCGAGCCGCCCCCGACCACCAGCACCGCACCCACCACCGCACCCGCCACCACACCAGCTGCTGCACCAGCTGCTGAACCAGCACCGAGGAGCACCGTCGTGAGCCCACCGCCGCGCAGCCGGGCCGAGCAGGACGACCTCGACCAGCAGCTGCGTGCCGCCGGCTGGGCGGACGACGTGCCGGCCGCCCGTGCGCTCGTCGAACGCGGGGCCGACGTCGACGCGCAGGACGCCACCGGGCAGTCGGCGTACCTGGTCGCCACCAGCGAGGGCCACCTCGAGCTGCTGGAGGTGGCCCTGGGCAACGGTGCCACCGTGGACGCCAAGGACCGCTTCGACGGCACCGGCCTGATCCGGGCGGCCGAGCGCGGGCACGCGGCCGTGGTCGGGCGGCTCCTGGCGGCGGGGATCGACCGCGACCACGTCAACCGCAGCGGCTACCAGGCGATCCACGAGGCGGTCTGGCTGGGCCAGGACACCGCGCGCTACGTCGACACCGTGCGGGTGCTCAGCGCCGGCGGCGTGCAGCTGGACCGCAGGTCCGGCGTGGAGGGCCTCACCCCGCTGGAGATGGCCCGCGAACGGGGGTTCCCCGCCCTGGAGGCCGCGCTGGTCCGCGCCCTCGACCCGGCGGCGGTCACCGCGCCGGACACGGTCCTGCTGCGAGCCGCCGCGGCCGGTGACGCCGACCAGGTCGCCCGAGCCCTGTGGGCGGGCGCCGACGTCGAGGCCCGTGACGACCTGCAGCGGACCGCGCTGCTGCTCGCGGTCACCGAGGACCGCGTCGACGTGGCCCGGCTGCTGGTGGCCGTGGGCGCCGACCCCGACGCGCTCGACCACCAGCGCGACACGCCGTGGCTGGTCACCGGGGTGACCGGCAGCGTCGCGATGCTCGAGGCCCTGCTGCCCGCCCGGCCCGACCTGACCGTGCTGAACCGGTACGGCGGGACCTCCCTCATCCCGGCCAGCGAGCGCGGGCACGTCGCGTACGTGCGCCGTGTCCTGAACACCGGCATCGACGTCGACCACGTCAACCGGCTGGGCTGGACCGCGCTGCTCGAGGCCGTCGTCCTCGGCGACGGGGGACGCGACCACCAGGCCGTCGTGGCCCTGCTGCTGGCCGCGGGTGCGGACCGGTCGATCCCGGACCGCGACGGCGTCACTGCCCTCTCCCACGCCCGCGCCGACGGCCACCCGGCCCTCGTCGCCCTGCTCACCGGCTCCTGACCCCGGGGGTGCGGGCACCCTCCGGCCGCGTCGTCAGCCCGGCAGGGCGGCCCCCGGCGAGCCACGGCGGCCGCTGCGGGTCCTGCGACCAGCGGTGCTGGTCCAGCACGGGCGGGATCGTCACCGCGGCCCCCGTCGGAGAAGGTCGGCACGCCCGGGCGGGGCAGCACGGCGCCGGCCGAGCAGTCCGCGAGCACGACGCCGGTGCCGATCCCGGTCTTGCCGCCCCCGAGGACGACGAAGCGCTCCGGGGCCTGCTGCACCCGGGCGAGCTCGTCGAGCGGGACGACGCGGACCCCGTCGGCGACACCGACCGCCGGGCGCCGGTCGGCAGCGACGTCACCGTGCCGTCATCGGTGTCGTGGCTGCTCATCGGCAGGTGGCGCACCCGCCCCGAGGACAGCAGCCGGTGCCGCACCACCTGGTCGAAGGAGGCCGTGATCTCGGTCGCCGTGGCCGGGTCACCCACACGCTGGTCCCACCCCGTCTAGCCGGTGGGCCCGGGGTTGCGCTCCCGCGACGGCACGCCGTCCAAGCACGACGGCTGGTGCAGCGTCACGACGGGGCAGGTGGTGCTCGGGGAAGACCGTGGTGCGTCCATACTGGCGCCATGGGCCGCGAGGGTGCGCACCACCACCCCGTCTTCGCGCAGGTGTACCGGCTCGTCGCCGCCGTGGGGGAGCGCCGGGGCTACGGTTGGTTGCGATCCTCGGTGCTGGCCGGTGCGACCGGTCGGCTGCTCGTCCTGGGGCTCGGACCCGGTCACGATGTCGCCCACCTGCCGGACGGGGTGACCTCCGTGGTCGCGGTCGAGCCGGATCCGGCGATGCGCGCCCTGGCCCGTCGACGCGTGGCGGCCTGCCCGGTGCCGGTGGTGCTGCTCTCGGCGGACGCGCACGAGCTGCCGCTGGCGGACGGCTCGGTGGACGCGGTGCTCTGCGCCTGCGTGCTGTGCTCGGTCGCCCGGCCGCCCCGGGCGCTCGCCGAGCTGCGGCGGGTCCTCGTCCCCGGCGGCCGGCTGCTCCTGCTCGAGCACGTCGCCGCCCCGCCGGGGCACTGGGTCGGCCCTCTCCAGCGGCTGCTCGACCCGGTCTGGGGCCGCGCCGCCGGGGGCTGCTCGATCCGGCGCGACACGCTCGACGCCGTCTCCACGGCCGGGTTCGACGTCACCGCGGTCCGCTCGACGGTGGTGTGGCCGAGCCTGCCGCCGGTCGCTCCCACCGTCCTGGGCACCGCCGTCTCCCGCTGAGCCGGTCGGTCAGGACCGCCCGGCCCCCAGCACCACCGCATCGGGCGCGAGCACCCGCCGGGCCAGCGCCCCGCGGGGCTCCCGACCGGTGATCGCCTGCACGGCGAGCTCGGCGACGAGCCGGTCGGCCGACAGCCGCAGGTCCAGCAGCACGTGCCCCTCGTCGGGCACCTGCACCAGGGTCGCCGACGTGGCCACGCCCTGCGCCGCGCGCACCAGCGCCTCGCTCGCGGTCGGGCTGGTCATCGTGTCGGCAGTGCCGTGCACCACCACGAGTCGCTGCCCCGCCACCAGCGACGCCGGCTCGGTCGGGGTGACCCACGGGGCCATGCCGATCACGAGCACGGTGGAGGGGTCGTCGGCCACGTGCAGGGCTGCGCGTCCGCCCATCGAGTGCCCGACGACGACGACGGGCAGCCCGGGGAAGCGCCGCCGCACCTGCTCCAGCGCCCAGCGGGCGTCGGCCACCGGCGACTGCTCCGTCCCGTTCCAGCCGCGCACGGAGTCGACCAGGCGCAGCACGGTGACGCGCCCGCGACCGGCCCGCAGCACCGACCACGCGACGGGCAGCATCCGCAGCGCCGCGAGGCCGAAGCGGGAGGCGGGGGACGTCGAGGTCTCGGTGCCGCCGTGCAGCAGCAGCACCACCCCCCTCGGCCGCGGCGAGGCCCACGTGGTCAGCAGCCGGGCCGACGGGCTCACGCCTCGTCCGCCGCGGCCGCACCCCGGGCGTTCGCGGTGGTCCACGTGTAGGGCTGGTCGACGCCGGTGGGGCTGCCGAGCAGGAACGCGCGGTCGGTGCGGTTGGCCCGGGCGATGGCGCTGAACCAGGTGGCCAGGGTGCTCACGCGGTTGTGCACCCCGGTGAGGAACGCGATGTGGATGAACCCCCAGGAGACCCAGCCCAGGAAGCCCGCGAGCTTCACCGGACCGGCCTGCAGCAGGGCGTGGCCGCGGCTGATGTACGCCGCGGAGCCGAAGTCGCGGTAGCGGTAGGGCGTGCGTGCGGTGCCGTCGAGGTCGGCGCGCACGCACTTGGCGACGTGCCACCCGCCCTGCATGGCGTTCTCGGCCACCCCGGGCCAGTCCGCACGACCGACGAGGTCGCCGACGACGAAGATCTCGGGGTGCCCGGCGACGCTGAGGTCGTCGCGCACGGGCATGCGGCCCGAGCGGTCGGCCTCGACCCCGAGCACCTCGGCGACCCGCCGGGCGAACGGCACCGCCTCGACGCCGGCCGTCCACAGCACGGTTCGGGCGGCGTGCTCCTGCGACGGGGCGTCGCCCTTGGGGGTGATGGTGACGCCGTCGCGGCGCACGTCGGTGACGTGCACCCCGAGCGTGACCTCGACCCCCAGCTTCTCGAGGGTGGCCTGGGCCTTGCCCGACAGCGCCGGGGCGAAGCTCTTCAGCAGCCGGTCGCCCCCGTCGAACAGCAGCACCCGGGCGTCGGTGGGGTCGATGCTGTGGAACTCCTGCGCCAGGGCCCGCGTCGCCATCTCCCGGATCTGCCCGGCCAGCTCGACGCCGGTCGGGCCGCCGCCGGAGACGACGAAGGTGAGCCACGCGTCACGCTCCGGTCCTGCGGGCAGCGTCTCGGCGATCTCGAAGGCCCCGAACAGCCGTCGGCGCACGGCGAGGGCGTCGTCGAGGGTCTTCATCCCCGGGGCCCACGCGGCGAACTCGTCGTGGTCGAAGTACGACTGCTGCATCCCGGCGGCGACGACCAGCACGTCGTAGTCGAGGGTGAAGGTCGTCTCGTCCGGCCTCCGGACGGTGACCTGGCGGGTGTCGGCGTCCAGGTCGACGGCGTCGCCGAGCAGGGTCGTGACGTTGCGGTGCTCGACGAGCTCCTCGCGCAGGCTGCGGCTGATCTGGCCGACGCTGAGGGTGCCCGTGGCGCACTGGTAGAGCAGGGGCTGGAAGACGTGGCTGGCGGCGCGGTCGACCAGGGTGACCTCGACGTCCGTGCCCCCCAGCCGGCGGGCGCAGAACAGGCCGCCGAAGCCGCCGCCGATGATGAGGACCTTGGTGGGTGCGTCGGTCACGTCGCCGAGGCTAGCCCCGCTCAGGTCCCGCAGAACGTGCGGTAGCCCGGGTCGGCGGGGGAGGGCGCCGCGTACCGCTCCAGGCCGGCCCGCTCGACGTACGGGTCGGTGACGGCCGCCAGCAGGCGGGTCAGCGGCGCCAGGTCGCCCTCGGTGCCCGCGGTCAGCGCCTCCTCGACGAGGTGGTTGCGGGGCACGTACACCGGGTTGGCGCGGTCCATGGCCTCGGCGTCGGGACCCAGCGCCGCCCACCGCTCGAGCCAGGCGTCGATCGCGGCGAGGTCGAGCACCTGGGCGCGGGCGGGCTCGGCGTCACCCCGGGCCGCGGCGCCCAGCGAGCGGAAGAAGGCGGTGTGGTCGACGCGGTTGGCGCTCATCAGCTCCAGCAGCTCCGCGGCGAGCTCCGGCGCGGGGACCGCGAGACCCAGCTTGGTCGCCAGCACCGCGCCGAAGGCGGCCTCGTAGGTCGGCCGGAAGGCACCCAGCGCCGCGGTGGCCAGGGCGACGGCACGCTCGGCGTCGTCGTCGATCAGCGGCAGCAGCGACTCGGCGAGGCGGGCCAGGTTCCACTCGCTGATCCCGGGCTGGTGGCCGTAGGCGTAGCGGCCCTGGGTGTCGATGGAGCTGAACGAGGCGGCCGGGTCGTGCACGTCGAGGAAGGCGCACGGCCCGTAGTCGATGGTCTCCCCGGAGATGGTCACGTTGTCGGTGTTCTGCACGCCGTGGACGAAGCCGACGCCCATCCAAGCCGCGACGAGGTGGGCCTGGGCGTCGCGGACGGCCTCGAACAGGGCCAGCGCGGGAATCCTGGAGTCGGCGGCACGGGGGTGGTGCCGCGCGATCGCGACCCCGAGCAGACGCCGCAGCAGCGCCGGGTCGCCCATCGCGGCCACGTGCTGGAACGAGCCCACCCGCAGGTGGCTGGTGGCCACCCGGGCCAGCACGGCGCCGGGCAGCAGCTCCTCCCGGGCGACGTGGCGGCCGGTGGCGGTGACCGCGAGCGAGCGGGTCGTGGGGATGCCCAGGGCGTGCATCGCCTCGCTGATCACGTGCTCGCGCAGCATCGGGCCGACCGTGGCCAGCCCGTCGCCGCCGCGGGCGAACGGGGTGCGCCCGGCCCCCTTGAGGTGCAGGTCGCGCAGGTGCCCGCCGGCGTCGGTGAGCTCGCCGAGCAGCAGGGCCCGGCCGTCGCCCAGGCGTGGGCTGTAGTGGCCGAACTGGTGCCCCGCGTAGGCCTGCGCCACCGGGGTCGCCCCCGCCGGGACCACGGTGCCGGTGAGCAGCCCCAGCCCGTCCGCGCTCCGCAGCCACGCCGGGTCGAGCCCGAGCTCCCGGGCCAGCGGCTCGTTCAGCACGAGCAGCGTCGCCCCCGGCGCCGCCTCGGCCTGCCACGGGACCGCGAGCTCCGGCAGCTCGCTCGCGAAGTGGCGACCCAGGGTGACGGAAGTGGTGGCGGTCATCCCCCGAGGGTACGAGCGGGGGAGCACCCGCCCGCGCCGCAGACACGCCGAACCACCGCTCGGGCGACCGGGGCGGCGGGCGGGCGGGAGTTCGGGCTACTGTGGCCCCGCGCTGGTCCAGCGGGACGCCCTCGGGCCGACCGCGGTCGCTCGTGGACCCGAGAGGTGATCGGACGGCCCAGAAGGCCGCCCACCTGCGGGGGACGCGGAGGCAGCCCGGACGGCGCGCCGAACCCGGGACGGGGACGGGTGGGCCCGCCGCACGGCGAGCCGGTCAGGTGCCGCACTCGCGGCACACCGACGACGGTGCTGCCGCCGGCAGCGCGAGAAGTAGGAGCGCGTGGCTCGAGCAGGCAGACGCCCCACCGGTGGACAGCAGGGTGCGACCAAGCAGGGTGCGACCAAGCAGGGTGCGACCAAGGCGGGCACCCGGTCGCAGGGCAGCCGCGGGCAGGCGCCGCCGCGCGCGCCGCAGGACGTGGTCGCGGTGCTGACCAGGGCCGTGCGCCGGGTCGAGGCGGCGGTGACCGGCGGACGGGTCACGCCGGCCGTCCGCACCGAGTTCCAGGCCGCGGCGCTGGTCGCCCGCGAGGAGCGGGCCCGCCTCACCGCGGACACCACCGGCACCGCCGCCCGGCGGGGCGAGAAGCTGAAGCGTCTCGACGCGCTCGCGACCACGCTCGCCCGGACCGCGGTCCGCGACCCGCGCCTGCTCGCCCTGCTCTCCGCCGACGCGGTCGTCCCGGAAGCGGCCCGCTCCCTGGCCCGCGACCTGCTGCGGGGCGTGGGCGTCGAGCCCAGCCTCCCGGAGGTGGCCCTGGCCGAGCCCGCCGCAGCGGCACCGGAGGCCGGTGCCGTGCTCGCCCCCGTCGAGCGTGCGGTGGTGCCCCAGTCGGTGCTCTCCCGCCAGCGGGCCAACCCGTTCCTCGCCCCCGACTTCTCGGCCGTGCGCACCGCGTCCGCCCGCCCGCACCGCCTGGACGGCTGGGAGCTGCTGGAGCCGCTGCTGCGCTCCTTCGAGCGCGCCGGCGCCGGGGCTCCGGCGTGCATGGAGCTGCCCGCCCCCTCCGCCGTGCGGGCCGCCCTCGGCCGGGACCTGATGCCCCACCAGGCGCAGCTGGTGGCCGCGGCCGCCGACGGGCACCGCACCTTCCTGCTCGCCGACGAGCCCGGGCTGGGCAAGACCGCGCAGGCGCTGCTGGCCGCGGAGGCCGCCCGCGCCTACCCGCTGCTGGTGGTGGTGCCCAACGTGGTGAAGACCAACTGGGCCCGCGAGGCCGCGCGCTGGATCCCGCACCGCAGCGCCACCGTCATCCACGGTGACGGCAAGAGCATCGACGGCTTCGCCGACGTCGTGGTGGTGAACTACGAGGTGCTCGACCGCCACGTCGGGTGGATCGGCGACTTCGGGTTCCGCGGCATGGTCGTCGACGAGGCGCACTTCATCAAGAACCCCGCCTCCCAGCGCTCCCGGCACGTGTTGGAGCTCTCCGCGCGGATCCGAGCCCGGTTCCCGGAGCCGCTGCTCATGGCGCTGACGGGCACACCGCTGATCAACGACCTCGACGACTTCCGCGCGATCTGGCGGTTCCTGGGCTGGATCGACGAGGCGAAGCCCCTCGAGGACCTCATGGACTCCCTCGAGGACGACGGGCTCACCCCCGCCGACAGCGGCTTCTACCCCGCGGCGCGGCAGAGCGTGGTCGACCTCGGCATCGTCCGGCGGCGCAAGGTCGACGTGGCCGCCGACATCCCGGCGCGGCGCGTGGCCGACCTGCCCGTGGAGCTCGACGACAAGGCCGGGCGCACCATCCGAGCGGCCGAGCGCGACCTCGCCCGCCGCCTGGTCGGGCGCTACGAGAGCGCGGTCGCCAACCGCCGGGGACCTGTCGTCGACGGCGTCGACCTCGAGCTGGTCCGCCGCATCGCGCGCGCGGAGCAGAAGGAGGCGAGCGCGGCGAAGGCCGGGGAGAACGTGTTCACGATGATGCGGCAGATCGGCCAGGCGAAGGCCGGACTCTCGGCGGACTACGCCGCCCAGCTCGCCCGCAGCGCCGGCAAGGTCGTGTTCTTCGCCAAGCACGTGGACGTGATGGACACCGCCCAGGAGACGTTCACCCGTCTCGACGTGCGCTTCGCGTCGATCCGGGGCGACCAGACCCCGTCGGTGCGCCAGGCCAACATCGACGCGTTCGTGAACGACCCCGAGGTGGCGGTGGCGGTGTGCTCGCTGACCGCGGCCGGGGTGGGCCTGAACCTGCAGGTCGCCTCGAACATCGTGCTCGCCGAGCTCTCGTGGACCGCGGCCGAGCAGACCCAGGCCATCGACCGGTGCCACCGCATCGGCCAGACCGAGCCGGTCACCGCGTGGCGGATCATCGCCGCGCAGACCATCGACGCCCGCATCGCCGCGCTCATCGACAGCAAGGCCGGCCTCGCCGCCCGCGCCCTGGACGGCTCCGACGACGAAGTCGGGTCGTCGGTGGACGTCCAGCTCGAGGCCCTGGTGTCCTTGCTCAGCGATGCGCTCGCCGAGCGGGTGCACACCGCACCGGTGCTCGGGTTCGACCCGTTCGCGGAGGTTGTCGACAGCAGCTGAGCCGGGCGACGAGCGCACAGCGGCACCGTGGGTGAAGCCTGGCGTCGCGGGAGCAGCCGGCGCCGCCGGACACCTGACCGCCCCCGAACCCTGGAGTACGTTCGGCGGTCGAACCCGCGGTCCGCCGTGCGGGGTGACCGCCGTTGGTGCGGTGGAGCCGCTGTAGGACGCGCTGGACACCGAGCAGGGCATGGCGGTCCACCCGCAGTCCACGAGCACGAGCTGGTCTCGGGTACGGCGTCGAGCGTGCCGATGACACCAGCGTCCCCGCCCACCCGGGGTCGATCAGGTTGCGCCAGGTCAGGAGGTCCACCGGTGAGCACCACGCTGAACGACGCACCGGGGCGGTCGCCGCACCGCGGTGACCGGGTGCGCACCGCCGTCCGCGGGGCCGGCGAGGCGTTCATCACCCTCGGGGTGGTGCTGCTGCTGTTCGTGGTTTACCAGCTGTACTGGACCGACGTGGTCTCCGCGGGCAAGCAGGCCGACGCCACCACGGCGCTGGACCAGCAGTGGGCCGGCGCGGACAAGCCGGTCATCGCCGCACCCGCCGACGCCGGCCCGCAGCGCACCAGCTCCTACTCGGTGGCTCAGGGCGAGGGTTTCGCCAAGATGTACATCCCCTCCTTCGGAGCCGACTACCAGTTCACCGTGCTCGAGGGCACCGATCCGGCCACGCTCGAGGCCGGTCCCGGGCACTACGAGGGCACGGCGCTCCCCGGCCAGGCGGGGAACTTCTCCGTCGCCGGCCACCGGGTCGGCAACGGTGCCCCGTTCAACGACCTCGACCTGCTCCAGTCCTGCGACGCGATCGTGACCGAGACGGCCGACGCCTGGTACGTCTACCGGGTGCTGCCGATGGCCGACGAGGTCGACGGCTGGTCCGCCGGACGCGGTGCACAACCGAGCTGCACCGGCGCTGACGGGGAGGCCGACCCGGTCACCCCGCTGGGCGGGGACTACACCAGGGTCGTCGGCCGCGACATCGTGGAGCCGTCCCGGGGTGACGTGATAGCGCCCGTGCCCGAGAGCCCGGGCGCGAGCCCGTCGGTCGCGATCCTCACCCTGACCACCTGCGAGCCCCGGTTCTCGGCCCGGCAGCGGATGATCATCCACGCCGTGCTGGTGCAGACGCGGGAGAAGGCCGGCTCGCCCCCGGGCCAGCTGCCTCCCGAGCTCGCGGTGAGCTGAATGTACGTCTGGATGTGGCGCACCCTGCCCGGCTCCGTGGCGGTGCGGGCACTGACCGTGCTCGTGCTCGTGGTGGGCGTGCTGGCCCTGCTCATGCTGGTGGTGTTCCCCGGTGTCGAGCCGCTGCTGCCGTTCAACGCCGTGTCGGTGGTCAACCCGGGGTAGGGCGGGGACCGGGCCGCGAGCTCCGTGCGCGGACCGGTGAGCCCGCCGGGGTCAGCGGGTCCGGAACACCCACGACCGGAGCGCGACGTAGCGGCCGACGCCGATGAACCCGGTGGCGATGTTGACCACGAGGACCTCCTCCCACCAGGTGGACCCGGGGACGAGCACCTCCACCGCGGCGAGGACCCCGGTCGTGACGACCAGCCCCAGCGCAGCCACACCCGTGCTCTGCCACTGTGCGGTCACCCAGCTGACACGTTGACCGGTGCGAAAGGTCAACCGGCGGTGCAGCTCGGTCCCGAGGACGGTGGCCACGATCGCGGCCGCCACGTTCGCCGGCAGCGGCCCCCACCCGAGCAGCGCCACGAAGAGCCCGGAGTAGACGGCCGTGCAGACGACGCCGACCCCCGCGTAGCGCGCCACCTCCCGAACCCCGCCGTCGGCCCACCAGGCCGCGACGGCGGATGCGGCACCACCGCCGGACGAGGCCGACGTGACCACCGGCGCAGGGCGTGCTCGGTGCGCTCCGGCTGATCGGTCACGTGCTCCAGGCCGACCCCCCGCCGCGCGACGCGGGTCGGTGCCCACCCGCAGCCCTCGGTGCCCCCCCGATCCGCACGACCCCGCCGTGAGCGCGCTCTGGCACGAGCGCCGGAGGATCGACACGAGAGCAATCTACGGGAGCCCTGCAGGTGGGCCTGGCGGACCAGCGATCGCGCGGTGGTCCGCGGATCCGGTCCTCGGTCGGTCCGCCCGGGCAGTGGGCACCGGGCAGTGGCACCGAGCAGTGGGCACTGGGCGCGAACCTGGCCCTGGCCCTGGCCCGGCGCCAACGACACCGAGCTGGTGGGTGCGGGCGGCCGTGCCGGCCCCGGCCACTGGGCGCCTCGGCTGGACGTGCGGCTCGGCGACGGGGCGCTCACCCCCTCGGGCGGTGAGCGCCGCCGCCTGGCCCTGGCCCGTGCCCTGCTGGCCGACCCGCCCGTGCTGGTGCTCGACGAACCGACCGAGGGCCTGGACCCACCCACCGCACGCCGGGTCCTCTCCGACGTGCTCGCCGCCGCGGCCGAGCGCACCGTGCTGCCGCTGGCCCACCGGGACGACGTGGACGTGGGTGCGACCAGCCACGTCGACAGTGGCAGCGGATCGGCGTGGACGACGACGGCACACCGCGAGCCCTGGTGCTCGTGACCGCGGTGCTCGGCGTGGACGTGTGCGCGACCCCGGGTACTCGCGCGGCCGTAGCCGCCCGCACCGGTCGATGCGAACGCGCCCCGTCGTGCTGGTGCCGGGGGCCGCTTCTGGGCGTGTTCCGCTGGGTGACGCCGGCAGGACACCGGTGGACGATCCCGGACCGGGTCGCGCGCGAGCCCTTCGGTCAGTGAAACGCAGGCGTCGCTGCTGGTCGTGCACGTCGTGTCGAGGTCCGAGCCGCACCACGACGACCATCAGCACGGCGACCATCAGCACGTCGTCGGTGACGGTGGAGACGATGCGGTCGTCCCCGACCCGGACACGGCGGGGACCGAGTGACCTACGCGCACCAGGAGTGCGTCGGCCCCTGACGCTGGGAGGCGCGCAGCGCAGCGACGCTGGTCCCGGACAGGTGGATCGAACCGGATCGCCGCGTCGACCGGAGCAGCCGAACGGCTGACGGTGGGGCCTGGAGCAGCCGTGCCGGTGGTCGATCGGCTGATGTGCGGGCCCGCGGTTGCTCCCAGGCTGTGGTCATGACGCAGAGCCAGACCCACCAGCAACCGCCTCCGCCGCAGACCACGTCGGTCTTGCAGGGCCGCGAGCTCCGCAAGCGCTACGGCCCCACCGTGGCGCTCGACGGCGTGGACCTCGACCTCGCGGCCGGGCAGTCGGTCGCGATCATCGGTCCGTCCGGGTCGGGCAAGACCACCCTGCTGCACGTGCTGGCCGGCATCGTCACCCCGGACAGCGGGACGGTGAGCCTGCGGGGCCGCCAGGTCGAGCAGCTGTCGGAGGAACGGCGCAGCACGTTGCGTCGCACCGAGTACGGGTTCGTCTTCCAGTCCGGGCAGCTGCTCGACGAGCTGACCGCGGTGGAGAACGTCGCGTTGCCGCTGATGGTCGCCGGGATGCGTCTGCGTCCGGCGGTGCGACAGGCGTTACGGTGGTTCGGCCCGCTCGGCGTGGACGGCATGCAGCACCGCCGTCCCGGTGAGCTGTCGGGCGGGCAGGCGCAGCGCGTCGCGATCGCCCGCGCCCTCGTCCACGGCCCGGGCGTCGTGTTCGCCGACGAGCCGACCGGGGCGCTGGACCAGGCCACCGGGGCGCAGGTGATGCAGCTGCTGGTGCGCACGCACCGCGAGAGCGGCGCCGCGCTGGTCGTGGTGACCCACGACCTGGAGGTCGCCGGCTGGTGCGACCGCACCGTCGAGGTCCGCGACGGCCGCCTCGCGGGCGGCACCCGATGACCGGCACCACCGACCTGGTGCGGCTGCTGGTCCGCGGGGGGAGCCGCCGCGACGTGGGCACCCAGCTGCTGGCCCTGCTGGCCTTCGCCGTGACCACGTGCCTGCTGCTGCTGACCCTCGGGATCAACCTGGGCTTCGCCGCCCGGGCCGACCGCCAGGCCTGGACGGTCCCGGTCCCCGCGACCGCGACGCAGACCCCGACCGCGGTCGCCTCGACCACCACCGACTTCTACGACGGTCGCGCGGTGACCGTCGTCACCCTCGGGCGGCTCACCGAGGCCGCCCCCGTCCCGCCCGGGCTGCCCGGCTTCCCCGGCGTCGGCCAACGGTGGTCTTCCCCCGCACTGGCCGACCTGGTCCGCACCGACCCGGCCGCGCTCGGTGACCGCTGGCCGGGTGCGGCGGCCGGCACGATCGGTGACCGCGGTCTCACGGGTCCGGACCAGCTGCTGGTCGTGGGCGGCGCCGACCCCGCCTCGCCGGTGCTGACGGCGCCGAGGATCGACGACCAGACCGACCCGGCGGCGAACACCGGTCCGGTCGCGATCGTCGCCTTCGCCGACCGGGCGGGCACGCTCGTCGACCCGCTGTACCGGGACCTCTCGCTGGTCGCGTCGGTGCTGCTCGTCGTCCCGCTGCTGGTGCTGATGGGCGCCGCCGCCCGGCTCGGGCTGGCCCGCCGCGACCAGCGCCTCGCCGCGCTGCGCCTGGTCGGCGCCAGCTCGCGCCAGGTCGTCGCGGTCGTCGCGGGTGAGGCCGGTGCGCTGGCCCTGCTCGGCGCCGCGGCCGGCGTGCTGCCGTACGCCCTGGCACTGCCGCTGGCGAGCAGGAGCGGTTTCGACGGCGGCACGTGGTTCCCGTCCGACCTGTGGGTCGGCGGGGTGACGCTGCTGGTCGTGCTGGCGGCGGTCGCGCTCGGTGGCGTCCTCAGCGCGGTGCTCACGCTGCGCCGTGTCGTGGTCAGCCCGCTCGGCGTCCGCCGGCGCCACGCGCAGCGCAGCCGGCAGCTGTGGCGGGTGCCGATCTTCGCGGTGGCGCTGCTCGCCTACGTGCGGCTGAGCCGCAGCGCCGACGCGTCGGCGACCACGCTGGTGGTGGCGTTCGCGATCGTGTTCGCCAGCCTGAGCCTGCTCGGTCCCGCGGTGCTGGCCCTGCTGGGCCGGCTCATGATCCGCGCCGCCCACGGTCCGGCCCGCCTGATCGCCGGTCGACGGCTCACCGACGACCCGAAGGCGGCGTGGCGCACCGTCGGCGGCCTCGCCCTGACCGGTTTCGTCGCCGGGTTCATCGCGCTGTTCCCGTCCTCGTCGGGGCAGGTGACCTGGGGCAGCGCCCAGCGGATCGACGTCGCCGTGCCCGTCGGTCAGGTCCAGACCGACCAGGCGAGAGCACAGCAGGCCCTCACCGCCCGGGGGTTGCCGGGCCGGGTCCAGGTCGGCAGCGGCGCCGGGGCCCTGCTGGGCACCCGGATCGACCCGGGCGGCCCCGGTACGGACACGCCGAGCACCGGCTACCTCACGGTCACGGTCACCCCCCAGGACCAGGAGCGGACCCGCACCGTGCTGCACCAGGCGCTGCCCGGCCTGCCCGCCGCGACCGGGGCCGACGTCGCCGCACAGGCCGACGTGTTCGCCACCGACCTGCGGCGTGCCTCGACCTGGGTGCTCGTCGCCTCGTTCCTCGTCGCGATCGCCTCCGCCGGCATCACCGCCTGCGCGTCGGTCCTGGACCGCCGCGGCACCTACCGCCAGCTGCACCTGGCCGGGACCCCGCTGCGGCTGCTCGACCAGGCCCGTCGCCACGAGACCACCGCGCCGGTCCTGCTGCTGGTGCTCGGCTCTCTCGGCACCGGCCTGCTCGCCAGCGCACCGCTCACCCGGCTCGGTCTGGGCGGCGGGGCACTCGACGTCGGCGGGCTCGCGCTCCTCGCGGCGACCGTGCTCCTCGGCCTCGGCGGCGTGCGCCTGGCCGGCGCCGCAAGCCGTCCGCTGCTGCGTTCCGTCGCCGTGGACACCTCCCGCGGCTGAGCCGCCCTCTGCCCGCACACCTCCCCAGCACCCAGGAGAACACCATGCTCGGCAAGCTCGCCGCCGGCGCCACCACCCTGCTCGTCCTGCTCGGGGTCCCGGTGGCCGCCGAGACCTGGGCCGGGCACGAGCTCGACCAGCGCGTCCGCGACGCCGCCCAGGCGCTCGCGCCCGACGCGACGGTGACCCGCGTCGAGGCGCACGGTCGACCCTTCGTCGCCTCGCTGCTGGACGGTGAGGTCAGCTCGGCGTACGTCGACGTCACCAGCCCCCGCGGCACGACGATGCTGGTCCTGCAGCGGCTGCACCAAGACACCGGCCGGGTGGACCGGGTCCTGTGGTTCGCGGACGCACCGCAGCCCACGCCCCTGGTCCCCGTCCGCACGTCCGCCGGCGCCTACTCGCCCACCGGGACGGCACTGCTGGACGGCCGGCCCGTCACGGTCACCTACCAGGCCACCTCGGGGAACGGCTCGGTCCAGCTCGTGCCGACCGCGACGGCGGCCGGCGGCCGCGCCGTGTCGACGGCCGACCTCCCACCCGGGTGGACCCCTCCACCGATCGCGGTGCCGTCCCTCGGGGCGCTGACCGTCCGGGCGGTGTCGGTCGGGGAGGACGACATCACCGTCGAGCTGCAGCAGACCGACGTCAACACCCGTCCCGCGCCCGGCCCTAGCCTGCACCCATGAACCGGTTGGTGACCCTCGGCGTCGCCGCGGGCCTGGTGCTCGTCGCCGCCCTGGACGTGGTAGCGGTGGGCGGCACCACGGCCGGACCGGGACTGGCGTTCTCCTTCGCGCTCGCGGCGGCAACCACGGTGACCATCCTCGCCCGCAGACGCCTCGCTCCCGCACGGCTCCGGCAGCTCGGTCTCGGCCTCGCCGCCGCCTCACTCGGGCTGACCGCGGTGATGCAGACACTCGCCGACGAGTACCGCGTCTGGGGGCTCCTGGAGACCGCGGTGCTGGCACTCCTGCTCGGCATCCTCGTCCGCCGCTGGACCCGGCCCTCCGACAGCGTCACCATGCTCGCTCTCGCCGCCGCGGCCGTCCTGAGCCCGTGGCGCCAGGGTGGCGCCGACGCAGCCCTGTTCAGCCTGCTCACCGCGCTGGTGGTCGCGGCGGTGGTCGCGGTCGGGCTCCTCCGCCGCACCGATGACCTCCGGGCGGCCGACACAGTGCTGCAGGTTCGCAACGACGAGCGCCGCGACATCGCCCGGGACCTGCACGACGACATCGCCCACCACGTCACCGGGATCATCGTCGCCGCGCAGGCCGCCGCCCTGGCGGTGGACCGCCGGCCCGAGCTCGTCCGGCAGGCGCTGACCGACATCGAGCGGGCGGGCACCGACGCCCTGGAGTCCATGCGCTACCTCGTCTCGACCCTGCGGGAGCCGGCCGAGGCCGAGGCGGCGCCGCGACGGGTCACCCGCTGGCCGACGGACCTGGAGGAGCTGGTCGACCGCTTCGCCACGACCACCGGCCTCGCGACCACCCTCACCCTGCCCCCGGGCCGGGTTGCCACCGCCCACCGCCAGGCCACCCTCCGCGTGGCCCAGGAGGCACTCACCAACGTCCGGCGGCACGCGACCGGCGCCACCCGGGCCGACGTCGTCGTCACCCTGGAGGGAGGCGGGCTGCGGGTGTCGGTCCGCGACGACGGGAACCCGTCCGCCGACGACGCCCCCGGCGTGCTCGGCCCCGGTGGCGGGTTCGGCCTGGTCGGGCTGCGCGAGCGGGCCGCGACGTTCGGCGGCAGCGTCAGCGGCGGGCAGATCGAGCCGCGCGGCTGGAAGCTGGACGTGACCCTGCCGCCCCGAGGACCAGGCAGGGGCACGGCGTGACGATCACCGTGCTGGTGGCGGACGACCAGGAGATGGTGCGCGCCGGGTTCGCGCTGATCCTGTCCACCCAGCCCGACATCGAGGTCGTCGCCCAGTGCTCCGACGGGGTGCAGGCCGTCGAGGCGGCGCGCCGCCTGCGCCCCGACGTCGTCGTCGTGGACATCCGCATGCCCCGTCTGGACGGCCTCGAGGTCACCCTGGCCCTCGCCGGGCCTGGCGTGACGAGCCCGCTGCGGGTCGTGGTCGTGACGACCTTCGGCCACGACGACTACGTCGACACCGCACTGGCGAACGGCGCCCGCGGGTTCCTGCTGAAAGATGCCGGACCGGCGCTGCTCGTCGAGGCCGTCCGCGCCGCCGACCGAGGTGACGCGCTGATCAGCCCGGCCCTCACCGTCGAGCAGCTGCGACGACGGCAGGCGGCGGCGCCCACCCTGGGCACCTCCGAGCCGTCGTCCTTGTCCGAGCGGGAGCTCGACGTCGTCCGGCTCGTGGCCCACGGCCGCACCAACGCTGAGATCAGCGTCGAGCTGTTCCTGTCCCTGGGCACCGTCAAGTCCCACCTCGCCAAGATCCAGGACAAGCTGGACATCACCAACCGGGTGCAGATCGCGGCCTGGGCGTGGAAGCACCACCGCGTGCGCTAGACCGGTGCGGTGTCCAGCGCACCGCAGACCGCGAGCTGGGACCGGTCGGCTCGGCCCGCCTGGGGCTGGCCAGGCCGCACCTTCCCGCAGCCGATCCCCCGCGGGACGAGGCCGGCACCTCCGCGCGTGCGGCTCGTACGACCTCCAGCGGCCACCGCACTCACCTCGAAGGCTCGCAGCGGGTGCGGTGGGCGACGGTTGCCCCGTCCGCTCGCACACGCAGGTCCACGGAGCAAACGGCCGCGTGAACTGAGTCAGGCACCGCAAGCACCTGAGTCCTTGCGCCGGCGGCTCAGGTGACCGTTCGAGGATCCTCCGGCGGGCCACGGCGGATGTGCTCCCGGTCCGGCCCTCGACACGGTTGCCGCGGCTACTCCTGCGGGCCCGGCGCGACCGGGGTGCTGTACTTCTCCTCGATGTGTCCGAGCTTCCACACGGCGACCGCGACCGCCCAGGTGAGCAGGAACATGCCGACGACGACGTAGCCGACGTAGTTGAGCTCGAGGCCACCGATCGCAGCGAGCGGGCCCGTGGTGATGTCGAGCTGGTCGACGAGCAGGGAGACGAGCACGATGACGCCCACGACGAGGGCGACGATCACCGACAGGACGGTGATCGTGAGGTTGTAGTACACCTTCCGCACCGGCCGGAGGAAGGCCCACCCGTAGGCCCGGGACATGAACACTCCGTCGGCGGTGTCGAACAGGCTCATCCCCGCCGCGAACAGCACCGGGAGCACGAGGACGGCGTACCAGGGCAGGACGAACGCGGCGGTGCCGGCGGCCAGGACCAGCAGGGCCACCTGTGACGCGGTGTCGAACCCGAGGCCCATGAGCAGCCCGACCGGGTAGACGTGCCACGGCTTGGTCACCCGCTTGGTGGCCCCACCGAGCAGCCGGGCCAGGAACCCCCGGTTGTGCAGGTGGTGCTCGAGCGCGGTCTCGTCGAGCTCGCCGGTGCGCATCCCGCGGAAGACCTTGACGATGCCGACGACCGACTGCAGGTTCATCAGGCCGATCAGGATGAGGAACACGCCCGCGACGATGCTGCCGATGACGCCCAGCGTGACCGCCGCGCCGGAGGTCTCGTCGCGGATCGTCCCGCCGACCGCTTCCACCCCCAGCACGATCAGCAGCGACGCGCCGAACACCACGCTGGAGTGGCCGAGGGAGAACCAGAACCCGACGCCGATCCCGGCCTTGCCCTCCCCGACGAGCTTGCGGGTGGTGTTGTCGATGACGGCGATGTGGTCGGCGTCGAAGGCGTGCCGGACCCCGAGCAGGAACGCGGTCACCCCCAACCCCACCCCGAACACCTCGGTGCCCCCGAGCGCGTAGTCCTGCGGGGCCACGGCGAACACCAGGACCCCCCAGCCGACCAGGTTCAGCACCACCACGAACGCGACGATCGCGGCCAGGCCCGTCTTGTCTCGGCGGTCCCACCGCCGCGCGGTCGCGTAGGTGGAGCCGGGGGCAGCCGCGGTGCTCATGGGCGCACGGTAACGCCCTGCTTCTTCTTCTGCCACAAAGATGCAGAAACTAGTTGTACGCATCTGGGAGCGCCGACAGCGCGGTGCTCACGCGGATCCACAGCCACCAGCACCTCGGTTCCGGCATCGGGTAGGTGGACACGCACCTGCTGGCCGCGACGGTGCTCAGCGCCGGAGCCCGGCTGCGGACCCTCGGCGAGCGACTCGCAGCCGTCGCGACCAGACGTGGTCCCGCTCACCGAGCTGTCCCGGTCGCGATCCCCTGCGGCACCGCAGGTCGTGGCGACGCGTGGGGGTGTGAGCCAGGGTCGAGGTGTTCAGAGCGAGGCTCCGGCCCGCGCTGCGACGTAGGCGGCGACGAGGACGAGCAGCGTGGTGAAGCCGCGGGTGAGCAGCCGGGCCGGGACGTGGTGGGCGACCTGGCTGCCGAGCAGGGAGGTGAGCACGGCGGCGGCGGTGAACGGCAGCACGACGTGCCAGGGCACGTCCAGGTGACCCCACCGGGCGAGCAGTCCCGCCCCGCTGTTGAGGGCGATGACCACGAGCGAGGTGGCGGCCGCGACCGGCATCGGCAGACCGAGGGCGAGCACCAGGGCAGGCACGATGACGAACCCCCCACCCACCCCGAAGAACCCGGTGAGCAGTCCCACCCCGAGTGCGGCCGAGACCACGAGCCCCCGCCGACCGGCGGCGGTTCGGGTCCCGGTGGCGACCCGGGTGCCGCGGCCGGTTCCGGGGGCGTCGGCTTCGGGGGCGTCGCCACGAGCCTGGGTACTCCGGTCTCGGCGAACCATCCCCGCTGCGGCCAGCAGCATCAGCGCGGCGAAGCCGAGCAGCAGCACCGCCGGGGCCACGTGCCCGGCCGCCTGGGTCCCCAGCAGCGCGGTGACCGATCCGAGCAGGCCGAAGACCAACCCGGGACCCCACCGCACCCGGCCGCCGCGGTGGTGCCCGACCGCGGCCACGACCGAGGTGGTCCCGACGATGACCAGCGAGGCCGTGGTGGCCGCCCCCGTGCCCTGTCCCAGGCCGTAGACCAGCACCGGAACGGTGAGGATCGAACCACCGCCACCGAGGGCGCCGAGGAGCACCCCGATGAGGGCCCCGGCGAGCAGGGCGACGACGACGCTCACGTGTCAGTCCACCGTGCCGGGCCCACCATGGGCGTCGGTGACCGGCAGGCCCGCCTGCACCCAGGCTTGCATCCCACCGGTGAGGTCGTGGGCGTCGACACCTCGGGCGAGCAGCTCGGTGACTGCCTGGCTGGATCGGCCACCGCTTCGGCACACCGCGATCACGGGTGTCCCCGCCGGGAAGTCGGTCGAGGCGATCGCGCTGAGGGCGACGTGGCGGGCCCGTGGTGCGTGACCGGCCGCCCACTCACCGTCCTCCCGGACGTCGATCAGGACGTGGCTGCCGTTCGTGGCGAGCTGCGCGGCGCGGGTGGGGTCGATGTCGGACACGAGTTCCTCCTGCATGGGGTGCTGGTGCTCCCGGTGATGGGACGCGGTCGGTGGACCGACCGTGGTCAGTCCTGCACGTCGGTGGTGACGGTGAGCCCGGCGTCGGCCGCGTCGTCGAACGCGGCGTCGACGTGGACGGCCTCCCGCCCGGCGCGGTCCAGGACGCTGGCCGCGACCCCGGCGCGGTAGCCGGACCCGCAGTGCACCCACACCGGCCCGCCGGGGACCTCCCCGGTCCGGGCGAGCAGCTCGTGCAGCGGGATGTTCAGCGCACCCGGCAGGTGCCCCGCGCTGTACTCGTTGGTGCGGCGCACGTCCAGGACCACGGCGGGCTCCTCGACGAGGACCTCCGACCACCCCACGCGGCGGTAGGCGTGCACGGGGTGCCCGGGCAGGGCCTGGAGGGGGTCACCGAGCACGGCGTCGGGGTGGTCCCAGCCGATGCGGGCCAGCTCACGGACCGCGGTGGCGACGTCGTCCTCGGACCCCAGCAGGGTCAGCGGCTCACCCCAGGGCAGCGTCCACCCGAGGTAGGTCACGAAGCTCGCCCCGGGCTCGAAGGACAAGGTGCCCGCCAGGTGCCCGTCGGCGAACGCCCGCCGGGTCCGCAGGTCCACCACCCAGCCACCAGCGGCGAGTCGGGCCTGCAGCTCGCCGGTGCTCAGCGGGGCCGGGACGGCGAGGTCCGGGGCGGACGGGCCGTGGGCGTTGGCCGGGCTCATGTGCACGTAGTAGGTGGGGTAGGCAGCCAGGCCCGCGATGAGCTCGGTGACGAAGCGGTCCTCGTCGGTGGTGGTCAGGGCGTGGTTGTGGCGCCGCTGCTCGCCCACGGTGGAGCTGTCGGCCCCGGTGGCCGGGCCCGAGGAGCAGAAGGACCCGAAGCCGTGGGTCGGGAACAGTGCGGCGTCGTCGGTGGCCGCGGCGGCCAGGGCGCGCACCGAGCGGAACTGGTCGTGGGTCAGACCCTCGGTGTCCGCCGGCGACACCAGGTCGGTGCGCCCCACCGAGCCGAACAACAAGCTGCCCCCGGAGAACACGACCTCCTCGGGCCCCGCGGGACTCCCCGTGGCGGCGGGGTCGTTCGTGTCGGTGACGACGTAGGACAGGTGGGTGTGGGTGTGCCCAGGGGTGGCCACGACGCGCACCCGCAGCCGTCCGACCTCGACCACGTCGCCGTCGGTGACCGGGCGACGATGGAAGTCGACGGTGTCGGCGGCGTTGACCAGGTAGTCCACCCCCAGCTCGCCGGCCAGGTGGACACCACCGGTGACGTAGTCGTTGTGCAGGTGGGTCTCGGCCACCGCGGCGATCCGCACACCCATCCGGGCCGCGGCAGCGGTCACCCGGTCGGTGTCACGCTGCGGATCCACGACCAGCGCCACCTCACCGTCGTGCACCAGATAGGTCCTGTCCCCAAGCGACGGGGTCTCGATCGTCTCGACGTGCATGGTGAACCTCTTTCAGGGAGATGTTCGGGTAGTCGGTCGGCTGACCGGCGGCGCAGCCTCGGGTGAACCACCGACGTCGTCGGGGCGGGGTGCTCGCGGTGCGGTCGTAGTGCGGAGGCGCCCGGGGGGTCGACGTCGATCCCGTTGCCCGACGGTGCGGTGCGGTGGTCCCGTCGTCGTCGACGGCCCTCACTCTCGTTGGCGAGGGCGGGGTGGCAGGCGAACGGTGGTTCCGCTGCTCACGCCGTTCTCCGCCGCGATCGGGATACGGGTGGGGGTACCCGGCACCAACGACTGTAGCAGTACCCCCGGGGGTATCAGACCGAGGGAACAGGATGCCCGAACCTGGCGCTACAGTCGTGCGAGAGGTGCCGACGGAGGTGCCAGGGACGGGGCGCTGTGGAGATCGACACCGACCAGCTGACCGATGTGCTGGCCCGCCTGAAGCGCGTCCAGGGCCAGGTCGGCGGGGTCATCCGCATGATCGAGGAGGGCCAGGACTGCTCCAAAGTCGTCACCCAGCTCGCCGCCGCCTCCAAGGCCCTCGACAAGGCGGGCTTCAAGATCATCGCCACGGGCCTGGAGCAGTGCCTGCGCAGTGATGAGGGCACCCGCCGCGTCGACCAGACCGAGCTCGAGCGACTGTTCCTGTCATTGACCTGAGCAGGCCCCGTGTGCACCACCGCGGTGCGCAACCTGGTGTGCTGCACACCATCCCGCAGCATGCTGCGGAAGCAGCGGCGCCCTCGCTGCTCGGCCGGGGCACGCACCAACCTCGTCGACGTTGACGGTCCCCGGCGTGTTGCTTTCGGTGTTCCCGTTGGCCGAAGCCGCCGCCGTGATCTCCACCGGCGTGGGCGACGCGCAACACCGGCCCGCAGCCGATCGGTGAAGGGGACTGCCCCGAGTGGGAGCTGCCTCAGTGCCCTCGAAGATGAGCGGCTCGACCGGGTCGGCGTGGCTGGGTGGGTAGTTGCGCTCCCGGCGTTCGGGCGCACGCCCGCTTCGAGGATCCCGTTCCGGTCAGGTCGGTGTGGACCAGCTCGTCAGGCGCTCACCGATCTCCGGCACTGCGAGGGAGCCGTCGACCACGTCCAGGATGAACCGATCGCCGACGTCGGGGGAGGGTGCGCGCAGGGCGAGGCTGTTGAACCGCGGGAACAGCGTGGTTGCCGCCCACGCCATGCGCTTGTCGTCGTCGACCATGGCGTGGTTGCGGGCCAGTGACTGCAGCAGTGCTGCTGCCTGGACCGCCAGTGCCGGGTAGGCGGGTTTGCCGAAGACGCTGGCCTGCGGCCTCATCAGCACGGAGTCGAGCAGGCCGGCATCCGCGATCAGAAGAACCGCACCTTCCTCGGCCATCAGCGCGATGCCGAGCTCGGTGACGTCCTCCAGGGTGAGGAAGTAAGTCACTGGGCCAGGCGGTGCAGCAGCTCGCGGTCCTCGTCGAGGATGTGCTGGATGAGTCGGGCGCGCCGCTCACCGTGAATCGACTCTTCTGCGACGCCACGCCTCGCAAGACGATCCCCGACTGGGCCAGGGTGGAATCTCGAGGCGGCAGGGGGGCACGGCGTCGACCGGGTGGGTTCACTCGCGGAGCAGGTCGAGCTCGAAGGCGTCGCTGATCGCTCGGGCCAGCTCGGGTTCCTGGTCGTCGAACAACAGGCCGACGGTGTCGCCCACTGCACTCGACCGCACCGTGGTGATGTGGTCGCAGCTGACGACGCTGTCGTGGTCCAGTCCGTTCCGCCGCCCGACCTGGACTTCGCTGGTGATCCCCCGGATGGTGCTGGTGATCGGCGCCACGGTCACCCAGGTCAGCAGGTGCAGCTTGGACTGCCTCGTCAAGATCAGGGCGGGCCGACGCTTGTCCAGCTGGACCGACGCGATCGTCCGCATCAGTCCAGCGCGGGGTGCGGCAGGTCGAGCACCCCGTCGAGGTCGGCGTAGACCGGCTCGCCCCGTCGCGCCAGGTCGATGAGGATCGCCTCCTCCCCGCGGTAGCGCCGATCCCGCTGGAGACGGGCGATCCCGTGTCGCACGGCCTCGGAGCGGTTGGCCGCGCGGCCGTCGGCGACCTCGGCATCGAGGGCCGCGAGCTCGCGGTCATCGAGACGGATGGCGATCTGCGTGGTCATGCCAGCAGCCTACCTCGCCGCGTAAACCATTTGGTATGCAACTCGGGGGGCACCGCTCGACCCACCGCTCGCGGAACCGTGTCCCGGTGCCCGGTGCCCGGTCGCCGATCGGCGTGCGGCACGCAGCCACTGCGTGACGGGTCACTCGGGGGTCTGGCGGAACCCAGATCGCCTTCACCGAGACCAGGCGGCTCTGCCGTCATCGGCTACGGGTCCGGCTCGTTCAGTGCGTTCGCTGGTCTGGCTGCCCGTCGAGGGGTGCGGGGGTTCCGTCCTGTGGTGGTCCGGGTCAGGTGGGGTGGTCACGGGCGACCTGCGCCCACGTCCGGACAGGAGCAATCATGTCCACGACCTCGACAGCTGGTTCCACTCCACTCGACTCGACTCGACTCGACTCGACGCGGCACGGCCCGCCGGCTGCCGCCCACCCAGCGCCGGGGTGCTGCAGGCCGCCGCCGAGGGGCTCTCCACCCGCCAGATCGCCGCCCGGCTGCACTCCAGCGAGCAGAACGTGGGCTGCCACCTGCGTCAGCTGATGGAGAAGATGCACGTCGGCAACCGGGCGGCCCTCGTCGCCCGCGCCGTCCAGCACGACCTGGTGGTCCAGCCCGGCCCCGACTGAGACGCCCCGTCAGGTCCCGGCCAACCGGGCGGCCCCCACGACCGTCTACACCCGTGAGTCCTGCGGAGGACCTCGACACCGACGGAGCGAGCGAGGGGACCGAGACGTGGACACCAGGCCCACGAGGGTGGGGACAGCGCTCTGCGCAGCCGCCCTGCAGGTCACCGGCTGCGACGATCACCGGGTGGCCCTGTGTCGCGCTGAGCCCCGAGCACGCCTCAGGCCCCTGCTGCCCGCGGCGGCCGGTGTGTGGGTGCTGCTCGTGCTGGCCTGGATCGCCGGGCTGGCCCTGGAGTCCTGGACCGCGGCGCTGGGCGGTGAGCTCACTCCCGGCAGCTCGGTGTTCGGCACGGCCAGCTGGGAGTGGTTCCCGCCGGGGGTGAGCTGCACCAACCCGATGCCCGATGGGAGCACCCTGGTGCGGGGCCCGCCCGGACTGTGCTGGGTCGTGATCGGTTTCCTCGTGCTGGCCGGGCTCGCCCTGACCGTCGCCGTGCACCGCCGGCGTCGCTGACCACCCACCCCTCGAGCACGGGAGCCACCATGACCCCACCGACCACCCCCAAGGGCACCGTCCTGATCACCGGGACCTCGTCCGGGATCGGGCTGGCCACCGCCGTGGCCACCGC
>JBBSUN010000026.1:0-51172 GCA_038234335.1 Mycobacteriales bacterium
GCGGCGGCCGCGGCGGCGGCCGCCTTGCGCCGGCGCTCGGCCTCGGCAGCCGCCTCGGCCTTGCGCTGGGTGTCCCAGGCCTCGAAGGCGGCGCGCTGGCCCTGGAGCCCGTTGACGTCGGCGCGGGCGGCGTCGAGCCGGGTCTGGGCGTCGGCCTCGCTGGCCTGCACCACCCGGGTGCGCTCGGCCTGGGACGCGCTCGCGGCGATGGCGACGGCCCGGGCCTGGTCGGCGGTGGCCTTGGCGGCGGTCGCCCGACCCTGGGCGGCGTCCGCGGCCTCCTGGGCGGCGCGCGCCGACGAGGCGGCGTTGGCCTCGACGGTGTGCGCGCGGTCGAGCGACTCGAGCACGTCGAGCTCGCTGCTGCTCACCGCGTCCAGCAGCTGAGCCCGGGCCAGGACGTCGTCGGGGCCCTCCGCACCGAGGTACGCGCTGACGCCGCCGACGGTGCTGCCCTGCTGGTAGCTGCCGGCCGCGAACGCGTCGACCTCCGCGTTCGCGGTGTCGATCTTGTGCTGGGCGCTGGCCACCTGCGCGTCCGCGGCCGCCTTCGCGGCCTGGGCGGCGGTGGCCTCGTCCTGCGCGGACTGCAGGTCGACGACGGCCTTGTTGGCCAGCTCCTGCGTGAGCTGGAGGTCGTTCTGGAGCTGGACGAGCTGGTTCTGGGCGTCGGTCAGCTGGGCGATGAGGGCTCCGACCTGCCCGGCCTGCTGGTCGGCGGCCGACGAGGCGGCGTCGAGCTGGCTGTCGCTCGGGTTCGCCGGGGGCGGCGGCACGGCCGCGGCGGTCCCGGGACCGGCGACGAGCACCACGGTCACGAGGCCCGCGCCGACGAGCGCACGGCCGCGCCCACGGGGGACACCGGAGCCCGAGGCGGCCCGTCGCAGCCGTGTGTTGGTCCTGCTCACGTCACCCGTCTCCTCCCGACGGCCGCACCCTGGTGGGCCCGCCCGCGGTCGTCGTCCGATCTGGCTCGGTCCGTGCGCCTCGTAGTCAAGACGACACGCCGCGTGACTCTAGACATTCTCGTCCCGTCAGCGCCAATGGCACCGCTGGGCACGCTGTCATCGTGTGCCACACGAGCCCCACGAGTCATTTCGCGTCCCACCAGCACCGCGCGGAAACCGGTGGACCGGACGTCGTCCCCGCGGCACGCTGAGGCGCCGTGACCCGGATCCCGAGCGGCCCCCCGGACGCGAGCCCGCTGCTGCGCGCCTACGACGACCAGCTCCGCACCGACGCCGAGACCCCCGGAGCCGCGTCGGTCACCCGGCTCGGACCCCTGCGACTGATCACCTTCGCCGGGGGTCGTGGCTTCATCACCTACCGCGACCTGGACGGTGCCGACGCCGAGGGGATCGCCGCGCTGGTCGACGGCGCGCTGGCCCACTTCCGGGCCGACCCGGCGATCACCCGGGTGGAGTGGAAGTCCCGCGGGCACGACCACGCACCCGGCCTGCACGCGACGCTGCTCGCCGCGGGGTTCGACCCCGACGAGCAGGAGTCGATCATGGTCGGCCACCTCGAGGTGCTCGCGGTCGACGTGCCGCTGCCCGCGGGCGTCACCGTGCGCCGGGTGCACACCGAGGACGACGTGCGCGCCGCGAGCGCCGCCGCCGACCGCGGCTTCGGCGAGGAGGTCTCCACGGAGATGGCCGAGGCGATCCTGGCCCGAATCGCCCGCCCCGGTGACGGGCTGCAGCTGTGGGCGGCGGAGGCGGAGACGCCGACCGGACCCGAGGTGGTGTGCTCGGGGCGCCTCGAGCCGGTGGCGGGCACCAGCTTCGTCGGCATCTGGGGCGGGGCGACCCTGCCGGCCTGGCGCGGCCGCGGGATCTACCGCGCGCTCACCGCCGCCCGCGCCCGCGCCGGGCTGCAGCTCGGGGCCACCCTCGTGCACAGCGACTCCACCGAGCGCTCCCGCCCCATCCTCGCCCGCGCCGGTCTGGTGACGGTCTCCACCACCACGCCCTACCGCTGGTGGCGGTCCTCGCCCCGCACCACCTAGCCGATCTGCCGGCCACCCTCGTCCCAGTACTGCTGGCGGAGCTTGAACTTCTGGATCTTGCCGGTGGCCGTGCGCGGGATGGCCTCACGGAGCTCGATCGAGGTCGGCGCCTTGTAGCGGGCGAGGTTGGCCTTGCAGTGCTCGATGAGCTCGGCCTCGGTGGCGGTCTCGCCCGGCGCGAGGACGACGAGGGCCTTGATGGTCTCGCCCCACTTCTCGTCGGGCACCCCGATGACGGCGACCTCGGCGACCGCGGGGTGGCTGAACAGCACGTCCTCCACCTCGATGGAGCTCACGTTCTCCCCGCCGGTGATGATGACGTCCTTCTTGCGGTCGGAGATGACCAGCTCACCGCCGCCGGGCTCGACGGTGCCGCCGTCGCCGGTGTGGAACCACCCGCCGTCGAGCGCGTCGGCCGTCTCCCGGGGCTTGTTCCAGTAACCGTGGAGCACGGTGTTGGAACGGACGAGGACCTCACCGGTCTCGCTGGTGCGCAGCCTCGTGCCCAGCGACGGCGACCCGGCCCGGCTCAGCCGCTTCGCGCGCTCCGCCACCGGCAGGTCCACGTCCTCCGGGCGGGTCCGGTTGAACGTGACCAGCGGCGAGGTCTCGGTGAGGCCGTAGATCTGCAGGAACTCCCAGCCGAGCTCCTCGATGATTCGTGCGATGGTGCGGCTGGGCGGCGGCGCGCCCGCGCACACCACCCGGACCGTGTCGCGCCCGGGGATCTCGCCCTCCCACGTCTGCGCAGCCTCGAGCACCGCCGAGTACACCGCGGGGGCCGCGCACATCAGCGTCACCCCGTGGTCGCGGACCCGCCGCAGGATCTCGGCCCCGTCGATCTTGCGGAGCACCACCTGCGGCACCCCCAGCCCGAGCATCGCGAACGGCATGCCCCAGCCGTTGCAGTGGAACATCGGCAGCGTGTGCAGGTACACGTCGCGCTCCCACGTGCGGGTGTGCATCGCGAACGTGGTGGCGTTGACCCAGCTGTTGCGGTGGGTGATCTGGACGCCCTTGGGCCGGGCGGTGGTGCCCGAGGTGTAGTTGATGGTGGCCATCGCGTCCTCGTCGGGCTCCGCCCACGCCCGCGGCTCCACGTCGAAGCGCATCAGCTCGGTCTCGGTCTGCTCGCCGAGGACGAAGCGGTGTCGCGCGGTGATCCCGGCCAGGGCACGGTCGAGCTCCGGGTCGACCAGCAGGACGGTGGCGCCGCAGTCGTCGACGATGTACTCCACCTCGCCCGGGGTGAGGCGGAAGTTCACCGGCACGCACACCCGGCCGCTCGCGGTCACGGCGTACAACAGCTCCAGCAGGCGCGCCGAGTTGTGGCTGACCACGCAGACCCGCTCGCCCTCGGCCACCCCCAGCGCGTCGAGCCCGGCCTGCCAGGCGCGGATGCGGCGGGCCAGCTCGGCGTGGGTCGTCGTCGGCACCACGTCCGCCGGCTGGTCGGGCTCGTCGATGACGGCGGGGCGCGCGCCCCACACCGTCTCGGCCCGGTCGAGGAAGTCCTGGGTGGTCAGGGCAACGCGCACGGCACAGGCCTCCAACGGCGACGACGACGGTGTGCGGTGACCCTAGTGAGCCCACCCGCACGTCGTCGCAGGGCCCCGAGCGGACCGGGGTCAGGCCTGGATGGTCCCGCGGTCGCCGACGTCCGGGCGGTCCTGGTCGGTCACCTTCGTCTTCGCCACCTCGAACATCGTCTTCAGCGTCCCGGCCCCGGTCCACCAGTGCACCGTGTCGGTCCGCAGGTGCAGCGCGACCGCCTGGTCCTGCCCGCCCGGGAACCACGAGTCGGTCATGGCGTCCCACAGCTCGCCGATGACGGACTGGTCGGTCACGGTCTCCAGCTCGCCCGCGAAGGAGATCCAGGTGCCGTCGTCCACGAAGGCGACGTTCGCCGCACCGGCGGATCCGGCGGGGATCCAGTCGGTGTCCTTCCCGGCGAGGAACCAGACGTCACCGTCGGGGTCCACCTTCTGGACGGTCATCGGGCGCGAGGCCAGCAGGCCGCGCTCACCGGCGGTGGTGACCATGACGGCCCGGATCCCCTCGACCCGGTCCCGCACGTCGGACATGTCCTGCAGCGTGGTGTCAACCATGGCCCCGATCCTGGCGCACCTGCCTCAGGCGTGCACACCCGCCCGCAGCGCGGCGACCGCCGAGTCCAGCGCGGTGGTGCACGCGGGCACGACCCCGTCGAACATGGTGAAGCCGTGCACCAGGTCGGCGTGGCGCACGGCGTCGACCGCCACCCCGTCGCGGGTCAGCAGCGCCGCGTAGGCCTCACCGTCGTCGCGCAGCGGGTCGTGCCCGGCGGTGACGACGTGGGCCGGGGGGAGGCCGGCGAAGCTCTCGGCGAGCGCGGGTGCGGAGCGGACGGAGCCGTCGGCGGCGTACTGCTCGGCGAACCACGCCATCGCCCGCGCCGTCAGCACCGGGGCGTCGGCGTTCTCGCGGGTGCTCGGCCAGTCGTGGTGCCCGCTCGTCACCGGGTAGAGCAGCAGCTGGAAGACCAGGGCGGGGCCGCCGGCGTCGCGGGCCTCCAGCGCGAGCACGGCGGCGAGGTTGCCCCCGGCGCTGTCGCCGGCCACCGCGACGCGCGCCGGGTCGACCCCGAGCTCGTCGGCGTGGGCCACGGCCCACCGCAGCGCCGTCCAGCAGTCCTCGAGCGCGGCCGGGAACGGCGCCTCCGGGGCGAGGCGGTAGTCGACGGAGACCACGACCGAGTCGGCGCCCGCAGCGAGCCGGCGGGCGAGCCCGTCGTGGGTGGCGGGGCTGCCCAGGACGAAGCCGCCCCCGTGCACGAGCAGCACCAGCGGGAGGAGGCCGTCGGCGGCCGGGCGGTAGACGCGGACACCCACCCCGTCGGCGTCGGAGTCGTGCACGTCGGCCACCTCGGTGGTGACGGGGAGCGTCGCGGCCATCGTCTCCATGCCCTCGCGCAGCAGGGCCACGTCGGTGACCGCGCCCCCCACGTCCTGCAGCGGGACGGCGGCCAGCACGGCCGCCAGCCGGGGGTCGATCGGGGCGGTGGCCTGCTCGGCGGTGGGCGGCGGAGGGGTCGCGGCGTCGGAGGACATGCCCGGGAAGGTACGCGCGGGCCGTCGGACCCGTCTCACAGGACACGCGTACTGCTAGAGTGCAGCCAGACCGCGACCCCCTGCCGCGTGCGGCATGATCCAGGTCTGGTGGAACTCATCGACGAGCGGGAGCGACAGACGTGACGAGCAGCAGCGCAAGCCGGGACTCCTTCGGTGCCCGCGGGACCCTCCAGGTCGGTGACGCCTCCTACGAGGTGTACCGCCTCTCGGCCGTCCCCGGCACCGAGAAGCTCCCCTACAGCCTGAAGGTGCTGGCCGAGAACCTGTTGCGCACCGAGGACGGCGCCAACACCACCGCCGACCACGTGCGGGCCCTGGCGGCGTGGGACCCGGCGGCGGAGCCGGACACCGAGATCCAGTTCACCCCGGCGCGGGTGATCATGCAGGACTTCACCGGTGTGCCGTGCATCGTCGACCTCGCCACCATGCGCGAGGCGATCTCCGACCTCGGTGGCGACCCGGAGAAGGTGAACCCGCTGGCCCCGGCCGAGCTGGTCATCGACCACTCCGTGATCGCGGACGTCGCGGGCAGCCCGGACGCCTTCGAGCGCAACGTGGAGCTCGAGTACCAGCGCAACGGTGAGCGCTACCAGTTCCTGCGCTGGGGCCAGAGCGCGTTCGACGACTTCAAGGTCGTCCCGCCGGGCACCGGGATCGTGCACCAGGTCAACATCGAGCACCTGGCGCGGACGGTCATGGTCCGTGACCGTGGTGACGGGACCCAGGTCGCCTACCCGGACACCTGCGTGGGCACCGACTCCCACACCACGATGGTCAACGGCCTGGGCGTGCTGGGCTGGGGCGTGGGCGGCATCGAGGCCGAGGCGGCCATGCTCGGCCAGCCCGTCTCCATGCTCATCCCCCGCGTCGTCGGCTTCAAGCTCACCGGCGAGATCCCCGCGGGCGTCACCGCGACCGACGTGGTCCTCACCATCACCCAGCAGCTCCGCCGCCACGGTGTCGTCGGGAAGTTCGTCGAGTTCTACGGCGCCGGCGTCGCGCGCGTGCCCCTGGCCAACCGCGCCACCATCGGCAACATGAGCCCGGAGTTCGGCTCGACCGCCGCGATCTTCCCGATCGACGACGAGACCACCCGCTACCTGCGCCTGACCGGGCGCAGCGAGTCCTCGGTGGCCCTGGTGGAGGCCTACGCCAAGGAGCAGGGCCTCTGGCACGACCCGGAGCGCGAGGCGACGTACTCGGAGTACCTCGAGCTGGACCTCTCCACCGTCGTCCCCTCGATCGCCGGCCCGAAGCGACCGCAGGACCGCATCTCGCTGAGCGAGAGCAAGGAGAGCTTCCGCGGCACGCTGGTCGACTACGTCAGCGCCCCGGTCTCGCCGGAGCTGGAGGGCACCTTCCCGGGCAGCGACGCCGCCGGGACCGAGATCGGCGACGCGCAGCCCGCGGGCCAGTCCCCGGTCGAGAGCCCGGAGTCGCGCGACCGCGCCCACAACCGGGTCAGCGTGACCCTCGCCGACGGCACGACCACCGAGCTCGACCACGGCGCCGTCGTCATCGCCTCGATCACCTCCTGCACCAACACGTCGAACCCCTCGGTGATGCTCGGCGCGGCCCTGCTCGCCCGCAACGCCGTCGACAAGGGCCTGGCCGTCAAGCCGTGGGTCAAGACGTCGATGGCCCCGGGCTCGCAGGTCGTCACCGACTACTACGACAAGGCCGGCATGTGGCCGTACCTGGAGAAGCTGGGCTACCACCTGGTCGGCTACGGCTGCACCACGTGCATCGGCAACTCCGGCCCGCTGGCCGACGAGATCTCCGCCGCGATCAACACCCACGACCTGTCGGTGGCCGCGGTGCTCTCGGGCAACCGCAACTTCGAGGGCCGGATCAACCCGGACGTGAAGATGAACTACCTGGCCTCGCCGCCGCTGGTCATCGCCTACGCCCTGGCCGGGACGATGGACTTCGACTTCGAGACCGAGCCGCTGGGTCAGGACCCCGACGGCAAGGACGTGTTCCTCACCGACATCTGGCCGTCCGCGGGCGAGATCCAGGCGACCATCGAGGACGCGATCACCCAGGACATGTTCGTCAAGGACTACGCGGACGTGTTCGCGGGCGACGAGCGCTGGCGGGCGCTGCCCACCCCGGACGGCAACACCTTCGCCTGGGACGCCGAGTCCACCTACGTGCGCAAGCCCCCCTACTTCGACGGGATGCCCGCGGAGCCCGCGCCGGTGCAGGACATCTCCGGCGGCCGGGTGCTCGCCCTGCTGGGTGACTCGGTCACCACCGACCACATCTCCCCCGCCGGCGCGATCAAGGGCGGCACCCCGGCGGCGCTGTACCTCGACTCCCACGGCGTGGACCGCAAGGACTACAACTCCTTCGGCTCCCGCCGCGGCAACCACGAGGTGATGATCCGCGGCACCTTCGCCAACATCCGGCTGCGCAACCAGCTGCTGGAGGACGTCTCCGGTGGGTACACCCGCGACTTCACGGTCGAGGGCGGCCCGCAGGCGTTCATCTACGACGCCGCGCAGCACTACGCCGAGGCGGGCACCCCGCTCGTCGTGCTCGGCGGCACGGAGTACGGCTCTGGCTCCTCGCGCGACTGGGCGGCCAAGGGCACCTCGCTGCTCGGGGTGCGCGCGGTGATCGTGGAGAGCTTCGAGCGCATCCACCGCTCCAACCTCATCGGGATGGGCGTGGTGCCGCTGCAGTTCCCGGCCGGGGAGAGCGCGTCGTCGCTGGGCCTGGACGGCACGGAGACCTTCGACATCGCCGGGATCACCGAGCTCAACTCCGGCACCACCCCGCGGACGGTCCACGTGACCGCGACCAAGGTCGACGGTGGGGTCGTCGAGTTCGACGCCGTGGTGCGCATCGACACCCCGGGCGAGGCGGACTACTACCGCAACGGCGGCATCCTGCAGTACGTGCTGCGGAGCATGGTCGCCGCGTGATGCTCACCGCCTGACCCGTCCGCCCCCACCGCCCGTCGAGCTCCGTGCCCGGCGGGCGGTGGCGCGTCCGGGGGTGGCCATCCCCTCGCCGGGGCGCGAACCCCGTCTGCGCACACCCCGCACCCGCCGCGCACACCCCAGCCGGTGACCGCAGACGGGAGCCGGTGTGCGCGGACGGCGGCGCCCCACCCGACGAGCGTCGGGAAGCAGGAGTGGTCACCAGGACCACCCCCACCCCCCGACCGTGGCCAGCACTCGGGGCTCGTCAGTCGACGACGGCCTCGGGGCGGTCGGCGCGCTCCTGGTCCCGCTGCGCCGCGACCACCGTGGCCTGGGCGGAGTCGGCGAACTCCGGGGTGTCGAAGACCTCGTCGCCCAGCGGGTCGCGCGGGGCCGGTCCCGAGGAGTTCCAGGTGCCGCTCGCGGCGTCGAGGGCCACCCCGGACTGGTGCACGTCGTGCACGGAGACCACGACGTCGCCCACGTCGGCGGACGGGTCCAGCCCGGCGAACGTCGTGGAGATCCCGTGGTGCACCGTCCTGGGGTGGGCGTCGGCCCCCGCCCCGGCGGCCCCCACCGCACCCGGGCGAGTGCTCAGGCGCACGTAGCGCGGGGAGACGGCGACCTCGTAGCGGAACGCGCGCAGCAGCGAGATGCAGGCCAGCACGAGCACGATCGAGAACGGCACCGCGGTGGCGATGGACACCGTCTGCAGGGCGGTCAACGAGGCGGAGCCACCCACCAGCAGCAGCACCGCGGCCGCGATGCCCTCGAGCAGCGCCCAGTAGACCCGGGTGATCTTCGGTGTCTCGAGGTCGCCACCGGTGGAGAGGATGTCGATCACCAGCGAGCCCGAGTCCGAGGAGGTGACGAAGAAGAACACGATGACGGCGATCGCCAGCACGCTGGTGACGACGCTCAGCGGCAGTCCCTCGAGGAACTGGAACAGCGACGTGTCGTTGTTGACGGCGCCGTCGGTGAGCAGGCTCGCGCCGTCGCGCTGCCGCAGGATCGCGGCGTCGCCGAAGATCGTGAACCACAGCGACGCGACGACGGTGGGCGCGAGCAGCACCCCGCCGACGAACTCGCGGATGGTGCGGCCGCGGGAGATGCGGGCGATGAACATGCCGACGAAGGGCGCCCAGCTCATCCACCAGCCCCAGTAGAAGATCGTCCACTTGCCGGCCCAGCCGTCGTCGGAGAACGGCGCGGTGCGCAGGGACAGCTCGGGCAGCGCCTGGACGTAGCCACCCAGGTTCTGCACCCAGGACTGGGCCAGGAACAGGGTGGGCCCGAGGATGAGCACGAAGATGGCCAGCCCGGCAGCGAGGCTCATGTTGATGTTGGACAACCACTTCAGTCCGCGACCGACCCCGGAGACCACGGAGAAGATGGCGATCGCGGTGATCGCCCCGATGAGGATGACGATGAGCAGGCTGGAGCTCTCGATCCAGCCGAGGAAGCCCAGGCCGGCGACGATCTGCTGCACACCGAAACCGAGCGAGGTGGCCACGCCGAACAGGGTGCCGACGATGGCGGTGACGTCGATGGCGTGTCCGATCGGGCCCTCGACCCGCTTGCGGCCGATGAGCGGCTCCAGCAGCCAGCGCACCGACAGCGGGCGACCCTTGCGGAAGGTCATGTACGCCAGGCCCAGCCCGACGACGACGTAGATGGCCCAGGCGTGCAGGCCCCAGTGGAACATCGTGAGCTCCATGGCCTGCCGCGCCGCGGGGTCGGAGCTGCCCGGCACCCCACCGGCGGCCGGCGGCTCCACGTAGTGGCTCAGCGGCTCGGCGACCCCGTAGAAGACGAGGCCGATGCCCATTCCCGCGCTGAACAACATCGCGAACCACGACAGGACCCCGTACTCCGGCTTCTCGTCGTCGCGACCCAGGCGGATGTTGCCGATGCGGCTGAGCCCGCAGTACGCGGCGAACAGCACGAAGCCGGTCGCGGTGAGGATGTACCACCAGCCGACCCCGGCGGTGACGACGTCGTTCAACGTGGTGAACAGGTCACCACCGCCGCGGGCGCCGTAGACGGCCGCGAACACGATGAGCCCGATGATGATGAGCGACGCCGGGACGAACACCGGCTTGCGCAGGCCGCGCCACGCCTGGGTGAGGACACCCGGCTCACGGGTGGACGGCTCGAGGTCTGAAGTCACGCTGCTCCTGCGGGGTGCATCGCCGACCAGCACGGGGTGCACGGTGCGGCGGGGTGGTCACCGGCTCCTCGTCGAGCTGGTGGCCCGGGGTGCTGCGCGCCGCGTGGGACCGCGACGGAGCGCCGCTCGGGGCTCGGGACCCGACCAGCATGGGTGGCGGCGGGCCGACGACGCAAACCCGACAAGTCCACGCGCCGTCCCGTCGCCCCACCGCCGCAGCGCGGCCTGCCTCAGACGGCGCGGGCCAGGACCAGGGCGTAGCGGTCGTCGTCGTCGGTCCACACCGAGGCCGGCTCGAAGCCCGTCGCCGCGAGCTCCGCGGAGATGCCCTCGACGTGGAACTTCGCCGAGACCTCGGTGCGGATCTCCTCGCCCTCGGCGAGGTCGACCTCGAGGTCCAGCTCGGCGATGCGCACGCGCATGGCCCGGCTCGCGCGCAGCCGCATCTCGATCCACTCGTCCTCGGCGTTCCAGCGGGCCACGTGCGCGAAGGCGTCCGGCGCGAAGTCGGCGCCGAGCTCCCGGTTCAGCACGTGCAGCACGTTGCGGTTGAACTCGGCGGTGACCCCGGCCGCGTCGTCGTAGGCGGGCACGAGCACGGCGGGGTCGATGACCAGGCCGACGCCGAGCAGCAGGTGCTCACCGGCCACCAGGGTCGCGCGGACCCCGGCGAGGAACTCGGTGCGCTCGTCGGGGATGAGGTTGCCCAGGGTTCCGCCCAGGAAGGCCAGGAGCCGGTGGTCGCCGCCGGGCAGCTTGTCCAGGTGGCGGGTGAAGTCGCCCACCACGCCGTGCACGTCGACGTCGGGGTACTCCCGGGCGACCTCGTGAGCGGCGGCCTCGAGCGCGGACTGGCTGACGTCCTGCGGCACGTACCGCCGCAGGGTCCCGTGCGCGCGCAACGCGTCCAGCAGCAGCCGGGTCTTCTCCGAGGAGCCCGAGCCCAGCTCGACGAGGGTGTCGGCGCCGCAGACCCGCGCGATGTCGCCGGCGTGCGCGGTGAGCAGCGCCTTCTCGGTGCGCGTGGGGTAGTACTCGGGCAGGCGGGTGATGTCGGAGAACAGGTCGCTGCCCCGGGCGTCGTAGAACCACTTGGGCGCCAACCACTTCTCGCGCGCGGTGAGGCCGGCGCGGGCGTCGGCGCGCAGCGCCACGTCGGCGTCGTCGGGTGAGAGGTGGACGTCCAGCGTCGGTGCGGTCATGGCTCCTGTTTCGTCGGGCGTGGGGTCAGTCGTGCTGAGGGTGTCGTGCGGGTCAGGGGTGGAGCGGGGTGACGGTGACGGTCCCGGCTCGGGCGGTCACCAGGCTGTGGTCGGGGACCGGCTCCCAGGCCGGGTCGTCGTCGTGCGGCTCCGACGCGACCAGGACGGAGTCCTCGCCGCGCCGCAGGTGCAGGGAGTGGTACCAGCTGGTGGCGACGAGCTGCTCGCCGTCGCTGAGCAGCAGGTTCAGCCGGCTCCCGGGCGCGGCGGCTCCCACCTCGAGCACCAGCGCGGCCACCACGGCCGCCGGGTCCGCCCCGGTGGCCAGGCGGTGGCGCAGCAGCGCCCAGAGCAGGGCCGAGTCGGTGGGCGCCTCCAGGGTCAGCAGGTCGCGCGTGGGGAGCTCGCGAGCCGGCGGCACCATGCTCTCCGGCCAGCCCCGGACCACGCCGTTGTGGCTGAAGGCCCACCGCTGGTCGGTGAACGGCGCGTTGGCGGTCGGCACGACGGGCATCCCGACGGTGGCCGAGCGCACCGCCGCCACCACCGCGCCCGACCGCGCGGCGGTGACGACCTCGCGTCCGGCCGTGTCCGTCCACACCGGGACGTGGCTGCGGTACCGGACCGGGGCGACGGACCCCTCCGTCCACCAGGCCGCACCCCAGCCGTCGGCGTTGACGGTGCCGCCGCCGCGCATGTCCCGCGGGGCCCAGCCCTGGCGCAGCAGCGAGTGCTCCCCCGCGCCGACGAGCCCGCCCACCGAGCACGGTGGACCGAGGTAGGCCAGGTGGCGGCACACGCGGCGCGCTCAGCCCCGCCGGCTCGAGGTCTCGGCGGGAGCCAGGTCGCGCGCGGTGCGCA
Organism: Mycobacteriales bacterium; assembly: GCA_038234335.1. Lineage (GTDB taxonomy): Bacteria > Actinomycetota > Actinomycetes > Mycobacteriales > Mycobacteriaceae > Rhodococcus_D. The sequence continues at coordinate 12,282 of JBBSUN010000026.1, forward strand.
GCCCGGCGAAGATCTGCCGGCGGACCGGGTGGTCCCAGTTGCGGAACGTGCCCCGGGCGACGACCTGGTCGGTGCCGAAGGAACCGCCACGGAGGATCTTGTAGTCGCCGCCGAAGAACACCTGCGAGTACTCCTCGTAGGGGAACACGCGGAAGCCCGGGTGCGGGTCGAACCCGGAGTCGCACCACTCCCACACGTCGCCGACGAGCTGGTGCACCCCGTGCGGGGACGCGCCCTCGGGGTAGGCGCCGACCGGAGCGGGGCGCAGGTGCCGCTGGTCGAGGTTGGCGTGCGCGGGCGTCGGGTCGTCGTCGCCCCACGGGAAGCGGCGCGAGCGCCCGGAAACGGGGTCGTGCCGGGCCGCCTTCTCCCACTCGGCCTCGGTGGGCAGCCGGCGCCCGGACCAGCGCGCGAAGGCCTGCGCCTCGTGGAAGCCGACGTGGACGACAGGCTCCTCGGGTCGCACGGGCTCGCGGACGCCGAACACGATCCGGGAGTAGCTGCCGTCACCCTCGGCGGACCAGAACAGCGGGGCCACCAGCCCGGCCTCCACGCGGTGCGCCCACCCGGCTGCGGTCCACAGCTCGGGTCGGTCGTAGCCGCCGTCGTGCAGGAAGGCCAGCCACCGGGCGTTGCTCACCGGCGTGGTGTCGATCGCGAAGCCGTCGACGTGGACGGCGTGGGCCGGCCGCTCGTTGTCCAACGCCCACGGCTCGGTCGAGGTGCCCATGGTGAACGGACCCGCCGCGACGACGACCTCGGCGGACAGCGGGCCGGCCGGGCGCCGGGGCCCCGGGGGCTCCGGGGCGCTGAGCACCGCGCCGCCGGCGCGCAGCTGGTGGGTGGCGAGCATCGTCTCGGCGTGCTGCTGCTCGTGCTGGGCGACCATGCCGAAGGCGAACGCGTCCTGGGCGAGCGGGGTGCCGCTCAGCGGGTGTGCGTCCAGCACGTCGAGGACCTTCTCGCGCACGGTGTCGACGTAGCCGCGCGCCTCCACCGGCGAGAGCAGCGGGAGCGAGACGCGGCTGGCCCGGGAGTTCTGGAACGCGTCGTAGAGCTGGTCGATGTCCTCCCGGACGGGCTCCCGGCCACCCAGGTCGCGGACCAGCCACAGCTCCTCCTGGTTGCCGATGTGTGCGTAGTCCCACACCAGGGGGCTCATCAGCGGGGAGTGCTGCGCGGTGAGCTCGTCGTCGTCGACCGACGACAGCGCGGTGGTGCGGGCGCGGCTCCGCTCCAGCGTGGTCGCCACGTGGCGGCGCAGGGCCTCGGTGCCACCAGCGGCGGTGCCGTGCGGGTCGGTGCTGTGCGGGTCGGTGCCGTGCGGGTCGGTGCGGTGGACGGGGGTGCTCACGGGCGGGGCTCCTGCTCCGGCGCGGGGGCCGCGCCTGCTCGGGTGCGCGCGGCGGCGGCGTGCACGGCCGCGGCCAGGACCCCGTCGGGGGTGTGCTCGGCGGCCAGCCCCAGCAGGGCGGTGGCCCCGGCGCGCAGGGCGGGGTCGGTCAGGCCGAGACGGGCCGCGGCGCGCCCGCGGCCCACGGTCGGGGCGGCCAGCTCCCGGGCGCGCTCCAGGACGGCGTCGGCCGACAGCAGCGCGTCCAGCGCCGCCACGGGCACGACCCACGTCCCCGCCGGCTGGGCGTCGAGGTAGCGCACCTCGTAGTGCCCGCAGGCGCGGACCGGCGGGAACAGGGTGCTGAGGTGGTGGTCCAGGTCGGCCGTGGTGGGCCGCCCGGGCAGCAGCCCGTCGAGGCGGCCGTCGACCCAGTCGGAGAAGGTGGCCCCGTCCGGGGCCCCCCACGCGCGGTCGCCGCCGCGCACGCACAGCAGCGGCACGTCCAGCGCCCAGTCCGCGTAGGCCTGCGCAGGCTCCCTCCCGTCGTGGCGCGGACCCGCGGTGCGCACCGGGTCGAGCTCGAGCCAGGTCCGCATCCGCTGGGACGCCCATGCCCCCGCCGGCACCCCCCGCAGCACGGGCGAGCAGGCGAACGCCGCCACCAGGGCCGGTCCGACCTCGTGCAGCCCGGCCCACCGTGCCCGGTGCGCCGCGCCCGCGGCACCCGCGTCCAGGGCGACCTGGGTGGCGGCGGTGTTGGTCATCATGAGCCGGCCGTAGGGACCGATGCGGTCGAAGGCCGCCTCCATGGCGGTGTAGCGGGGCAGCACGAGCAGCCGCTCCGGGTCGCGCCACGGGTCGGCCGCGCGAGCGACCGCGCGCAGGTTGCGCCCGGCGAGACGGTCCCCGAGGACCTCGAGGTCGTGCGCGAGGACCTCGCAGAGGGTGGCGGCGCCCGGGAGCGGGGAGCTGGAGAGCTCGACCTGGCCACCGGGTTCGACGGTGATGGTGCTGCCCCCCGGGAGCGGGAGGGCGGGAGAGCGGGGGACGAGCGAGCGGGGAGCGTGCTCACCGAGGGCCAGGGCCAGCTCGGCGAGCGGGGGCCGCAGCCGCGGACGGTCGCGGTGGACCACCAGCAGCTCCAGCTCCGCGCCGATCAGCCGAGGTGGGCCGACCTTGAAGCAGGTGATGCCGACGTGCGCCTCGGCCTCGGTGCGACCGTGGAGCACGGCGGGTGCGTGCAGCACTCCAGCCATGTCCGAACACCTCCTGTGTCGTCGGCCTTTCGACCGTACACAGCGCGAACGACCGGCACCCGGTGAAGGGTCCCCCACGACCACCGCAGCCGTACGTACGGCTTGGGAGCACCCCTATGCTGGTGAGCGTGCCGAAGGTCAGCCAGGACCACATCGACGCCCGCCGCCAGCAGATCCTCGACGGGGCCCGGGCCTGCTTCGCGCGGCACGGCTACGAGGGTGCCACCGTGCGCCGCATGGAGGAGGCGACCGGGCTGTCCCGCGGCGCGATCTTCCACCACTTCACCGACAAGGACGCCCTGTTCCTGGCCCTCGCTGCGCAGGAGGCCGAGCGGATGGCCGACGTGGTCGCCACCCACGGTCTGGTCCAGGTCATGCGCGAGCTGCTCGAGCAGCCCGAGCAGCACGACTGGCTCGGCACCCGCCTGGAGGTCGCCCGGCGGCTGCGCACCGACGCCGGGTTCCGCGCGGGCTGGTCCGAGCGCAGCGCCGAGGTCACCGCAGCCACCCGGGCGCGCCTGGAGCGCCAGCGCGCGGCGGGCAAGCTCCGTGACGACGTCGACCCCACCGTCCTGGCCGCCTACCTCGAGCTCGTCCTGGACGGGTTGGTCGCGCACCTGGCCATGGGCCTGGACGCCTCCCTGCTCGGCCCCGTGCTGGACCTGGTGGAGGCCAGCGTCCGCTCCTGACTCCCGGTCACGGGGCGGCGGTGAACACGCCCTCGAACAGCTCGGCGTAGCGGCCGCGCCGGGCCAGCAGCTCGTCGTGGTTGCCCCGCTCGACGATCCGGCCGTCCTCGACGACGCAGATGAGGTCGGCGTCGCGGATGGTGGTGAGCCGGTGGGCGATGACCACGGCGGTGCGACCGACCAGCGCCGCGGTGAGCGCCTCCTGGACGGCGTGCTCGGACTCCGAGTCCAGGTGCGCGGTCGCCTCGTCCAGCACCACCACCCGCGGCTGGGCCAGCAGCAGCCGGGCGATGGTGAGGCGCTGGCGCTCGCCGCCGGAGAGCCGGTAGCCGCGCTCGCCGACCAGGGTGTCCAGCCCGTCGGGCATCGAGCGCACCAGCGGCTCCAGGCGGGCCTGGCGCAGCGCGTGCCACAGCTGCTCGGTGGTGGCGACCGGGTCGGCGTAGCGCAGGTTGGCCGCGAGCGTGTCGTGGAACAGGTGCCCGTCCTGGGTGACCACGCCGACGGCCGAGCGCAGGTCGGCGAAGCTGAGCTCGCGCACGTCCACCCCGCCGAGCAGGACGGCGCCGGAGTCGACGTCGTACAGCCGCGCCAGCAGGTTTGCCAGGGTCGACTTGCCGGCTCCGGACGAGCCGACCAGGGCGACCAGCTGCCCGGCCGCGGCCCGCAGCGACACCCCGTGCAGCACCTCGTCGCCCCCGCGGTCGTCCAGGACGCTGACCTCCTCCAGCGAGGCCAGCGACACCGCGGACGCGGCCGGGTAGCCGAAGCGCACGTCGCGCAGCTCGATGCCGAGCGGTCCGTCCGGGAGCGGGGTGGGGTGCTCCGGCTCGGTGATCGAGGGCGGCAGGTCGAGCACCTCGAAGACCCGCTCGAAGCTGACCAGCGCGGTCATCACGTCGACCCGGGCGCTGGCCAGGGCGGTGAGCGGTCCGTACAGCTGGGTCAGCAGCAGCGCCAGGCTGACCACGTCGCCGATGTTGATCTGCCCGGTGTAGGCGAGGTAGCCGCCGAGGCCGTAGACCAGGGCCTGGGCCAGGGCGGAGACCAGGGTGAGCGAGGTCAGGAAGACGCGGGTCACCATCGCGGTGCGGATGCCGATGTCGCGGACCCGGGCCGCCCGCGCCACGAACTCGTCGCGCTCCAGCTCGGGCCGGCCGAACAGCTTGACCAGGGTGGCGCCGGGCGCGGAGAACCGCTCCGTCATCTGGGTGACCATCCCGGCGTTGAGCCCCGCGGCTTCGCGCTGGATGTCGGCCATCCGGGTGCCCACCCGCCGCGCGGGCACCACGAAGACCGGCAGCAGCACCAGCGAGAGCAGCGTGACCTGCCAGGACAGGGTGAACATCACCCCCGCGGTGAGCACCAGCTGCACCACGTTGGTGACCAGGCCCGACAGCGTCGAGGTGAACGCCCGCTGCGCCCCGATGACGTCGTTGTTCAGCCTCGAGACCAGCGCCCCGGTGCGGGTGCGGGTGAAGAACGCGACCGGCATCCGCTGGACGTGGGTGAACACCGCCGAGCGCAGGTCGAGGATGAGGCCCTCACCGATCTGCGAGGCCTGCCAGCGCTCGGCGAGCGACAGCCCCGCCGCGACCACCGCCAGGACCGCGATGATGACGGCGATGACGACGATGGTGCGCAGCCCGGAGCGGTCGGTGATCGCGTTGACCACCCGGCCCGCCAGCAGCGGGGTGACCACCGACGCCACGGCCGCCAGCACGGTGACCACGAGCAGCACGCCGAGCGCGCGCCGGTGCGGGGCCGCGAACTCCCAGACCCGGCGCACCGTGGCCCGTCCGACCTTCTGGCGCGGCTCGGCGGAGAGCATCGCGCCCCGCACCAACATCCATCCGTTGTCCACGACGGGTCAGTGTGCGCCCACGACGGCGGACGCACCCGGTCGGGTCAGGCGGACTTCTTGGGTCCCCGGGTCGCGCCGCCGCGGCCGCGCAGGGGGACGTCGTTCTCGCTCAGCACGCGGTGCACGAAGCCGTAGCTGCGACCGGTGGACTCGGCGAGGGCGCGGATGCTCGCCCCGTGCTCGTACCGGGTGCGCAGGTCGAGGGCCAGCTCGGCGCGCGTCTCGCCGGTGATGCGGGTTCCCTTGGTGAGCTCCACGGTGTCCTACCTCCAGTGATGGTGTCAGCCGTGGTGCCGGCCGAGTCACGAGGTCGTTCGCCGCCGGAGCGCCGCGCGGTTCGATCTTGTCGCCCGACCGGGGGACTCACGCGAGCTGCACGATCTCCAGGTAGTCCGCTGACCAGTGGTCCTCGTTGCCGTCGGGCAGCAGGATCACCCGTTCGGGTTCCAGGGCCTCCACCGCACCGGGGTCGTGGGTGACGAGCACCACCGCGCCGGTGTAGGTGCGCAGCGCGTCGAGCACCTGCTCGCGCGAGACCGGGTCGAGGTTGTTGGTCGGCTCGTCCAGCAGCAGCACGTTGGCCGCCGAGGAGACCAGCCCGGCCAGGGCGAGGCGGGTCTTCTCGCCACCGGAGAGGGTGCCCGCGGGCTGGTCCAGCTGCTCGCCGGTGAACAGGAACGCCCCGAGCAGGCTGCGCAGCTGCTGGTCGCCGGCGTCCGGCGCGGCGTGCCGGATGTTCTGCCACACCGACGCGTCGTGGTCCAGCGTCTCGTGCTCCTGGGCGAAGTAGCCGATCTTCAGCCCGTGCCCGGGCACCAGGGCGCCGCGGTCGGGCTTCTCCGTGCCCGCCAGCAGGCGCAGCAGGGTGGTCTTGCCCGCCCCGTTGAACCCCAGGACGACGACCCGGCTGCCCCGGTCGATGGCCAGGTCGACCCCGGTGAAGATCTCCAGCGAGCCGTACACCTTGGTCAGGCCCTCGGCCATGAGGGGCGTCTTGCCGCAGGCCGCCGGGTCGGGGAAGCGGATCCGCGCCACCTTGTCGCTGACCCGGACCTCGTCCAGGCCGGCGAGGAGCTTGTCGGCCCGCTTGGCCATGTTCTGCGCGGCGACGGCCTTGGTCGCCTTGGCCCCCATCTTCGCGGCCTGCGCCTTGAGCACGCCGGCCTTCTTCTCGGCGTTGGCGCGCTCGCGGCGACGGCGCTGCTCGTCGGTGGCCCGGGCGTCGAGGTAGCGCTGCCACGTCATGTTGTAGATGTCGGCCTCGCTGCGCACCGCGTCGAGGAACCAGACCCGGTTCACGACGGCGGCCAGCAGCTCCACGTCGTGGCTGATGACCACGAGACCGCCCTCGTGGCTCTGCAGGAACCCGCGCAGCCAGGTGATGGAGTCGGCGTCGAGGTGGTTGGTCGGCTCGTCGAGCAGCAGGGTCGAGCCGGAGCGGCCCCCGCTGCCGTCCGAGGCCGCGAACAGGATCCGGGCGAGCTCGATGCGACGACGCTGACCGCCGGAGAGGGTCTGCAGCTGCTGGGAGAGCACCCGGTCGTCCAGGCCCAGGTTGGTGCAGATGCGCGCGGCCTCGCTCTCGGCGGAGTATCCCCCGAGGGTGGAGAACTCGTCCTCGAGCACGCCGTAGCGGCGCACCGCCTTGTCCATGTCCTGCTCGCCGACCACCTCGGCCATGACGACCTGCTGCTTCTCCATGTCGCGCAGGAGCCGGTCGAGCCCGCGGGCGGAGAGCACCCGGTCCTTGGCGGTGATGGTCAGGTCGCCCTCGCGCGGGTCCTGCGGCAGGTAGCCGAGCTGGCCGGAGCGGGTCACGGTGCCCGCGTAGGGCTCCCCCTCCCCCGCGAGCACGCGCATCGTCGTCGTCTTGCCGGCGCCGTTGCGCCCGACGAGGCCGACGCGGTCCCCGGGCTGGATGCGCAGCAGGGAACCCGGTGCGGAGAGCAGGGTCCGGGCGCCGGCGCGCAGCTCCAGGTCGGTCGCGGTGATCACGGGGGGACGTCCTCAGCAGTGGGTGGGTCGACCCGGACGTGCTCGTGCGGGCCAGCGCTCGAGTCTACGGCCGCGCGGGCCCACCTCCCGTGCTGCGAGACTCCTCACACGCAGGCGATAGCGTCCGGGCATGACCTCACCCGCACCGAACGTCCACGACCTCACCGGCCGCGTCGCCGTCGTCACCGGCGCGAGCCGCGGCATCGGCCTGGCCATCGCCGCCGAGCTGCTCTCCCGCGGCGCGAGCGTGACCATCTCCGCCCGCAAGCAGCCCGAGCTGGAGGCGGCCGCCGCGCAGCTCGCCGAGGGTGCGGGCGGAGCGGGCGACCGGGTGCTCGCCGTGGCCGGCAACGCCGGGGACGCCGACTCCCGCCGCGACGTGGTCCACCGCACGGTGGAGAAGTTCGGCGCCGTCGACATCCTGGTCAACAACACCGGCATCAACCCCGTCTACGGCCCGCTCATGGAGGCCGACCTCGACGCCGTCGACAAGATCTTCCACACCAACGTCACCGCGGCGCTGGGCTTCGTCCAGGAGTGCCACCGGGCGTGGATGGGCGAGCACGGTGGAGCGGTGGTGAACATCGCCAGCGTCGCCGGCATCCGCTCCTCGGGCGTGATCTCCGCCTACGGCGCGTCCAAGGCCGCGCTCATCCGGCTCACCGAGGAGCTGGCGTGGCAGCTGGGCCCCGGCATCCGGGTCAACGCCGTGGCCCCCGCCGTGGTGAAGACGCGGTTCGCCGAGGCGCTGTACAGCGCCGACGAGGAAGCGGCCGCCGCGAAGTACCCGATGAAGCGCCTCGGCGAGCCGGAGGACGTCGCCGCGCTGGTGGCCTTCCTCGTCTCGGACGCGTCGTCGTGGATCACCGGGGACTGCGTCCGCGTCGACGGCGGGACGCTCGCCACCGGCGGGCTCTGAACGCTCAGGGCCGGATGTGCGCCAGCACGGCGTGCACCCGGGCTGCCGCCACGTCGAGGGTGGCCCGGCGCGGCTCGGGCGTGTCGAGCCAGCGGGGGCTCAGCAGCGGCCGCAGCGCGACCAGGCGCGGGTCGTCCAGGACGGTGGCCACGCTGCGCCGGTCGCCCCCGGTCACCAGCACGTCGAGGTCCTTCGAGAGCAGCGCGCGCCCGGCGGTGTCGGCGGCCTGGGCGAGCGCGTCCCGGGTCTGACCGGCCCGTCGGCGGGCGAAGCGCTGCTGGGACCACCCACCCGCCGCCGTCCTGCCCTGGACGTGCCGGCGGGCGGTCGAGCTCGTCTCCACCCGACCGCCCACGGCGACACCGGCGGTGTGCCCGCCCGCCCGCGCCAGCAGCAGGCCGACCCGGTGCGGGAGCTCCAGGTGGGCCAGCAGCCCGTCGAGCACCAGCCCCGGGTGCTCGGCGGGCTCCAGACCGCCCACCGTGGGCACCAGCTCGACGGAGGTGCCGTCGGCCAGGGTGATCCGCACCCGGTCGACCGCGGCGACGGTGGACACGCACGCGCCGTGGCGCTGCTCCACCCCCGCGCAGAACCGGGCCAGCCGGGCGGGCTCCACCTCGACCTCGCGCCCGCCCCCGGCGAGCTCACGGCTGCGGGACACCGCTCAGCCGACCAGGACGTCCGCCGCCGGCCGGGGATCACCCGGGCCCTCGACGGGCACGGGGGCGGACAGGGCCGGCGCCGCGAGCTCGGGCAGCGACAGCTCGTGGCGCGGACCCGCCCCGAGGACGACGTCGGCCCGCGCACCCAGGTCGGCGTGTTCGTCGGCCCGCAGCGGCGCCGAACCGGGTACCGCGCCCTCGGCGACGTCCGACACCGACTCCCGCACCGCGCTCGACACGACTCCCACCGTAGGGGCCGGGCCCGGACGTGGTGGGATCCACCGCATGGGACCGGGTGTGCGGGAGGACGAGCGCACGAGCGACGGCCGGGCGGACGTCGTGGTGCTGGGCCTGGGTCCGGCGGGGCGGGCGACCGCGCGGGCGTGCGCCGACGCCGGGCTCGCCGTCGTCGCCCTGGACCCCGCCCCGTCCCGACGCTGGGCCTCCACCTTCGGGGCGTGGGACGACGAGCTGCCCGCGGGGGTGCCGGTGGCCGCCCACGTGCCCGCCCCCGTGGCCTGGACGACCCGCCGCCACGTGCTGCCCCGTGGGTACTCGGTGCTCGACACCGGGGCGCTCCAGGACTCGCTGCCGCTGGCGGACGTGCAGGTGCGCGCCGCCCGGGCCGTGCACGTGGGACCGCGCTCGGTCACGGGCTCGGACGGTCGGACGGTCGCGACGCGGCTGGTGCTGGACGCCCGCGGCGCCCCGGTCGCCGGGCGGGTCCAGCAGGTCGCACACGGCGTCGTCGTGGACCGGGAGCGGGCGCTGGACGTCCTGGCGGGCGCGGACGGGCTGTTCATGGACTGGCGGCGCGCCCCGGGCGTGGGCGCGACCGAGCTGCCGACGTTCCTCTACGCCCTGCCCCTGGACGACGAACGGGTGCTGCTGGAGGAGACCTGCCTGGCCGGGCGGGTGGTCCCGGAGCGGGCCGAGCTGCGCGCGCGGCTCGAGCGGCGGCTGCGGCGCCACGGCGTCGCGCTGCGCGGGGACGAGCCGGTGGAGCGGGTGCGCTTCGCCCTGGACAGCCCGCTGCCCTGGCGGGAGTGGACCGGAGGGGCTCCGGACGCGCCCCGGCTGGGCGCGGCGGCCCCGCTGATCCACCCGGCGACCGGCTACAGCGTGGCCGCGTCGCTGCGTCTCGCGCCGGAGCTCGCGCGGGCGGCGGCCGCGGACGACCCGCGCCGGGCCGTGCAGGACGTGCTGTGGCCGGTCGGGGCCCGTGCGGTGCACGCCCTGCGCCGCCGCGGGCTCCAGGTGGTGCTGGGCATGACCCCGCAGCAGGTCACCGAGCTGTTCGCCGCGTTCCTCGACCTGCCCGCGCACCACCAGCGGGCGTACCTCAGCGCGCGCTCGGACCCGCGCGGGGTCGCGGCCGCGATGACCGCGCTGCTGCCGATGCTGTCGTGGCCCCTGCGCGGCGCCCTGGTGCTGGGTCGCTCACGGCACTGACGCGGGGGCGTTGCGAACACCCGGGCTCGTCGCCCCCAACGGGCTCCCCAGATCGTTCGCCGAGATCACCGTGAGGGAAACCTCGTCACCCAGGTCGAACAATCACGCACGAGGCCGGAGGCCTAGACGGTGAAGCCGAGGGCACGGAGCTGCTCACGGCCGTCCTCGGTGATCTTGTCCGGGCCCCACGGCGGCATCCACACCCAGTTGATGGCGATGTCGGAGGCGAGACCGTCGGCGGTGAGCACCGAGCGGGCCTGCTCCTCGATGACGTCGGTGAGCGGGCACGCCGCCGAGGTCAGCGTCATGTCGATCGTGACCAGGCGGGCGTCGTCGACGCGGAGGTCGTAGACCAGGCCCAGGTCGACGACGTTGATGCCCAGCTCGGGGTCGACCACGTCGCGCATGGCCTCCTCGAGGTCGTCACGGCTCGGCAGGTCGCTCGCCGGGGCCGTCGCGACGTCGGCGGTCGCCACGTCCAGGTCAGCGGCGCTGCGGCCGGCACGGGGGTCGACGGTCGGGTCGGTGGTCGTCTCGCTCACGGTTGCTCTCCTGTCGTCGGGCGGGTGGTGTCGTGGAGCCGGTCGGTGCTCTCGCTGAGCGCGGCCTTGAAGGCCTCCCAGCCGAGCAGGGCGCACTTCACGCGCGCCGGGTACTTGGCCACCCCCGCGAAGGCCACCCCGTCGCCGAGGACGTCCTCGTCGCCGGGGTCGGCGCCCTTGCTGGTGACCATGGTCGAGTAGGCCTTCACCGTCCGCAGTGCCTGACCGACCCCCACGCCGGTCACCTGGTCGGTGAGCACCGACGTCGACGCCTGGCTGATGGAGCAGCCCTGCCCGTCGTGGGAGACGTCGGCGATCATGAGCCCGTCCGGGCTCAGCGCCACCCGGAGGGTGATCTCGTCGCCGCACGTCGGGTTCACGTGGTGGACCTCGGCGCTCGGCGCACCGGGGCCGGGCTCCCGCAGGCCGCGGCCGTGGGGGTGCTTGTAGTGGTCGAGGATGACCTGCTGGTACATCTGCTCGAGCCGCATCAGACCACCTCCCCCCTCACGCCAGCCCGAAGAAGCGCTGGGCCCGGCGGACGCCGGCCACCAGCGCGTCCACCTCGTCGAGGGTGTTGTAGACGGCGAAGCTGGCCCGCACGGTGGCGGCCACCCCCAGCCGCCGGTGCAGCGGCCACGCGCAGTGGTGACCCACGCGGACGGCCACCCCGTCGTCGTCGAGGACCTGCCCGACGTCGTGCGCGTGGACGCCCTCGACGACGAAGCTCACCGCGCTGCCACGGTCGGTCCCGTCGGCCGGGCCGACGATGGTGACGCCGTCGACCTGCTGCAGCTGCTCCAGCGCCGCCACGGTGAGCCGGTGCTCGTGGGCGGCCACCGCCCCCATGCCGAGCGCGGTGAGGTAGTCCACGGCGGCGCCGAGCCCCACCACCTGCGACGTCATGGGCACCCCGGCCTCGAAGCGCTGCGGGGCCGGGGCGTAGGTGGACACCTCCATCGTCACGGTCTCGATCATCGAGCCACCGGTGAGGAAGGGGGGCATCGCCGCGAGCAGGTCGGCGCGCCCGTAGAGCACGCCCACCCCGGACGGACCGAGCATCTTGTGCCCGGAGAACGCAGCCAGGTCCACCCCGAGCGCGTGCAGGTCGACCGGGGCGTGCGGCACGGACTGGCAGGCGTCGAGCACGGTGATGGCCCCGACGGCCCGGGCCCGCGCGACGAGCTCGGCCACCGGGAGCACCGTGCCGAGGACGTTGGACTGGTGGGTGAAGGCGACCACGCGGGTGCGCTCGGTGAGCTCGAGGGAGTCCAGGTCCAGGCGGCCGTCGTCGGACACGCCGTACCAGCGCAGGGTCGCCCCCGTGCGACGGCACAGCTCCTGCCAGGGCACGAGGTTCGCGTGGTGCTCCATCTCGGTGACCACCACCTCGTCACCCGGGCCCACGGCACCAGCCGAGCTCGTGGGTGTCCCCGGGAACCGGTCGTCGCCCATCGTGTGCGCCACGAGGTTCAGCGCCTCGGTGGCGTTCTTGGTGAACACGACCTCGTCGGTCGCGGCCCCCACGAACGCCGCGATCCGCTCGCGCGCCGACTCGTAGGCGTCGGTCGCCTCCTCGGCGAGCTGGTGGGCCCCCCGGTGCACGGCGGCGTTGCAGGTGAGCAGGAAGTCCCGCTCCGCGTCGAGCACGGGCAGCGGCCGCTGCGAGGTGGCCCCGGAGTCGAGGTACACCAGCGGCTTGCCCTCGCGCACGGTCCGACCCAGGATCGGGAAGTCGGCGCGCAGACGCTGCACGTCGAACCCACCGTCCAGCCCGGTCCCGGGGCGCTCCGTGGTCGCGGTCATCTCAGGCGGCGCTCGTCGTGAAGCGCTCGTAGCCGTTGGCCTCGAGCTCGTCGGCCAGCTCGGCACCACCGGACTCGACGATGCGCCCGGCGGAGAACACGTGCACGTGGTCGGGCGTGATGTACTTCAGGATGCGTGTGTAGTGGGTGATGAGCAGCACGCCGCCGTCGTTGTCAGCCTGGTAGCGGTTCACGCCCTCGCTGACGATCCGCAGCGCGTCGACGTCCAGACCCGAGTCGGTCTCGTCGAGGATCGCGATCTTCGGCTTCAGCAGGCCCAGCTGCAGGATCTCGTGGCGCTTCTTCTCGCCGCCGGAGAAGCCCTCGTTCACCGAGCGCTCACCGAAGGTGGGGTCGATGTCCAGGTCGGCCATCGCCGTCTTGACCTCCTTGACCCACAGCCGCAGCTTGGGGGCCTCGCCGCGGCTCGCGGTGGCCGCGGTGCGCAGGAAGTTGGTCATCGAGACACCGGGCACCTCGACGGGGTACTGCATGGCGAGGAAGAGCCCGGCTCGCGCCCGCTCGTCGACGGACATGGCCAGCACGTCCTCACCGTCGAGGGTGATGGTGCCCGAGGTGACCTCGTACTTGGGGTGCCCGGCGATGGCGTAGGACAGCGTCGACTTGCCGGAACCGTTGGGGCCCATGATCGCGTGCGTCTCGCCGGAGCGGACGGTGAGGTCGACCCCGCGCAGGATCTCCTTGCGGGGGGAGGCCGGGTCGTCGGTCGCGACGCTGACGTGCAGGTCGTGGATCTCCAGGGTGGACATGTGGTGCTCAGCTCCTAGCGGGATCGGGGTTCTGGGGTGGGGTGCGCAGCTCAGACGCCGACGGTGGCCAGCTCCGCCTCGATCGCGGCCTCGAGGCGCTCGCGCACGTCGGTGACGACGATCTTGGCCAGCACCTCGTGGAAGAAGCCGCGCACGACGAGACGGCGGGCCTGCTCCTCGGTGATGCCGCGGGCGCGCAGGTAGAACAGCTGCTCGTCGTCGAAGCGGCCGGTGGCGCTGGCGTGCCCCGCGGAGACGATCTCGCCGGTCTCGATCTCCAGGTTCGGCACCGAGTCGGCACGGGCGCCGTCGGTGAGGATCAGGTTGCGGTTGAGCTCGTAGGTCTCGGTGCCCTCGGCGGCAGCCCGGATCAGGACGTCGCCGATCCACACCGTGTGGGCGTCGGGGACGTCGCGCGAGACGCGGCCCTCGCCGTGCTCGTCCTGCGACAGACCCTGGAGCGCACCCTTGTACATCACGTTGGAGCGGCAGTGCGGCTCCGAGTGGTCCACGAACAGCCGCTGCTCCAGGTGCTGGCCCGCGTCGGCGAAGTAGACCCCGAGCAGCTCCGCGTCCCCGCCGGGGCCGGCGTAGCGCACGGTCGGGCTGAGGCGCACGAGGTCACCACCCAGGCTCACCGCGGTGTGGCGCAGCGTGGCGTCGCGGCCCACCAGTGCGTGGTGCGCAGCCACGTGCACGGCGTCGGCCGCCCAGTCCTGCACCGTGACCACGGTGAGGTGGGCGGAGTCGCCGAGCACGAGCTCGACGTTCTCGGCCACGGTGCCCGAGCCGCGCTGGTCGAGGACGACCACGGCGCGGGCGAACGCGGCCAGGCGGACCTGGGTGTGGCCGAACGCGGTACGGCCCTCACCCGGCCCGGTCACGGTGAGCACGACGGGCTCGGTGACCTCGACGGACTGCGCGACCGAGACGACGGTGGCCTCGGTGAACGAGCTCCACGCCTGGGCGGCGACCCGGTCGAACGGGGTGCCGCCCGCGCCGAGGCGCGCGTCGTCGCGACCGACCGTCTCGACGGTGACGCCCTCGGGCGCGCTCACCTCGACGGTGAGCGTCCCGTCGGCCGTCGCGGTGCCGTCGTGCAGACCGCGCAGACGGCGCAGCGGGGTGAAGCGCCACGTCTCGTCCCGCGACGTCGGCACCTCGAAGGCATCGACGTCGTAGGAGCGGAACGCGTCGCCCCGGCTCGCGGCGGGCACGGCGGAGGTGCCGGCCGGGATGGACGTCGTGCCCGCCGTGGCGCCGGTCTTGTGGGCGGCGGCGTCGGTGCCGGACAGGTTGTTCGTGGTGGGAACGCTCACGTCAGCCCACGGCCCCTTCCATCTGCAGCTCGATCAGGCGGTTCAGCTCGAGGGCGTACTCCATCGGCAGCTCACGGGCGATCGGCTCGACGAAGCCGCGCACGATCATGGCCATCGCCTCGTCCTCGGTCATGCCGCGGCTCATGAGGTAGAACAGCTGGTCGTCGCTGACCTTGGAGACGGTCGCCTCGTGACCCATCGACACGTCGTCCTCGCGGACGTCCACGTACGGGTAGGTGTCGCTGCGGCTGATCTGGTCGACGAGCAGCGCGTCGCACTTCACCGTCGACTTGGAGCCGTAGGCGCCCTTGTTGACCTGGACGAGGCCGCGGTAGGACGTCCGGCCACCACCCCGGGCCACGGACTTGCTGATGATCGTCGAGGAGGTGTGCGGCGCGAGGTGGAGCATCTTGGCGCCGGCGTCCTGGTGCTGGCCCTCGCCGGCGAAGGCGATGGAGAGCACCTCGCCGTGCGCGTGCTCGCCGGTCATCCAGACGGCCGGGTACTTCATGGTCACCTTCGAGCCGATGTTGCCGTCGATCCACTCCATCGTCGCGCCCTCCTCGGCCTTGGCGCGCTTGGTGACGAGGTTGTAGACGTTGTTGGACCAGTTCTGGATGGTCGTGTACCGGCAGCGACCACCCTTCTTCACGATGATCTCCACGACGGCGGAGTGCAGCGAGTCGGACTTGTAGATGGGCGCGGTGCAGCCCTCGACGTAGTGCACGTAGGCACCCTCGTCGACGATGATCAGGGTCCGCTCGAACTGCCCCATGTTCTCGGTGTTGATGCGGAAGTAGGCCTGCAGCGGGATGTCGACCTTGACGCCCTTGGGGACGTAGATGAACGAGCCGCCGGACCAGGTGGCCGCGTTCAGGGCGGAGAACTTGTTGTCCCCGGCCGGGATCACCGAGCCGAAGTACTCCTGGAACAGCTCCGGGTACTCGCGCAGACCGGTGTCGGTGTCGACGAAGATGACCCCCTGCGCCTCGAGGTCCTCACGGATCGAGTGGTAGACGACCTCCGACTCGTACTGCGCGGCCACGCCGGAGACGAGGCGCTGCTTCTCCGCCTCGGGGATGCCGAGGCGGTCGTAGGTGTTCTTGATGTCGGCGGGCAGGTCGTCCCACGTGGCCGCCTGCTTCTCCGAGGAGCGCACGAAGTACTTGATGTTGTCGAAGTCGATGCCCGAGAGGTCGGAGCCCCAGGACGGCATCGGCTTCCGGAAGAACACGTTCAACGCCTTGAGGCGCTTCTCGAGCATCCACTCGGGCTCGCTCTTCTTCTGCGAGATGTCGCGGACGACGGCCTCGCTGATGCCCCGCTTGGCGCTCGCGCCCGCCACGTCGGAGTCGGCCCAGCCGTACTCGTACTGCCCCAGGGACGCGATCGTCTCGTCCTGTGTCATGGCAGGAGCGGACGGCGCCGGGCTCGACGCGATCGGGTGGCTGCCGGCCTCGGTGGTGGCGGTGACGGGATCGGTGACGGTCATGCGATCTCCTTCCGGAGCGTGGTGCGGGGGCGGATCGTGCGGGTCGGGCTGGTTCCGGGGGCTCGTGAGGTGGAACGTGGCGGTGCGCCCGGTGTTCCGGGTCCGCCCGGTGCTCCACCGGCGAGCGGGACGTGCGTGGTGCAGACCGGGTCGCCGTTGGCGATGGTGGCGAGACGCTGCACCGGTGTGCCGAGCAGCTCGGCGAAGGCCTCGCGCTCGGCCTCGCACAGCTGCGGGAACTCCGACGCGACGTGCGCGACGGGGCAGTGGTGCTGGCACAGCTGCACACCGCTGCCCACGTCACGCGTGGACGCAGCGTACCCAGCGGAGGTCAGCGCCTCCGCCAGGTCGGCGGCCACGTCGTGGCGGGGTGCGTCGGCGCGGACCGAGGCGGTGACGGCGCGGGCCCGACGGCGCGCCAGCTCGAGGACGGCGGTGTCGCCGGCCAGCTCGCGCAGGTGGCGCAGGGCGTCCACGGCCAGGTCGTCGTAGGCGTGACCGAAGCGCGTCCGGCCCGCCGGGGTGAGCACCCAGCTGCGGGCCGGTCGACCTCGGCGGCGCGGACCCCGGCTGGGGGCGGAGGCGCAGGTGGCCTCCCCCGCCGCGCTCAGCGCATCCAGGTGTCGGCGGACACCGGCCGGGCCGATGCCCAGCACCGCGGCGACGTCGGAGGCCGGGACGGGGCCGCGCTCCAGGACCAGCCGGGCCACGGCGCGGCGCGTCTGCTCCTCGGAGACCGCGGTCCCGCGCGACCGCTCCCGGTCCCCGGACACCACGGCGCCGGGGCGGGGTGCGACGGCGACCGGGTCACCCGGACGGTCGGTGGACGTTTTCACACCACCAGTGTGTCGCAATTCGCGGCCGACCGCACCCCGGTGTCCGGACCCGGCGTCGGCGGAGCGTCGAACCCACCTGCGCGCAAGGGGCCGCGACTACCGTGGTGGCTGTGCCCACCTCCCCCGTCCCGGACCGGGTCACCGGGCTCGGGCGGGGCCGCCCCGGCAGCACCATCTCCGCCCTGCACGCCGTGGAGCCGCCCGAGGTCCGCCGGGCCGCCGGCAGCGGGCTCACCGCGCACGAGCGCGGCCAGCTGGGTACCGCCCGCCGCCTGGGCACCGCCGGAGCGCTGCTCATGGGGGCCGGCGCGCTCGGCGCGGGAGCGAACCCGGTGCGGCAGAACCCGCTGCTCGGGCTCCGGGTCCTCGGGCTCCCGGCCCGGATGCCGAGCACCGCCCTCGCCGTCGTGCTGACCGGCATGGCGCTGGTGGTCATCTCCTGGCTGGTGGTCGGCCGCTTCGTCCGCCGGGACGCGCCCCGTCGGCTGACCCGGCGCCAGCTGTACACCACGATCGGGCTGTGGGCGCTGCCGCTCAGCCTGGCCCCCCCGATGTTCAGCAAGGACGTCTACTCCTACCTCGCCCAGAGCGAGATCGCGGCCCGCGGCCTCGACCCGTACCAGCTCGGTCCCGCCCAGGCCCTCGGGGTCGACAACCTGCTCACCAGCACCGTCCCGACGATCTGGCGCGACACCCCGGCTCCTTACGGTCCCCTGTTCCTGTGGCTGGGCCGGGGCATCGCCCGCATCGCCGGTGACGACGTGATCCTGGCGATCTTCCTGCACCGCCTGCTGGCCCTCGCCGGCCTCGGCATGCTCGTGTGGGCCCTGCCCCGGCTCGCCCGCCGCTGCGGGGTCAGCAGCGTCTCCGCGCTCTGGCTGGGGGTGCTGAACCCCCTGGTGCTGTTCCACCTCGTCTCCGGGATCCACAACGAGGCCCTCATGATCGGGCTGGTGTCCGCGGGCTTCGAGGTCGCGCTGCGCGGGATCGACGCCGCCCGCCCGCTGGCCGGGCTGCCCCTGGTGCAGCTGCTCGCCGGCTCGGGGCTGGTGGTGTGCTCGGCGGCGGTGAAGCTGCCCACGATCATCGCGCTCGGCTTCCTGGGGATGGCCCTGGCCCGGCGCTGGGGTGGCGGTCCCGGGGCCCTGCTCCGGGCCGCCGGACTGCTCGCGGTGGTGGCGGTCGTCGTCCTGGTCGCGCTGAGCGAGGGCAGCGGGCTCGGCTACGGCTGGACCCAGACGCTGGGGACCGCGAACACGGTGCGCAGCTGGCTCTCGCTCTCCACCCTCGCGGGCCTGGTCGGCGGGACCGCGGGGGTCGCGCTCGGCCTGGGCGACCACACCACCGGCCTGCTCGTGCTCACCCGCGGGCTGGGTGCCCTGGGTGCGGTGGCCGTCGGGGTCCGCATGCTGCTCGCCGTCCACGCGGGACGGGTCCACCCGTTCGGCGGGCTCGGCATCACGCTGGCCGGCATCGTCCTGCTGTTCCCCGTGGTGCACCCGTGGTACCTGCTGTGGGCCGCCATCCCGCTGGCGGCGTGGGCGTCGGCACCGTTGTACCGCCGCGGCGCGGTCGTCGTCTCCGCCGCGGTGTCGATGGTGGTGCTCCCCAGCGGCGGGGGCTTCCCCGTCTTCGTCATCCTCCAGGCCTTCGGCGCGGGGGTCGTGGCGCTGGCCGTCGTGGTGCTGCTGTGCCGGCGCAGCCTGCCCTGGCGGGAGCAGCTGGGCGACCTCGTGCCCGGGCTGCGCGTCCGTGCGTCAGCGGAGGACCCCGCCGCCGCCTACCCTGGCTCCTCGTGAGCACCCCGGCCCCGGCGACCAGCACCGGCGGTACCGCAGGAACCGCCCGGGGCGCCGGCACCCCGACCGTGCAGCTGCGCGGGGTGCACAAGAGCTTCGGTGGCACCCGGGCCGTGACGGGGCTCGACCTCGACCTCGCGCCGGGCACCCTGCTGGCGCTGCTCGGCCCCAACGGTGCCGGCAAGACGACCACGGTGGAGATGTGCGAGGGCTTCCTGGGCCCGGACGCCGGCACCGTGCGGGTGCTGGGACTGGACCCGGTGGCCGACGCGGCGCGACTGCGGCCCCGGATCGGCGTGATGCTGCAGGGTGGCGGCGCCTACCCGGCGGCACGGGCCGGGGAGATGCTGCGCCTGGTCGCCTCCTACTCGGCGAACCCGCTGGACCCGGACTGGCTGCTGCGCACGCTCGGGCTCACCGACGCCGTCCGTACCCCCTACCGGCGACTGTCCGGCGGGCAGCAGCAGCGGCTCTCGCTGGCCTGCGCCCTCGTCAACCGGCCCGAGCTCGTGTTCCTCGACGAGCCCACCGCCGGGATGGACGCCCAGGCCCGCCTGCTCGTGTGGGAGCTGCTGGACCGGCTGCGCGCCGACGGGGTGAGCATCCTGCTCACCACCCACCTCATGGACGAGGCGGAGCAGCTCGCCGACGAGGTCGTCATCATCGACGCCGGGTCCGTCGTGGCGCAGGGCAGCCCGTCCGAGCTCACCCGGACCGGCGCGGAGCAGCAGCTGCGGTTCACCGCCCCGGCGGGGCTCGACCTGGAGCTGCTGCGCGCCGTGCTGCCCGAGGGGTACGGCGCTGACGAGCCCACCCCGGGCAGCTACCTCGTGGAGGGTGACATCAACCCCCAGGTGCTGGCCACCGTCACCTCGTGGTGCGCGCGGCTGGACGTGCTGGCCCGTGACCTGCGGGTGGCCCAGCGAAGCCTGCAGGACGTGTTCCTGGAGCTGACCGGGCGGGAGATGCGCTCGTGAGCGGGTCCGCCCCCGGCGTCGTCCCGGGCGGGCACTTCCCGCCGGGCACCTTCACCCCCGCACCCCGCGCGGCGGCCCCGCTGCGGATGCTGGCCGCGCAGAGCCGGCTCGAGCTCACCCTGCTGCTGCGCAACGGCGAGCAGCTGCTCATCACCCTGCTCATCCCGATCACCCTGCTCGTCGGGCTGACCCTGCTCGACGTCGTCAGCCTCCCTGCCCCCCGGGTGGCCTCCGTCGTGCCGGGGGTGATGGCGCTGGCCGTGATGTCGACCGCGTTCACCGGGCAGGCGATCGCCGTCGGCTTCGACCGGCGCTACGGCGCGCTGAAGCGGCTCGGGGCCACGGCCCTGCCGCGCTGGGGGATCCTCGCGGGCAAGACCACCGCGGTGCTCGCGGTGGTCACGCTCCAGGCCCTCGTGCTGGGGGCGATCGGGATCGCGCTGGGTTGGCGGCCCGAGGTGGCCGGGCTGGCCCTGGGCGTCGTCGGGCTCGTGCTCGGCACCTTCGCCTTCGGTGCGCTCGGGCTGCTGCTGGGCGGCTCGCTCAAGGCCGAGGTGGTCCTCGCCCTGGCCAACATCATCTGGTTCGTGCTGCTGGGCCTGGGCGGGGTGGTCGTGCCGCTGGACCGGCTGCCCGGGCGCACCGAGGTGGTCGCCGAGCTGCTGCCCTCCGGTGCGCTCTCCGAGGCGCTGCGCGCGGCGCTGGCCGGCGGGGTCGACGTCGCCGCCCTGCTGGTGCTCGTCGTGTGGGGCGTGCTCGCCTCCGCCCTGGCCGTGCGCACCTTCCGCTTCACCTGACCCGGACGGCGCGGGTCGGCGCGGACAGCCGGCGCACCCGGTCGGACGGGCAGTGGCCGGACGGGCAGTGGCCGGGCTCACCACCACCGGGCACGGCCGGGCGCTGCGGGCCGACCTACCATCGCGGGTGTGGTCAGCACCCGCACGCCCGCACCCCGCTCCACGACCCCGGCCGGTCCGCTGGGCAGCCTGCTGGCGCGCTTCCCCGACCCGGACCTGCGCAGCCAGCGTCGCGTCACCTGGGTGGCGGCGGTGACGCAGGGCCTCATCGCGGTGACCGGGGCCGTCGTCCGGGTCACCGGCTCCGGGTTGGGCTGCCCGACCTGGCCGCGCTGCTTCCCCGGCAGCTTCGTGCCGGTGGGGGGCAACGACGTCCCCGCCTGGCACCAGGCCATCGAGTTCGGCAACCGGCTGCTGACCTACGTCGTGGTGCTCGCTGCCGTCGCCGCCGTGCTCGTGGTCTACCGGGCCGGGCGTCGCCGGGAGCTGCGCCGCTACGCGTGGACGCTGCCGCTGGGCACCGTGGTGCAGGCGGTCCTCGGTGGGCTCACCGTCCTCAGCGGCCTGCAGTGGTGGACGGTGGCCCCACACTTCCTCGTCTCCATGGTGCTGGTCTGGCTGGCCGTCCAGCTGCACGTGGGCGTGTCCCGACCCGACGGGGTCGAGGTCGGCACGGTGGTCCCGGGGCCGGTGCGCACGCTGCTGGTGGTGTCGACGGCGGTGCTGGCCGCGCTGCTCGTGGCCGGCACCCTGGTGACCGCGGCCGGACCGCACGCCGGCTCGGCCGACGTGGACCGCCTCGCCGCGGTGAGCATCCCCGCCCTGGTCCAGGTGCACGGCGACCTGCTCGTGGCCTACCTGGGGCTGCTCGCCGGGCTGCTGTTCGCGCTGCGGCTGGTCGGCGCTCACGCCCGGCTGGTGCGCCAGGGTTGGATCGTGCTCGCCGTGGTCCTCGCGCAGGGTCTCGTGGGCATCGTGCAGTACTACACCGGGGTTCCCGAGGCGCTGGTCTCCCTGCACGTGGCGGGCGCCGCCCTGGCCACCGGGGCGACCGCGGCGCTGTGGGCGCACACCCGGGCCCCGGTGCCGCACGGCAGCGAACGCACGCCGTCGACCAGCCCGGACGGAGCAACCGTCCGCTGAGGTCCGTCGGCCCGGCCGACCGGGCTCAGCGCCGTCCCCCACCCCCGGAGGCCATCCGGGTGCGGTAGCCGCGGTCCAGGGTCACCGCGGCCGCCGTCTCGCGGCTCCACTCCCCCTCCGTCGCCCGCGAGGCTGCCACCACGGCCGTGGCCACCGCCGCGTCCCGGACGAGGACGTCCCCGAGCGCACCGTCCTCGCCGACCAGCGTGATGCGGACCTGGTCCATGCTCACCCCCTGCACCACCGCCACCGTCTCGCCGTGGGCCTCGACGAACACGTCCACGGCCTTCACGTCCCTGCTCGGCGCCGTGACGGAGGGCGTGGTCGTGTCGTCGTCGCTCATGGGCGCCACCCTAGTTTCTCCCGTCACGCCGCGGCGCGACGCGCGCCGGCCCAGCTGGGAGCGTTCCCGAACCCGGGTGCGCTGCCCGTCCGATCGACGATGACGCCGCGCTGGGCGGACACCCTCCGTCGCTCGTCCCCCCTGCACGTGTCGAGGTCCCCTCGGGTGGGACGACCGGGGTCACCGCCGGCGCAGCCCGTCCCCTGGCACACCCGAGCGCTGACGGGATCCCTGCGCGACGATGCGGCCTGACCCACCCCGGGCCGGTCGAGCTGATCGCGGCGGGCCCGGTTGTCGGGATGACGGTTCGCCGCTGCGTCGGAAAAGAACTTGCCTGCAGGCCCCTACGTGGTGGGGTGATCCCGTGGATGAGGAGACAGCACGCCTGGACCTGCACGCGGTCGACGAGGCTGAGGCACGTCGTCTTCGCGACGCCGCACCGGGTGCGGGTGACCTGTGGGCCGACGGGTACCCGTTCGGCGGAGATCTCGCGGCTCTCGGCGCTTTACTGCGGGCCACCGAGCGAGACGGTGAGCAGCGTCCGTTCGGCTACCACCAGATCCGCGTCCGCGCGGACGGGCGGGCCGTTGGTGGCGTCGGCTTCAAGGGGCAGCCAGTCGAGGGTGTCGTCGAGATCGGGTACGGACTGGTGGAGTCCGCGCGCGGTCGTGGCTATGCCGCTGAAGCGGTGCAGCAGCTCATGAAGATTGCCCGCGCGGCGGGGGTGACCACGATCCGTGCCGACACCGAGCTCGACAACGTCGCATCCAGCGTGACCCTCCAGCGGGCGGGCTTCCGCCAGGTCGGTGCGGACGCCGAGCTGCTCCACTACGAGGCCGACATCGTCTGATGGTCGCGGGGTCTCGTGTGGCTGCCTCACCGCGATCGTCTTGCGGCGATGTCGGTCCCAGGCCCGATCAGGTCACGAGCTCCTCGACAGTGCTCGTCCTCGCCCGAACCTGCGCGGTGCGCGAGAGGAGCACCTCGGTGTGAGACCCCGCCTGCAGCTCACGCCAGTCACGATCGGCGCCGCAGATCCGCGCGCCCCGGCCAGCTTCCACGCCCGGCTCTTCGGCACCGAGATCGTGCACGCGATCCGCCGCGGCCGGGCAAGCCGTCCAACGACGGCTGGGCGCAGATCAAGACCACCAGCGACGACGGTTCGATCACGCTCAACTTCGAGCACGCGGAGCACCACACGCGACCGACGTGGCCGAGCGAGCCCGACCACCAGGGCACCATGGAGCACCTGGACATCGCCGTCGACGACCTGACCGCCGCGACGGACTGGGCAGTGGAGAAACCGCGACGGGCACCGCGGTGCCGTCACGGGTCAGGACGGACAACGCCCTCGCGGCGTCCTCGTCGGGACGGAAGGTGATCGGGTCAGCCGTGACCCGACGCAACACCGCGTGGACGACGCGTCCCGGTCACCGATCGTGGACCGGACGAGGCACCGTGGTGACCTCCCTCGCGCCGCGACGCGTGGGACGACCGTCCTAGATACCAGCGGCGTTGGCGTAGTACTGCTGGTCCTCGCGCCAACCGCCCATGCCCATGCCGATGTCGTCGGTGCTCTCGACGAACTCGATGGCCGCGATCCACTTGGTCATCTTGAACCCGAGCTGGGTCTCGACCCGCAGCCGGAGGGGAGCACCGTGCTCCACCGGCAGCGGTTCGCCGTTCATCTCGAGAGCGAGGATGGTCTGCGGGTTGGTGGCGAGGTGGACCGGGATGGTGCTGTAGAAGAACCCGTACCGCCCCTCACCCTCGGTGAGGCCCTTGTCGTCCATGGCGTAGAACACGACGTGACGCGCCTTCGGGT
Source organism: Mycobacteriales bacterium (assembly GCA_038234335.1). Taxonomy (GTDB): domain Bacteria; phylum Actinomycetota; class Actinomycetes; order Mycobacteriales; family Mycobacteriaceae; genus Rhodococcus_D. The sequence goes on from JBBSUN010000026.1 coordinate 36,103, forward strand.
CGGGCTTGGCCCACTCGATGATGCTGGTCATGGTCACCCCGCCCCACTCGGCGATGTTGTTCCAGCCCTGGATGCAGTTGTGCTGCACGATCTGCGAGGTCTGGCTGAGAGCGCGCAGGTCCTCGAGGGACAGCGACAGCGGACGCTCGACGAGTCCGCCGACCGAGAGCCGGTAGCCGCGGAAGCCGTCCGCAGCCATCTCGTCGTACTCCGCACCGGTCGGTGGGTAGCCGTTGACCCGGTGGTAGGGCGAGATCCTGTCCCGGCTGAGGTGCTGCCGCGAGGTGAAGGTGCGGGAGAGGACCCGCTCGAACGGGTTGACCACGATCCCGAGCATCTTCTGGGTGGTCCGCCGGTAGCGCAGCGAGAACATCGTGATGGCGACGTGGAAGACCACGACGAGGAACAGCCCGGCCAGTCCGACCACCACGGCGAGGGTGGTGTCCTCGCCGCCGGCCAGCACGATCTTGCCCATCTCGGTGGGGAACCCGTTGACGACGGCCATGAAGACGTGGACGACCACGAAGGCGGTGAAGGCGCACAGGCCCAGGAAGTGGAGGCTGCGGGCGCCCTGCCTGCCGCCCAGGAGCTTGCCGAAGCGGGGGAAGCGTCCGATGACCGAGGGCGACATCGCAGCACCGGTGATGATCTGGAACGGCGAGAGGACGAAGATCACCAGGAAGTAGGCCAGCTTCTGCGCAGGCTCGAACGGTTGACCCGGGATCTTGTCGGGGATGTGGAACTGCAGGTAGGTGCCCACCGCGCGGATGGAGTCGGGCACGATCGACCAGTGCTGGGGCACCAGGTAGTGCCAGTACCCGGTGGCGAAGACCAACGAGAGGTAGACGACGCCGGTGAGGATCCAGAACTGCACGGTCAGGAAGTGCCAGTGCCGGCCCAGCCCCAGGTTCTTGCGGCCCGGCATGGCGATCACCGGGGACCAGGCCACCTCCTCGTCGAGGGACGACCAGGACTTGCGGGAGTCGGCACCGTACATCTTCTTCGACAGGCGCAACCACTCCCGGCCGGGCGTGCAGTCCTCGTGCCAGTAGAACTTGGGGAACGCCGAGAGGATCTGGAGTCCCGAGCGCACGAGCAGCAGCAGGAAGAACAGGTTCAGGAAGTGGGTGACGACCACCCACCACGGGAAGAAGCTGGGCATGTCCGGTCCTCCGTGTCTCGGGCCGACGCTGCGTCAGCGGTGAGCTGGGTGGGTGAGGCGCACGGGTCCTCGCGCGTCCTGGGCCAGCTGGAGCAGGCGGGTCCCGCCGGGTGCGATCCGCAGGACGAGCCGGGCCAGCACGTCGCGGCGTCGGTCGTGCGCCGGTGGGGTGGCAACGCCGCGGCGGAGGTCGCGTCGCCCCAGGAGCGACCACCCGGCCGCGACCGTCGCGTCGGCGATCCCGGCCGCGGCCCGGTCACGGTCGGCGATGACCAGGCCGACTGCGCTCGCGCTGTGCACGGCGTCGACCCAGACGCCCACCGCGAGCACCTCGGGGCTGGGCCTCAGCCCCGAGAGCACCGCCTGCGCCACCTGCCGGGCACCGAGGACACGGGTGACCACGACGCCGCGACGGTCCACCCGTGCGCCCGCGACCCCGAGGACCCGGGTGGGCAAGCCCAGCAGCAGCACGCCCCACGCGAACCGGGCGAGCTCGATCTTCCGCGTGCGGGGGGATGTGGTGGGGGTCGTCACCGGTGTGCCCGCCGCAGCGCGCTCGCCGCACCCAGGGCGCCGGCCAGCGCCGCGGCGCTCGCCGCCACGCGGTACCGCGACACCGCCGAGACCGGGTCCCAGTCGTGGGCGGCGGCCCCGAAGGGCCCGTGGGCACCGCGGTCGACGTCGTCGTCGCGGGCCCCGAAGACGTTGGACCCCCAGCGCGGGGCGTCGCGGTCGGTCTGCTGGGAGCTGACCCCGGTGCGACCGAGGTACCAGTCGGCGAACGCCGGTGCGACGCGGTTGCCCAGCACCGTGTACACCGTCGGCACCCCCACCCAGTAGTTGCGTCGCGTGGTCTCCGCGGCGAACGCGATCTGCCGGGCGCACACCTCCGGCTGGTAGATCGGCGGCACCGGCATGGGGTGCTTCGGCACCCGGCTGAGGTTCCAGTTGAACTGGGTCGTGTTGACCCCGGGCAGGGTGACCAGGCCGATGGTCACCTGGCTGCGCTCGTGGAGCAGCTCGGTGATGACGGACTCGGTGAACCCCTTGATCGCGTGCTTGGCCCCGCAGTACGCCGACTGCAGCGGGATGGCCCGGTAGGCCATGGCCGAGCTCACGTTCACGATCCGTCCGGCGTTGCGGGGGCGCATCACCCGCAGCGCGGCCCGGGTGCCGTTGACCTGACCGAAGTAGGTCACCTCGGTCATCCGCCGGTACTCCTCGGGCGAGGTGTCCCAGAACAGGGCCAGCGATCCGACGAAGGCGCAGTTGACCCACACCGTGATCGGGCCCAGCTCCGCCTCCACGTGGTCGGTGGCCGCCTCCACCTGCGTGTGCTCGGCGACGTCGGTCGGCACGGTGAGACCCCGACGGCCGGCGGCCTCGATGTCGGCGAGCGCCCCGTCCAGACCGGCCTGCCCGCGGGCCAGCACGGCCACGTCGTAGCCACGCTCGGCGAGCTCGCGCACCGTGGCCCGGCCGATTCCTCCGGTCCCTCCGGTGACGACGGCGACGCCTCGGTCGACTGCTGTGCTCATGGGTTGCTCGCTCTCGTGTCGGATTGGTGGTGGTCAGGGTCGGGCGGTGCTGGGAGCGCAGCGGCGGCGTTGATCAGCGCGAGGTGGCTCAGCGCCTGCGGGATGTTGCCGACGAGCTCGCCCGTGCGCGGGTTGCGCATCTCGCTGAACAGGCCGAGCGGGCTGGCCGTGCCCAGCAGCTGCGTCAGCAGCGCGGAGGCCTCGTCGCGGCGCCCGCAGTGCGCCAGCGCCTCCACCGCCCAGAAGGAGCACGCCAGGAACGCCTCCTCCTCCTGGTCGACACCGCTGTACCGGTAGAGCAGCCCCGCCGAGCCCGGTGCTGGTGAGCCGAGCTCGCGACGGATGGCGTCGACCGTGCTCGACATCCGGTCGCCGCGGTCGAAGCCCATCTGGGCGCCCAGCAGCACCGACGCATCGAGGTCCTCGGAGCCGGCGTGGAACACGTACGCACGCTGGGACTGCGACCAGCAGTGCTCGTCGATCCAGCCGCGGACCTGCTCCGCCTCGCGGTGCCAGCGCCCGGACAGGCCCGCGAGGTGGCCCTCGTCGGTCAGCCGGGCCGCGACGTCCAGTGCTCGCCAGCAGTTCATCTTCGACGAGGTGTACTGCACGGTGGTACCCAGCTCCCAGATGCCGGCATCCGGGCGTCGCCAGGTGTCGGCGCACGCATCGGCGAGGTCGACGAGCAGCCGGCTGGTCCCGGTGTCCAGCACGTGCCCGCCGGACACCCACCGCTCGACGGCGCCGAACAGGTCTCCGTACACCCCCAGCTGCACCTGGTCGGTGGCGGCGTTGCCCAGCTGCACCGGGGTGCTCTGCCGGTACCCGGGCGCCCGCGCGTGGGTGACCGTCGTCGGCAGGTGGCCCTCGAGGGTGTACATCACGTGGATGCCGGGACCGTTCGCGCGGATCGCACCCAGCAGCCAGGACATGGCGGCGTGGACCTCGGCCTTCAGCCCGCACCGCATCAGCGCGTCCAGGGTGAACGAGGCGTCGCGGACCCAGCAGAAGCGGTAGTCCCAGTTCTTCCCCCCGCCGATCCGTTCGGGCAGTGACGTGGTCGCGGCCGCTGCGACCGCCCCGGTGCGGGTCATCACCAGGGTCTTGAGCGCGAGAACGCTGCGGACCACGGCATCACGGTGCTCCCCCGGCCAGTCGATCTGGTCGCTGAAGGCCTCCCACCGGCCGATCGTGTCGTCGATCCGTTGGTCCACCTCGCTCCCGCTGGGCAGGAACAGCGGCTCGTCGTGGGCGGCGACCACGCCGAGGGTGAAGCGCTCGCCCTCGCCGACGACCACGGTGCCCAGCACCGCGTCACCGTCGACCCGCGGATCAGGACCTCCGGTGGAGCACACGGCCAGGGTGAGGTCGCCGGCGTGCAGGACGGGACCACGAGTGGTCAGCTCCGTCCACGGCGACCAGCGGCCGAGCCCGTCACCGGGCTGCACCCGCCACGCCAGCTCGACCGTGCCCTCGACACCCTCGACCCGGCGCGCGAGCTCGGTCCACGGCAGCGGGCCGGCGGAGCCGGTGTTGAGCGAGTCCGTGACGCGCACCCGACCGGTCGCCGTGTCCACGGTGGACTCGACCACGTTGGTGCCCGGCAGGTAGCGCCGGCTCACCTCGGCGACCGGATCCACCGGGGCCAGCAGCAGGCGTCCCCCCGCGCCCGGGTCGAGCACGGAGCTGATCACCGGGGTGGAGTCCAGCTGCGGCGCGGCCCACCAGTCCACCGCGCCGTCCGCGGCCACGAGGGCGACGCTGCTCCCGTCCCCCAGGACCGCGTAGTCGCCGATCGGGGCGAAACCGGTCTCGTCGCGAGTGCTCACCAGGTCCCCCGGCCCGGGGTCCGCTGCGCGCTCGGGGACGTCGTCGGGGTTCGCCGCGGGTGCGCACCCCCTGGACACCGAGCGTCCGCTCGACGTGGGGTCCGCGTCCACCGCTCTGGCACCATGCCATCAGTATTGCACTGATTGCACTCACGCAAACAGTGCGAACCTGAGAACTCGACAAGACCGACGCGGGCTCCGGTCAGCTCCAGACGACGCCGACGTCGGCCGCGGCGTGCTCCCCACCGGCGGTGGCGAACGACAGGAGGACGGGGCCGAGGTGTCGGCGCTGCTCCTCGCCCATCTCCTGCAGGATGGCGCGCAACGCGTCTCGACGGGCGGTGCTGACCGAGTCGACCACCGCACGTCCCTGGCCGCTCAGGTCGAGGACGAGGTTGCGTCGATCCGCAGCGGAGTCCCGTCGCGTCAGCAGCCCCGCTTCGACGAGACGGTCGCAGGCGCGCGAGGCGTTCGACGGGTGCACGCCGAGCGCGTCCGCCAGGGCACTCAGGTTGAGCCCGCCACGCGTGGCCACCAGCATCAGGATCCGGAGCTGCGGCAGCGTCACCTGGTCTTCCACGGTGTTGATCGAACGCACGATGACGCCCACGAACACCCGCGCGGCGCCCATCGCGGCGTCGACGTCGGCGTCGAGCCGAGCTCCGGACGGCTGGGGTCTCGGCGCTGGCGTGGTCACGAGCCGGACAGTACCGCCGCCCTGCAACCATTGCGCGACAATTCCCTTGATTGAACGCAATGGTTGCGTCTACCATGATCGTGTGCTCGTCGCGTGCCCATCCCGTGGGCGCGATCCGGGGCGCAGAACTGGGGGCTCGATGAAGCGCTCACCCGAGGGACCCTTGCTCGGCGGGGTCTCCGCTCCCGAGCTGCTCGAGGTGCTCGAGCGAGCTGCTGCGGCTCTCACCACCGCGGTGCTCGACCACCCGACCGCGAGGTACCCGGGGGCCGACCTCGTCGGGGTGTGGGACGCCCTGGACATGCTCGGCAACGATCCCGCCGCAGGTCCCGCCGAGGCCCTGGCGGCCATCGCGGGCCTGTCGCGCGTGGCGGCGCTCCTGGTGGGCGCCCCGCCCCGGGAGGGTCCGGCGGTGGTGCCCGGGCCGTCGACCTCGGCAGGGTCGTCGGGCGGGCCGACGGTCTCGAGGACCGTTGCTGCACCCGCCCTCCGCGCCGTGCGCGAGCCGCTGCCACTGCTCCTGACCGCACCGGGACTGCCCCGGCCGTGCGTGCCGGAAACAGGGACCCGGGACGGTGCCGGTCCTGCTCCGTCTCGATCCGGCGCGCGGAGCGGGTGGTCGTCGCCTGGATCGTGCGAGCGGAGACAACCCGTGCGGGGAACGTCACGTCGAGCCTCGACGGCCACGTCGGCGACGGTGCTCGCCACCTCCTGGCGGCACCGCACCACCAGCGTGTCGCGGCCGGCGCCGAGGGAACGGGGACGAGCGTGAGCCGGGACGCTCACCCGGACGGAGGTCCCGGTGCCGGTCTCGGCCCGCCCGGGAAGCACCCAGCAGATCGACCCACGGACCTCCGCGCGGACCCGCAGCAGCGTGTCGCCACCCTGCGTGCCGGCCTGCTGGGCGGTCGGGGCCCCGGTGCGTCACGGCTGGAGCTGGAGGCACACCAGCACCAGCGCGTGGTCTACGGCGGCAACCCCATCACCGTGGTCCGCGAGCACGACAGCGTGGTGACCGCACGAGCTCGGGGCGAGGCGGTGGACGAACCCCGCGCGGACGCACCGGGGCGCCTGGCCGCGGTGAGTGGCACGACTGCACCTGCGGACCCGTGTCGCCGAGTCACCCGTGGTCGTCGTCGAGGTCGAGGTCGGCGCGCCGACGTCGTGCTCTCGCTGACGCTGGGAGCGGCCGCCGGGTTCCTGCTCGCGTCGCACCGTGGTGGCTGAGGTGGTGGCGGTGTCCCGGCGGCGCCGTCCCGCACGATCGACCTGTTGTCGAACCCAACGAGCCTGGAGTCGCTGATGTCCCGCAGAACTGTCCTGAGTGGACACCGTGGTCCGGTCGGTCGGGCGCTGCGCCTGGTCGAGACCGGTCGTTTCGAGCGGTCCATGGCCGCGCTGACCGCAGCCGGTGCGATCGTCACCACGTTGGAGGTCTACACCAGCCACGACGGCGCGAGCTTCGGCAACAAGATGATGTGGTGGCCGGTGGTGCTGCTGCCGACAGCCGTACCGGCCGGGATCGCCGCGGTGTTCAGCCGTCGTGCAGCCAAGACGGTGCTGCCGATCTCGAGCGCGCTCATCGTGGCCAACGGCGTCCAGGGCACGTACCTGCACGCCCGCGGCATCGCGCAGCGCCCGGGCGGTTGGAAGCTCGCGGCCTACAACCTGGAGATGGGACCACCGTTGTTCGCCCCCATGCTCGCGAGCCTGGTCGGGGGCATGGGCCTGCTCGCCGCGGCGTTGCGCCGCGAGGAGGACTGATGGGCACCACGCCCCAGGGCCAGGGCCGCTACCCCACCTACGACGTGCTCGACCAGGCCCGGTTCTGGGACGACGTGACCGCCGCGGTGGTGCTGGGCCGCCTCGATCCACCCGGTCCGCTGCAGTTCTTCACCGCCACCGAGGCGGCCACCGCTGCCGTCCTGTGCGACCTGCTGCTCGCCCAGGACGCCGAACCCCGGGTCCCGGTGGTCGCGATGATCGACACGCGCCTGGCCTCGGGTGACTTCGACGGCTGGCACTACGCGTGGATGCCCACCGACGACGGCGCGTGGCGCGACAGCCTGGGGTGGTTGACCGAGGACGCCCGGGACGCCGGCGGGGACTCCTTCGCCGCACTTGACCCCTCGACCGCGGCGGGCGTCCTGCAGCGCGTGCAGGACCTCGGTTCCGACGACTGGCACGGGGTGCCGGCGTCGGCGGTGTGGGGGCTGTGGACCCGTTACGCGACCGCGGCGTTCTACGCCCACCCGTGGTCGTGGAACGAGATCGGCTTCGGTGGCCCGGCATACCCCCGCGGGTACAAGAACATCGGCGTCGACAAGCGCGAGCCGTGGGAGTCCGCCGACACCGCGGACACCGACCCCACGGCGGCCGCCGCGCGCTTCGACGCCGCGCACGCCCGCCAGGCCGAGCTCGTGGGCCGCCCCGACCCCGGCGCGACGCGACGCGAGACCACGACCCGAGGAGCGCAGTGAAGGTCCCCCTGCCCCACCCGCTCAGCACCCGGTACACCTACGCGGGCCTGCGCGAGCGCAACGAGTCAGCCTGGCTGGTGCCCAACGACGGGACCCGCACCAACCACACCCTGCGACGGGACATGCGCCGCTTCGACGGCGAGGACGAGGTCGACCTGGTCGTCGTCGGTGCCGGTGCCGGTGGCAGCGTTTTCGCGCAGCGGATGGCCCGCGCGGGCTGGAAGGTGGTCGTGCTCGACACGGGCCCGTTCTGGGACCCCGACACCGACTGGGTCTCCGACGAGCGCGGCGCCCACGACCTGTACTGGAACTCCTCCCGACAGATCGCGGGCACCAACCCGGTCCCCATGGGCTCCAACAACTCCGGGCGTGGGGTGGGCGGATCGATGATCCACTACTCCGGCTACGTGCCGCGGCTGCACCCGTCGGACTTCCGGACCCGCTCCCTCGACGGGGTCGGCGTCGACTGGCCCATCGCCTACACCGACCTCAAGCCCTACTACGAGGCCATCGAGCAGGAGCTGCCCGTCGCCGGCCAGGACTGGCCGTGGGGCGATCCGCACACCTACCCCCAGCACGCCCACCCGCTGGGCGGCAACGGTGACCTGTTCGTCCGCGGCGCGCACGCCCTGGGCATCGAGACCCGGGTGGGTCCGGTGGCCATCTCCAACGGCCGCTTCGGCAACCGTCCGCACTGCATCTACCGCGGCTTCTGCCAGCAGGGCTGCAAGGTCAACGCCAAGGCGAGCCCCCTCATCACCCACATCCCCGACGCCCTCGCCCACGGCGCCGAGGTGCGGGCCGGCTGCCACGTCAGCCGGGTGCTCGTCGACGACGCGACCGGGCTGGCCACCGGCGTGGAGTACCTGCACGACGGGACGACGCACCGGCAGCGGGCCCGCATGGTCGCCGTCGCCGGCTACAGCATCGAGACCCCCCGGCTGCTGATGCTGTCGGCCACCGACCGCTTCCCGCAGGGCCTGGGCAACGACCACGACCAGCTGGGTCGCTACCTCATGGTCCAGGGCGCACCGCAGACCGCGGGGCGCTTCGACGCCGAGGTCCGCACCTACAAGGCCCCGCCGCCGGAGGCCAGCACCGAGGCGTTCTACGAGACCGACCCCACGAAGCCCTACCGGCGCGGCTACTCCCTGCAGACGGTGGGGCCGCTGCCCATCGGGTGGGCCGGACACGTGCTCGCGCAGGGCCACTGGGGTCACTCCCTGCGGGAGTACATGCGTGACTACGTGCACTGGGGGTGCATCGGGGCGCTGTGCGAGCTGCTCCCCCAGGCCGACAACCGCGTCACCCTGGCCGACGAGACCGACGAGCACGGGCTGCCGGTGGCCCACTTCAGCTACTCCTACTGCGACAACGACTCCGCGCTCATCGAGGCGGCCAGCACGACGATGGAGGCCGTCATGCGAGCCGCCGGGGCCACCGAGGTGATGACGCTGTCCCGAGCCGCGCACCTCGTGGGCGGGGCCCGGATGTCCGCCACCGCGGAGGAGGGCGTGGTCGACACCGACCACCGCGTGCACGGCATCGACAACCTGTACGTCACGGACGGCTCCACCCTGCCCACCCAGGGCTCGGCGAACCCCGCCCTCACCATCATGGCCATGGTCGCCCGCGCCGCGGACAACCTCGTGGCCGGACAGCGGGCGGGGGTGCGGACCCGGTAGCCGTGCCCCCGCGCGGGCGACCCCGGAGCGACACCCGATCCAGAGTGGACCGGCCGTCGGTGGTGCTCGTTGCTCCCCGGTCGCGACGGATCGAACCTCTCGCGAGGAGCACGGCGGGTGCGCCGTGAGCGGCGGCCACCACGCAGCAGGGCCGGCAACGTCGTGATCACGCCGGACCGGCGCACGCTCGGGCGCTACTCCTCGTCCATCCGGGGAATGAGGACCTCCTCGATGATCAGCTGCACCGCGGCGGCGACCGGGATGGCGATGAGCGCGCCGACCAGGCCCAGCACGGCCGCCCCGAGGATGACCGCGACCACGGTGATCACTCCCGGCACGCGGACCACCCGCCCGATGACGCGGGGGACGAGCAGGTAGTCCTCGATCACCCGTTGCGCGAGGAAGAAGCCCACCGTGTAGAGCGCCACCGGGATGGAGACGGTGAGCGCGACCGCGCACGCGAACACCCCGGCGATGGTCGAACCGACCACCGGGATGAGGTCCAGCAGCGCCACGAAGACGGCGAGCAACAACGGGTAGGGAACCCCGAAGACCACCAGCCAGACGTAGGTGGACACCGCCGTGACGAGCGAGATGATCACCTTGCCCAGCACGTACGCGCCGACCTTGTCCAGGACCTGGTCGCCGAGCAGCACCGCCCGAGGGCGTCGGGAGGCCGGCAGCAGTCGGTAGGTCAGGCGACGCACGCGGGGCAGGTCGACGAGGAAGTACGCCGTGAGCACGATCAGCAGCACGAGGTTGGTGACGTAGCCGAACAGCTCCTCACCGATGCCGACGACGTTGCCGAGCACCGACGGTCCTTCCACCGTCGACATGACCTTGGTCTCGATGCCGTACTGGGCGTTCAGTCGTCCGAGCAGCGAGGACTTGTCCTGCAGCAGGGCCAGGTAGCGGGGAACCTCGTCGATGAGCTGGGTCGCCTGGGTGACGATCGGCGGGATCGCCGTGGCCAGGAATGCGACGACCAGGGCGAGGAAGAACAGGAACACCACGGTCACGGCGAAGCCGCGGCGGAAGTGGTGGCGTTCCAACCAGCTCACCACCGGTTGCAGACCCATCGCGATGAACAACGCGGATCCGACGAGGACGAGCTCGCTGCGCATCGACTCCAGCACGAGGGACAACCAGTAGATGACGACGACACCGGCCGTCGCCATCAGCCCGATGATGAACGGCGAGTGCCGGTTCAGGCGGGGGCCCAGTCGCCCCGTCGGGTGCTCGGTCGACGCCGACGCCAGGGCCTGCGCCTCCGCATCGGAGACGGGGCCGTGGTCGCCGTCCTCGTGCGCGCGCAGCGCGGGCGCCGGGTGCGCACCGACCCGGCCGGCGGCGGTCACCACGTCGGGGTCGGGGGTCGGACCGCCCGGCGCATCATCTCGTCGCGTCATGCCCGATCCCGATTCCGTCGCAGGAGTTGCACCACCTGATCATCCCGCGACGGGGCCAACCCGGTGGACACCGGCTCCGGCCAACGGCGTCGCGCGACCCCGGTCACGAGGTGGTTGGTGAGCAGGGAGCTCTGCCGACGACACTCTTCCCTGCTCCGGTCGCGCCCTGACGGCGCTGTGCGCAGGCGAAACGGGTTCAGGGTCTGCAGCCCCTGAACCCGGACGACCTCGACGGCCGCCGGTGACGCGGTCGGAGCCGGGGTGTCGGCTCAGGCGCTGCTCAGCGTCGGCGGCGGTGGCGGTGGCGTCCCGGAGGTACTCGGCCAGGCCGTCGGCCTTGGCGTCGTAGCGGGCCTCCAGCTCGGGGTTGTCCACGGAGGTGCGGCCCAACCCGGTGTAGCTGGCCCGGTCCGGGGTCCAGAACCGGGCAACCTCCTGGTCGTGCTCGTCCGTCAGGCGCAACGCCGCGTCCGAGTCGGGAGCGGCCTCGGAACGCCGGAACGCCAGGAACTTGTCGTTGATCTCCTCACCCCGGGCGCTGGGCGCCGAGGTAGTCCTGCTGCGTCCACTCCTGGTTCACCTCGCGTTCGTGGCGGAAGTGCTCGCGCACCCCGTCGCCGTGCTCGGTGACCAGGTCCTCCTCCAGCTGGGCCGCCCGTTCGGCGAAACCCTCGAACAGCTCCGGTGCGCTCATCTCGTGCTCTCCTTGCCGCTGACGGATCGTGCGGGAGACGGTGTCGGCCAACCGGCCGAGACGAGCACGCTCGCCGTGCAGCCACTGCTCGTGCTCTCGCAGCGCTGCGACCTCGTCCCGGTCGCCGGCCAGGACCTCGGCGATGGCGCCGAGTCCCAGACCGAGCTCGCGCAGCAGCAGGATCCGCTGCAGCTGCTCCTGCTCGTAGAAGCGGTACCCGTTGCTACCGACGTGGGCCGGTGGCAGCAGCCCGATGTCGTCGTAGTGCCGCAGTGCCCGCGACGTCACCCCCGACATCCGGGCCACCCCGGCGATCGAGAACGCCATGCCCACCTCCATGGTCCTCGCCGGCTCGGTGCCGGCCACCACCAACGCTAGGAGTTGACGCAACGGCAAGGTCAAGCCCCGACGGACCCCTTCTCGCCACCGACACCCTGGTCAGAGAACCACGGCCGTTCCGCGCTCGGAACGGGCGACAGACGGCGCTGCGGGCGTTGACCCGCAGCTACCTTCGATTCCAGGGCGACACCCTCACCCGTGCCACCTGATCGCCGACGTGCGCCCCGCGGTGACCGGGCTCCGTCCCGGCCGCTGCCCTCCCGCACAGAATGACTCAGCGTGCGTCATCATCGCGGGGGCGCCGAGTGCCGGCCACCAGCGTTGCGCCGAGGCCCACCGCGAGGATTCCCGTCGCCGCCGTCCAGGTGACGCTCGCACCGGTGGCGGCCAGCCCTCGGCTCGACGACATCGTGTCGATGCCCGACCCGTTGCCGCCGTTCGACGCGCCGCCGTCACCGGCCCCGAACGGCGAGGTCGTGGTGCTCCGACCAGTGATCGGCGTGTCCGAGCCGCCGAGCGGGACGGGGGTGATGACCAGGGGGGTCGTCGTGACCGGTCCCACGGACGTCGTGGCGCTGGGGCTGATGGTGGGTGACGACGTGGGGGCCGAGGTGGGTGCCGAGGTGGGTGCCGACGTGGGTGCCGACGTGGGTGTCGCGGCACCGCACTGCGGGACGTCGATCGTGTTCGTGTCCAGGCTGACCTGACCGTTGCGCGCGAGCAGGCGTCCCTCGACGGCGGCCCCCGTCTGCGCGCTGATCGAGGTCAGGGCGTCGACGGTGCCGACGAAGGCGCTCCCGGTGCCCAGGGTGGCCGAGCTCGAGACCTTCCAGAACACGTTGCACGCCGAGGCCCCGTTCACGAGCTCCACCCTGCTCGCGGCTGCGGTGATCAGGGTGTCGGCGGAGCGGAAGACGAACACGGCGGCGGGATCGCCCTCGGCGTCGAGGGTCAGCGTGCCCGTCACCCCCAGGTCGGCTCCGGTGTAGACGCCCGCGGTCAGGGTGCTACCGCCGAGCTCGGTCTGGACGTCCGCCGTGTTCGCCCGGCCCGCGGCGTCGTCGTAGGCGTCCACGGTGTCGGCCTGCGCCTGCCCGGCGAGGGCGTCGGCAGCGTGCAGCTGCCCGTTGGTCACGACGGCCGGGGGGAAACCGGTGATCGCGGAGCCCGGGTTCACCCCGACGTCGCCGCTGATCGTGGAAAGCCCGGTGTTCGTCACCGTGGTCCCGGCGAGGACGCCGAAGCTCGCGGCGGCACCGAGGCCGACCGGTGCGGTGGCGGCGCCCGCCGAGCCCGCACCCACCGTCGCGAGCAGGGCCAGCACGGTGACCGCCCCGGCGACACCACCGAGAGCTCGAGCCCGGACCGTCGCTGTGCGCGGGGTGCGGGCAAGAGCAGTCGCGGTAGGCATACCGCTGCATCGACACCACCCGGCCACGTTCCGAGCCCAGGACCCGAACGTGTACCGAGGACCACGAACGGTGGTGCCGTCGTGCCGATCCCAGGAATGGCGACGTACCGATGGGGTGGGGTGTCCACGTCGCACCCCTGCTCACCGACGCGGCCTTGCACGCGGTCACCGATCCTCCGCCGGTGAGCGCGCGCCGCCCGCGGCCCACCACGGCGGCGGCCGTTCGAGCCTCCACGTCGCTGCTCCGCCTGGCCCGGCTGCCGGGCGGTGGCGTCCACCGCGCCCGCGGCGGGCCGTCCGGCCCACCGTGGCGGTCGGTGCCCTACAACAGGACGGGCAGGCCCAGCACGGAGTCGACCGCGAGGCCGACGAACAGCAGCGACAGGTAGGTGTTGGACAGGTGGAACAGCTTCATCGGGCTGGTCTCGACGCCGGACGCCGTGGCCTGGTGCAGACGCACCGCCATGGTCAGGAACCACGCCCCACCGGCCACCGCGACCACGGCGTACAGCCAGCCCGTCGCGAACAGCAGGGACAGGCTGACCAGCACCATCACCGCGGCGTAGGCGACGATGCGTCGGGTGACCTCGACCGCGGTCTTCACCACGGGCAACATGGGCACCCCGGCCGCGGCGTAGTCCTCCTTGAACCGCATGGCCAGCGCCCAGGTGTGCGGCGGCGTCCAGAAGAAGATGATCCCGAACATGGCCAGCGCGGGCCAGGCGACGGAGCCGGTGACCGCGGACCAGCCGATGACCACGGGCATGCAGCCGGCGGCCCCGCCCCAGACCACGTTCTGCGTGGTGCGCCGCTTCAGCAGCAGCGTGTAGACGAAGACGTAGAACAGGATCGTGGCCACCGCGAGGACCCCGGAGAGCAGGTTCGCCGTCGCCCACAGCCAGACGAACGAGGCGACGCCGAGCGCGACGCCGAAGACGAGGGCGTTGCGCTGGGGCACCGCGTGGCGGGCCAGCGGCCGCAGCCGCGTCCGCTTCATCACGGCGTCGATGTCGGCGTCGGCCACGCAGTTCAGGGTGTTCGCGCTCGCTGCCGCCATCCACCCGCCGAGCAGCGTGGTGAGGATGAGCAGCGGGGAGACGCTGCCGCGCTGGGCCAGCAGCATCGCGGGGATCGTGGTGACCAGCAGCAGCTCGATGACGCGCGGCTTGGTCAGCGAGATGTAGGCACCGAGGCGAGCGCCCAGCACGGAGCCCTCGGCGCGCTCGGACAGGGTGCCCCGCACCTGGGTGGCGCCGCCGTGGGACGCACCGTCGGAGGCCCCCACCGGGGACCCGGGCTGCTCCGCTGTCCGCACCGACCACTCCTCGCTCCGAACCGACGACCATGGCTGCACGGAGCGGTTCGACGACCTGACTCCGACAGCCGATAGTAGACGGCCCGCACCGCCCCGGCCCACCGGGATCGTCAGGGTGCGGTGCACACCACTAAGGTCTTGATCGATCCCTCGCCCCGAAGACGGAACCGCAACCCAGGGACTCCCGCCGGCCCGGCGCCCGCCCCGCGCAGCGCAGCGCGGACACGCGCCCCACGCCCCGCCGCGGCGGTCCTGCCAACCAGGTCAGGAGCTCCTTCCCGTGACGGTCAGCGACCACACCGACGACACCGACATCACCTCCCTCACCACCGCCCGTCACCCCGACGGCTGGACGGCGCTGGACACCCGTGCCGTGGACACCGCCCGGGTGCTCGCCGCGGACGCGGTGCAGAAGGTGGGCAACGGCCACCCGGGCACGGCCATGAGCCTCGCCCCGCTGGCGTACACCCTGTTCCAGCGCGTCATGCGGCACGACCCGGCCGACCAGGAC
>JBBSUN010000027.1:0-49215 GCA_038234335.1 Mycobacteriales bacterium
CCCAGCGCGGTCACCCGCGCCGACGGCACCTTCGCGGAGGTCACAGTCTCCGCGGTGCGGGAGTACCAGAAGCAGGCGTTCCCCACCCTCGAGGTCTACGGCAACATCGACCACGCCGGACTCCGGCTGATCACCTGCGGTGGACCCTTCGACGCAGCCACCGGCAACTACCTCGACAACATCGTCGTCTACGCCACCCTGACCTCCGCACGCCCGGCCTGAGGAGGCACCTCCCGCCCCTAGGGCGTGTCTCCGATGTGGCGGCACCAGGTGATGACGGCGTGCAGGACGGCGGCGGCCCGGTAGATGGTGGCGTGCTTGTCGTAGCGGGTGGCCAGACCACGCCACTGCTTCATCAGTGAGTAGGACCGCTCCACGACGTTGCGACCGCGGTAGCGGTCGACGTCGAAGTTGGGTGGACGACCACCGGCGGATCCGCGGGCCAGGCGGTGGCGCACCTGGTCCGATGGTTGCGGGATGACCACCGTGATGCCCCGTGCGGTGAGCATCTCCCGGTGGGCGCGGGCGGAGTACGCCTTGTCGGCGAGCAGCGCATCCGGGGTCGTCCGCGGCCGCCCGGCACCGACCCGGGGCACCCGCAGCCCCTGCAACAGGGCGGGCAGCATCGGGGAGTCATTCGCCTGCCCCGCCGTCACCACCAGCACCAACGGTCGCCCGCGCCCGTCGACGAGGGTGTGCAGCTTGGAGGTCAGCCCACCCCGGGAGCGACCCACACCATGATCAGCGGGCTCAGCGAGCAGATTCTTGTCATTCGGGTGCGCCCCCCGCGCACCGACGGGCGTGCGACACGACCTCCCGGGTGGTGTTCGTGGCGTGCTGGTGGGCGCGGGCGATCGTGGAGTCCACCGACACCGCCCAGTCCAGCTCGTCGCGTGTGTCGGCCTCGGTGAGCAGCACCGTCAGTACCTGGTCCCAGATTCCGTCCTCGGCGAAGCGGGCGTGCTGCTTCCACGCCGTCTGCCACGGACCGAACTCCGCCGGCAGATCACGCCACGGCGACCCCGTCCGATACCGCCAGATCGCGGCCTCCACCAACAACCGGTGATCCCGCATCGGACGACCCATCCGCCCCTGCAACGGGGGTAGGACCGGCTCGATCCGAGCCCACACCGCGTCTGAGAGCACCTGATTCCGCGTCACAACCCCAGAATCAGGCACCCAGCAGCCCGAACATGGGAGACACGCCCTAGCGGGAGCAGGCGTCTCAGGCCGGGCTCACACCGCGGGGACCGAGGGACCCGGCACCGAGGGACCCGGCACCGAGGGACCCGGTGCGATGTGGTTCACCCTCGCCGTTCGTCGGGCAGCGGACGGCGGGGGCGCAGGAGCAGCGCAGCGACCGCGGACGCCACGACCGCGATGGCCTCGGCGACGGTGACGGCGACCTTGCTGGGGTACCAGAAGGGCTCGTACAGGTCGGGTAGCGGTCCGAGCGGTCCGAGGTCGACGTAGCGGGAGAGGACGACCGCGGCCAGGGCGCTCGCGGCGACCAGGAGCGCGAAGGTGTAGCTCAACCGGTTGCCGATCACGAGCACGAGGAACGCAGCCAGGAGCGACACCGCGGCCTCGGCGTAGAACAGGTCGACCTGGCTCCACCCGCCGGGACCTGCAGGTGGTTGGGTGGGTGCGAGCGCGAGGTGGATTCCGGTGTCCACTCCCAGCCCTGCGACAGTGACCAGCCGGATCGACCACGACAGGACACGGTTGCGGCTCATGCGACGACCAGGGTCCCATGCATGTTCCCGTGGTAGATGCAGTGGAACTCGTAGGTGCCGGGCTTGGTCGGCGCGGTGAACGAGGCGGTGCCCCCGGCATCGATGTTCACGTCGAACACGTCGCCGCCCGAGTCCGCGGTGACCGTGTGCGCAACCTTGTCCGCGTTCGCCACCATCACCTTCGCGCCCGGGGCGACGCTCACGGGCACCTCGTACGCGAAGTCCTTCACGGCGATCTCCGGCGCTGCGGCAGCGGGTGCGGGCGCCGCGGACGCTGACTCGCCGCCCGTCGGCGCGGCGGAGGCCGGGGCCTCCTGGGTCGTCGACGCGGCGGCGGGTGTCGGCGGCGCCGACTGCCCGCTCGAGCTTGCTGAGCCGCACCCGGCGAGCACGCCCGCGAGGGCAAGACCGCCAACCAGCGCGGAAACCCGACGACCGAGGCTCGTTGTCATACCAGCGTCTACGCAGCCCGCCCCCGAACGGTTCGGCCGGTGGCACGCCCGGGTGTCGGACTAGAGCAGCTGCCCCAGCACGACGACGGCGACCAGCCCGGTGACGATCGTCGCGAGCAGGTTCTTCGTGCGCCACGCCACGAGCAGCGCGAGCGCCCCGGCGAGCAGCTCGGGGGAGAGGAGCTCGAGCGTCCCCCCCGGTCGCAGCACGGCGGGGGCGACGAGGGCGGCCAGCGCCGCCGGCGGGATCATCCGCAGCACCTGCTGCACCCGCGGCGGCACCTCACCGAGGCGGTCGGCCAGGGCGAGGACGCTGCCGCGCAGGGCGAGCGTGCCGAGGCCGATGAGCACGGCGGCCAGGAGGGCGGCGGTGCTCACGTCGCGGCCCCCGGGCGCAGCGCCAGCACCGAGCCGGCGGCGATCCCGGCGACGGCGCCCAGCGGGAACGCGGCCGTGCCCAGCGGGGCGGCGGCCACCACGACCACCGCCGAGACGACGGCGGCGGCCAGCGTCGGCCGGTCGGTGATGCTGGGGACGAGCAGGGCCAGGAAGGCCAGCGGCACCGCGAACGCCAGCGGCACCTGCGGGGGCACCGCACCCCCGGCCACCGCGCCCACCAGCGTCGACAGCTGCCAGGTCACCCACATCGCCGTGGCGGCGCCGAGGTAGAAGCGCCAGCGGCCGGCGGCGTCGAGTGGGTCGCGGAACCGGATGATGCTCAGTGCGTACGCCTGGTCGGTGAGGACGTAGGCCCCGAGCAGCCGCCGGCCGCGGGGGGTGCCGCGCAGCTGGGGGGCGAGCGAGGCGGAGTAGAGGACGAGGCGGGCGTTGATGACCAGGGCGGTGAGGACGACGACGGCGACCGAGGCCCCGTCGCCGAGCAGGTTCAGCGCGGCCAGCTGCGCGGCCCCGGCGTAGACGACGACGGAGTAGACGACCGCCCCGAGGACCCCCTGCCCGGCCTGGACGGCGGTGATGCCGGCCACCAGCCCGAAGGGCACCACCCCGACCAGCACCGGGGCGACGGCGCGCACCCCGTCCCAGACGGTGGCGGTGGGGATCTCCGGTGCCGGGTCCGGCAGGGGTTCGCGGGGCACGGGCGTCATCCTGCCCGGCGCGGGAGGGCGCGAGCTCCCGCGGCCGTGTATGACGGGGATCGAGACCGCACCACCACCGAGCACCCAGGAGCCTGCATGCCCACCGTGTCCCGCACCCTCGACGTCACCGCCGCGCCCGAGGTGGTCGTGCCGTACCTGGCCGACTTCGCGCACGCCGAGGCGTGGGACCCCGGCACCGAGCGCTGCGTGCGCCAGGGGGCCGGACCCGTCGAGGTGGGCGCCGCGTGGGACAACACGTCCACGATCGCCGGGATCAGCACGGAGCTCGTCTACACGCTGGAGGAGCTCACCGGCTCCCGCGTCGTGCTGGTCGGGCGCAACGACACCGCGACGTCCACCGAGACGATCGAGGTCACCCCCGACGACGGTGGGTCGACCGTGGTCTACACCAACGAGCTCGAGTTCCACGGTGCCGCCAAGCTGGCCGCCCCGATCGCCAAGCTGGTGTTCGAGAAGATCGGCAACGACCTCGTCGAGCAGCTCACCGGCGTGCTCAACGGTCTCGACGGCTGAGCGCGCACCGATGAGGCTCCGGCTGCACCGACCTGCCCTCGACACCACCAACCTGCGCCAGGTCGCCGGCGCGTCCGTCGCCGCCATCGCCGTGCTCCAGGCCACGACGGCCACCTTCGCGTTGCGCCGCGGGCGTCCTGACTACGCCGACGCCGTCTGGGGCCCCGGCCTGGCCGTCATCTCCCTGGTCGGCGCGACCGTCGGTCGGGGTGACCCGCGTCGTCGCTGGGCGCTGGCCGCGGTGACCACGGCGTGGGCGGCACGCCTGGAGAAGCAGATGCTCGGTCGCATGGTCGGCAGCGACGAGGTGGAGCCGCGGTACCAGGAGTTCCTCGACGGCGACTCGACGCCGAAGATCGTGGCCAAGGTGTTCCTGACCCAGGGTCTCTCGCAGCTGGCGGTGTCGGTGCCGCTCCAGCTGGCCGCGGCCTCGACCCTGCCCCGCTCCGGGCGCCGCTGGCTCGCCCCGGCCGGCGTCGTCGTCATGGTGGCGGGTGCCGTGGTCGAAGCGCTCGCCGACCGGCAGAAGGACCAGTTCAAGGCCGCCGACGACAGCGAGTTCGAGGGTGGCGCGAAGCCCGAGGTCCTCGACACCGGGCTGTGGGCGCTCTCGCGGCACCCCAACTACCTGGGGGACTCGATCCTGTGGGATGGCGCGTACCTCGCGGCGGCGGCCTCGGCTCCGGCCGCGTGGGCGCTGCCCGCACCCGCGCTGATGAGCTACATCCTCATGTTCGCCACCGGGGCCAAGCGCACCGAGGCGCACATGGAGGGCCGCGACGGCTACCCCGAGTACCAGCAACGGGTGCCGTTCTTCTTCCCCCGCCCGGCGAGCGCGGCGTCAGCCGTCGATCGGGTGCTCCCCCAGGAATGACGTGACGAGCTTCGTGAGCTCCTCCGGGCGCTCGATGTGCAGGCCGTGGCTCGATCCCGGCCCGGTGACGAGCTCGTAGCGGGCGCCGGGGATCGCGTCGGCCACCTTCCTCGCCTGCCACGGTGGGGTCAGCAGGTCCTGCTCCATGGCCACGACGAGCGTGGGTGCGGTGATCTCGCCGAGCCGGTCGAGGGTGTCGTGGGCGAGGTCGGCGTCCCACTGCTCCACGGTGACCTGCATCTGCGCCTCGTCCTGCGGGAACGCCGGCAGCATCGGCTCGAGCATCGCCCCGAAGTCCGGATGGTCGAGCAGCTGCGGGGAGAACGCGAGGCCCGCGGTGACCAGCGCCGACTCCATGTCGCGGTGGACGTAGGGCAGGCGCAGCGCGCTCATCACCGAGCGCTGGAAGCCGTCGGCCCGGGCCCACGTCGCGTACAGCACCGCGGAGGCGACGCGGTCGGGGTGGGTGAGCGCGAGCTGCTGGGTGATCGCGGAGCCCAGCGACCAGCCCAGGACGTGGGCCCGGGGCACCTCGAGCGCCTCCAGCAGCGCGGCGGCGTCCTCGGCGAGCGAGGCGACGCTGATCGGGCCCTCGCCGCGGTCGCTGCCGCCGAGGCCGCGGTTGTCGAAGGCGATGACCTGGTGGGTCTCGGCGAGGCGGGACACCAGCTCGCCCCACAGCGGGATCGCGCCGGACGTTCCCATGACGAGCAGCAGCGGTTCGCCGCTGCCGGTGATCTCGTGGTGCAGGGTGGTTCCGGTACGGACGTCGATCGTGGGCACGGCGCTCCTCGGGGGGTGGTGGTCGGGGTCAGCGGTACTGCAGGCCGTCGTCGAGGTCGACCTCGGGGAGGGCGACCCGCTCGTGGTCGTGCTCGTGCATGTGGGTCCACGGCTCACGGTCGCCCTGGCCGAACATGCGGTCCTGCGAGCGGGTGACGTAGCCGGGGCCGAAGTTCTCCGGGTCGCTCCACGGCAGGTGCGGCATGCCCTCGTCCTCGGGGCGCAGCGTCGGGACGACGGTGGTCGCACCCCGTTGCGCCATGTGCTCGAACACCCGGCCGACCACGTCGTTGATCAGGTCGATGCGCAGGGTCCAGGCGTGCCGGAAGTAGCCGAAGGCGTAGGCCATGTTCGGCACCCCGCTGATCATCATCCCCCGCCACGTGACCCGGTCGGCGAAGTCGACGGCCTCACCGTCGACCCGGAAGGGGATGTCGCCCAGCACCGACAGCGTGAACCCGGTCGCGGTGACGACGACGTCCGCCTCGAGCACCTCGCCGGAGGAGACCTGGACGCCCTTCGCGGTGAACTCGACGATCGTGTCGGTGACGATGGAGGCGGTGCCCTCGCGCATGGCCGTGAAGAGGTCACCGTCGGGGACGAACGCGATCCGCTGCTGCCAGGGTCGGTAGCTGGGGGTGAAGTGCTGCTCGACGTCGGTGCCCTCGGGCAGCAGCGGCCGGATGGTCTCGACGAGGAACTCGCGGAGCTGCTCGGGGTCGTCGCGGCCCGTGGTGGCCAGCCAGTCGAGCTGCTGGACGTACTGGCGACGCATGATCTCGTGCGTCCACTCCGGCGGCAGGTCGAGGGGCTCCAGCGCCGTCGCGAGCTCGTGGGTGGTCGGGGCGGGGAACCAGTACGACGGTGAGCGCTGCAGCATGGTCACGTGCGCGGCGCTCCGGGCCAGCGCGGGCACCAGGGTCGCCGCGGTCGAGCCGGAGCCGATGACCACGACCCGCTTGCCCTCGAGGTCGAGGTCGGCCGGCCAGGTCTGCGGGTGCACCACGGTGCCCTCGTAGGACGCCATCCCGGGCCACTCCGGGGTGTAGGGCGCGTCGTGGTTGTAGTAGCCCTGGCACATCCAGAGGAACGACGCCGTGATCCGGAACCGCTCGTCGGTGTCGGTGCGGTGCACCTCGGCGGTCCAGCGCGCGTCCTGCGACGACCAGCTCAGCGCGGTCACGCTGTGGTGGTAGCGGATGGCCCCGGTGAGGTCGTCCTCGTCGATGACCTCGTCGAGGTAGTCGAGGATCGCGCCGCCGGCGGCGATGGAGGCACCGCGCCACGGCTTGTGCCGGTAGCCGTAGGTGAACAGGTCGCTGTCGGAGCGGGCGCCAGGGAACTGGTGGGTCCACCACGTGCCGCCGCGGGCGTCCTGCGCCTCGAGGACGGCGAAGGTGCGGCCGGGGGACTCCGTCCGCAGCCGGTGTGCGGCGCCGATGCCCGACACCCCGGCCCCGACGACGAGGACGTCGAGGTGCTCGATCTCGGTGCGCTGCTGGGGCAGGTCGACGGTGGCGGTGCGGGTCATGGCCGTGCTCCCTTGGGTCGACGGTGACCGGACGTCTCGACGCTAGGTCCGGCGTCGCGCCCGCGGGTGTCCGATCTTGGGACGGTTCCACGCTTGACCGGGGGATCATGATGTGAGCGGGACCACAGGGAGGTGCCGGGCATGGCGGACGTCCTCGCGCGACGCAGGGTGCTGGTCTGCGCGCGGGCCCGGCTCATCGACAGCCCCGACGCCGACCTGTCCGAGATCCCCGGCCACGTCGCCGCGTCCTGGCGCCGGAGCCTCGCCGGCGGTGTCGACCCCGGGTCGGTCGCCAACCAGCACGACCCGGGTCTGGAGCTGGACTCGCGGCTGGTGCGGTGCGCGCGCCCGGTGATCGAGCAGCTCGTCGAGCAGCTCGCCGGGGCGCCGGTGTGCGTCGTGCTCACCGACGACCGTGCCCGCCTGCTCGTCCGCCGGGACACCACCGTGGCGATCGGGCGGGCCGCGGACGGCAACGGCTTCGCCCAGGGGTTCGGGTACGCCGAGGAGGCGGTCGGCACCAACGGGGTCGGCACCGTCCTGCAGGCCGGCCGGTCGGTGCACATCGTGGGGGCCGAGCACTTCGTCGAGCCGCTCCAGTCCTACGCGTGCGCGGGCGCTCCCGTGCGCGAGCCGGTCACCGGGCGGATCCTGGGCGTGCTCGACATCAGCTGCCGGGCCGAGCACTCCTCGCCGGTCCTGCACTCGCTCGTCACCTGCGCCGCCGCGCGGGTCCAGGACGCGCTGCTGCGCGACCGCGACCCCGGACAGCAGGCGGTCTTCGCGCGGTACACCTGGGTCGAGGCCCGCTCCCGGGGCGCGGTGCTCGCGGTGGGCCGACGGGTGGTGCTGGAGAACACCTCGCTGCGGACCCTGCTCGACCCCGGTGACCTCGCCGCCCTGACCGACCACGCCCGGTCCCGCGTGCCCGCCGGGTGCGACGTGGACGACCGGCTGGACCTGCCCTCGGGAACCCGGGTCCGGGTCCGCGGCACCGCGGTCACCGTCGGCAGCACCACCGCCGGGCTGGTCGCGGTGATCTCGGTGGCGCGCGAGGCCGCCGCCGTCGGCGTGGCCGGGACGTCGCGGGCCCGCCGGGGGGTGCCCGCACCGCGGGGCTCCGGTCCCGCGTGGGCTGCGGCGTGGGCGGCGGCATCCGAGGCGCTCGGAGCCGGGACGCCGCTGCTGGTCACCGGCGAGCTCGGCAGCGGTCGCACGCGGCTGCTCACGGAGGTGGACCGGGCGCTGCACGGTGCGGGGCGCGTGGTCGAGGTCGGTCCCACCGATCCCGCTCCGGGGGACCACATCCGGAGGGCGGGGCCGGAGTCGCTGGTCGTCCTGCGGGACCTGGACCGGTGGCCGGCGGCCGGACCGCTCCTGGCCGCGGCGCTGCGGTCGTCCCGGGCCCGCCTCGCGGCGACGGCGACGGGTGGTGCCGGGTGCACGCCCGACGTCGTCGAGGCGCTGGCCCGGTTCCGCCGCTCGGTGGCGGTGCCGCCGCTGCGGAACCGGGTGGGCGACCTGCCGGCGCTGGTGACCGACCTGCTCGCCGAGGTGGCACCCGGCCGCGACGTGCGGGTCTCCGGGGCGGCCCTGCGGGTGCTGGCCCGTCACGGCTGGCCGGGCAACGTGGCCGAGCTCCGGGTAGCGCTGGACACCGCGGTGCGTCGCCGCCCGACGGGGTTGGTCGAGGTCGAGGACCTGCCCGAGTCCTGCCAGAGCACGGTGCGGGGGGTGCTGCGCCCCGTGGACCGGGCCGAGCGGGACGCCTTCGTGGCGGCGCTGCGGCAGCACGACGGGAACCGGGCGGCGGCCGCCGCCGCGCTCGGGGTGGCGCGCTCGACGCTGTACCGCAAGATCGCCCAGTACGGCATCACCGCCTGAGCCCGGCCCGCCGACCCGGTCAGCCTTGGGAGCGGAGGTGGCCGACGAGGACGATGACGTCCTCGGGGACGAGCCGGCCGATCGCGCCGCCGGAGTAGACGGCGGTGAGCACGTCACCGTCGGGGGAGAGCACGAAGCCGGTGGACTGCACGTAGGCCGGCTGGGGGTTGACGAACGCACCGGTGGCGGCGGCGAAGGCCGCGGGGTCGACGCCGTGGGCGACGGGAAAGGCGAGGTGGTGCTTGACGACGAGCGCGGCGGTGGTCTCCTCGTCGTCCACCGACAGTGCGGAGACGGCCACGCCGACCTCGGCGAGCCGGTCGGTCGCGCGCTGGAACGACGCGAGCTGGGCGTTGCAGTAGGGGCACCAGGCGCCGCGGAAGGCCAGCACGACCCCGTAGGAGCCGGCGAGGTCGCCCGGCAGCGACTCGGTGCCGCCGCCGACGGTCGCCAGGGTCATCGTGGGGAAGGGGGTGCCGTTGCTCAGCAGGGCCATCGTGGTGCGCTCCTCAAGTAGTGGACCGGATGGTCCAACTTTGGGCACGGGTTGGTGAACGGTCAAGTCCACTGCGGTGGGTCGGTGGCGACAGCACGGCTGACCCCGCGCGTTGCCCGCACTGGAATTCCCGTCCAACCCGCCCGGCACCAGCGAGTCCAACACCATCGGCTACTGCACCCTGTGCTACTTCGTGTTGCTGGCGGTCTCAATCGTCGTGTTGGTCGTCCACCTGGTGCTGCCGGCGGTCGACGAGACTCCCGAGGCTTTCGCCGGCGACACCCTGTGGCACTTCCGGCTGGCCACCAGCGCCATCCAGCTCACCGTGTGGACCACTCTCGGCCTCGGGTTCGGTGCGCTCACCCAGCGCAGCCACCGGGCCGGAGCCCACCCCGGTTCGCTGCGACGGTGTGAGCACCGTCCGGCTGCCGATCGTCAGCCACGGGATGACCGCGGCCCTCGACACCGCGGCCTGGTGCGGGCTCGGTCTGGCCGAGGTGGACCCGGCCGGGCTCGCGGCGTGGACCACCGATCCCGCGGCCGCTCCGCACGGGGGTGAGTCGGTGCTGGCGCTGCTGGGACGAGTGCGGGGCTGGCGTGGCGAGCTGCGAGAAGGGCGCCATCGCAGTCACCCACCCCGCCGTGGTGCGCGCCGCCCTCGTCACCGCCCTCGCCGCGGACCCCGATGACCGACATCCTGTCCCCGGTCATGGCCATCACAAGAACCCGGAAGACCGCAGGCCGGGCGAGTCGAGCAGGCGGTCGCGGGCGGGGGGTCAGTGGCCGATGGCCGCGAGGGTCTCGCGGGCCATGGCGGCTTCGCCGGTGGCGTTGGGGTGCACGGGGAAGGCGTTCACCGGTCCGACCAGGGGCTCCATCCACCGGTCGGCTCCTGCGCAGGCGCCGCGCCCGGCGGAGGGGGTGGAGGTATCGACGTAGCGGGCGCCGGTCGCGGCGGCGGCGCGGCGCACCACGTCGTTGGCGACCTCCTGCTGGTTGACCAGCCAGGGGACGTCGCCCTCGGAGACGCCGGTGATCGCGCAGCACTCCGGCGAGCCGGTGGGGGGCAGGATCTGCCGGTAGCCGAGGATGACGATGCTCGCGCGCGGTGCCTTGGCGCTTACTGCGGACAACGCCTTGACCAGTGCTGGGTAGGTCTGCTTCTGGATGGTGTCGGTGAACGTGGTGCCGTTCTTCTGCTGACACGGGTTGCCCGTGGGATCGCCGCATGAGCCGCTCCACCGTGCAGCGGGCGACCGGGCGGTCGTGCACCCGGTGGCCTTCTCGGCACAGCGCGGCGTGGACCTTCCGGGCCCCGTGGACGCGGTAGTTCGCCGCGTGGACCTTCCGAATCGCCGCGGTCGTCGTGGTGTCGGTGACCGACCGCGCCGACGGCGGACGGCCCTTCGCCGCGGAGTAGGTGCTCGGGGCGACCTGCAGCACGCTGCAGATCGGCACCACCGGCGAACTGGTCTCGGTGGGCGTCGAGGTAGTCCACCGTCATCGCTGTGGCGGTCGAGCGCGCCCACGATGACATTGACGCGAAAAATGCCGACGCCGAATCCGCCATCGCGTTCGTCCGCCGCAGCTCCTTGCTCTCCCGCTCCAGCGCGAGCAGCCGCTGCGCATCGCTGCTCGAGGTCCCCGGTCGAGCGCCGACGTCGATCTCGGCTTGGTTGACCCAGCCGCGCAACGTCTCGACGTTGATCCCCAGCTGATACCCGATCCGCTGCGCCGCGCCCGTCCTCGTGGCCGGATCCGCCTTCGCACCCAGGACCAACTCCGTCGCCCGCTCACGCTTCCCGTCGGGGTGCTTGCGCGGTGCTGCCACGATTCTCATCCTCCGTGGATCGAGGGCCTCCATCAATCCCGGGGCGAGACAGGCGCGGCCTGGCCACCCGGTAGGACGAGCACGCCACCGTCCACCGGGCCGCCGCCGTCCTGCACGCCGTCATCACCTGGTGCCGCCACGTCGGAGACACGCCCTAGTCATCCATGACGGAGTGCGACTACTGTCTGTATGTGTGCCGGGCTGCTCTTGCCGGCAAATCGCTTCGGTCGGTCCACTCACCGACGCAGATTGTTACTTTCTGTCACCACAGGGCCTCAGTGCCGTCCCCGGCACGGAAACCAGCGAACGCGCCCGCTTGCGCGGGTTCGCCACCCCGACGGGTGCGCCTCTTGGGAGCGCTCTTCGTCACCTGCACCCAGCGCCACGACACACCCGAGGCTGACGATGACGAGCACGATGTCTGACACCCACGCCCCCGCCCTGACCCCGGCCGTGACCACGACCGCGGAGGTCGCGCCGCAACGGTTCCTGGTCGTCGATGACCACCGCACGTTCGCCGAGCTCCTCGCCGGCGCCCTCACCGTGGCCGGGATGGAGTGCGTCGGCACCGCCGCGACGGCCGACCAGGCGGTCGCGGCGACTGTCCTCCTCCAGCCGGACGTCGTCGTGATGGACGTGGGGCTGCCCGGCAAGGACGGGCTGTGGGCCACGCGGCAGATCCGCGAGCGGTGCCCGGGGGTCGTGGTCGCGGTGCTCACGGCGTTCCACGACCCGGTGTGGGTCGTCCGCGCCGCGCAGGCCGGGGCATCGGCCTTCGCACCCAAGGACGGGTCGCTGACCGAGCTGCTCGACGTGCTGCGGCGGGTGCAGCCCGGCCAGATGACGGTCGCCCCGTCGGCCTTCGGTGCCCGTAGCTCCGAGAGCGCGTCCGAGCGCCAACCGACGTGCCCGGTGCTGACCCCCCGGGAGCACGACGTGCTGGCGTGCCTCGGCCGCGGCCTGCCGGTCAAGTCGGTGGCACGGGTGCTGGGGATCTCGGTAGAGACCTGCCGGGGCTACGTGAAGGCCCTCCACGTGAAGCTCGATGCGAACAGCCAGCTCGAGGTCGTCGTCCGGGCCCAGGAGCTGGGGCTGCTCGTCCCGCTCCCACGAAAGTGAGCGCTCGTCGCAGGGACCGGTCGCGCCAACCCACGTTCACCCCGTTGGTGGCCTTCGTGCTCACCGGGGTCCTGGTGCTCGCCGTCGTCGTCGTGGGGACGGTGCTGGTGAGCGGGCGCATCGCGCGGGAGGACTCGCTCGTCGACGCCGCCCGGTCGACGAGCCGCTTCGCCGAGCTGATGGTGGGTCCGCAGCTCGCTTCCGTGCTGGCCGGCACCCCCGGGGCTCGGGCCGAGCTGGACCAGGTCGTGGCAATCCGCACTCGGGACGGGTCGATGACCGAGATCAACGTCTGGACCCCGGACGGAGTGGTCGTCTACTCCTCCGACCCCGGTCTCATCGGAAGGTCGTTCCCGGTGTCGGCCGAGCTGGTCTCGGCTGCCGACGGGACGCCGACGGCGTCGTTCGCCGACACCAGGGAGTCCGGGACGTCGAGGACGGCACCGGATCCGGAGCTCGAGGTGTACCTGCCACTCACGGTGGCCGGTGAGGGGCCGTTGGTCCTCGAGGCGTACTACCCGGCCGACGGCATCGACAGGACGGCCGAGCGGTTGCGGACCCAGATCGTTCCCATGGCCGTGGTGTCGCTGGTGCTGCTCCAGCTCGCGCAGCTCCCGCTGGCTGTCCGGATGGCCCGGCGCGTCGAGGAGGGTGCGTCCGAGCGCGCGCGGTTGCTGTCCGCCACCCTGAGCGCGTCCGAGCGCGAGAGGCAGGCCCTGGCGGCCGACCTGCACGACGGCCCGATCCAGGAGCTCGCCGGGCTCGGGTACGGACTGGGGGCGCTGCAGATGCAGGTCGAGGGGTCGACCAGGCCCGCGGTCGACCGTCTCTCGGCCGTCCTGGAAGGGGCGGTGGCGGAGCTGCGCCGACTCATGGTCGAGGTCTACCCTCCCGACCTCGACGCCCCCGGGCTCGGTCTCGCCCTGACCGGGTTGCTCGCCCCCTTGCGCGAGCGGGGCCTGGGCGTGGCCCTCGTCTGCGAGCCACCCGCGGAGGTGGCGCCGGACACCGCGGCGACGGTCTACCGTGCCGCGCGGGAGGCCCTGGCCAACGTGCTCGAGCACGCCGCGGCCACGAACGTCCGCATCGAGGTGGGCAGCACCATCCTCGACGGGTCGCCCGCGGTGCAGCTGCGCGTCGTCGACGACGGCATCGGACTGACCTCCCGGCAGGTCGATCGGCGTGCAGAGGGCCACCTGGGCCTGCGGCTGGTCGTCGACCAGGTCACCCAGCTCGGTGGTCGCACCACGCTGAGCACTGGCGAGCACGGCGGCACGGTGGTGGAGCTCGTGCTGCCCACCGTGTCCTCGGAGGTCCTCCGCCCCCCTCTTGTGGGGGTGCGCCCCTCCCCCGTCCTGGGGTGACCGCCCCCCCGACGTCCGCGGAGGCTGGTCGCGCGGCGAGCGCCGTGCTCGCCGCCGTGGAAGGGACACGCCATGTCTGGTTCCGGGTTGAGTCGTCGCGACCTGCTGAAGGCCTCGGCCGTGGGAGCGGTGGCCCTGGCCCTGCCGACGTCCGGGCTGCTCTCCGCCGTCACCGTCTCCCAGCTCGCGGCGAGTCGTCTCCCGACACCCTTCACGGTGCCCTTCAGCACCCCTCCGGTGTCGGTGCCCGTCCGCGTCGACGCCACCACCCGGACCGAGTACCACCTCATTCGGCAGCAGGCCTTCGTCGGGCAGGTGCTGCCCGGGGTCGACACCCCGCTGTGGGGCTACAACAGCTCGCTGCCCGGGCCCACGATCCGGGCGACCGCCGGCTGGACCACCATCGTCCGCCAGGTCAACGAGCTGCCCCAGGTGCACCCCACTCTCGGCTACACCCCCTGGACCTCGACGCACCTGCACAGCAGCCCGTCCAAGCCCCAGTACGACGGGTACGCCTCGGACATCACGATGCCCGGGCAGTGGAAGGACTACGTCTACCCCAATAGCTGTGCAGCGCGGACGCTCTGGTACCACGACCACGGCGTCCACCACACGGCCGAGAACGTCTACATGGGACTTGCCGCGATGTACCAGCTCACCGATGCCGTGGAGGCGGCCCTGCCGCTGCCCCGCGGCCGCTACGACGTGCCGCTCATCGTGCAGGACATGATGTTCGCCGCGGACGGCTCGCTGCTGTGGGACGACCGCGAGCACAGCGGCATCTACGGCGACGTGATCTGCGTGAACGGCCGCCCCTGGCCGACCATGCCCGTGGAGAAGCGGAAGTACCGGTTCCGGGTGCTGAACGCCTCCATCTCGCGCGGCTACCGGCTGCGGCTGAGCAACGGCCAGTCCTTCCAGGTCATTGCCACCGACGGTGGGTTGATGACCGCCCCGCAGACCGTGAGCGAGCTGCGGGTCGGGATGGCCGAGCGCTACGAGATCGTCGTGGACTTCGCACGCCTCAGGGTCGGCGCGAAGGTGCAGCTGCTGAATGCCGGGGTGAGGAACGCCCCCAGCTTCGACAACACCGGCAAGGTGATGCAGTTCGAGGTGCGTGGTCCCGCCACCAGCCTGCAGGGCAACGCCGTGCCTGCGGTGCTGAACCCGGCCGCACCGGCCATGGACCTCACCCCGGCGATGGCCACCACCACCCGCAAGCTCGTCCTCGAGCGCGACCACGGGGAGTGGAAGGTGGGCGGGACCACCTGGGCCGAGATCGAGGCCAGCGGTTTCACCAAGGTCTTCGCCAACCCACAGGTCGGCGACGTCGAGATCTGGGAGGTGCAGAACCTCTCCGGCGGCTGGTTTCACCCACTGCACCTCCACCTCGTGGACTTCCAGGTGCTCAGCCGCAACGGCACCCCACCCCCACCCCAGGAGCGGGGCCCCAAGGACGTCATCTACGTCGGCGAGAACGAGGTGGTGCGGCTGATCATGCGTTTCGGCCCGGAGCACGGCCGCTACATGGTCCACTGCCACAACCTCAGCCACGAGGACCACGACATGATGACCCAGTTCCAGGTGGGCTCCACCGACGCGACGTGTGACCCGATCGGGGCGGCCCGGCCCGCCTGGGGCTACCCACCGGAGCTGTGAGATGACCACGACAGCACGGACCTCGACCGGACCGCTCGCACCCGGCGGAGGGACGTGGCCGCTCATCGCCGCCGGCGGCAGCCTCACCGCTGGTGCGCTGCACGTCGTTGCGGCGGTCGATCACTCCGGGGCCGGGTGGTGGGTGACCGGATTCTTCGGTGCCGTCGCCGCCGCACAGCTCGCCGCGGGCGCCGCGCTGCTCGTCGGCCCGAGACTCCTCAGCACGAGGAGACGGACGAGCCTCGCGACGGCACTGCTGGCCGGGACGGTTGGTCTGCTGTTGCTGTACCTGGTGGTGCACGGCACCGAATGGCTGGGGGCGCTGGCCGGCTCGCACGCCGACACCACCAGCGGCGCCGCTGCGGACCACGCCGTCCGTCACGAGGGTCCGGTCGGCACCGCGACGACGGGAGCCGTTCACGAACCGGCCGAGCCGGTGGCCCTGGCCCTGCTCGCGGTCCAGGCCGTGGTGGTGCCGGGCTGCGTCGCGCTGTTGCCCGACTCCCGGCGGCCCCGGGTGACCAACCTCCTGCTGGCGCTCGCCGTCGTCGTCTGCCTGCTGTGGCTCACCGGCCCGCTCGCCTGACGAGCCGGCGGTGTGCCCGAGGGGCTGGCGTGCTCGCCGCGGTCCTCGTGGGCAGCACCGTGACCCTGGCCTCGGGTGTCCTGCCGCTGCGCCTCGTGCGCGTCGAGTCCGCCAGCATGTCGCCCACCCTCGCGACCGGCGACCTGGTTCTGCTCGGCCCGGCCGGGCGGGCGCGCGTCGGTGACGTCGTCACTCTTCTCGCGCCCGGTGGGGGCAACGAGCTGGTCAAGCGCGTCGTCGCCCTCGCCGGTTCGCGGGTCGAGGTGCTCGACGGCGTGCTCGTGGTCGACGGCGCTGCGGTGTGTGACTCCACCGCCGACCTGAGCAGCACCGACGGTGACTACGGCGGGCCGTGGGACGTGCCGGACGGCGCCGTCTTCGTGCTCGGAGACGCCCGCGCGGTGTCGGTGGACTCCCGCGACTTCGGACCCGTGTCCACCGGCACCGTCACGGGCGTGGTGCTCGGCCGAGCCGTTCCTTCTCCCGGTGCCCCTGCCCGTCCGGCGTGCTGACCCGGCCCGACCCGGTGTCCACCCCGTGCACGGGACGGACCGGGAAGGACCACTGCGACGGTGGTGCCCCCGTCGGACACCGCGGCACGGCACGTGCGGCGGGTGGCACCGCGGTCCGCGCCTCGTGACCGGGAGGGGATCCGGCCGGGGCCGCGGCCCGGGTCCCCACGACGAGGGCCGGTGCACCGGCCACCCGGTTCCGACGGCAGCGTCCACCCCCGACCGCCGCGCGTGCGGCCCACCCCGTGCGCTGGTCCCGGCCGGACGTCGACGACCCGCCCCGGCCGGAGCCGGGGCGGGTCGTGTTGCCGGGACCGGGCTAGCGGGCCGTGACGATCGCCGAGCGGGCCGACGGTGCGCCCCGGCCGATCGCGTTGACCGCGATGACGACGAACCGGTACCGCGCGGGCGCCAGGGTGAGGGTCGCTCTACGCGCCCCCGCTCCCACGGTGACCACGATCGGGGCCCCGACGACCGTCGTGCCGTTCGGCCCCACCTGCAGCGCCCTGACGACGTATCCGGTGATCGGCGTTCCCCCGGTCGACCCGGGAGCCCGCCAGACCACCGAGGCGGTGCTGGCCCCGCCGGCCACGCCGGACGCCACCGACGCGATGGTCGGCGAGCCGGGCACCGTCGCGGCCGTGACCGGGTTGGACGCGGCGGAGAGCGGACCCGTGCCGACCGCCGTGACCGCCCGCACCCGGAAGGTGTACGTCCGCCCGGCCACCAGACCGGTGACGACCGTCGACGTCGCTGCGCCGGTTGCGGTGACCGTGCGCTGGACGATCGCGCCGACCCGCACCTGGATCGCCGAGGAGGTCACCGGGGACCCCCCGTTCCCGGGTTGCGTCCACGAGACCGTCGCCGAGAGGTCACCCCGGAGTGCGGTCACCCCGGTGGGCGCCGGTGGCGTCGTCGGCACCACCACCACCGCCGCCACCACCACCGCGTTCGACGGCGCGGACGGAGCACCCGGCCCGAACGCGTTGACCGCCTGCACCCGGAAGGTGTAGCTCACGCCGGGCGTCAGCCCGGTGATGGTCGCCGACGTTGCGGTGGGCGCCACCGCGACCGTCCTGACCTGGTTCGCGCCGGCGAACACCAGCACTTGGAAGGCGGTCAGCGGTGACGCCGTCGCGGCCGGGGGGGTGAAGCTCACCGTGGCCGAGCCGACACCGGAGAGGACCGCGCTGGCACCGGTCGGGGTGCCGGGGAAGGCCACCGTCACGGTCTGGTCGGCGAACTGCAGGCGCTCGATGCCCCGGAGGGTGTCGGTGCCATCGCTGACCTTCTGCCCCACCACGTTCGCGCCGGTCTGGGTGACCGTGAGTGAACCGTCGGCGTTGGGGGTGAGCACGTAGCCCGACCGTGGGCCCGCGTAGACCGCGGTGTCCACGTCCACCGCGAGCTGAGCCGCGGTGGCGTTCACCACCTCGCGAACCGTCACCAGCTGGCCGGGCTGGACCTGTCCGCTGAAGACCGCGGCCTGCAGCGTCGGTCCGGTCGGCGCGCCCGCCGCATCTTTCAGGTACGGCCGCTCCAGGAGGTTCGTGCTGCCGATCTCCGTGGTCGGATCGGCAGGGTTGGTGCGCACCGAGATCCGCACCTGGACCGCACGGTCACCGTCGATGACGTCGTCCGCGCCCCGACCGGTGATCGTGTCGCTGCCCGCACCACCGAGCAGGATGTTGCCGGCGCCCCACACGGGGCCGTCCGTCGGGCAGTAGCCGGCGGCCGAGGCGGCGACCACCGGTGCCGGGTCGGTCGTCGGTGCGGGCAGGATCGCCCCCAGGCCGGTGACCCGGTCGATGCCCGCCTGGTCGAGGACGTTGCAGCCGGTGAAGCCACCCCCGCCGAGCGCGCTGGGCACGATGTCGTCTCCGCGCAGGACGTCGTTGAAGCCCGACCCGGAGTCGGCCTCGGTCTCCTGCCAGCGGTCCCGGTTGACAACCACCTGGATCGGCAGCCCCGCGAGGACCTGGTTGATCATCATGTCGTCGTCGGCACCGACGGTGTCGTACTGGTGGATGGCCCAGTCGAAGCCGCCCGCGCCGGCGTTGCGGTCGACGGCGGCGTTCTGCGACATGATGTCGTCACCGCCCTCGGCGTCGTAGTCGTTCTCCCCCGGCTGGCCGATGAAGACGTCGTTGCCCGGCTTCGCCTGGCCCGGGTCGTCGAAGAACGGGGCCCCGTGGTCACCCTGCAGGAAGTCCTGGCCGGTGCCACCCTCGATCCAGTCGTCGCCCCCGCCGCCGAACACGGCGTCGGCCCCGGTGCCGGCGATGACGAAGTCGTCGCCCTCCCCGGCAAAGGTCTCGTTGTCGCCGGTGCCGCCGTTGATCACGTCGGTGCCGTCACCACCCATGGGGATGTCGTTGCCCGGGCCGGCGTCGATCGCGTCGTCGCCCGGACCGCCCTTGGTCACGTCCGCCCCGTCGAGGTCGGTCATGATGTCGTTGCCGTCGCCGCCGAGGGCCACGTCGTCACCACCGCCGCCCTCGATCACGTCACGACCAGGGCCGCCCCACAGGGTGTCGTTGTCGTTGCCGCCAGCCACCCGGTCGGTCCCGTCACCTCCCTGGTAGACGGACTGGCCGTTGATGCCGGACGGGTCCACGGAGTTGATCGCCCGGTAGGCAATCGTCCCGTCCGGCCTGCGCAGCAACAGCTTCGACTCGTCGCAGTCACTCACCGGGTCGTCGGCCACCGTGGCCCCCGACGCGGTGAAGCCGGCCGGGGTCCCGGCCAGGTTCGGGAGCTGGAACCGGCAGTCCGCGGTGGCGAAGGAGTCGGCCTTGAGCGCGGTCGTGCCCGTCGTGTTGCGCTGGATCATCTCGGCGAAGGAGTTCGACTCCAGCTGGGCCCGCAGGTTCATCCCCGGCGTCCGGGCCAGGTAGTAGAGGCGGTCTCCGTCCTGCAGCTGCTCCAACTGGGTCTGGAACACGTAGTTGAACGTGCTGCCCAGCAGGCCACCGTTGAGGTTGGTCACCTCGGCGAGCCCGCCGACCCACAGGTCGACGTCTTCCAGCCCGGTCGTGGTGACGCCCCCGGCGTCCGCCCACGTCCCGGCGCCGAAGACGAAGTCCGCGGCATCGGCGGGTACCAGGTTGGGGTCCGTCCCCGATGCCGGGTCCACGAGCAGGCGCGCTGCGGTCCGCTTGCCCGCGAGCGTGGTCTGGCCCGTCACCGACGGGTGCGTCCCGTAGGCGGCGACGAAGTTCACCAGGGACTCGGGGTGCTTGAGGTGCTGGCCAAAATCCGACCAGCTGGTGTAGGGAGCGAGCTGCCCGTCGTTCGTCGTGCCGTGCAGCGAGCGGCGCAGCCCGTTCAGCGTGGGGACGCCCGCCTCGCGCGCTCGGGCCATGTTCAGCGTGGCCAGGTCCAGCGGCAGACCCAGCAGGTTGTTGCGGAGGGTGTCGGTGACGAACTCGTCCAGCTCGTTGCCCGCCTGGTCCGAGGAGCCCATGAAGATGCTCCCCGTGGCCGCCTCCGGCGTGAGCCTGCCCGCGCTACCTCCGTCGAGGAACGCCGGCGGGTTCAGGAACGCCTTCAGCAGGGGCAACGAGTTGGGGGACCCGTCGGCGTTGGTGCGGACCACGTCCTCGTCGAGCATCGAGTGACCGAAGCGGTAGACCGCGTGGGCGAACTCGGCGGTGGTCGCCGGGTTCACGTCCGGCGAGTAGACGTGGAACGGGTGCACGGCCGGCTGCACCTTGCGCCCGAACTCCTCGAACACCGTGTGCTGGTACTCCATCTCGTTGATGAAGCGGGCGGCCTGGAACAGCCGCTCCCCGTTCCACCCGTCCGGCGTGCCGTCCGCCGAGCGCCACTGTGCGAGTGCAGCCACCCCGGTCGGCGAGGTGTCGGAGGTGAGCACCTGCTTGACCTGGCCCACCAGCCTGTCGTGTTCGGAGTGGAAGACCTGGTGAATCGAGGTCAGGGCGATGTTCTCGTTCACCCGGCCGTCCCCGGCGATGAAGTGGGCGGCCAGCATCTCGTCGTCGTAGGTGCCCGGCGCCTGACTCGCGAAGTCCGCCGACGCCGTGGTGTCCGCGTCGGGGATCGGGGCCACCTTCGGAGTGGCCGGGTTGTTGTCGGTGTCCGCGGGCGACGGGTCCGCGTTGTGCGCGATGTCGGTGAGGAACGGCGTCTGGATGTGCACGACGTCCGCGGGGACCGGCACGGGGTTTGCACGATCACCCTCGACCAGGCCGCTGCCGGTGACGTACTGGGGCAGTCCGCGGGCCGGCCCGGGCACGAATTTCCCGTACGGGTCCGTGGCGATCATGGGCACGTCGGTGACGTCGCGGTCGGTGAGCGCCAGGCCCAGCAGCAAAGCGGCCTGCGCCTT
This sequence comes from Mycobacteriales bacterium, assembly GCA_038234335.1. Taxonomy (GTDB): domain Bacteria; phylum Actinomycetota; class Actinomycetes; order Mycobacteriales; family Mycobacteriaceae; genus Rhodococcus_D. The sequence continues at coordinate 20,810 of JBBSUN010000027.1, forward strand.
GGTGCTGGCCCAGGTGGCCATGCCGGTCTCCTGGCCCGCGGGGCCACCCAGCAGCCGGCCGTTGGACACCGGTCGCCCGGTCGGACTGAGCTCGTACTCGCGCAGGAACACCTGGTGCGAGGCGTGCGAGGCGTAGGTCTGGCTTTGGTCGATCCACGGCGTGTCGGTGTTGGCGGCGTCGCGGACATCGTCCGCGGTGCCCAGGACACCGTCGGCGCCGGTCTGGTTCTGCGACCGGGTCAGGACCATGAAGCGCAGGCTCGGCGGCAGGTCGTCAGCATTGCCGGGGACGTGGTCCGGTCCTGCGATGAGGGGGTCGTCGGCCTTCAGCGGCACGAACACGGTGCCGCCACCCTTGACCGTCTGGTCCACCCCGTGGTCGAAGAACTGGCCGAAGAAGGTGAAGATGGAGTTGTAGGGCGGGGAGAGCCCCACGTCGGTGGTCACGTTGGGGATGAACAGCGTCTGGTGCGAGGGCACGCAACCTGCGGGGATGCCGTCGACCGGGGGGACCAGGGTCGGCTCCGGGTCGGTGGTGCAGGGATGCACCCCGGGGTTGCCCTGGGTGCGCACCGGGAAGGCAGCGGCGGCGAGGGCGGCGGGGTTGCCCGCGGTCTGGTCGACGATGAGGTTGCTGACCGTGCGGGGCTCGCTGTCCACGACGACGCCGGAGGTCTGTGCGTAGCTGGTGGCGCCACCGACGCCGAACGGCGGGGACGCAGCCTCGGCCGGTTGGAACTCCGCCGGGGCCAGCCTCGGGAAGACCTGGTCGGCGGCGGCGAAGGTCTCGCGGCCGGGGAACAGGTTGTTGCAGCTGCCGTCCACGGTGCGCAGCCCGTAGGAGCTCAGCCGGTTCGCGATCTGGTTCGGTCCCGGTCCGACGAGCGTCCCGCACGGGTTCGCCGGCGTCTGCGTGGCCGCGTGCTGCTCACCGATCTTGATCTGCTGGAGGATGAAGGCCAGGTCGGACGGGGTGACGGTGAAGCCCGCACCGACCGTTGCCGCCGACGCCGCAGTGGGTACCACCACCAGCCCGGTCACCGTGGCAGTGACGGCCACGGCGCCGAGCACGCGCCGTGACCACCTCCGTCGCACCGTTGTTCGTCTCGTGTGCATGGTGCAGCCCTTCGCCGGACCCGTTCGATGGGATCGCGGCACCGGGCAGGGGCTGACCCAGGTGGGTCTGACCTGACGCAGCCGATACCCTGCCGGTTGCCGCAACAGGTCCAGCCTCGGGCTCACCCGAGGAGCACGCCTCCCCCGAAACCGGGGGTCCGTGGAGGGGCCGCTCATCCGTCGCCGGAGCTGTGGCCCCCGTCCTGCGACGCGGGCGCCGATGTCGTCGTGTGGGTGGCAGACGCGGTTGCGGTGGCCGCCGTCCTGTCGGACTGCGTCGCGGCGGTGCTCGGCGTGACGCGCGAGCTGCCATGGGCTCAGCTGGAGTCTGCTCAGCGAACACCCCGGTCGGCCGCGGCGCCCGTGTCCGGACCGGGTGAGGCGCCCGTGGCCGGGACGAGGCCTGCGCGACTGGGATCACCCTCGGCTGGGCGGTGCCGGGGCCCGAAACGGCAGGTGAGGAGCAGCGCGACTGCAGCGAGCACCACCGCTCGCCAGCACGACGGGTGGCCGACCGGGGATTTCCAGGTGGTCGCACGACCATCGCCGATCGGACTTCTTCGACCACCGGTGCCGGGCCCGGCGGCGCGGCGAAGGCCTCGACCTCCAAGGAGGTCGAAGCCTTTGTTCTGTCCCTAGGTCGCGAGGCCAGCGGTGCTACCCGAAGAAGTGATCTGCCCTGCGGAAAGTGGATAGTGAACCTGTCGTTGTCACGCTGCGGAGCTGCGGTTTCGGAAGGCGTTGTGGGCTTCGTCGGGGGTTCGGTAACCGATCCCGGAATGAAGTCTGCGGGAATTGTAGCGGCCGTCGATCCATTGTGCAGTGGCTCGGGTGGCGTGGGCGTGGGCGCGGGTGGGGTAGGCGGTGCGGTGGACCAGCTCGTCTTTCAGGGCGGCGAAGGAAGATTCGGCCATCGCGTTGTCCCAGCACACCCCGGTCCGCCCTACCGAGTGACGTAGGTCCAGCCCGGTGAGCGTGGCGTGGAACTCGGCCGAGGTGTAGTTGCTGCCGCGGTCGGTGTGAAAGATGGCATCGGGGGCGAGTGGCTGGTTGACCGCGGCGGCCCGGACGGCGGTGCTGATGAGCTCGGTGCGGTAGTGCTCGTCCATCGCGTAGCCGATGACTTTTTTTGGAATAGCAGTCAATGACCGTGGCCAGGTACACCCACCCCTGCCGGGTGCGGATGTAGGTGATGTCGCCGACCATCTTGGTTCCGGGGGCGGTGGCGGTGAAGTCGCGGTGCACGAGGTCGGGGATCGGGTCGGCAGCGGGGTCGGACTCGGTGAGGTTCACCCGCCAAGGCCGGGGCTGGCACGGGCGTAAACCCAGCTCGCGCATGAGGTGTCGGACGAGCTCGGGTCCGACGGTGACCCCGCCGCGGCGCAGGGCCGCGTGGATGCGCCGGTACCCGGAGGCCTCGTCGTCGGCGGTGAACTGTGCAGTGATGAGGACCCGCAGCTCAGCTCGGCGGGTCGCGGTCGCTGACTCCGGCCGGCACCGCCAGGTGTAGAAGCCGGCCGTGGAGACCTCGAGCCACCGACACGTCGAACGGGCCGGGAAAGAGTTGTTCGGCTCGGTGAGCGTCGTGTCGACGAACTCGTACTTCTCGCTCACCGGGGATCCTGGGCGAAGTACGCTGCGGCTTTTTTTTAGGAACTCGTTCTCCATCTTCACTTCCCGGAGCTGCCGTTCCACCTCCTGCAACCGGGCTCGGTCACTGATGTTCAGCGGGGGCTCCTCTCCGGTGTGCTCCCGCCGGTCGGTGGCCACCCAGTTCCCCAGGGTGCCCTCGCCGATTCCCGGGCGACCTGGGCAATGGGCTGGGAGGTGTCGATCACGAGTTTCACCGCGTCTTCACGGAACTCCGGGGAGAACACCCGCTTCTGTCGAGCCATTTCTGAACCCCTCACTGGAAGAGTGGAATGATATCCACTCTTCCACGAACCGCAGGGCACTTCACCTGCAGGTCGCTGCGGTAAGGCTGTGGTGTCTTGTGGCCGATGGCGGGCTCAACTGGCGAGGGTGTGGGTTCGCTGCGGGGCGGTTCCGCGACGATTCTCCTTCTCGGTGTACATGGCGTCGTCGGCGGCTTTCCAGGCCCCGGGGAAGCCGGAGACGATGGTGCAGGGGGCGTGTCCGAAGGACCCGGAGACCCCGGCCTCGGTGAGAGCGTCCCGCAGTCGAGCGACCAGGGTCCGGGTGTCGTGGGGGCTGGTGTTGGTGGCCACGACCCCGAACTCGTCGCCGCCGAGGCGGGCGACGACGTCGGTGGCGCGGGCACTGTCGCGCAGGGTGTGCGCGGCGAGGCGGATGTGAGCATCACCGGCGCCGTGGCCGTGGAGGTCGTTGATCTCCTTGAGCCGGTCGAGGTCGAGGATGACGACGGATCCGGGGTCGCCGAAGCGTCGGTAGCGGTCTTCCTCGGCGGGGAGGTAGCGGTCCCAGCCGCGACGGGGTCGATGCCGCACAGGACACCGAACAGCTCGCCGTCAGCGCGTTCGATGGGGACCCCCACGTAGGTTCCGATGGTAAACGTGGCAGCGAGGGGTGCCGCGGCGTATTCGGGGACTCCCATGGCGTCGGGGGCGACCTGGGGGGCGCCGGCGACCATCCGCCGGCACAGGGTGTCCGACCACGGGACCGTCGCACCGCCGGCCAGGCCGTAGGCGTCGTCGGCGACGGCGAGGAACACCTGGTCGGTGCCGTCGTAGCGGGTCACTGACCACAGGCCGAGCGGGAGGGTGTCCTTGAGGTAGGCGACGACAGCCCGGCTGGCCTGGTCGAAGGACATCGTGGGGGACAGCTGTGGCACGCCAGTCATGGGGGTCCTCCCGGGAGGCGGCGACACTTGATGGTGATCTCGGCACTACCGGGTCGACGGTGAAGCGAACAGGTCGCCGCAGGACCCCGCCGAACCCACGACGCAGCAGCCGGGCCCGGCGGGACGGGGCCTGACCTGGATCGGCGAGCACGGCGAGGCCCCGGGTGGGCGGACAGGCCGTGCATCCCGGCCGGGGGATGGCGTGGCAGGCCGGGGGGTCATGTGCAGGTGTGGGTGCGGTCCAGGGAGGCGACCACGGCGGGTAGGGCGAGGCTGGGGAGTGGAGGGCTCAGAAGGTAGCCCTGCAGGTGGGGGCAGTGGTGGGTGGTGAGCCAGTCCCGCTGCTGTGGGGTTTCCACGCCTTCGGCGACGACGCCGAGGCCCATGACCCGTGCTGTGCTGAGGATGCCCTCCACCAGCTGCTGGCCCCGGGTGTCGGTGAGGGTGGCGATGAAGGTCTGGTCGATCTTGATGGCGGTGACGGGGAAGCGGAGCAGGTAGGACAGGGCGGAGAACCCGGTCCCGAAGTCGTCCAGGGCTACGTGCAGTCCTTCGTCGCGGAGCAGCTGCACGAGGTGTTCGTGCCCACGCCCGGTCACGCTTTGCAGAGTCTCGGTGATTTCCACGGTGACCGCGGTGGTGGGTAGCCCAGCTTGGTGGCACCGGGTGGTGAGGTAGCCGGCGAGGCCCCCTTCGTCGAGGTGGTCGACCGAGACGTTCACCGCGACCCCCAGCTCGGTCATCGACGGGTCGGTGCGCCAGGTGGCCACTTGGGCGATGGCGGCACCAGCAACCTGCCGGTCCAGCTCACCCACCCGCCCGGTGCGTTCAGCCAGGGCCAGGAACTGCCCCGGCAGCAGCAGCCGACCGGTGTCGGGGTGGGTGACGCGGGCCAGGGCCTCCACCCCGGTGACCCGGCCAGTGCCGGCGTCCACCACGGGCTGGTAGTGCGGGGTCACCAACCCCCGATGCAGGACCTCGTCGAGACCGGCCAGGGTCAACGGTGCGCTCTCGCTCCCGGCCCTACCCGGCAGTGCTCCATCGCCGCGGGCCACGCCGCGGGCCACGCCGCGGGCCACGCCGCGGGCCGCAGTGGCGGTCGTGGTGTCGTGGTGGGTGGTGTCGTGGTGGGACACCACCCGTGGCGCGACCGGTGCTGGGGTGGTCGGGGCTTCGCTCCAGGCGACGTCGGGGGCGTGGACGAGCTGGTCGCGGCCTTGACCCTTGGCCCGGTACAGGGCCCGGTCAGCGGCCTCGAGGGTCTCCTCGCCACTGCCACCCTCGCGGTGCTGCGCCAACCCCGCTGAGAACGTCAGACCCCGCACCTGCCACGCTGCCCGCAGCTCGGTGAACACCTGCATCCCGCCGTTGCGGGCGTCGGCGGCGAGCACCACCGCGAACTCCTCCCCCCCGTAGCGGGCGACCGACACCGCATCTGGTGCGTGCTGCTGGAGCAGTCGGGCGAAGTCCTGCAGGACCTCGTCGCCGTGGCGGTGGCCCCAGGTGTCGTTGACGAGCTTGAAGTGGTCCAGGTCGATGAGCAGCAACCCGCCACCGGCGGGCAGCACCTGCAGCGAGTGCTGCAGGGCCCGCCGGTTGTCCAGCTCGGTCAGGGGGTCGGTGCGGGTCAGCTCGTGCAGGGTGGTGGTGACGATCCGCCTCCGCAGGGCCTGGGCGACGTGCCGCACGAACGGACGCCAGTCCGCGTCGAGGACGGGGGGTGCGCTCCGCGGCTGCTCCCACCCGAGCACGAGGACACCGACATCGGGCAGCGGCACGAACCACAGGCTCGCCACACCGTGTCGCACCCGCAGCGGGCGCCGCACCGCATCCCCGGCCACGGCGTCCGCGACGAAACGGTCCTGCCCGGTGGTCAGGCACTCCAGGAGGTCTGGGCCCTCCTGGGAGAGGTCGATCCTGACCGTTCCCCGCCGAGCGGGCGTCCGGGCCTCGTTCGCGTTCGACCACACCAGCCCACCGATGACGTCAGGTAGGTACACGTGCGCGCGGTCCGCCCCGACCAGGGCGCACACCGTCTCGGCGAGCTCGTCGGCGGCGTGGCCCGTGGTCTCCGTGTCCGACAACCGGTAGCTCGACGCCAACAGCACCTCTACCGCCGCCAGACGCCGCGCATCAGGGCGCCGGTCCCACGGGTCACCAGCAGGGGCAGTCCTCACCCCGCGTTCCTCGTCAGACCACCATGCGAACTGTACGGGCCCCGCAGACCGGCACACGCGGCGTTTGCTGGGTGTTACGGCGCGTGGTGGCTGTGCGCTGTCTCGTGGAGGGCGGCGAGGATGGTGGTTCGGGTGGTGGGGTCGGAGATGAGCTGGTGTGCGACGTCGGTGAGGTGGGTGCCGGTGGTCTGGGCGTGGTGGCGCAGGAGGGTGAAGGCTTCGCCGACGGTGATGTCGAGGCGTTCGCGGAGGAAGCCTTTGGCTTGCTCGACGGTGCGTCGGTTGGTGAGGGCGCTGCGCGGATGGAGTGTCCACTTTACCGGGAACACTCCACCCACAGGCTCTCCGTCGGTGACTGGAACACCTCCCGCAGCACCAGCGACCAGCTGATGACCAGCACCGAGGAGGCGATGACCGCGGCGTCGAGGACAGACCGCAGCCGCGAGGTCCGCAGCCGGTGCAGATGGGGCAGAGACCACAGTCCGATCCCCATCGGGATGACGTAGCCGACGTAGCCGACGTCGGCCCACGAGGGGAACGGTGCGAGCTGGCCCAACCCCAGCTCGTACACCGCCCACACCACCGATGCCACCGACCAGGTCCCGCAGCCGGCGGCCATCCACCGCCAGGCCCGCGCCGACTCCGGGTCACGCCGGGCCACCCGGAGCCCGGACCAACACGCCACGCCCGGGGCGAGCACGAACCCCACGTCCGACACCGCGCGGCGTGTGGCCTCCGGGGCACCCCCGAACCGCAACCAGCCCCACCACGCCACGAGCAGGACCACTGCGGCGGCCGCCGGTCCGACCAGCCTGCCCGCCCGGGTCCGGGACTCACCCCCCACGGTGCTCGCAGCACCGCCACCGCCACCGCCACCCCCACCGACACCGTCGTCGCCGGTCACCACCATCGGCACACCCACCGCCGAGCACGAGGCCTTTTCCTCTTCTGGTTCGCCGATCTCCGGTCCGCTGCGCCGGTCATCCGCAGCCGGCGGAACGGAGCACGGCCATCGAGTTGCCCGCTGCCCCCTGCCGCGGGGGTTCCGGACGCCGACCCGTGCCGTGGTCGTCGGTGTTCATCGGGTGGCCAACAGGGTGGTGATGGCGGCAGCGGTGGTGGGGCGGCTGTAGAGGTAGCCCTGGGCGTAGTCGCAGCCCAGGGTGGTGACCTCGTTGTGGTGGTGGGCGGTCTCGATGCCTTCGACGATGACCTGCAGGCCCAGGGTGTGGGCGAGGTCGGTGACGGCGGCGATGATGACCACCCCGCTGCTGGTGTCGTCGATGCTGGTGGTGAACGCCTGGTCGATCTTGATCAGGGACAGGGGCAGGCGTTGGAGGTAGCTCAGGCAGGAGAACCCGGTGCCGAAGTCGTCCAGGGCCAGGCGCACCCCCAGCGCGGTCAGGTCGTGCAGGACGGTGCTCACGTGCTCAGAGTCCTCGAGGAAGACGTTCTCGGTGATCTCCAGGATGAGCCGGGTGGGGTCCATGGCGGTGCGGTGCAGGACCCGGGCGACGGAGCCGACGTAGTCGGGGGCCACGAGCTGGCGGGCGGAGACGTTGACCGACAGGGACAGCCTGGTGTCGGGGTGGGTGTCGAGCCAGCGCCCGTGGTCGGTGCAGGCCTGGCCCAGGACCCACTCACCGAGGTCGATGATGAGGGTGCTCTGCTCGGCCAGCTCGATGAGGCCGGTGGGGGACAGGGGGCCGTGGGTGGGGTGGTCCCAGCGCAGCAGGGCCTCCACCCCGACGATGGTGCGGTCAGCGCAGGCCACGATGAGTTGGTAGACGAGCTGAAGGGCTCCCTCCCGCAGGGCGGTGCGCAGCTCCCTCTCCCGCCGGGGTCGGGTCCCCGGGAAGGAGGTGTCCCGCAGGTCGGCCCGCCGGTGCGCGCCGCCCCCGAGGCGTTTGGCCTCGTACATCGCGAGGTCGGCTTCCTCGATGAGGGAGTCCTCCAGCTCGCTGTCGGCCCCGGCGTGGGCGATGCCGATGCTCGCGGTCATCGTCAGCTCCAGCTCGGCCCGGGGCAGGGTGAACGGCGCGGTGAACGCCGACTCGACCCGCACGGCGAGGGCATCGATGTCGGTGTTGGTGGACACGTCCTCGTACAGCAGGACGAACTCGTCGCCGGCGATGCGGGCCAGGGTGTCCCCGGGGCGGATCAGCCGGGCCAGGCGGCGGGCCACGGCGACGAGCAGGTCGTCACCGACCCGGTGGCCGTGGGTGTCGTTGACGGTCTTGAAGGCGTCGAGGTCGACGAACAGCACCACGGTGAGACCCCGGGAGGGGGTGTGGGCGGCGCGCGCCAGGCGCTGCTGGAGCAGGGTCCGGTTGGGCAGGCCGGTGAGGGCGTCGTGCAGGGCGAGGTGGTGCAGGCGACGCACCGAGGCTTCGGCCTGCTCCCGGGCCTGGGCGTTGATGAGGTAGGCGGCGGCGACATCGGCCAACGTCTGCGCCATGACCATGTCGGCGTCGTTGAGCGGGCCGACCTTGTCACGGTAGAGGTCCAGGGCACCCAGGCGTTGCTCGCCGTGGCGCAGGGGGAAGGTGAACACCGCCAGCAGCCCGGCGGCGACCGCGTGCGGTCCGAAGGCGGAGAACTGCTCATCGGCACCCAGGTCGGGTACGAGCACCGCAGCGTTGGTGCGGTGCGCGACCACACACGGGCCATGACCGAGCGTGGTCTGCAACCGCTCGAACCGCAGCGCCCGCGAGTCCGAGGCGGCGATGTAGCGGGGCGAGTCGCCCTCCCCGATCAGGGTCACCCCCGCCCCGGACACCGGCAGCAACCCCACGATCCGCTGGACCAGGGCATCGAGGATCGCCTGGAGGGGGAAGTCGGTGAGCATGGTGCGGGCGAACTCGCTGAGCACCAGCGACAGCTCGCTCTGCGCCACAGCAGGGGAACCCGACAGAGAACCGGTCATCAACTGCTCCAGGCAGGACACCACGTGCACGATGGTGCTGGGCAGCGTGTCGCCCCCGGCGGGCTCCCATTCCGAACCCTGGACGGGATGCTAACCCGAGACCGATTCGCCCCGCAGGAAAAAACGTCCCACCGCGCCACCCGAGGCGGCCACCCCCTGGCGACTCTCCACACCCCGACACGACCCACCACGTTGGGGGTGCTCGTCGTCCGGGACCCAACGAGCCCGGTCGACCGACTCGCGGTGCGCGGGCAGTGCTCATCCCCGGGCAGCACCCGTCGAGGGCCGAGATGATGGTCGCCACAGCGCAGGTACGTGAGCACTTCGCGATGCACAGCGTGGAGAAGCACTACCTGTCCTGGCCTGGCCTGGCGGGACGCGACGTTGCGGGTGGTGGGGGAGGAAGCGGCCCGGCTCGGCTCACCGGCGCCGCTGGTGGAGCAGGTGTCCCAGGTGGTGCGAGCAAGCGCGGACACGAGCATCGTCAAGGTCATCCGCGAGTACGACGCGCAGCCGCAGCGGCTGCAGGAAGCCCTGATGCTGGAGCGGGCGAAGCTGCGGCACCTGGCGTTGCCAGACCCGCTCACGGGTCTGGCGAACCGTGCGTTGCTGCTGGACCGGTTGGGCCACGCCTTCGCCGGTGCGGCCCGGCGAGGAGACAGGGTCGGTGTCCTGTTCCTGGACCTCAACGGCTTCAAGGCCGTCAACGACCGCTTCGGCCACGCCGCGGGGGATCACCCGCTCGTCGGCGGCGCAGGGTGTCTGGCCTCGCTCGTGCGGGCCTCGGACACCGTGGCCCGGCTCGGAGGCGACGAGTTCGTCATCATCACCTCGGTGTCGGCGGCGGGCGAGGGGACGCTGATGAGGCTGGGCCGCGTGCTCGTGGGCGATGCTCTGCAGCTGGGTGACCTGCCGAAGAGCGATCACGTCGAGCGCCGCGGCTGCACTGAGCAGCGCGAGCGGCCACACCACGTGGGTCAACCGCGCAGGAGCGGCCTGCCAATCGAACGCTCTCGGCGTGGCGACCTGGGCAACCCCGTAGAGCCCCGCCAGGGGCAGGACGAGAACCATCGTTCGTGGGTCTTGCATCCCCGACGGTTGAGCGCCTCGCGGTCGTGGTCGAGCGCCGGTGGCCAAGCTCGCGCGCCACGACGTGCTCAGCCTCCGCGGTATGAGCCGGCCACTGGACCATGAGGTCGCGCTGCCACCCGAGACGACGACCACCGCCGGGGTGCGGCCCCGTCCGCTGAGTGCAGCTACGCGCTGAACCAACGCCACCCACTCGACTGGAGCTCGGAACCCCGCTGCCGGAGTGAGCCTGCCCCGGGTGACCCGTGGTGACCCGGTACGTCTGGACGTCGATCAGGTCCGCCGGCTCGCGGAGGCGGCAGCGCTGCGCGCCCGACGGGTGGACCTGCTGCGTCGTCGCCTCGAGATCGTCGAGAGCGTGACCGAGGTGCAGGGCTACCTGGAGTGGGGCACCCCCAAGACGCACCAGGCGCGCTCGGTCCCGCTGCCCAAGACGTTGGCCGATCGACCAGCACCGATCGTGGCGACCAAGGCGCCGGAAGAATTGGTGTTCACGGCACCCGCGGGAGGACCCCTCCGTCTCCGCAACTGGCGAATGCGGGTGTTCGATTCCGCCCGCGATCGGGCCGGTCTGGGGACCGTCACACCGCACGACCTGCGGCACACGGCGGCCTCGCTGGCGATCGCGTCGGGGGCCAACGTGAAGGCCGTGCAGCGGATGCTGGGGCACGCCTCGGCGGCCATGACCTTGGACGTGCACGCCGGGTTATTCGGTGATGATCTTGATGCGGTGGGCGTTGCTCCGGATCGCCATGTGCCACAAATGTGCCACAACGGCCCCCTCGGGCCGTCTGCGAGCGGCTCCGACGCCGCCAAAAACAGGGTCTGAGCAGGTGTTCTTCCGAGTGGGCCCCGTCGGGCTCGAACCGACGACCTGCGGATTAAAAGTCCGTAGCTCTACCGACTGAGCTAGAGGCCCCTGGCAGCGGACGGTACCGGAGGGTCTCGGGCGTCCGTTCGACCCCGGGCTCACGACTGCGAGGCGCTCCCGACCACCGTCGGCCCTCCGCGCACCGCGACGAGGGAGCGTCCGAGCGCTCGGACGTGTGCGCCGCGGTGCGCGTCCCTGCCACGATGAACCCATGAGCACCCCTCTGAAGCTCGGCTACAAGGCGTCGGCGGAGCAGTTCGACCCCCGTGAGCTGGTGGAGCTGGCGGTGGCCGCGGAGGCCCACGGCATGGAGAGCGTCCTGGTCAGTGACCACTTCCAGCCCTGGCGCCACGTCGGGGGGCACGCCCCGTTCTCCATCGCCTGGATGTCGGCGGTGGGGGAGCGCACCCAGCGGGTGCAGCTGGGCACGAGCGTGATGACGCCGACCTTCCGCTACAACCCGGCCGTGCTCGCGCAGGCGTTCGCGACGATGGCGTGCCTCTACCCGGGCCGGGTGCTGCTGGGGGTGGGCACCGGGGAGGCGCTGAACGAGGTGGCCGTCGGCCAGCAGGAGTGGCCGGAGTTCAAGGTGCGCTTCGCCCGGCTGCGGGAGGCCGTGCGGCTGATGCGCGAGCTGTGGAGCGGCGAGCGGGTCACCTTCGACGGCGAGTACTACCGCACGGTGGACGCCACCGTCTACGACCGCCCCGACGTGCCGGTGCCGGTGTACGTCGCGGCCGGGGGGCCGGTGGTGGCGCGCTACGCCGGGCGGGCGGGCGACGGCTTCATCTGCACCTCCGGCAAGGGCATGGACCTCTACACCGAGAAGCTGCTGCCGGCCGTCGCCGAGGGGGCGGCCAAGGCCGAGCGGGACGTGGCCGAGATCGACACGATGATCGAGATCAAGCTCTCCTACGACCGCGACCCCGAGGTGGCGCTGCAGAACACCCGCTTCTGGGCCCCGCTGTCGCTGAGCCCGGAGGAGAAGCACGGCCTCACCGACCCGGTGGCGATGGCCGAGGCTGCCGACGCCATCCCCATCGAGGTGGCCGCGCGCCGCTGGATCGTGAGCAGCGACCCCGAGGACGTCGTCGAGCAGGTGCGGCCCTACGTGGAGGCCGGCCTGCGACACCTGGTCTTCCACGCCCCTGGCCACGACCAGCGCCGGTTCCTCACGGCGTTCGAGGACGACCTCGCGCCGCGGCTGCGCGCCCTGGGGTAGGTGCCGCGGCCCACCCCCTGTGCGCGCCCGATCATGGATCTCGCCGGGCACACTGGGAACGGTGAGCGCAACCCTGCAGGACCCCCCGGTGACGGCCGACGCCCCCGAGCACCGCGTGCCGGCCCGAGCGGCCGCGCTCGTCGGCATCCTCGCGGTCGCGGCCGCCCTCGGGGTCGCCCACCTGGTGGCCGCCGTGGTCCAGCCCCCGTCGTCGCCGTTCCTGGCCGTGGGGCGGAGCTTCATCGACCTCACCCCGGCCTGGCTCAAGGACTTCGCGGTCGCCACCTTCGGCGTGCACGACAAGGTGGCGCTGCTCGGGGGGATGGCCCTGGTCGGGCTGGCCCTGGGCGCGCTGGTCGGGCTGCTGGCCCGGCGCGACCTCGGTCTCGGGGTGGTGGCCGTGGTCGTGCTCGGGCTCGTCGGCCTGGTCGCGGTGCTGAGCCGCCCGGACACCACCGTCGTCGCCGGGGTCGTCGCCCCGCTGCTGTCGCTGCCCGTGGGGGTCGGCGTGCTGGTCCTGCTCCTGCGCGCCGCGGACACGGCCTGGCCCGCCGTCCCGCCCCGCACCCCGCGCGGCACCGCGCTGGCCGTCTCCCGCCGCGGGTTCCTCGGCACGTCGGCCGCCGTCGCGGTCGGCACGGGCGCGGCCGCCCTCGTCGGGCAGGGCGTGCAGCCCCGCGTCGACGTCGCCGCCGCGCAGGCCTCCGTCGGCACGCTCACCGCGGCCGACCCGGTGGCCGCGCTGCCCGCCGGCGTCGACTTCGCCGCGGCGGGCGGTCTGGCGTTCACCACCGCGAACGCCGACTTCTACCGGATCGACACCGCGCTGCGCCCCCCGCAGCTCTCGGCGGCGAGCTGGACGCTGCGCATCCACGGGATGGTCGACCGCGAGATCACCCTCGACATGGCGGCGCTGCTCGCCCGCGAGGTCGTCGAGCGCCGGGTCACCTTCGCCTGCGTCTCCTACGACCTCGGCAGCGACCTCGTCGGCAACGCCACCTGGGCGGGCGTCGACCTGGCTGCGATCCTGCAGGAGGCGGGCGTGCAGGACGGCGCCGAGCAGCTCTTCTCCACCAGCGTCGACGGGTTCACCGCGAGCACGCCGGTGGACGTGGTCATGGAGCCCGGGCGCGGGGCGATGCTCGCGGTGAACATGAACGGCGAGCCGCTGCCGGTCGAGCACGGCTTCCCGGTGCGGATGCTGGTGCCCGGGCTCTACGGCTTCGTCTCCGCCACCAAGTGGATCACCGACATCGAGCTCACCACCTACGCCGCGAAGCAGGCCTACTGGACACCACGCGGCTGGTCCGACCACGGCCCGGTGAAGATGGCCTCCAAGGTGGTCAGCGGGACGTCCACCGCGAGCGGGGCGGGCTTCACCGCCACCGTCACCGGGGCGGCGTGGGCGATGCCGGCGGGCATCACCCGCGTCGAGGTGCAGGTCGACGACGGGGCCTGGCAGGACGCGCGCCTGGGCGCGGCGGTCAGCGCCGACACCTGGCGGATGTTCAAGGCCGACCTCACCGGGCTCACCGCCGGCGAGCACACCGTCCGCTGCCGGGCCACCGACGACACGGGACGGGTGCAGACCCAGGAGACGGCACCGCCCGCCCCGGACGGCGCCACCGGCTGGCACACGGTGCGCCTCAACGTCGGCTGAGCCCGGGGGAATGGGGAGACAGCCTGCGAGGTTCCGGGGGCGTGCCCGCCCGCCTGCTCCGCCGTCTCGTGCCCCTCGGGCTGGTGGCGCTGCTGCTGCTCGCGCTCGCCGCCTGCACCTCGTCCGCGACGAGTGGTGCCCCGTCCGGCGGCGTGCTGCGCTTCGGCACGGAGGGCACCTACGCGCCGTTCACCTACCACGACGGCACCGGTGCCCTCGTGGGCTACGACGTGGACGTCGCGCGGGCGGTCGCCGGGCAGCTCGGCATGCAGGCGGAGTTCACCGAGACCCCGTTCGACTCGATCTTCGCCGGGCTCGGCGCCGACCGGTACGACGTCGTCGCCAACCAGGTCACCATCACCCCGGAGCGCCAAGGTCTCTACGACCTCACGGAGCCGTACACCGTGGGGACCGGGGTGATCGTCACCCGGGCCGACGACACCTCGGTCACCTCCGTCGCCGACCTGGCCGGCAGGACCGCGGCGGAGTCGTCGACGTCGAACTGGTCGCAGGTGGCGCGCGACGCGGGCGCGAAGATCGAGGCCGTCGAGGGGTTCACCCAGGCCATCACGCTGCTGCAGCAGGGCCGCGTCGACGTCGTCGTGAACGACAGCGTGGCCGTCGCCGCGTACCTGGCCACCACCGGGGACACGTCGGTGAAGGTCGCCGCGCCGGCCCAGGGCGAGCCGGCTCGGCAGGCGTTCGCGCTGCGCAAGGGCAGCCCGCTCACCCCCGAGATCAACGGCGCGCTGGCCACGCTGCGCGCCAACGGCACCCTGACCCGGCTCTCGCAGCAGTACCTGGGCACCGACGCGACCGGGGACGGGTCCGCCACCGGGACCGCGGCGACCCCCACCCCGGGCACCGTCGCCACGTCCACCGCCACCTCGACCGCCCAGGTGCTGCGGGACAACGCGCTGCCGATGCTCAAGGCCCTGCTCTCCGTGACGATCCCGCTGACCGCGATCAGCTTCGTGCTCGGCCTGGTGATCGCCCTCGGCGTGGCGCTGGCCCGGATGTCGGCCAGCCGGGCGCTCTCGGCCCCCGCGCGGGTGTACATCTCGCTGATCCGGGGCACCCCGCTCCTGGTCCAGCTCGTCCTCATCTTCTACGCGCTGCCGTCCCTTGGCGTCACCATCAGCCCGTTCCCGGCCGCGGTCATCGCGTTCAGCCTCAACGTGGGCGGTTACGCCGCGGAGATCATCCGCGCCGCCGTGCTCAGCGTGCCGCGCGGGCAGTGGGAGGCGGCCACGACCGTCGGCATGGGCCGCGCCCTCACCCTGCGCCGCATCGTCCTGCCGCAGGCGCTGCGCACCGCGGTGCCGCCGCTGTCCAACACCCTGCTGTCCCTGGTCAAGGACACCTCGCTGGCCTCGACCATCCTCGTGACCGAGCTGTTCCGGCAGGCCCAGATCGCGGCCGCGCCCACGTTCCAGTTCCTGCCCCTGTACGGGCTGGCGGCGGCGTACTACTGGGTGGTCTGCCTCGGGCTCAGCTTCGGCCAGGACCGCCTGGAGACCCGTCTGGAGAGGTTCATCGCGACATGAGCACGAGCACGAGCACACCGCTGGTCAGCGTCGAGGGGCTGCAGAAGTCGTTCGGGGACAACCACGTCCTGCAGGGCATCTCGTTCACCGTGGACCCGGGCACCGTCACCGTGGTGCTCGGCCCGTCGGGCTCGGGCAAGACGACGGTGCTGCGCTCGCTCAACGCCCTGGACGTGCCCGACGCCGGGACCGTCCGGATCGGCTCCGAGAGGATCGACTTCACCACCGGGAAGCCCACGCGAACCCAGCTCACCCGCTACCGGGCGCAGAGCGGCATGGTCTTCCAGAGCCACAACCTGTTCCCGCACCGCACCGTGCTGGAGAACATCATCGAGGGGCCGGTGCTGGTGCAGGGCCGCGACCGCGCCGAGGCCACCGCCCACGCCGAGGAGCTGCTCGAGCAGGTGGGGCTGACCCCCAAGCGCGATGCGCACCCCAACGAGCTCTCCGGCGGGCAGCAGCAGCGGGTGGGCATCGCCCGGGCCCTGGCCCTGCGCCCGGAGGTGGTGCTGTTCGACGAGCCGACCTCCGCGCTGGACCCCGAGCTGGTCGGCGAGGTGCTGGCCGTGATGAAGGACCTCGCCGGCGCCGGGCTCACCATGGTCGTGGTCACTCACGAGATCCGCTTCGCCCAGCAGGTGGCCGACCAGGTGCTGTTCGTCGACGGCGGGCTCGTCGTCGAGCGGGGCAGGCCGGCTGACGTCATCGGCGCGCCCCGCCAGGCGCGGACGCAGCAGTTCCTGCGCCGCATCCTCGACCCCGGCTGAGGCTCAGGTCACGCGGGCCAGGAACTCCCGCGTCCGTGCCTGCTGCGGGTTGCCGAACACCTGCTCGGGTGGGCCCTGCTCCACCAGCACCCCGCCGTCGAGGAAGCAGACGACGTCGGCGACGTCGCGGGCGAAGGCCATCTCGTGGGTGGCCATGACGATGGTGGCGCCGTCGCGGCGCAGCTCGCGGACCAGGTCGAGCACCTCGCCCACCAGCTCCGGGTCCAGCGCGGAGGTCACCTCGTCGAGCAGCAGCAGCCGCGGGGAGCCGGCCAGCGCCCGGGCGATCGCGACCCGCTGCTGCTGGCCGCCGGAGAGCCGGTCCGGGTAGTCGGACGCCTTCTCGGCCAGACCCACCCGCTCGAGGAGCTCGTGCGCGCGCGTCTCGGCGGCGGCGCGCGGGGTGCCGTGCACGTGGCGGGGGCCCAGGGTCACGTTGTCCAGCACGGACAGGTGCGGGAACAGGTTGTAGGCCTGGAAGACGACGCCGATCCGCCGGCGCACGTCGTCGGCGTCGGCGCGGGGGTCGGAGATGTCGACCCCGTCGAGGTGGATGGTGCCGTCGTCGACCGGCTCGAGCAGGTTCGCGCACCGCAGCAGGGTCGACTTGCCCGAGCCGGACGCGCCGATGAGCGCGACGACCTGGTGCTCGGCCACGTCCAGGTCCACCCCGGCGAGCACGGTTCGATCGCCGAACCGCTTCCACACGCCCCGCAGGCTCAGCACCGGGGCCAGCGCTGCGTCGCTCACAGCAGCGAGCCCGCCTGCTGGCGGCGCTGGGCGCGCAGGGTGACCCGGTCGGCGATGCGGATGCTCGGGATGGCGAGAGCGATGAACAGCAGCCCGGCGACGACGTAGGGGGTGAAGTCGGCGTACTTCGCGTTCGCGATCTGGGCGGCCCGCACGGCGTCCACGGCCGCTCCCAGCACGGAGATGAGACCGACGTCCTTCTGCAGGGCGACGAAGTCGTTCAGCAGGGGCGGGGCCACCCGGCGCACGGCCTGCGGCAGCACGACCAGGCGCAGCGTCTGGGCGTGGGTGAGGCCGAGGGAGCGGGCCGCGGCGCGCTGGGAGGGGTGCACGCTCTCGATGCCCGCCCGGAACACCTCGGCCACGTACGCGCTGTAGGTGAGCACGAGGGCGAGCCCGCCCAGGACGACGGCGTTCGTCGTCACGCCCTGCAGCCGCAGCCCGGGGATCCCGAAGCCCACCAGGTACAGCAGCACGATGAGGGGCAGCCCCCGGAACACGTCGGTGTAGCCGGCGGCGAACGCGCGCAGCGGGAAGAACACCGGGCCCCGCAGCGTCCGCAGGGCCGCGATGGTGAGCCCGACGACGAGCACCGCGACCTCGGCCACGACGAGGATCCGGACGTTGAGCCACAAGCCCTTCAGGATCGCCGGGAACGACTCCCGCGCCACCCGCAGGTCGAGGAAGCTCTGCTGCACCCGCGGCCAACCCGGGGAGGCGACGAGCAGGTAGCCGGCCACCCCCAGCAGCACGACGGTGCTCAGCGCGCCGATGCCCACCGAGCGCCGGGTCCGGGAGCGCAGGTACGCCGCCCGCTCCTGCGCCACGGCCGAGGGCGTCCAGGCCGGGGTGCTCACTTCAGGACGGGCGCGGCACCGGACCCGGCCAGCCACTGGGTCGCCAGCGCGTCCAGGGTGCCGTCGGCGCGGAGGGCGTCGACGGCCTGGGAGACGCACGGGGTCAGCGGGCTGCCCAGGTCGAGCACCATGCCGAACTGCTCGCCGTCGCCGGTGGGAGCGAGCTGCCCGACGATGACGCCGTTCTCGAGCTCGGCAGAGGTGATGTAGAACGCCGTCGGCAGGTCGACGACGAGCCCGTCGATCTGGCCGTTGGTCAGGGCGGCCTTGGCGTCGTCGTTGTTGTTGTAGACGGCCGGGTCGCTCTTCGGCTTGATGACGTCGGTGATCGCGGCGTAGCTCGTCGTCCCGACCTGGGCGCCGAGCTTGAGGCCCGCGAGGTCGCCGATCGACGCGGCGGACGCGGCCGGGGTGCCCTTCAGGGCCACGACGGCCTGGGTCACGTCGTAGTAGCCGGAGGAGAAGTCCACCGCCTGCTTGCGCTCGTCGGTGATGGAGAACTCGTTGAGGTCGACGTCGAAGCTCTTCACGCCGGGCTGGATCGCGGCGTTGAACGGCACCCGCACCCACGTCGTGGACTCCGTCGTGTACCCGAGCTGCTTCGCGACCGCCGCGGCGACCGCACCCTCGAAGCCCTTGCCGTTCTCCGGGGTGTCGTCGACGAACCACGGCTCGTAGACGGGCTGGTCGGTGCCGAAGGTGAGCGTCCCGGGGCTGAGGGTCTTGAGTCCGGCGGGGGTGCAGGAGCTCGCCTCGGCGGAGGTGGTCCCCGAGCCGGACGCCGCCGGGTCCGTGCTGTCGGTGGGGGCGCACGCGGACGCGGCCAGGGCCGTGAGCAGCAGCACGGGCAGGGTGCGGCGAAGGGTGATCACGACGGCATCGTGGCCGATCCCGGACCTGCGGGCAAACCTCGTGCCCCCGCCGCCCCCTACAGCGGCAGGTCGGCCAGCAGGTCCGTGAGCACCGCGGCGTCGCCGAGCACCTCCACCGCGCCCACGTCGGCCCGGCGCAGCAGCACCAGGAGCAGGTCGGCCACCGGTCCGCGCACCGCGACGTCGGCCCTGGTGTGCCCGTGCGACCAGGTGGGTCCGTCGGCGCCCCGGGTGAGCAGCCACTCGCCGGCTGCGTCGGTGGCGTGCAGGTGCACCGTCTCGCCCGACCCGGCCAGGGGGTGACCACCGCCGTCGTCGAGGGTGACGATGCCGAGCCAGTGGTCGATGCCCTCGATAGCCGTCGTCGGGTCCACCGTCGGCGGGAGGCCGGCCGCCAGCTCGGCGTCCACCCGGCGCAGCAGCGTCTCGTGCTCCGCCCACCGGGCCCAGAACGCCGGCGTCGCCTCGTCCGACCAGCTCCACACCTCGGTGCCCGGGTGGTGCGCGTCGAGGGCGCGCTGGAGCCGGTCGGCCCCGGAGCGCAACCAGGCGGCCACCCCGTCGGCGTCCCGGGGCTCGGTGCGGTCGTCCACCGCGGTGGGAGCCACCGGCTCCCCGGTGCGGACCACCGCCTCGGCCCAGCGGTGCGCGTGCCCCACGTGCCGGGCCAGGTGGGCCACGTCCCACCCCGGGGCCGTGGGCACCGCGGTGCCGAGCCCGGCCGCGACCACCGCATCGGCGAGGCGCTGGGTCTCGCGGGCCAGGCTCACAACCCGTAGGACTCGAGCAGTCGCAGCCACACCTCGTTGATCGTGGGGTAGGCGGGCACCGCGTGCCACAGCCGGTCCAGCGGCACCTGCCCGACGATGGCCACGGTCCCGGCGTGCACCAGCTCGGCCACGTCCGGCCCGCAGAAGGTCACTCCGAGCACGGTGCGCTGCTCGGTGTCGACGACCATGACGGCCGTGCCGGTGTAACCGTCGGCGTGCAGGGCCGAGCCGCCGACGGCGATGTCGATCTCCACCACGTCGTGCGCGATCCCGGCGTCCGCAGCCTGCTGCGCGGTCTTCCCGACGAAGGCGACCTCCGGGTCGGTGAACACGACCTGCGGGACGGCGGAGTGGTCGGCGGTGCTGACGTGGCGGCCCCACGGCTGGTCGTGCACCGTCTCGCCCTTGGCCCGGGCGGCGATGACGTCGCCGACGGCGCGGGCCTCGTACTTGCCCTGGTGGGTCAGCGGGGCACGGCCGGCGACGTCGCCGCACGCGTAGAGCCACCTGCCGGCCACCCCGGCGACGAGCCCGGTGTCGTCGACGTCGAGGCCCTTCCCCGGCTCCAGGCCCACGGTCTCCAGCCCCACGTCGGCGGTGGCCGGCCTGCGTCCGGTGGCCACCAGCAGCTCCTGGGCGAGCACGTCGGTGCCGTCGCCGAGGACCACGTGGACGCCCGCCTCGTCGCGGAACACCCGCTCGGTGGTGGCCTCCATCTGCAGCGTGATGCCGTCGTCGGCCAGCCCCTGCTGGACGAGCCGGCTGGCCGCGGGCTCCATCGTCTTGAGGACCAGCTCGTCGCGGGAGACGAGGGTGACCTCGGCGCCGAGCCGGCGCCACGCCTGCGCGAGCTCGCACCCGACGACGCCGGAGCCGAGGACGGTGAGGCTGGGCGGAACCACCTTGGCCGAGGTGGCCTCCCGCGAGCCCCAGTGGCGGGTGTCGGCGAGCCCGTCGATGGGCGGCTCGCTGGGCACGCTGCCGGTGGCCAGGACGACGGCGTGCGTCGCCACCAGCTCGCGCGTCCCGTCCGCGGTCCGCACGGTGACGGCCTTCTCCCCGGTCAGCCGCGCCGAGCCGCGGACGACGGTGATCCCCGCCCCCTCCGCCCACTCCTGCTGGGACGCGTCGTCCCAGTCGGAGGTGAACGACGTGCGCCGCTCCAGCACGGCCTGGGCATCGAACTCCGCCGTGGTACCCGGCAGCGCGCGCAGCGCGTGCGCGGCCGCGGAGGTCCGGATGAGCGCCTTCGAGGGCATGCACGCCCAGTAGGAGCACTCGCCGCCGATGAGCTCGGCCTCGACCATGGCCACGGTCATCCCGCCGGCCACCGCCCGGGCCGCCGCGTTCTCCCCGACGGCGCCCGCGCCGATCACCACCACGTCATAGGTCTGCGTCATGGGACCACTGGACCGCACCGTGGTCGTGAACACAAGCGGGGGGTGTGCGGCCCACCGACCGGGGTGGCACCCCAGCCGCGACAGGTCATGATCGAACCGGCTCGCCATTCCGGTCGTGGGCAACTAGTTTTTGTTGTGCGCCCTCACGATTCCGAGCCGGGATCGGCGCAGGTGGAGGGGTGGACCCCGGTGACGGCACGGCGCGTGCGCAGGACCGAGCAAGGTCTGCAGACCCGCGAGCGCATCGTCGTGGCCGCTGCGGACGCGTTCGACCGGGCGGGCTACTCGGCCACCTCCGTGAGCTCGCTCGTGCACGGCATCGGGATCACCAAGGGAGCGTTCTACTTCCACTTCGCCGCCAAGGAGGAGCTCGCCGTCGCGGTGGTCGACGCGATGCACGCCCGGTGGGCGCCCGCGGTGCTCGGGTGGGCGACCAGCGACGCGGAGCCGCTGCAGGTGGTGGTCGGCCTGCTCGACGAGCTCGTGGTCCGTGCCTGCGGTGACGCGGTGGTGCGCGGCGGCATGCGCCTGGTGCTGGAGCGCGAGCTGGTGGGGGCGGGGCTGCTCGACCCGTTCCCGGAGTGGGAGCGGATCTTGGCCCACGCGCTGCAGCGCGCCGTGCGCGACGGCCTGCTGGGCCCGGGTGCGTGCCCGCGGACGACGGCGCACCTGGTGGTGTTCGGGCTGGTCGGGGAGCTGGTGGCCTCCGGTCGCACCCGTGACCCGCAGGTCCTCGGGCGACGGGTGGACCAGCTGGTGTCCGCACTGTTCAGCTCCTCGACCTACCCGGTCCGCGACGAGGACTGGCAGGTCCCGGCCTGGAGCGGCCGCGCCCTGGTCATCCCCGAGCAGCCGGTGCGCCAGCACGCCTGAGCAGACGGCTCACGGCACCGGACCCCGCCCGAGACCCATCGCGCGGGCGACGAGCTGGGCGAGGTGCTCGGGGCGGTCGTCGCCGTTCTGGCGGACCTGGGTGCGGCAGCTGTAGCCGTCGGCGAGCACGGCCGTGTCCGCCCCGGCCGCGCGCACCGCGGGCAGCAGCACCGCCTCCGCGCACGCCTGGGCCACGTCGTGGTGCCCGGCGGTGAAGCCGAAGCTCCCGGCGAGCCCGCAGCACCCGGAGTCGAGCACCTCGGCCCGGATGCCCAGCGCCGCCATGACCTGCTGGTCGGCGGTGGTGCCCAGCTCGGCGTGCTGGTGGCAGTGCACCTGGACGATCGCGGCGCGGGCGGTGCCGTCGGCGAACGAGGCGAGGTCGGGGTGGGCGGCGAGGGTCTCGGCGAACGTCCGCACGGCCGCGGGCAGGCGGGTCTCGGCGGGCAGCAGCTGGGCCGTGTCGTGCTTGAGGGCCGCGGTGCAGCTGGGCTCCAGCCCGACGACGGGGATGCCGGCGTCCAGCCACGGGGCCAGGGCGGTGACGCTGGCGGCCAGGGTGGAGCGGGCCTTGTCGAGCTGGCCCGTCGTCGTCCAGGTCAGCCCGCAGCACACCGGGTCCGGCGGCAGCTCCACCTGGTGACCCAGGTGCTCGAGCACCGCGACCGCAGCCCGCCCGACGGCGGGGTCCAGGTGGTTGGTGAACGTGTCCGGCCACAGCAGCAGCCGCGGCGCGTCGGCGGGCTGCTCGGGGGGCGTGCGGGTGTCGAACCACTGCCGGAAGGTCTGGGTGGCCAGCGGCGGGATCGCCCGCTCCGGCGCGAGGTTGCCGGCCTTCTTGGCCAGCGCGGCCAGCACCGGCACCCGGGCCGCGGCGTTGAGCAGCCGCCGCGGGCGTGCCAGCCGCAGCCACAGCGGCAGCCAGCCCAGCGCGTAGTGGTCGCGCGGGCGGATGCGGTTCCAGACGTGCCTGCCGGAGAAGTGCTGGTGCAGGAACTCCGACTTGTAGCTCGCCATGTCCACGTCGACGGGGCAGTCGCTCTTGCAGCCCTTGCAGCCCAGGCACAGGTCGAGCGCGTCGAGGACCTCGGTGGAGTCGTAGCCGTCGGTGATGACGTCGCCGCGCACCATCTCGTGCAGCAGCCGGGCCCGCCCCCGGGTGGAGTGCTGCTCCTGCCCCGTCGCCCGGTAGCTGGGGCACATCACGCCGCCCGCGTCGTCCAGGCACTTGCCGACGCCGACGCAGCGGCGCGACGCCCGTTCCAGCGAGCCGTCGTCGGCGGGCAGGGCCATGCCGGTGCTCGAGCGCAGCGGCAGGGTGGCGCCGCCGAGGAACACCCGGAGGTCGGCGTCCAGCGGCGCCGGGTCGACGACGCGGCGGGGGTTCATCATCCCGTCGGGGTCCCACGCCGCCTTGAACGCCCCGAACGCCGCGACCACCGGCGCCGGGTACATGACGCCGAGCAGCTCCGCGCGGGCCTGGCCGTCGCCGTGCTCCCCGCTCAGCGAGCCGCCGAGGCCGGTGACGAGCTCGGCGGCCTCGGTCATGAACGTGCGGTAGCGGGTGATGCCGGGGCGGGTGAGCAGGTCGAAGGTGATGCGCGCGTGCACGCAGCCGTCGCCGAAGTGCCCGTAGTACGCCGTCTGCAGCCGGTGCTCGGCGAGCAGGGCGTCGAAGCCGCGCAGGTACTCGGCCAGCCGGTCGACGGGGACGGCCGAGTCCTCCCAGCCGGGCCACGCCTCGCTGCCGTCGGGGGCGCGGGTGGCGAGGCCGGCACCCTGCTCGCGGATGCTCCACAGGGCCCGCGCCTGGGTCCGTTCGGTGACGACCACGCCGTCCTTGCTCTGCACGCGCCGCCGCACCGCCTCCGCGGCGGACCGAGCCTCGCCCGCGTCGGCCCCGCCGACCTCGATGAACAGCCACGCGCTGCCCTCGGGCAGCAGCTGCCAGCTGGTCGCGTCCGGGCGGCCGCGGCGCAGCGTCGTCACCAGGGAGCCGTCGACGCCCTCCACGGTGAGCGGGGCGAGCTCACCGGTGTGCTTCAGCGCGATGACGTGGCTCGCGGCCTCGGCCGCGGCGTAGGTGTCGGCGAAGCCGAGCACCACCAGCGCGGTCGCCGCCGGCAGCTCCACGAGCCCGACCGTGGCCGACAGGATCGTCGCGCAGGTGCCCTCGGTGCCGACCAGGGCGCGGGCCAGGTCGGTGCCACCGTCCGGCCGCAGCTCGTCGAGGTTGTAGCCGGAGACCCGGCGGGTGAGGTCGGGGAAGCCGCTGGCGATGGCGTCCGACCAGCGGTCCCGGACGTCCGCGAGCCCGTCGAGCAGCGCGGTACCGGCCAGGGTCGTGCCGGGTCCGGCGGTGAGGCGCTCGCCGCGGTAGGTGATGACGTCGAGGCTGCGCACCGAGTCGACCGTCTTGCCCCAGGCCACCGAGTGCGATCCGCACGCGTTGTTGCCGATCATCCCCCCGATCGTGCAGCGGGCGTGCGTCGACGGGTCCGGCCCGAGGCGGAGCCCGTGCGGGGCGGCGGCGCGCTGCAGGTCGTCCAGCACCACCCCGGGCTGCACGGTGGCCTCGCGCCGGACCGGGTCGACGCTGAGGATGGAGCCCAGGTGGCGGCGCACGTCGAGCACGACGGCGGTGTTCACGGCCTGCCCGGCGATGGAGGTCCCCGCGCCGCGGGGCAGCACCGGCACGCCGTGCTCGCGGCACACGGCCAGGGCCGCGGCGACGTCGTCGGCGTCGGCGGGCTGCACCACCGCCACCGGCACGTGCCGGTGGTTGGAGGCGTCGGCGGCGTGGGTGGCCCGGGTCTGGGTGTCGTCGGCGACCGCACCCCGGACGGCGCGGCGCAGGTCGGTCGCGAGGGTGCTCACGGGGTCCAGCATCCTCGGCCTCCACCCGCACCGCTCACGCGACGCCGGTGAAGAAGTCGATCAGGCTGTGCTGCGCGGGAACAGCGCCGCCTCCACGTCCCCGGGGTGTGCGAGGCAGCGGCCGAGGCGGAGCAGCCGTTCCCGTGGCGCGTCGCGCGGCAGCGGGCGCGGTGACCGGGGGAGCGACAGCCGACGGCGCCGCCGGCCAGGGGCACGTGCTGGTGGGGATCGCAAAAAAAGTCTCAGGCACGGTGGAAAATCGCTCTCGTGTTCGGTATCATCGACACCATGGCGAGGCTGACGTTGGACGGGGCACGAGACTTTCGCGCCCTGCTGCTGGCCGTCCCCGACCTTGCCCCGGACCCGATCGACGCGGAAGCCCGGACCGTCGACCTCATCGCCGAGCTCGAGTGGATCAAGTCCGCCGCCTGCGCCCTGCAGGCCGATCTCGCCGTCGGCCTGGACGAGGCCACCCGGGCCCGGGAGAGCGCCGCGGGCATCCCCGCCGGCCGCCGCGGCCGGGGCGTCGCCACCCAGGTCGCCCTCGCCCGCCACGAGTCCCCCCACCGCGGTTCCATGCTGCTGGGGCTGGCGCGTGACCTCGCCACCGACCTGCCCCACACCCGCACGGCCCTCGCCCACGGCCGCCTCTCCGAGCACGCGGCCGTCCTGGTCGCCCGCGAGACGGGGTGCCTCGACCGCGAGCAGCGGGCCGCCGTCGACGCCGAGGTCTGCGCCCTCCCGCCGGGGGGCCCAGACCCCCTCGAGGGGCTGGGCGTCGCCCGGCTCGTCGGCCGGCTCCGGGCTCGCGTGGCCGCGCTCGACCCGGCTGCCGTGGTCCGCCGCGCCGGCCGGGCCCACGGCGAGCGACACGTCTCCCTGCGCCCCGCACCCGACACCATGGCGTACCTGACGGCCCTGCTCCCGGTCACCGAGGGTGTCGCCGCCTACGCGGCGCTGCGCCGTGCCGCGGACACCGCCCGCGCCACCACCGGCGGCGACCTCAGCCGCGGGCAGGTCATGGCCGACACCCTCGTCCAGCGTCTCACCGGCCAGGCCGCCGCCGACGCGGTGCCCGTGACCGTCGACCTGATCATCTCCGACGCGACCCTCCTCGCCGCCGGCGCCGAGCCCGCCGTCCTCGTCGGGCACGGCCCGGTCCCCGCCCAGGTCGCCCGCGAGATCGTCGCCCGGTCCCTCGACGTCGGGGCGGCGTGGCTGCGCCGGCTCTACGCCGACCCGAGCGGCCAGCTCGTGGCGCTCACCAGCCGTCGCCGCTTCGCCGCCGACGGTCTCGCGGCCCTGCTCCGCGTCCGCGACCAGGGCCTCTGCCGCACCCCTTGGTGCGACGCACCCGCCCGCCACCTCGACCACGTCGTCCCCGCTGCGATCGGCGGCCCCACGACGGACGCGAACACGCAGAGCCTGTGCGAGCGCTGCAACTACGCCCGCGACGCCGCCGACTGGTGGTCCAGGACCACCTCGGACGACCGCCACACCGTCGAGACGACGACACCCACCGGCCACACCTACCGCTCCCGGGCCCCGGACCCGCCCCGTCCCTCCCGGCCTGGTCCCGTGCTGGTCGTGGTCATCGGCAGCCCGCTGGAGGCCCGGCTCGGCGAGCTGCTCCACCGGCGCTAGCGTCGGGGCGCAGCGGTCCGGGGCCCTGGGGCTGGACGACCCCGCCTCCGCCGGGGACTCGTCGAGCGCGACCTGCTCCTGCGCGCGCCTGGCAGCGACGTGTACCGGGTGCCGGGCCCAGGTAGCCCCGCACGGGTCACCAGTTGGTGACGGACTCCCGAAAGATCTGGGCGAGCACCTCCTCGGTGACGTCCTTGGGACAGGTCATGAGCAGGCGCTGCTGCTTCATCGTCCCCGCCACCAGCTCGTCGACGTCGCTCTCGTCGAACCCGACCGCACCGATGCCGTTGGGCATCCCGATGTCGCGCATGAGCTCGACCATCGCCTGCGGCAGCCGCTCGGACGGCTCGTCGGTGTCGGTGTCCGGGCTCAGCAGGGCCGCCGCCCGCAGGTGCCGCTCCGGGTTCGCGTCGAAGGTGAAGCGGAACGCGGCCGGCGCGGTCAGGGAGACCGCCTGCCCGTGGGGGACCATCGCGTGGTCGGCCGCCCCGCCGCCGACCCCGTAGCCGGCCGGGTGGTAGCCGCTGACCTGCCCGGCGATGGGGTAGCCGTTGGCGTGCGGCACGTGCACCCCGGCGTTGCCGAAGCCCATGCCCGCGAACGTGGCCGCCATCATCATGTCGGTGCGGGCCGCGACGTCGTCGGCGCCGTGGTGCACCGCGCGCCGGAAGCTGCTGGCCAGCAGGGTCATCGCCTTCTCGCACCACAGGTCGCTGACCGGGTTGGCCCCGCAGTAGGTGACCCGGTCCTGCGGGGCCTTGCGCGGCCCGGCCCGGTAGTCGCGCGCGGTGTAGCTCTCCACCGCGTGGCAGACGATGTCCATGCCCGAGGCTGCGGTGACCTCCGGCGGCAGCGTCAGGGTGAGCAGCGGGTCGACGACGGCCAGGGTGGGCCGCAGCCGCCAGTGGCTGATGCCCGTCTTCACCCGCAGGCTCAGCACGTCCAGCACGCACATCGCGGTGGACTCGCTGCCCGTGCCCGCCGTGGTCGGCACCGCGATGAGCGGCTTCAGCGGCCCGGGCGGCACCTGGGCCCGGCCGACGGGCTTGTTGAGGTAGTCCATGAGCTCACCGGGGTAGGTGGTGAGCAGGTTCACCGCCTTCGCGGTGTCGATGGACGAGCCGCCGCCGATGGCGACGAAACCGTCCCAGGGGCCCTGCTCGGTGGCGTAGCCGATCGCCTTGGCCATCGAGTCGTCCGTCGGCTCCACGTGCACGCCGTCGAAGATCTCGTGGCTGATGCCGTGCGCGTGGAAGGACTCCGCGATCCGGTGGGCCACCCCGCTGGCCGCGACGCCCGGATCGGTGATCACCAGCACCCGGGACACCCCGAGCTGGCTGAGCTCGAAGCCCACCTCGTCGGCGGCGCCCGCGCCCATCTTCAGCGGTGGTGCCCCCCAGGTGAAGATCGTCTCCTCGGCGGGCAAGTTCGGCTTGGCGGTCATCGGCGCTCCCGGGGTCACGGCGGTGTGCGGGCACGACCACGCTCGCAGTGCCGCTGCGGGCCGTCAACCACCGCCGGTTTGGGAACCCGTCCTGGCGTGCCTTATGCTTCGTCTCGCTCCCCACGGACTCGACGTCGTGGGTGCTCCTGCGGCCGGAGATCGCACGCGGTCCCGGCCGGTGCGCCCCCTTCGTTTAGCGGCCTAGGACACCGCCCTTTCAAGGCGGCAGCGCGGGTTCGAATCCCGTAGGGGGTACGGCAACACCCAGAGAAGTGAACAGGCAACACCAAGCAAGGCCCTGTAGCGCAGTTGGTTAGCGCGCCGCCCTGTCACGGCGGAGGTCGCGGGTTCGAGTCCCGTCAGGGTCGCCATTCCGGTCGTTCGCCGGCCGGAGCCCGGCCAGGTAGCTCAGTTGGTACGAGCGTCCGCCTGAAAAGCGGAAGGTCGCCGGTTCGACCCCGGCCCTGGCCACCACGACCACGGCGATCGGGAGCGCCTCCGCTACCGCGGCGCGTCGACCTCGAGGTGCACGCGCACGGCGACCGACGGATCGGGCAGGACCTTCGCGAGATCGCGGTGCATCGACTCGACGGCCTCGACGACCGCGGGCACGTCGGCGGGCGACTCCGCGGCCACCGTGAGGACGATGGTGCGCCGACCACGCTCGCGGCGCGCGGACCCGCTGCTGCCGCTGACCCCGGGGGTCTCCTGGAGCACGCCGGC
>JBBSUN010000028.1:0-48413 GCA_038234335.1 Mycobacteriales bacterium
GGGCATGCCCCTGGTCCCGGCGAACATGAAGGTCGACTTCCTGCGCCGCCAGGTGCTCATGAGCCGCAACGTCCGCGGGGGTGTGCTCACCGACTTCATGATGGGCGGGCTCAACTACCAGATCGAGCACCACCTGTTCCCCTCCATGCCGCGACCCAACCTCCGTCGGGCGCAGCCGCTGGTCCGGGAGCACCACCGCACCCCGGTGCGGTCGTGGCTGGTCGGTGGGTGCGCAAAGGGTCGGTTCGACGAGGCGTGAGCATGTCACCATGGGGTGACCCCGACGACCGTCAAGGGCTGAGCGAGAGCGGCGGCACCTCATGTCGAACACTCCGAACGACGACGAACCGCAGCCCCGCGAGGACCCCGAGGGTGAACTCGCAGGGCAGAGCCGCCACGACGCGGTGGAGCAGCGGGCCGAGGACGACGACCTGCGGGCATCTCTGGCGGGGTTGGCGGCCCTGGCCTCGGGCCGGATGAGCTTGCCGGCGTTGTTGACGCGGGTGGCGGAGTTCGCGGTGCAGGCGATCCCGGGTGCGGACGGGGCGGGGTTGACCCTGTTGGAGGCGGGCAAGGTCGACACGATCGTGGCCACGGCGGAGTTCGTGCGGGAGGTCGACGCCATCCAGTACGGGCTGGGGGAGGGCCCGTGCATCACCGCGGCGGCGGAGGGGGTCACGGTGCGGTCGGGGTCGTTGGGCTCTGGTCCCCTGTGGTCCCGGTTCGGGCCGCGGGTCAGCGACCTGGGGGTGCACAGTGCGCTGTCGCTGCCGCTGATCGGCGCCGACGGGGTGTTGGGGGCGATGAACATCTACGCCCACCGCCGGGATGCGTTCGACGACAGGGCCGTCGAGCTCGGTGAGCTGTACGCGATGCCGGCGGCGATCTCGGTGCAGAACGCCCAGGTGCTCGCCCAGGCGTTGGCGTTGGCCGCGCAGCTGGAGACGGCGCTGACGAACCGGGCGGTGATCGACCAGGCGATCGGGGTGCTGGTCGCCCGCTCCGGGTACACCCCGGCCGAGGCGTTCGCCCGGCTGCGCACGATGAGCCAGCACGAGAACCGCAAGCTGTCGGTGCTCGCCCGGAGCATCCTCGACCAGGCCGCGAGCCGGGCCCGCGCCCAGCACACCGAGGACTAGGCGGGCTGCGCACCGGGGGGAGCTCCCGGCTCGTCCGCACCGGGGCGGTGATCACGCGTACGGTCGTGATCCTGAGTCCGGTGGTGCTGGTACCGACCCGCACCGGGACTTGGTCCCCGCTCCCCGCGTCTTGCCGGGTGCGGGACCAGGCACCACGACCACGGCGCAATCGGGGCGTCTCCCGAGGTTTCTCGTGGAGCTCTCCCGCGCCCTGTCCGTGGAGCTGGCCGTCCTGACCGAGGCCCTGTCCGACCCCGAGGTCGACCTGCAGGAGCAGGTGCAGACGCTGGGGGAGTCGGTGCGGGCATCGGTGTCCTCGTTCGTGGGGCTGCGGATGACGATGGTGGTGGACGGGTACCCGTTCACGATGACCGCCCTCGACGAGGGCACCGGGTCCGCTGCGGTGGTCGCCTCGGTGGCCATCACGCTGGGCGCGGCCCGCCGGAGCGGGACCACCAGCAGCGTGGTGTTCTACGCCGCCACCCCGGGGGCGTTCGTCGACCTCGCCGCCGACGCCGCGAGGCAGCGCCCGAGCCCGGGTGCAGTGGTCCTGGACGCCCACCTCGACGACCCCGACGGGGTGCACCCGGTGTCCGGGTCCTCGGGGTGGTCGGAGATCTCGGTCATCAACCAGGCACTCGGGGTGATCATGGGCGGGGGCCGCACCCCGGAGGAGGCCCGCGTCGCGCTGGACGCCCGTGCGACGGGTGCCGGTGGCGGCCTCGTGGCCACCGCCCGGGCGGTCGTGGCCGACGCCGCAGCCCGGCACCCGCCGCGCGGCGACGACCGCTGACGACGACCGCTGACGACGACCGCGACCCGCGACGGTGCCGTCGCAGTGGGGAGGGCCCGCGGCGTGCCGCGATCGCGTGCTTGCATCCGGGCCTTCACAGGTCAACACTGGACTGACGTTGACTCGACGTGACCCCGTTC
The DNA here is from genome assembly GCA_038234335.1 of Mycobacteriales bacterium. Taxonomy (GTDB): domain Bacteria; phylum Actinomycetota; class Actinomycetes; order Mycobacteriales; family Mycobacteriaceae; genus Rhodococcus_D. Next base: position 2,073 of record JBBSUN010000028.1, read on the forward strand.
GGACCGTGTGCGGGCCTGCTGTGCAGAGCCTGAACGGTGGTGGCCTGGTGGTCGAGGAACGTGTGCTGTCGACGGTGCTGTCGGAGTTCGCCCGCACCCTGGTGACGGACTTCCCGATCCAGGCGATCCTGGACCACCTCGTGGGACGCATCGTCGAGGTCCTCCCGGTCAGCTCGGCGGGGGTGACCCTCATCGGGTCGGGGCACGACCCGCACTACATCGCCGCCTCCGACCCGGCGGCGCTGCGGTTCGAGAAGCTGCAGTCCGAGCTGGGGCAGGGACCGTGCCTGCGCGCGTACTCCACCGGTGAGGCCGTCACCGTCGGTGATCTGACGTCGGACGAGCTTTTCCCGGTGTTTGCCCCGGCGGCGGTGGCGGCGGGGTGCGCGGCGGTGTTCACGTTCCCCCTGCGTCACGGCTCGGGGTGCCTGGGGGCCTTGGACCTGTACCGCGACATCCCCGGAGGGCTGGACGCGGACGACGTGGAGGCGGCGCAGACCCTGGCTGACGTGACGGCGGCGTACCTGCTGAACGCCCGGGCCCGCGACGATGCCAGGAAGGCGAGCGCGGACCACCAGCACTCTGCGTTGCACGACGCGCTGACGGGGTTGCCGAACCGGCGGTTGCTGCGTGAGCGTCTGACCCACGCCGCGGCGCGGGCGGTGCGCTCGCACACCACGGCGGTGGTGGTGTTCTGCGACCTGGACCGGTTCAAGCAGATCAACGACGTGTACGGCCACCAGACCGGCGACGAGCTGCTGCTCGCCGTGGCGCAGCGCCTGTCGGGGCTGATCCGCCCCGGCGACACCCTCGCCCGGGTCTCCGGGGACGAGTTCGTGTTCCTCTGCGAGGACCTGTCCGGTGTGGACGATGTGCACCAGGTCGCCGCCCGTGTCAACGCCGCGTTCGCCCGACCCTTCGTCCTGGACGGCATCACCCTGTCGGTCACCGCCAGCGTGGGCGTGGCCTATGCCGGGCCGGGGGAGGAGCTCAGCGAGGAGCTGATCCACCGGGCGGATGCGGCGATGTACGAGGCGAAGCGGCGTGGTGGGGCCACCCACGAGGTGGTGGACCTCCGCGCCGGGGTCCGCACCCATGACCGTGCCACCCTCGAACAAGACCTGCGCCATGCCCTGGACCGCGACGAGCTGTCGGTGGTGTACCAGCCGATCGTGACGACCATCGAAGGTGCGGTGACCGGGGTGGAGGCCCTGCTGCGCTGGACCCACCCCACCCGGGGACCGATACCCGCGGGAACGGTGGTGGAGATCGCCGAGCACAACGGGCTCATCGGTGGCATCGGGGCCTGGGTGCTGGAGCAGGCGTGCGCCGACCTGGCCCGGTGGGCCACCGACCACCCCGAGACCCTGGTGGAGGTGGCGGTGAACGTGTCCACCCGCCAGCTCCTGCACCCGGAGTTCCCCCGCCTGGTCGAGCAGGTCCTGCACCGCACCGGGACCGACCCCGCCCTGCTCGTCCTGGAGCTGACCGAGAGCGTGGTCATCGACGACGACGACCGGGTCCTGACCGCGCTGCACCGCATCAAGGGCATCGGGGTGCGCCTGGCGGTGGACGACTTCGGAACCGGCTACTCCTCGCTGTCCTACCTGCGCCGGTTGCCGGTGGACATCATCAAGATCGACCGATCCTTCGTCGCCGACCTCGACGACACCCCACCGGCCACCGCGATCATCACCGCGATCACCACCCTCGCCCACACGCTCGGTCTGACCGTCACCGCCGAGGGCGTCGAGACACCCGACCAGCACCGCCAGCTCCACGCCGTCGGCTGCGACCTCGCCCAGGGCTACCTCTACGCCCACCCCATGAGCGCCACCCACATCGGCAACCGGCTCGGAAGCGTCACCGTTCCCCCGTGGCGTCTCACCGTGGGTGAGCCGGCCACCCCCGTGGCGTGAGCGACCTGGACCCGTGGACAGCCGCCGACACGTCGACCAGTGCACCCGCCGGCGACGTCCTGGACCAGTGTGCAGGGAGGAAGGCGAGGGGACGTACGGCCACTCGCGACGACGAGCTCGCCACCAGCTCCCGGGCCGCCGCCGGCCTGCACGCCGTCATCACCGGGTAGCGCAGGTGGGGAGACACGCCCTCGCTGCCGCACGCTGCCCCCAGGACCGCGATCCGCGCCCTGGTGGCGGTTCCCGCGGCCGCAAGACCGCGATCTCCGCCCTTCTCGCGGTTCTGCGCGACGGGACGCGCGGGCTCAGCGCGGCGCCATGCGCAGCGCACCGTCCATCCGGATGGTCTCGCCGTTGAGGTAGTCGTGCTCCACGATCATCGTGACCAGCTGCGCGAACTCCTCGGGCTTCGCCAGTCGCTGGGGGAAGGGCACCCCGGCGCTGAGCCCGGCCCGGAACTCCTCGCTGACGCTCGCGAGCATCGGGGTGTCGACGACCCCCGGGGCGATGGTGTTCACCCGGATCCCGTGCTGGGCCAGGTCGCGCGCGGCGGGCAGCGTCATGCCGGCCACCGCAGCCTTGGACGCCGCGTACGCGACCTGGCCGACCTGGCCGTCGAACGCGGCGATCGACGCGGTGTTCACCACCACCCCGCGCTGGCCGTCGGTGTCGGCCTCGGTGGCCGCCACGACCTCGCCGGCGAGCCGCATCACGTTGAAGGTGCCGAGGACGTTGACGGTGAGCACGCTGCGGAACAGCTCCAGGTCGTGCGGACCCTTGCGGCCCAGGATGCGCGCCGACGGCCCGATGCCCGCGCAGCTCACGACGACGCGCAGCGGCACCCCGGCGGTGGCCACCTGCTCCAGCGCCGCGCGCACGTCGTCCTCGCTGGTCACGTCGGCGGGCACCAGCGTGACCCCGCCCGGCACGTCCTTTCCGGCCTTCTCGATGGACGACGGCAGGTCCAGCCCGAACACGATCGCCCCCCGCTCGGCCAGGGCGGCGGCGGTGGCCGCGCCGAGGCCCGAGGCCCCTCCGGTGACGAGGGCAGCAGCTCCTGAGATCTCCATGACCGGGCACGTTAGCGGTCGTTCACGTCGCCCGTGCGGTCCGGGACCGGCGCGCCGGGCGGGTCGGCGTCGTGGAACCATCGACTGCATGAGTGTGCTCGTGTGCTTCCACGCCCACCCCGACGACGAGGTCTTCAACACCGGCGGCGTCATGCGCCTGGCCGCCGACGCCGGACACCGGGTGGTGCTGGTGACGGCCACCGACGGCGCGCTCGGTGAGCACCCGGAGGGCCTGCTCGCCCCGGGGGAGGCGCTCGCCGCTCGCCGCCGCGTCGAGCTGCAGAGCTCCGCCGAGGCGCTGGGGGCGCACCGGGTGGTCGTGCTCGGCTACCCCGACTCCGGCATGGCCGGTACCGCCGACAACGCCACCGCGGGTGCCTTCTGCACCGTCGAGGTGTCCGTGGCCGCGGAGCGCCTCGCCGTGGTGCTCCGCGAGGAGGACGCCGACGTGCTCACCGTCTACGACCCGCACGGCGGGTACGGCCACCCCGACCACGTCCAGGTGCACCACGTGGGGGTGGCCGCGGCGGCGCTCGCCGGCACCCCGCACGTGTACGAGGCCACCGTGGACCGCGACCGGATGCGCGAGCTGGTGAAGAACAACCCGCGGTGGAACGAGGACGGGGGACCCGACGTGGAGACCTTCGGCCTGCCCGCCGAGGAGATCACCACCCGGGTGGACGTGCGCGCCGCCCTGGGTGCCAAGCGGGCGGCCATGCGTGCGCACGCCTCCCAGGTGGGCGACTTCGGGCCGTTCCTGGAGATGCCCGACGAGGCGCTGGGCGAGGCCTTCGGCGAGGAGACCTTCCGCCGCCTCGGCCCGGCCACCGGGTCGGACGCGCCGGAGACGTCGCTGCCGCTGCAGCCCGGTGGCCTGCACCGTGCGCGGGACACGGGCGCTACGGTCGGCTCGTGACCCAGGACACCAGCAAGCGACTCGTCGTCCGGCGCACCGTGCAGGCCCCGTCCGCACGGGTCTTCGCGCTGCTCGCCGACCCCACCCGCCACCAGGAGATCGACGGCTCCGGCATGGTCCGCAGCGCCGCCGCCCCGGGTCCGATCACCGCGGCGGGCGTGGTGTTCACGATGGACATGCACCGCGACGCGCGCCCGGAGCCGGAGTACCGCACCGACAACCACGTGCTGCGGTTCAAGCTGGACCGGCGACTTGCCTGGGCGACGGCCATGGCCGGCGCCGCGCCGACGGGCTTCTTCTGGGAGTTCGAGCTGCAGTCCGAGGACGAGCTCACCACCGAGGTGGTGCACACCTACGACTGGTCGGCCGTGACTGACCCGGCCGTCCTGGAGCGCGTCGGCTTCCCGATGGTCACCGCCGAGCAGATGCAGACGACCCTGGACAAGCTGGCTGCCGCGGTCGGCTGAGCCCGCGGAGCTTGTGAGTTCGGCTCACGAGGTACGGCGTAGGTTCCCGCTCATGACCCACCCCACCCACCCCACCCGCCCGGAGCTCGTGGGCACCAAGGGCATGGTCGCCTCGACCCACTGGCTCGCCTCGGCGGCCGGGATGCGTGCGCTCGAGGCCGGGGGCAACGCCTTCGACGCCGCCGTCACCGCCGGGTTCGTGCTGCAGGTCGTGGAGCCGCACCTCAACGGTCCCGGCGGCGAGGTGCCCATCCTGTTCACCCGCGCCGGTTCCGGGGAGGTCGAGGTCCTGTGCGGGCAGGGCGTGGCCCCGGCGGCCGCGACCACCGGGCGCATGCGGGACCTCGGGCTGGAGATCATCCCCGGCACCGGGCTGCTCGCGGCGACCGTGCCCGGCTCGTGGGACGCCTGGCTGCTGCTGCTGCGCGACCACGGCACCCGCACGCTGCGCGAGGTCCTCACCCCGGCGCTGGAGTACGCCCGCGACGGCTTCCCGCTGCTGCCCCGCGTGGCCGCCACCATCGGGACCGTCGCCGAGATGTTCGCCGAGCACTGGCCCACCTCCGCCGCGCAGTGGCTGCCCGGCGGCGCCGCCCCCGCTCCTGAGTCCCGGTTCCGGCTGCCCGCGCTGGCGCGCACCTGGGAGCGGCTGCTCGCCGAGGCCGAGGCCGTCGGGAGCGACCGCGAGGCCCAGCTCGACGCGGGCCGTCGCGCGTGGTCGCACGGCTTCGTCGCCGAGGCGGTCGAGACGTTCAGCACCGGGGCCGTGCGCGACTCCTCCGGCCGTGACCACGCCGGCCTGCTCACCGGGGCCGACCTCGCGGCGTGGTCGGCCACCTACGAGCGCCCCGTGGTCGGCGAGCTCGACGACGGCTGGTCGCTGGCCAAGTGCGGCCCCTGGTCGCAGGGTCCCGCGCTGCTGCAGACCCTGCAGCTCCTGCGCGGGTGCGACCTCGGCTACGTCCAAGGCTCCGTCCAGGGGCGACCCACTGCGGAGACGGTCCACCTGGCCACCGAGTGCGTGAAGCTGGCGATGGCCGACCGGGAGGCGTTCTACGGCGACGTGCCCGGCATCCCGCTGGAGCGGCTGCTGTCGCGGGAGTACGCCGACGACCGACGGCGCCTCGTCACCGACCGGGCCTCGGGGGAGCTGCGTCCCGGCCTGGACGGCGTGCTGCCGGCCTTCGTCACCGCCGGCACCACGGTCGACCCGGTGGGCGTCGGCACCGGCGAGCCCACGGTGGGCCGGGAGGGGACGACCCGGGGCGACACCGTGCACGTCGACGTGGTCGACGCCGCCGGGAACATGGTCTCCGCGACCCCGTCCGGCGGGTGGCTGCAGAGCTCGCCGACCATCCCCGAGCTCGGGTTCTGCCTGGGCACCCGGGCGCAGATGTTCTGGCTGGAGGACGGTTTGCCGTCGTCGCTGGCGCCCGGGCGGCGCCCGCGGACCACGCTCACCCCGTCGATGGCCCTGCGTGACGGCGAGCCGACGCTCGCCTTCGGCACGCCGGGTGGGGACCAGCAGGAGCAGTGGCAGCTGTGCTTCTGGCTCGCCCACACCGTCGGGGGGATGCACCTGCAGGACGCGGTGGACACGCCGATGTGGCACACCTCGGCGTTCCCGTCGAGCTTCGCGCCGCGGACCTGGACGCCGCGTGAGCTCGTCGTGGAGAGCCGGGTGGGGGAGGCGACGCTCGACGAGCTGCGGGAGCGCGGGCACGCCGTCGCCGACGCCGGGCCGTGGGCGCTGGGACGGCTGTCCGCGGTCAGCCGTGACCCGGCGACGGGGCTGCTGCGGGCGGGCGCGAACGCGCGGGGCGCGCAGGGGTACGCCGTCGGGCGGTGAGCCCGCGCAGTGTGTCCGTCGGGCGGTGAGCCCGCGCAGTGCGTCCGTCGGGCGGTGAGCGGGTGGTGATCTTCCGGTCACCCTCCGCGGTCAAGATCTTTCCCACTCGGGGCCCTCCGCGACTAGGTTGCACCCGTGACGGGGAGGATCTCGGTGGGACAGGGCACGGTAGGACAGGGCGTGGTGGGACAGGGCGTGCGGGTGTCGGTCGCTGCGTTGGTGGCCGGGGTGCTGGCGCTGTCCGGCGCGACCGCGGCGACGGCTCAGGGTGCCGGGACGGCCCAGGCCGCCACGACGACGCCGCCCTCCACCACGGGGGCCGTGCCGCCACCGAGCACCACCACGACCACCACGACGACGCCCGCCTCCTCGAGCGCCGTCGCACCCACGTCGCCGAGCGCCCCCGCCCCCACGTCGTCGAGCGGGACCGCACCCACCACCGCGCCGACCGCGAGCTCCGCCACGTCGACGCCGCCCGCCACCACGACCCCCGCCTCCGCTCCCGCCGTCCCGCCCACCGCCACCGCCGCCCCCGGTGACGGCACCACGGTGGACGTGCCCGCCCCTGACCTCCCCGTCGACCCGGTGGCCGTGCTCAGCGAGGCCCAGGTGGTGGCGGCCCTGGCCCGCCTGACCGCACTGGACGCGGCCGCCACGGTCCTGCAGGCGCGCGTGGACACCGCGCAGGCCGAGCTGAACACCCGCCGCGCCGCGCTGGCGCAGGCCCACACCACGGCGGACGCCCGCGCCGCCGCGGCGGTGGAGGCCCGGGCGGCGGCGGACACCGAACGGACGGGCGTGGACGGTCTCGTCGTGGCCCGCTGGAGCGGTGCCCGCACCAACCGGCTCTCCGCGCTGCTGGTCAGCCGGAGCCCGCAGGAGCTGCTCGACCGGATGACGGCGCTGGACCTCATCGGCTCCGACCTCACCACCACCCTGGCCGCGGCCACTGCCGCCCGCTCCGTCGCCGAGGCCACGCAGGGCGTGGCCGAGGAGGCCGAGCGCCGCGCCGACGCCCTCGCGGCGACCGCGGCGACCGCGCAGACCGCGGTGGTGGCGGAGCGGACCCAGCTGGTGGCCCAGACCACCGAGGCCGGCGAGCTGCTCGCCCGTCTGCTCGGCCAGGACGCCGCCCTCACCGGCACGGACCCCACCGTCGCGGTGCGCCTGGCCGCGAGCGCCCGGGTGGAGGCGGCCCGGGCGGCGCGGGCGGCGACGGGATCGCTCGACTTCGTCGTCGTGCCCGCAGAAGGTCGGATCTCCTCGACCTTCGGCCAGCGGGGCAGCGAGCTCCACCAGGGCCTGGACATCGCCAACGTGAAGAACACCCCGATCGTGGCCGCGGCCGACGGCGTGGTCGTCAGCGCCGGCCCGGCCCAGGGGTTCGGGCTGTGGGTCCGGGTGCGGCACGCCGACGGCACGATCACCATCTACGGCCACGTCGACAGCTTCGTCGTGACCGTGGGTCAGCGAGTCACCGCGGGCGAGCTCATCGCCCTCATGGGCAACCGTGGCGAGTCCACCGGCACGCACCTGCACCTCGGGGTCCTTGTCCCGGGTGGGGCCCCGGGTGGGGGATACGTCGACCCCCAGCGCTGGCTCGCGGCGCACGGCGTCACGATCGTCTGATCGGATCGTCCGGGGGGCTTCCGCTTGGGCCTCCAATTGGGACTCCGTGTCCTGTTCGTTACCCTGGTGTGGTTGCCCGTCGTGCGCCCCCGAGCCGACGGACGCCCCACGAGAGGTCTTGCCTTGTCCCGCACCACCGGCGCGCTCCCCCGCGCCCTGACCGCGCTGCTCGCCGCGGTCCTCTCCGGCGTCGTGCTCGCAGGTCCGGCCCAGGCGCAGGAGACGACCCCGGCGCCGGCTGTCTCCGGAGCCCCGTCCGACGCCACGCCCGATGCGGTCGCCCGGCTCGCGGAGCTCGACGCGGAGACCACGGCCCTGGCCGACGAGGTCGACGCGTCCCTGGCGACGCTGGCGGAGCGGCGCACGGCGCTCGAGGCTGCGAGCACCGCCGCCGACGGGGCCGCGGCCGAGGCGTCGGTGGCCCGCGTCGAGGCTGAGATCGTGCGCAAGCGCGTCGACGACCTGGTGGCTGCGGGCTACGCCGGGGCACGCACCTCCCGGCTCTCGGCCGTGCTCGTGGCGGAGAGCCCCCAGGAGCTGCTGGACCGGATGACCGTGCTCGACGTGCTCGGCTCCGACAGCGCGCTCGCCCTGCAGGCAGCCACGGACGCGCGCGCCGAGGCGGCGGTGGCCTCGACCGCCGCGGACGCCGCCCGTGATGCCGCGGCTGCCGCCCAGGCCGAGGCCCAGCAGACGCAGGACGGGTTGGTGTCCCGCCGCGACGCCCTGGCCACACGGACCGCCGAGGCGACCGCGCTGCTCGCCACGCTGTCGGCCCGCGCCGACGTCGCCGCTGACGTCCTCGCCCCGAGCCGGGTCGCCGAGCAGGAGCGGGCCTCCCGCGCGGGCGGCGTCCGCAGCGCCCTCGTGGTGCGCCCCGCCGTCGGTCGCTTCACCTCCGGCTACGGCAGCCGCAACGGGTCCGCGCACAACGGCATCGACATCGCCAACACCATCGGCACCCCGATCGTCGCGGCCGCCGACGGCGTCGTGCTCGTCGCCGGCCCTGCGTCCGGCTTCGGGCTGTGGGTGCGCGTGCAGCACGCCGACGGCACGATCACCACCTACGGCCACAACAACACCAACGTCGTCGCCACCGGCCAGCGGGTCTCCGCCGGGCAGCAGATCGCGACGATCGGCAACCGGGGGCAGTCCACCGGCCCGCACCTGCACTTCGAGGTGGAGCTGCCCGGCGGCGGGACCGTCGACCCGCGCGGCTGGCTGACCAGCAACGGGGTCTCGGTCTAGCTCGCCCGGTAGCCCCCGTCGGCGAGGCCGGCCTCCCGCTCGAAGCGGTTGCCCGCTCCGGGGTGGCTGAGCTCCTCGACCAGGTAGCGCAGCGCGAAGCCGAGACCGTGGCGCGCCCACTGCTCGGCGTGGACCGCCTCGTGGCGCAGCAGCTCCGGGCCGCACGCCCGGCGGCCGGTGAGGAAGACCGCGCCGACGGTGGTGCCGCCGCGCCCGTACCCGCCGCGCATCCCGGTGACCACCAGCAGCCGGTGCTCGGGCTCGTGGTGCACCCGCCCGCCCCACAGCCGCCCCCACAGCACCACCAGCCGGCTCAGCGGACCCAGCGACACCCGGCCGCGGGTGCAGCCCCGCAGCGCCACCGCAGCTGCTCGTCCGTCCACGTGGTCCTCCGACCCGTTCCCCGTGGCTGACCTCTGAGGTCAGCGCACCTAGCGGGAGAGGCCGGAGACCGTGGCCCACTCGCCGGCGAGCGCCACGGCCTCGTCCTCGCGCTGCTGGGTGGCGCTGCCGCGCGGCATCGCCCGGGGCAGGCCGAGGACGGCGAGCAGCGCGGCGAGCACGCACACCCCGGCACCCAGGGAGAAGGCGAGGGTGAACACCGACTCGCGGGGCAGCCCGTCGGCGGTGGTGCTCGCGGCGAGCAGGCTCACGAAGACGGCGCTGGCGACGGCGCTGCCGGTCGAGCGGGCGATCGAGTTCACGCTGTTGGCCACCCCGGTCTCCTCGGGGCGCACCTCCGCGACCAGCAGGGCCGGGAAGGCGGCGTAGGCCACAGTGACCCCGACGTTCACCACCACGGCACCCACGACGACGGCCGCGGTGGTGGAGTGCAGCACCGCGAGCGAGACGTAGCCGAGGGCGGCGATGACCGCGGCGAGGGTCAGCGTCAGCCGTCCCCCCACCGCGCGGACGAGCCGGCCGGCCAGCGGTGCGACCGCCACGCCCACCAGGGCGCCGGGCAGCAGGTAGACGACGCTGGCCTGCAAGACGCTGGCCGTGAAGCCGTAGCCGGCGACGGCGCTGGGCACCTGGACCAGGGTGGAGACCCCCAGGAACGAGATGAACAGGGCCATCCCGATCGCGACCGCGGCCAGGTTGGTCACCAGCACCGGCCGGTGGACGAACATCGTGGGCGAGACCAGCGGTGCCGCGACCTTCCGCTCCAGCCCCAGCCAGGCGGCGAAGGTGAGCACGGCCAGGACGAGCAGGCCCAGCGTGGGCACCGAGGTCCAGCCCCACGTGTGGCCCTGGGAGAGCGGCAGCAGCAGCAGGACCAGGCTGCTGCCCAGCACCAGCGCGCCCCACCAGTCCAGCCGCCCGCCCGCCCCGGCCCGGCGCGGCACCACCAGCAGCGTCAGCAGCAGGGCGAGGAGACCGACGCCCAGCGCGAGCCAGAAGATGCGGTGGTAGTCCGCGCCCCCGTTGGTGAGCAGCCCGGTGAGCACCAGTCCGAACCCGCCACCCACGCCGAGGGTGCCGCTGACCAGCGCCATCCCCGAGGTGAGCTTCTCGGGCGGGAGCTCGGAGCGGAGCACGGAGATGCCGAGCGGGAACAGCCCGAACGACGCCCCCTGCAGCACCCGGGCGAGCACCAGCAGCGGCAGCGAGGAGGTGAGTGCGGCGAGCAGCGAGCCGGCGGAGACCACGACCAGGATTCCCACGAGCACCGGCCGGGTGCCGTGCACGTCGCCGAGGCGGCCCAGGACGGGAGTCATCACCGCGGCGGCGAGCAGGTTGGCGGTGACGACCCAGCCCACGGCGCTGGTGCCTACGTCGAGCTGGGTGCCGATGTCGGCCAGGACGGGGACGACCAGGGTCTGCAGCACGGCGACGACCATGACGACGTAGCTCAGGGCGGGCAGCAAGAGCCGCGACGGCGCCGCGCCGGGGGTCACCCCCGTGGTCACGGATGGCGTCGCGACGGAAGCCGCGCGGAGGGAGGACACCCACCGCACATCGCTCGCGGCGGCAGGTTTGTTCCCCCGGGCAACCAACAGGACGTCAGGAGACGCCGCGCGGCCGAACGAGGCGGCCACCCCGACCGCCTGGAGCGCGGACTGGACGACCTCGTGGCCACCGTTGACGCGGGTCACCGACCACGTGCCCATCGGGACCCCCGCCTGCGGGTCGCCGGCACGCCCCGCCCCCGATCCGGCAGCCGTCCCGGGTCGTTCACCGCGCCGCCCCGTCTTGTGCGCCCGGCGCGAGCACGCCAGGAACCGTCATCGTCGGGCCTGCGCGCCGGGTTGTGAAGTCCACGACGGGGTGGTGCCGACGGTGCCGCCAGGAGAACTTAGGCTCGCGGAGTGCCCCACCACGTCCTCGACCTGGTCACGGACCACCTGCACGGCAGCCTCGACGAGCGTCGTCCGCCCGTCCTCACCGTGCGCAGCGGCGACACCGTCGAGCTGTCCTCGCTGGACGCGCACTGGTACGCCCCCGAGCAGCCCGCCCTCGCCGACGACCTGACCGCCCCCCTGGTGGAGTGGCCGCACGACCGGGTGCGCCACCCCGGCCACGCCCTGGTCGGGCCGATCGCGGTGCACGGGGCCGCACCGGGGGACGCGGTCGTGGTGAGCATCCTCGAGGTGGTGCCCGGCGGCTGGGGCTGGACCCGCGCCGGCGGGTGGTCCAGCTGGGCCAACGACGGCTGCGGCACCGCGTCGGGCGACGGCGAGCTGCTGCGGTGGCGCCTGGAGCACGGACAGGGGGTGGACCAGCACGGCGACACCGTGGTCCTCGCCCCGTTCCTGGGCGTGGTCGGGCTGTGCCCCGCCGGACCGGCCGACCCGACCGTCGGGGTGGGTCCGGACTCCCGCGCCCACTCGACGGTCCCGCCGCGCCGGGTGGGCGGCAACCTGGACTGCCGGGAGCTGGTCGCCGGCTCCACGCTGGTGCTGCCGGTGGAGGTGGCCGGCGGGCTGCTCTCGGTCGGCGACGGGCACGCCGCGCAGGGGGACGGCGAGGTCGGCGGGACGGCGCTGGAGTGCGCGATGCGGCGGGTGCTGCTGCGGGTGGAGCTGCGGCCGGGGGCGGGCGCGTCGATGACCGCCCCGCGTGCGGTCACCCCGGCCGGCGAGGTGACCTTCGGTCTCGACGAGGACCTGCGCGCGGCCACGCTGCAGGCGCTGAACGCGGTGGTGGACCTGCTGGTGGAGCGGCACGGCTGCACCCGGGACCGGGCGCTGGCCCTGTGCTCGGTGGCGGTGGACCTGCGGGTCACCCAGGTCGCCAACACCACCCACGGGGTGCACGCCGTGCTGGACCCGGCTCGGCTGCGGGTCGGTGGTCTCACGCCTCGATGATCACCGGTGGCGCCGTGCGCGTTCGTCGGCTCAGCCGCCCGGCAGCAGGGCGCGGGGGATCAGCTGCAGGTTGCTGTCGGCGCTCCCGGCGACGACCACGGTCCCGCTGCGCGGGTCCACGGCCACCGAGTTGGGCTGGCGCACCGTCGGCAGGTCGCCGAGGACCCGGGGCTGCGCCGGATCGGACACGTCGACCACCCGGAGCAGGTTCGTGTCGGTGAGGGTCACGTAGAGCAGGGCCCGGTCGGCGTCGTAGGCGAGGCCGTAGGGGCTGCCGGGGGCCTCGATGCGGGCCACGTCCTGCACCTGCGGGGTGATCCGCTCCAGCTCCACGGCCCCACCGGAGGTGTCGGCCAGGGCCACGACGCCCTGTGCGGCCCCGGTCCCGTCGGTCTCCCCCGCCGGGGCGAGGGTGATCGCGTGGGTGAGCAGCGCCCCCACCTGCTTGCTGGCCACCTGGGTCATGGTCGTCGCGTCGTAGACGAACACGCCGTGGCCCTGCACGTCGGCCACGACGGCGTAGCGCCCGACGACGGCCAGGCCGCCGGGCTGCGGCGGCCCGGCGGGCAGCGACGAGGCCACCACGCCGTCGCGGACGAACACGACCCCGCCGCCCATCTCGTTGGTGACCACGTCCGTGCCGTCCGACGCGCGCGACGTGTTGTGCGGCCCGCGGCCGACGCCGGTGGCGTCGGAGGTGACCGTCCGGGTGGCGACGTCGACGGTGAGGAGCTCGTCGGTGCCCTCCAGGGGGGCGAGCACCGGCCCGTCCGGGGTCGCGAGGTCGATGTGGCGGGCGGACTGGTCGGTGGTCAGCTTCGCGATCTCGTCCACCCCGGACCCGTCGACGGCCAGGGTGGAGAACACCAGCCCGCTGGTCTCCCGCACCGCCACCACCAGGGTCCCGTCGGTGGTGACGACGACACCCTCGGGCTGGGTGCCCCCGGCGCCGACCACGGTGCCCACCGGCTCCGCGGACAGCTGCGGGGAGATCCCCGGCTCCGCCGCCGCCGGCCCGTCCGGCTGGGCGTCCCCCCCGCCGCAGGCGGTGAGGAGCAGGGCGCCGGCGACGCCCAGGGACGCGAGACGGGTACGGGTGGTCACCTCTGGATCATTCCCGGGCCGCTCACTCCCGGCCGAGGCTGAGCTGCCACACGTCGAGGTAGCGGGTGGCGAAGCCGGCCTCGCAGTAGCCGAGGTAGAAGTCCCACATGCGGATGAACGTCTCGTCGAAGCCCTGGGCCAGCACCTCCTCGCGGCGGGCCAGGAAGGTCTCCCGCCAGCGGGCCAGGGTGCGGGCGTAGCTCAGCCCGAGACGCCGGGACTCGACGACCTTCAGCGTGGTGCCGGCGTCGTTGACCTCGTCGATCGCCTGCAGGCTGGGGATGATCCCGCCCGGGAAGATGTACTTGTGGATCCAGCTGTAGCTGCCCGCGGTGGCCAGCATCCGCTCGTGGCTCATGGTGATGGACTGCAGGCCGAAGCGGCCGCCCGGGCGCAGCAGCGCGTCCACGGTGCGGAAGTACTCGCCCCAGTACTCCTTGCCCACGGCCTCGATCATCTCCACGCTGACCACGGCGTCGAAGGTGCCGGTGACCTCGCGGTAGTCCTGCAGGCGCACCTCGATCTGCTCCGACAGCCCGGCCGCGGCGATCCGCTCGTCGGCCAGCGCCTTCTGCTCGGCCGAGAGCGTCACGGTCAGCACGGTGGCGCCTCGCCGCGCGGCCCGGATGGCCAGCCCGCCCCAGCCGGAGCCGATCTCGAGCACCGTGCTGCCCTCGCCGACCCGGGCCATGTCCAGGATGCCGTCGATCTTGCGCTCCTGGGCGGCCTGCATGTCCTCGCCGTCGTCGGGCGAGCCCTGGGCGTCGAACCACGCCGAGGAGTAGCTCATCGTCTCGTCGAGGAACAGCTGGAACAGGTCGTTGGAGAGGTCGTAGTGCCGGGAGATGTTCTCCCGCGAGCCCTCCAGGTTGTTCATCTCGGTGGCCGGGGTGCGTCGGTCGACCAGGCTGCGGGCGCGCTGCAGCGGCAGCGGGATCAGCGAGCCCATCCGCGACGCCATCGGGGCGAGCACCCCGGGCAGGTCGGTGGAGTCCCAGTCCCCGGTCATCCAGGCCTCGCCGAAGCCGATGAGCCCGGAGGTGCCCAGGCGGGTGAAGAAGTCGTCCGGGCGCACGATCCGCATGGTCGGGGACTCGGTGCCGCCGGAGCCCCGCTTGGTGCCGTCGGGGAAGACCACCCGCACGTCGAGGGGCTCGATGGCGTGCAGGAACAGCGACCGGGCCACGCGGGCTCCGACCCGGGTTCGGGCGGTGCTCGGCGGCAGCTGGGCCAGGCCGGGCCAGTGTCCCTCCGCGGGCCGCGGGACCGGGCGCAGGGCGGTGTCGGCCGTCCCGCCCGTCGCGGCGGCGGTCGGCGGGGTGGCACTCGGTGCGGCGGTGCTCGGTGCGGTGGTGCTCGTCGACGTACGGGCCGGGGTTGAGGTGCTCATCACCGGACTCCTTCCCAGCTCTGCTTGTGGGGGTGGGGCTGCACGGGCAGGTCGCCGCGACGGCGACCGGTCCACCACAGCGCGAGGCCGTGGCGGTAGATGAGGACCGAGGTCCGCAGGCTCGGCCAGGTGTGGCGGAGCGTGGTGGTGAGCACCCGCCGGGGGGTGACCGGGGTGCGACGGCCCCGCAGGGTCGCGGTGAACGGGCTCGTCGCCCGATCCGGGTCGGCCGCGGGCTCGGGTGCTCCCGTGACCGGGTCGGTGGCCGCGGCGGGCAGGGCCAGGGTCATGGTGACCTCCAGACGCTCGCCCGGGTCGCTCACCCGCATCGCGTAGGCGCCGGCGGTGGTGAAGAACGGGGAGACGGGGAAGGCCTTGTCCACGGTGGCGCGGTGCTCCGCGTCGCGGTGCACGGGGTACACGTGCCGCCCGGAGTAGGTGTTGTGTACCTCCGCCAGGACCAGCCCCGGGGTGCCGGTGGCGTCGAGCAGCCAGTGCACCGAGATGGGGTTGAAGACGTACCCCAGGGTGCGCGGCTGGGTGAGGGTGAGCACGCGGGCGGGTCGGGGCTCGTCGTGCGCGGCGCACCAGCGGTCCACCGCGGCGCGCAGCGTGGGGGCCGTGCCGTCGAAGTGGTCGGCCGCGCGGAAGGAGGCCAGCGGGCGCAGCCAGGTGGGGAGTGCCCGGCAGTGTCCCGCCGGGTCGAGGGTGTCCAGGTCCACCAGCCACGGCCGCAGCCCGTAGGAGAAGCCGTGCACCAGCGGGGCGCGCCGGGCGTGACCGACGGTCGCGTCGTACATCCAGGGACCGGTGCCGCGCGGGAGGTCGCCGGTGGGGGTGGCGGCAGTCGCTGCGTCGGTGCTCATGGCCGGTCCTCCCTTCGTGCTGGTCGACAGGTGTTCGCCCGCCCGCCCGGTCGCGGTTCGACCGCGGGTGGTGATCATGGTCCCCCCCGTCGTCCGGTCCGTGAGCGAGCGGTGCGCGAGCAGCGCGCGCCGCTCACCCGTCGTCCCGGGCTCCCCGCCCTCTGTCGCGCCCGGGCGGTGCGAACTCGAGGCTTTGCCCCGCGCCGTCCCCCGTACGGGTGGTGGGCTCGGCCGGCACCCACCTCGGGTGACGGGTGCACCTCGTACCGCTGTCGGTGCTGCGCCACGCCGTCGAGGTGGTCCCGTCAGTCCAGCCAGGTCGAGCCCAGCGACGCCGCGGCCGTCGCCCCCGCCAGGCAGCCGTCCTCGTGGAATCCCCACCCGTGGTACGCCCCGGCGTAGGCGGTGCGCCCGTCGTTGAGCTCGGGCAGGCGGGCCTGGGCGGCGACCGACTCGGCCGTGTAGATCGGGTGGGTGTAGTCCATCCGGGCGATCACCTTGGCCGGGTCCACGTCGGCGGTCTGGTTCAGCGTCACCACGTAGGTGTCGTCCGCCCCGACCTCACCGAGACGCTCGAGCACGTTCATGTCGTAGCTGAGGATGGTGCGCTCGCCGTCCTCGCCCGCCGAGCAGGCCGGCATGCGGTAGTTCCAGGCGGCGCGGGCGGCGAGGTGGTCGGGCAGCAGCGAGGTGTCGCGGTGCAGCAGCGTCTCGTTGCGCGAGTACCCGAACGCGCCGAGGACCTCGTGCTCGGTCGGCGTCGGGTCGGTGAGCAGGGCCAGCGCGTCGTCGGCGTGGGTGGCCAGCACCACCTGGTCGAACGGGTGCTCGGCGCCGGTCACGTCGGTCACGGTGACGCCGTCGGGGTGCCGGGTGACCGAGCGGACCCCGGTGGCCACCCGGACGGCGGGCAGCGCGGCGGCCACCTTGTCCACGTAGGTGCGCGAGCCGCCGGTCACGGTGCGCCAGGCGGGGGAGCCGCCGACCGAGAGCAGGCCGTGGTTCTGCAGGAAGGTGAACAGGTAGCGGGCCGGGTACTGCAGCGACGTGCTCGGCCCGGCGGACCACACCGCGGAGACGAAGGGCAGCATGAAGTGGCGGGTGAAGTACTCCGAGTACCCGCCGAGCTCGAGGAACCCGCCCAGGGTCAGCGCGTCGAGCTGGTTCGAGGCGAGCACGCGCCGGGCCTGGCGGTGGAAGCGGGTGACCTCCAGGAGCATCTTCAGGTAGCGGGGGTTGGCCGTGGACGGGGAGCCGAACAGCTTCCGCAGCCCGCCGCCCCCGGCGTACTCCAGGCCGCAGCCCTCGCAGTGCACCGACATGGTCATCTCCGACTGCTGCGTGGGCACGTCGAGCTCGGCGAACAGCCGCAGCAGCGTCGGGTAGGTGCGGCGGTTGTGGACGATGAATCCGGAGTCCACCCGGACCACGCGACCCGAGGAGTCGGTGACCTCGTGGGTGTGGGCGTGCCCGCCGAGCCGGTCGTCGGCCTCGAACAGGGTGACGTCATGGGTGCGGTGCAGGGAGTAGGCCGCCGTCAGACCGGCCACCCCCGAGCCGACGACGGCCACGGTGGGACGGGCGCCGGTGGTGCTCGACCGGGTGTTCGGCGGGGTGCTCACGGGGGCCTCCAAGAAGTGTCGGGGTGGGCCGGGTGTCCACCCCAGGGTGATCATCGGCAGCCGGAGGTGGTTCGCCGGGGACCGGGGTGCCGGTTCGGGTGCTCACCCGGCGTGCGCGGCCTCCGGCGCCGACCCCGGACCGTCGGGCAGCAGGTCCGGCAGGGCCACCGCGAGCTCTCCGCGCGCCCCGGCCTCCAGCGCGGCCGCGAGCACCGGGTCGGTGCCGAGCCCGAGGACCGCGGCCGTCCCCAGCACGGCGAGGCGGTGCCAGCGTGCCGGGTGGCGGGTCATGAGGTGGCTGTCGCCGCGCACCACGAAGCGGGCCAGCCCGTCCGGCACCCCCTGGGCCCGTCCCGCCCAGTCCGCGGAGAGCCGGGCGGTCACCCAGCGGTCCCGGGAGCCGTGGGCCAGCAGCACGGTGCGTCCGGCCACGGTGGCGACCTCGTCCCCCGCCGGGAGCCAGGGGGCGAGCCCGACGACACCGGCGACCCGCGGGTGGGCGGCGGCGGCGATCGCGGCGCGCCCGCCCATGGAGTGCCCGAGCAGCGCCACCGGGGCCGTTCCCCCCAGGCCGTCCAGGACGGTGCGGACGTCGTCGGCGGGGTCGCCCCCGTTCCACCCGCGGTGGCGGTAGCGGACGGTGCCCACGGAGACACCGGGCAGCTCGTCGACCAGCGCCCGGGCGAACGCCCGCATCCGCAGCTGCCCGATGGTCCACGTGCTGGGCGCGGCGGTCGAGTACGGCTTGCCGCCGGGCAGCACCAGCACCACGGGGGCTGCCGGGTCGAGGCGGCGCAGCCAGGTCACGTCCGGGTGGTCGCTCACCGCGACATCATCGCTGTCCGTGCGCATACCGCACGCGCAGCGTCACCCGAACGGGTGATGTGGCGTGGATCACTCCACGATGACGCGTCACGTCGGGCCTCGTCCGGTCGGACGGCGCCGACGCGATCTCGACCCCGGGCCGGAACCCCCACCGGGCGTAGAATCGAGTCCATGAACTGGAACATCTTCGGTGGTACCTCGGCTCCCGTGACGGCGGAGTCCGCGCTGCCCGGCCGCGAGCAGCCCCTGCAGGTCCCCGAGACGCACGCCGTGAACGGCCACCGCATCCAGCCCCCGTTCCCCGAGGGGATGCAGACCGCGGTCGTCGCGGCCGGCTGCTTCTGGGGCGTGGAGAAAGAGCTGTGGAACCACGAGGGCGTGTACTCCACCGCCGCCGGGTACGCCGGGGGCATCACGCCGAACCCCACCTACGACGAGACCTGCACCGGCCGTACCGGGCACACCGAGGCCGTGCTGGTCGTCTTCGACCCCTCGGTGATCACCTACGAGGGCGTGCTGAAGGCGTTCTGGGAGGAGCACGACCCCACCCAGCTCAACCGCCAGGGCGCCGACCGCGGCACCCAGTACCGCTCGGGCATCTACACCACGGACGCCCAGCAGCAGGCCGCGGCCGAGGCCTCCCGCGACGCGTACCAGGCCGAGCTGACCAAGGCCGGGTACGGCGAGATCACCACCGAGATCGCCCCGCTGGAGACCTTCTTCTACGCCGAGGGCTACCACCAGCAGTACCTGGCCAAGAACCCGAACGGCTACTGCCCGGCCCACGGCACCGGCGTGAGCTGCCCGATCGGCCTGGGCGTCACGGCGCAGACCGACGTGGTCCCGCCCGCGCCCATCCGGACCAGCTAGCCGACGGGCCCACCGTGCCCCGAGTGGTGCGCGACGGCGACGACCGGGAGTGGGTCGTCTCGGCCCGGCCGCACCTGAGCGACCCCGCCGCCCGGCTGCGGCCGGTCCAGGCCTCCGACGCGACGCTGCGAGCGGTGGTCCTCGGCATCTCCCTGCTGCTGGTCTTCGTGGTGGCGCTGGCCACCCCGGCGAACCTGTGGTTCCCGGGCTGGCTGGTCGGGCCCATGGTCCTGGCGGGCGCGGTGGCCCTGGTGTGGTGGGTGCTCGGGCGGGCGTGGACGGTGACCGCCGCGCCCGGCGGGAGCGACGACCGCGACGCCCACGACGTGCGGGTGCGCGGGCCGTGGGCGGCGCGCCGGGCTCACGGCGACCTGGTCCGGCACGTGGCCGCCCGGCCCGCCCGGCCCCGGGACCCCGAAGCCCGAGACCGCGAAGCCCGAGACACCGAGCCCCGTGAGCCCGAGCCCCGTGCCGAGCCGCGCCGACCCGGCCCCGACGAGCACCCCCACGGCTGATCCGCAGGGGGCACACTCGCAGGCGTGCCCGAGCTGCCCGAGGTCGACGCGCTGGCCCACCACCTGCGCACGCACGCCGTCGGGCTGCCCGTCGGCCGGGTGGACGTGGCCACGTTGACCGCGCTCAAGACCTTCGACCCGCCGGTCACCGCGCTGGTCGGCACCACCGTCACCGGGGCGCAGCGCCTGGGCAAGCACCTCGACCTGGAGTGCACCGCCGCCGACGGCACCGCGCTGCACCTGGTGGTGCACCTCATGCGGGCGGGCTGGCTGCGGTGGTCGGAGTCGCTCAGCGCCGTGCCCCCCAAGCCGGGGAAGGGGCCGCTGGCGCTGCGGGTGCACCTGGGCGAGCCGCCGGGGGCGCCGGGCTTCGACCTCACCGAGGCCGGCACCCAGCGCCGGCTCGGGGTGTGGGTGGTGCACGATCCCAACGAGGTGCCCGGCGTCGCCCGTCTCGGTCCGGACGCGCTGGAGCTGGGCCTGGCCGAGCTGACCGCGCTGCTCGCCGGGCGCACCGAGCGGATCAAGACCGTGATCACCGACCAGCAGGTGCTCGCCGGGATCGGCAACGCCTACTCCGACGAGATCCTGCACACCGCGCGGCTCTCCCCGTTCGCGACCGCGGGGCGCCTGGACGGCGAGCAGCTCGAGCGGCTGCACACCGCCCTGGTCGACGTGCTCACCTCGGCCGTCGAGCGCAGCGTGGGCCAGGGCGCGGCCAGCCTCAAGGGCGAGAAGCGCTCCGGGCTGCGGGTGCACGCCCGCACCGGCCTGCCCTGCGCCGTCTGCGGCGACACCGTCCGCGAGGTCTCCTACGCGTCCAAGAGCTTCCAGTACTGCCCCACCTGCCAGACCGGCGGCAAGCCCCTGGCCGACCGCCGCATGTCGCGACTGCTGCGCTGACGCGCAGCTCGTGCGTGATTTCTCGACCCGGGCGGCCAGATTTTCATCACAGCCCCCGGGTTGGCACGGTCGGGTTGGCAGGGTGGGCGCGCAGGGGAGAGGCTGGGGCCATGGCTGCTGACGACAACGACATGAACGACGAGATGCTCGAGCCCAGCGAGGCCCTCGACGGCGACGAGCTCGGTGCCCAGGTGGAGGACACCACCTACGACGCCCCGGAGCAGTGGTCGGCGGCCTCGCGCGACGGGCTGACCGAGCGCGAGGAGCTCGAGGGGGAGTCCCTGGACGACAAGCTCGCCGAGGAGCGCCCCGACGTCGCCGTGGAGGAGCAGCCGGACCGCCCCGTCGGTGCCACTGGAGTCGAGGACCTCGACGCCACCATCGACGAGCGCGTCCCCGAGCAGCCCGGGCCGCTGGAGGAGTCCGCGCTCGAGGACGCCGCCGGCGAGGAGGCCGTGGTCCGCGAGGAGCGGCCCAACGCCCCCGAGGACGTGCACCCCGCCTGAGCGCGGGGAACACCCGGGGCGGTGGGGGCGGTTGACGTGGGGGTGACCCACGGCGAACCCTGGACCCTGGGTCGCGGGGCCGCGTTCTGGACGGTCGCCGGGGCCACGGCCACCCTGCTGGCGGCGTCGAGCGCGCCCAGCCCGCTGTACCCGGTGCTGCAGGCGCGGATCGGCTTCTCCGCCCTGACCCTCACCGTGATCTTCGCGGTCTACGTCGTCGCGCTCCTGGTCGCCCTGCTCACCGTGGGCCGGCTGTCGGACTTCCTCGGTCGCCGCCCCGTGCTCGCCGCCGCCCTGGTGGTGGAGGCGGCGTCGATGGGGCTGTTCCTGCTCGCCGACGGCGTTCCGCTGCTGCTGCTCGCCCGCGTCGTGCAGGGCCTCGCCACCGGGGCGGCCGTCGGGGTGCTCGGGGCGTACCTGCTCGACCTGCAGCCCGACGACGGGCGTCGTCTCGGCTCGCTCGTCAACGGTGCGGCCCCCACCACCGGGCTCGCCCTCGGCGCCGTCGGCACGGGCGTCCTCGTCCAGTACGCCCCCGCCCCCACCCACCTCGTCTTCGCGCTGCTCGGCGTGGCCTTCCTCATCCTCGCGCTGGTCACCGTCACGGTCCTGCCGGAGACCGTCTCGCGGGCGCCGGGGGCACTGCGGGCGCTGCGGCCCCGGGTCGCCGTCCCCGCCGCGGCCCGGCGGGAGTTCCTGGGTGCGACCCCCACGATGGTCGCCACCTGGGCGCTCGGCGGGCTGGTGCTCTCGGTGGGCGGCTCCCTGCTGTCGCAGGTCTTCGACGTGACCAGCTCCGCCGTCGTCGGCGTCGGCATCGCCTTGTTCTCCTCCGCGGGAACGGTGGCGGCGGTGCTGGCGCGCGACGCGGCCGTCACCACCACCGCGCACCGCGGGCTGGGGGCGCTGCTGGTGGGCACCGGGGTGCTGGAGGGGGCGCTGCAGACCGCGTCGCTGCCGCTGTTCGTGCTCGCGTCCCTCGTCGCCGGCGCCGGCTTCGGCGCGTCGTTCCTCGGGGCGCTGCGTGCGGTCACCCAGCTGGCGGCCCCGCACGAGCGGGCCGCGCTGCTCTCGGCGGTCTACGTCGTGAGCTACCTCGCCTTCAGCGTGCCCGCCGTCGTCGCCGGGGTGCTCATCACGCGAGTCGGCCTGCTCCCGACCGTCCAGGGCTACGGGGCGTTCGTCGCGGTCCTCGCCGCGGTGTCCCTGCTCGTGCAGCTGGTGCGACGGGGTGGGGCCGCCGCTCCCGGGCAGGCACACTCAGCTCGGTGAGCACCGCCGTCAGCGTCCTCGCCCTGGTGCTGGTGGCGCTGGTGGTCGGGGCTGCGCTGCTGCGCCTGCGCCAGCGCCGCAGCTTCGACACCCCGCTCGAGCGGGCGGTGCACGACACCCTGCACACCGCGTCGCTGGCGGCACCCGCCCTGCGCCGCGGGCTGTCGGAGCGCTCCGCGGCCGAGGCCGCCCCGCACCTGCAGGCCCTGCTCGGCACCGCCGCCACCGCCCTCACCGATCCCGACGGGGGGCTGCTGGCCTGGCACGGCTCCGGCGCGCACCACGCCGACGACCTGCGCACCGCGGCCGCCCGCGCCGCCCGGAGCGGACGACGCGAGCTGCTCGACCACGACGACCTCACCTGCACCCGGCCGATGTGCGAGGTGCGGGCGCTGGTCGTGGTGCCGCTGGTGCCGGGGGAGACCGGCGTCGTCGGGGTGCTGGGAGCGGTGAGCACCGAGGCGGCCGGGCCGGGGCTGCTGCGCGCGGCCGGAGAGGTGGCCCGCTACGCCAGCAGCCAGATCGAGCTGGCCGAGCTCGACGCCAGCCGCACCCGCCTGGCGAGTGCGGAGGTCCGCGCGCTGCGGGCGCAGATCAGCCCGCACTTCATCTACAACGCCCTGACGACGGTCGCCTCCTTCGTCCGCACCGACCCCGAGCGTGCCCGCGAGCTGGTGCTGGAGTTCGCCGACTTCACCCGGTACTCGTTCCGCACCGCCGGAGAGTTCACGACGCTGGCCGACGAGCTCCGCAACATCGACCGCTACCTCACCCTGGAGCGCGCCCGCTTCGGCCCACGGCTGCAGGTGCGCCTGCAGGTGGCCCCAGAGGTGCTCGGGGTGGTCCTGCCGTTCCTGGCCCTGCAACCGCTGGTGGAGAACGCGGTGCGCCACGGGCTGGCCGACACCCCCCGGGGTGGCACCGTCAGCGTGGTCGCCACCGACGCCGGCACCGAGTGCCTCATCACCGTGGAGGACGACGGGGTCGGCATGGACCCGGCCCGGCTGCTCGCCGGCGGCGACCTCGATCCGGCCGTCGCCCTGGCCACCGGGGCGCACGTGGGGCTGGGCAACGTCGACGACCGGCTGCGCGCGGCCTTCGGCGACGACTACGGGCTCGTGGTGGACACCGCCGTCGGCGCCGGGATGAAGGTGAGCCTGCGGGTGCCGAAGTTCCGGCCCGGGGTGCAGGCCTGAGCTACCGACGGTGGGGGCGCGACGGTGCCCGGCGGGCGGGTCGCGGCCGCCAGCGGCGGTGCGCGACGGCGGCCAGCAGCTCGGCGCGCAGTCGGGCCGGGGGCACCAGGTCGTCGACGAGGTGCAGCGGCCCGGCCCGGCGGCACGGCACGCACACCACCAGGTGCGCCAGCAGGATCCGATCGGTCACCACGGTGCTTCGCCCGTCGGCGCCGGGCCGGTTCGCAGTGCCTCCCACGCACGGGCTCCGTAGGGTCGACGCATGGTCAAGCTGCCGTCGTCGGTCACCGAGAAGCTTCCCGCCCGCCTCGCCGGAGGAGGTGGCTCCGTCGTCACGGTGGTGCCGCTGCACGGGGTGATCGCCACCGGTGCGGGCGGCATCGGCCGGGCCGCGCTCAACCTCGACGGGGTCGAGAGCTCGCTGACCAGCGCGTTCACCACCGAGGGCGTCAAGGCCGTGGCCCTGTCGATCAACTCCCCGGGTGGCTCGCCGACGCAGAGCGCGCTCATCGGTGACCGGATCCGCCAGCTCGCCACCAAGCACGAGGTGCTGGTGCTCGCGTTCTGCGAGGACGTCGCCGCCTCGGGCGGGTACTGGCTCGCGTGCGCCGCCGACGAGATCATCGCGACCCCCACGTCGCTGCTCGGCTCGGTGGGCGTCGTCTCCGCCGGCTTCGGCCTGGAGGGGCTGATCGACAAGCTGGGCGTGGAGCGGCGCCTGCACACCCAGGGGGCCAACAAGTCCCGCCTCGACCCGTTCTCCCCGGAGAAGACCGAGGACGTGGACTGGCTGCTCGGCATGCAGGAGTCCATCCACACCGAGTTCACGGCCTGGGTGCGCTCGCGCCGGCCCGGGCTGGTCGGCACCGACGACGAGCTGTTCACCGGCGAGGTGTGGACCGGTCGCCGGGCCGTCGAGCTGGGGGTCGCCGACACCCTGGGGACGCTGCGAGGGGTGCTGGCCCAGCGGTACCCCGACGCCGAGATCAGGCGGACCTCGCCCAAGAAGTCCCTCGCCGCGCGCCTGGGCCTCCCGACGCCGGGGGTGCTGGTCGACGGGGTGCTCTCCGCGGTGCAGGAGCGGGCGGTGTGGGCGCGGTTCGGTCTCTGAGCCCACCCCGGTGATCCCCGCCTGACCTGGGGTGGTGCACCCGTGCACGCAGAGAGGAGCGGGTGCGCGTGACAAGTCCGCCCGGCCCTGGGCACCATGGCGTCACCGTGAACCCCGCACCTGCGCTCCGTGACCCCGCGCTCCGTGACCCTGTCCTCCGTGACCCCGCGCTCCGTGACCCCGCCCTTCGTGACCCCGCCCTTCGTGTCCTCGCCGTCGACGACGAGCCTCCTGCGCTCGACGAGCTGGCCTACCTGCTGCGGGCCGATCCGCGGGTCGGCCACGTCGACACCGCCGCCGACGCGACGAGCGCGCTGCGGCGCCTGCAGGACCCGGCTGCCGCGGGCATCGACGTCGTCTTCCTCGACGTGCACATGCCCGGGCTCGACGGGCTGGAGCTGGCCCGGGTGCTCGCCGCGCTCGCCGAGCCCCCCACGGTCGTCTTCGTCACCGCGCACGACGACCGCGCGGTGGAGGCCTACGACGTCGGGGCCGTCGACTACCTGCTGAAGCCCCTGCGCGCCGAGCGCCTGGCCGCGTCGCTCTCCCGGATCGTGCGCGCCCGGGGCCCCGAGCCGGCACCGGAGGCGCCCGTCGAGGACGTCATCGCGGTCGAGCTGGCGGGCACCACCACCCTGGTGCCCCGCTCGGCCGTGCGCTGGGTCGAGGCCCACGGCGACTACGCCCGGCTGCACACCGCGACGGCCAGCCACCTGGTGCGCATCCCGCTCAGCGTCCTCGAGGAGCGCTGGGCGTCCGCCGGCTTCGCCCGCGTGCACCGCTCGTTCCTCGTCGCGCTGCCCCTGGTCACCGAGCTGCGCACCGTGGGCACCGGCTTCGTGGTGCGCCTCGGCGCGGCGGGCAGCCCCGGCGCGGTCGAGCTGCCGGTCAGTCGTCGGCACTCCCGGGCGCTGCGCGAGGTCCTCGTCCGCGGGCCCCGGAGCCTGCGGTGAGCAGCCCCGAGCCCCGCCGGGTCCGGGTGGTGCTCGCCCAGCGCGGCTCCACCCGGCGTCTGGTGCGCACCCGCGCCGAGGTCGAGGAGCAGACGGAGGTGGGCGACGTGCTCCTGCGCGGCCTGCTGCGCGCCCAGCTCGCGCTCGCGCTGCGCCTGGCCGGGCTCGTCGTCGGGCTGCTGGGGGTGCTGCCGCTGCTGTTCGTGGTGGTCCCGGCGCTGGGGGAGGTGACCCTGCTGGGCGTCCGCCTGCCGTGGCTGCTGCTCGGGGTGCTGGTCTACCCGTTCCTGCTGCTCGTCGGCTGGGCGCACACCGTGCTCGCGGAGCGCGTGGAGCACGACTTCGCCGACCTGGTCGAGGAGCGGTGAACGCCCCTCCCCTCACCGTCGCCGCGATCGTGGCCGTCGCGCTGCTCACCGTCGTCGTCGGCGCCTACGGGGTCCGGGTCTCCCGCACCACGTCGGACTTCCTCGTCGCCTCCCGCACCGTGGGGGCCCGCACCAACGCGGCGGCCGTCTCGGGGGAGTACCTCTCCGCCGCCAGCTTCCTGGGGGTGGCCGGGCTGATCGTGAAGTACGGGGCCGACGCGCTCTGGTACCCGGTGGGCTTCACCGCCGGCTACGTGGCGCTGCTGCTGTTCGTGGCCGCCCCGCTGCGCCGCTCCGGGGCGTACACGCTGCCCGACTTCGCGGAGTTCCGGCTCGGCTCCGCCCCGCTGCGCCGGCTCTCGACGGGCGTGGTCGTCCTCATCGGGTGGCTGTACCTGGTGCCCCAGCTGCAGGGGGCCGGGCTGACCCTGCGGACCCTGACCGGGCTGCCCGGCTGGGTGGGGGCGCTCGCGGTGGGCGTCGTCGTCGTCGCCAACGTGGCCGGCGGCGGCATGCGCTCGACGACGTTCGTGCAGGCGTTCCAGTACTGGCTCAAGCTCACCGCGATCGGGGTGCCGGCGATCGTGCTGGCGCTGCACCACGGTGCGGACCGTGCGGCCGCCGACCGTCCGCTCGGCGCCGACGCCCCGCCCGTGGTGACGCAGACGACGACGGTGGACGTGCAGACCGCGGTGCGCCTGCAGGTGGAGCACCCGCTGCGGCTGCGCCTGGACGGGGTCGACCTCCGGTGGGAGCGCGGGCCCCACGAGGTCCCGGCCGGCACCCGTCTCACCCTGCCCGCGGGCGCCGAGGTGCCCGTCGTCGACGGGGTGCCGGCCACCAACGCCGCGTGGCTGCTGCCCTCGGGCGGTCTCGGCGGCGAGCACCCGCTGTTCGAGACGTACTCGCTCGTCGTCGCGACGTTCCTGGGCACCATGGGCCTGCCGCACGTGCTCGTGCGCTTCTACACCAACCCCGACGGGCGGGCGGCGCGGCGGACCACCGTCGTCGTCCTGGCCCTGCTGGGGGTGTTCTACCTGTTCCCGACGGTGCTGGGGGTGCTCTCGCGGCTGTACGTGCCGCAGCTGCTCGTCACCGGGAACACCGACGCCGCCGTCCTGCTGCTGCCCGGCGCGCTGCTGAGCGGGCTGGGCGGGCAGCTGCTGGCCGCCCTGGTCGCGGCGGGGGCGGTGGCGGCGTTCCTCTCGACGTCGTCGGGCCTGGTCGTGAGCGTGGCCGGGGTGCTCTCCACGGACGTGCTGCGCGGGCGGGTGCGCGACTTCCGGCTCGCCGCGGTCCTCGCCGGGACGGTGCCCGTGCTGCTGACCCTGGCCCTGGTGCGGCTGGACCTCTCGCAGACCGTGGGCCTGGCCTTCGCCGTGGCGGCGTCCACGTTCTGCCCGCTGCTGGTGCTCGGCATCTGGTGGCGGGGGCTGACCGCGGCCGGGGCGGCGGCCGGCCTCGTCGTCGGCGGGGTGCTCGCGGTGAGCGCGGTGGTGATCTCGGTGGTGCCCGGGCAGCTGCACGGCTGGGCCGCCTCGATCGTCACCCAGCCCGCGGCGGTGAGCGTGCCGGCGGCGTTCCTGACCATGGTCGTGGTGTCGCGGCTCGGCCCCGGTCGCGCACCCGCCGACGTCGGCCGCCTCCTGCTGCGGATGCACGCCCCGGAGCGGCTCGGCATGGGGGTGGACCGGGACGTGGAGCGCTGGGGCTGAGCCCCCGTCCCGCCCTGCCCTGCCCCTGTGCGCCCGCGCCTGTGACGCACACCACTCGTCGCGCCAGCACGACCACTCGTCGCGCCAGCACGACCGCTCGGCGCACACCCCGACAGCCCGGCGAGCCGACCGCGCCAACACCGCGGCGTCGGGCGCGCGCGTCCCTACGGTCAGCGCAGCCACCGTGACCCCCGTCACGGGATCAGCACGGACGAGGAGGACACGGTGAGCACCACCAACGACAAGATCGACCCGGGGTCGGGCAGGCCCGTTCCCGACGAGCAGGCGTTCCTGGACATGCAGACGAGCCCGGAGTTCCAGGAGCTGCGCTCGCGTCTGCGCAAGTTCATCTTCCCCATGACGGGGCTCTTCCTGGCCTGGTACGTCCTCTACGTGCTGCTCGCCGACTACGCCCACGACTTCATGGCGACCCAGGTGTTCGGCAACATCAACGTCGGGCTGCTCCTCGGCCTCGGCCAGTTCGTCTCCACGTTCGTCATCACCGGTCTCTACGTGCGCTTCGCCAACAAGGAGATCGACCCGCGGTCCGAGGCCCTGCGGGTCCAGCTGGAGGGAACTCGATGAGCACGCTCGCGCAGGCACCGGAGGTCACCAACGTCGGGAGCCCGCTGGCCAACATCCTCATCTTCGTCGGGTTCGTCGCCATCACGCTGGTGGTGGTGTTCAAGGCCAGCAACCGCAACGCCACCGCATCGGAGTACTACACCGGCGGCAGCTCGTTCACCGGCCCGCAGAACGGCATCGCGATCTCCGGCGACTACCTGTCGGCGGCGAGCTTCCTCGGCATCGCCGGTGCGATCGCCGTGTACGGCTACGACGGCTTCCTCTACTCGATCGGCTTCCTCGTCGCGTGGCTCGTCGCGCTGCTGCTGGTCGCGGAGCTGCTGCGCAACACCGGCCGCTTCACCATGGCCGACGTGCTGAGCTTCCGCCTCAAGCAGGGTCCGGTGCGCACCGCCGCGGCCGTGTCGACCCTCGCGGTGTGCCTGTTCTACCTGCTGGCCCAGATGGCCGGCGCGGGTGGTCTGGTGGCCCTGCTGCTCGGCATCGAGGGACGCGGCGCGCAGTCCCTGGTCATCGCCGTGGTCGGGCTGATCATGATCGCCTACGTCCTGGTGGGGGGCATGAAGGGCACCACCTGGGTGCAGATCATCAAGGCGACCCTGCTCATCATCGGCACCGTGCTCATGGCCGTGCTCGTGCTGAGCAAGGTGAACTTCAACCTGTCCCAGCTCCTCGGTGACGCCCAGGCGCTCGCGTCGCAGGCGGCCAAGCCCAAGGACGTCCTCTCCCCGGGCGCGAACTACGGTGCCAGCGGCACCACCAAGCTGAACTTCCTCTCCCTGGCCCTGGCCCTGGTGCTGGGCACCGCAGGCCTGCCCCACGTGCTCATGCGCTTCTATACCGTGCCCACGGCCAAGGAGGCCCGCCGCTCGGTGGTGTGGGCCATCGGCCTCATCGGCCTGTTCTACCTGCTGACCCTGATCCTGGGTTACGGCGCGGCCGCGCTGGTGGGGGCCGACACCATCCTGGCCGCCCCGGGTGGGGTGAACTCCGCGGCGCCGCTGCTGGCGTTCGAGCTGGGCGGCACGATCCTGCTGGCCGTCATCTCCGCGGTGGCGTTCGCGACGATCCTCGCCGTGGTCGCCGGGCTCACCATCACCGCGTCGGCGTCGTTCGCGCACGACATCTACGCCGGCGTCATCAAGAAGGGGGAGGTCGACGGGCGCACCCAGGTCCGGGTCTCCCGCTACGCCGCCGTGGTCATCGGCATCGCCGCGATCGGCCTCGGCATCCTCGCCAACGGGCAGAACATCGCGTTCCTCGTCGCCTTGGCGTTCGCCATCGCCGCCTCGGCCAACCTGCCCACGATCATCTACTCGCTGTTCTGGAAGCGGTTCAACACCTCCGGGGCGCTGTGGAGCATCTACGGCGGTCTGAGCAGCACCCTCGTGCTGATCGTGTTCTCCCCGGCCGTCTCCGGGGCGCCGACGTCGATGATCAAGAGCATGGACTTCGCGCTGTTCCCGCTGTCCAACCCGGGCATCGTGAGCATCCCGCTGGGCTTCGCGCTCGGCATCATCGGCACCCTCGTCAGCGGTGACAGGGGCAACGCGGCCAAGAACGCCGAGATGGAGGTCCGCTCCCTGACCGGGGTGGGCGTGGAGCAGGCGATCGACCACTAGCGCCAGCTGGACCGACGACGACGGGCGACAGGACATCCCTGCCGCCCGTCGTCGCGTGGTGGCCTGTGTCGTCCACCCCGGGTTGGTGGCAGCATGGAGCAGGTGAGCCAGCCTGAGGTCCCCAGCACCCCCGTGACCGCCGTCCCCGCCGACGCCACCGTCGTCGACGTCCGCGAGGACGACGAGTGGGCGGCGGGTCACGCGACCGGCGCCCTGCACGTCCCGCTCTCCCAGCTCCCGCAGCGCGCCTCGGAGATCCCCGACGGGACGATCTACCCGATCTGCAAGAGCGGCGGTCGCTCCGCCCAGGCCACCGCGTGGCTGAACCAGCACGGCCGTGAGGCCGTCAACGTCGAGGGCGGCACCACCGCGTGGCTGCAGGAGGGCAAGCCGATGACGTCGGAGAACGCCGGCGAGCCCACCGTCCTCTGACGCCTCGCGTCCACGGAGCTGACCCGTGCCGGTCCAGCACTGCCACCGCTGCCGCGCCCAGGTGCCGGTCCAGGGCCTCCCGCTGCCCTGGTGCCCGCGCTGCGGTGGCCTGCTGAGCGCACCCCTGGCCACCGCCCCCTGGACCACGCGGTGGGTCGCGCACCCGCCACCGGGCACCCGAGCCCCCCTGGTCGCGGACGTCGGCGAGCCGGGACCGACGCCGCGCTACGACGGGGTGCCGAGCTGGGGTCTTCCCTCGCGGCCCTGGGTGCAGCCCCTGGACCGGCCCCCGCCGCCCCCGCCGGGTGAGCGTGCCGAGATCCTGGCGGCGTCGCTGCGACCGCTGCTGCTCGCGGCCTCCGTCGCGCTCGTCGTCGCTGCCCTCGCTCAGGGGTGGCGCTACGCCCTGGTGCTGCAGGAGCAAGGCCCCGGCGGGCTGATCTCCGCGCGCACGGCCGGGCTGTCCGACCTGGCCGTCGCGGTCACCGCCGTGCTCGCCCCGGTGCTCGTGGTCGTCGCCACCCTCGTCGGGTCGCTGTGGCTGCTGCGGGCGCGGCGGGCGGCGGTCGTGCGGGCCGGGCTGCGCGACACCCGCTCCGAGCGCGCCGTGGTGCTCGGCGTGTGGGTGCCGGGGTGGAACCTCGCCCAGGCCGGGGTGCTGGTGACCGAGCTGGAGCGCCTGGCCACCGGTAGTGGTGGCGCACCGTCACCGCGGGTGCGCGGCTGGTGGGCCGGCTGGGTCCTCTCGCTCTCCCTCGCCGCGGCAGCGTGGCTGTGGCCGCTGTGGGGCACCACCCAGTCCGAGGTCGACGCGGTCGTCCTCAGCGGGCTGGCCGACCTCGCCGGAGCGGCGTGCACCGCGCTCGCGTGGCTGCTCGTCGGTTCGCTCACCACGCGGCTCGCCGCCAGTGCCGGCCCCCCGGTGCGCCGCTGGGTGCCCGCCCGGTCGGGCGCCTGAGGTGGCCGTGCCTCCCGGCTCGCCGCTGGTCGTCGCGCACCGGGGCTCCTCCGGCGACAAGCCCGAGCACACGCTCGCCGCCTACGAGCTCGCCATCGAGGACGGGGCCGACGCCGTGGAGTGCGACGTCCGCCTGACCCGCGACGGTCACCTCGTCTGCGTGCACGACCGCCGCGTGGACCGCACCTCCTCGGGCAGCGGCACGGTCAGCGCGATGACCCTGCAGCGGATGGCCCAGCTGGACTACGGCAGCTGGCACGACCCGTTCCCCGACACGGCGGACGACCTGGTGGCCGAGCAGGAGCACCGGGTGCCTGCGGCCCCGCCACCGTCCGCGCCCGGCGAGCTGCTCACCCTGCGCGCCCTGCTCGAGCTCGTCGTCGACCGCGGCTCCCGGATCTTCGTGGAGACCAAGCACCCGGTCCGCTACGGCGGCTTGGTCGAGGCGAAGCTGGTGGCCGAGCTGCACCGCTTCGGCCTGGCCCGCCCGGAGAGCCCCGAGGCGGCCGCGGCCACGGTCATGAGCTTCTCCCCGAGCGCGGTCTGGCGGGTGCGGCGCGCCGCACCGCGGCTGCCCACGGTGCTGCTCGGGCCCCGCTGCACGCCGCTGGCCGCGGTGCCCGGCACCACCGCCGGCGCCACCGCCATCGGGCCCCCGTACCGCGTGCTCGCCGCCGACCCGGAGCTGGTCGCCCGGGCCCGGGAGCAGGGCCGCGACACGTACACGTGGACCGTCGACACCGCGGCCCACGCCGTGGAGTGCGCCCGCCAGGGGGTGCGCTGGATCGCGACCAACCACCCGTCCCGGATGCGGTCCTGGCTGGCGCAGGTGTGAGTCCGCGCCGGTGACGGGATAGGTTGCCGCCCGTGGCGAAGAAGAGCGGACGCAAGGCCGGTCCCCGACCGGTGTCGACCAAGGCCCCCCGCCCGGCGCGGGTCGCCCCCCCGGCCCCGGTGGCGCGGCCCTTCGAGGGCCTCGCGGCCGAGTGCGACCTCGTCGCGCTGCGGGAGTTCGTGCCCTCGGCGACGGCGCGGCTGACCACGGTGGAGCCCGGCCGTGAGCTGCTGCTGGCCACGGTCCTGCCGATGGCCTCGGCCGCGCTCGTCCGCGAGGCGGACCTCGGGGGCCAGGACGCCCCCGAGCTGGGCATCCTCGGCCTGCAGGTGCAGCAGGTGCCGTCGGAGGACCTCAGCCGCGACCTGGGTCGCGCGGTGGCCTGGGCGCTGACCGCCGAGGCCGGGCAGTCGCTGCCCAGCGTCGACACCGCCACCGACGGACCACGCCTGCAGGACCTGCTGGAGCCGTCCGCCCAGCTGGAGATCACCGTGCACGACGACTTCGACTGGTGGGTCCCCGGCGGCGCGAGCGACCCGGAGGTGGCCGCGAGCCTGGAGCGGGCCACCGAGGCGATCATGCCGACCGCCGCCGTCGAGGGTGTCCGCGGCGCCTGGTGGACCGACGCCGGGGAGAAGGCCCACGTGCGCTGGGTGCGCCCGGAGGCCGAGGACGCCCTCATGGTGGCGCTGGCCCGGGTGCACGCCGCCGGTGCGTTGACCCTGGGGGAGGGTTCGCGGTTCGCGGGCTCGTTCCGCGCGCACGGGCTGCTGGTGCCCGTCTTCGACGTCGACCGCGAGTCCCACGCCCAGGAGTGGGCGCAGGCCGTGGCCGCGCTCGGGGGGGCGCTGGACGAGGCGCTCACCGACGACGGCCCGCTCACCCCGGCGCAGCGGCGCTCCCGCGACGGGCTGCGCGCCCGCCAGGTCACCATCCGCTGAGCACCACCCCAGGACGGCACGACGCAGGCTTCTCGCGCGCCCAGCCCTGCGCTGGCGCGCGAGGAGCCCGCTCTCCGCGATCGCGCGAGGGACCGCTCAGCTCGTGGTGAGCAGGTCCGCCGGGATCGGCTGGTCGGCCGCGAGGTCGCCGAAGAACGCGCTGGCCCGCGTCTTGTCCCACTGGACGACGGAACCGACGTCGAGGGTGGGGGTGCCCGCGATCGGCACGGTGGTGTTGACCAGGTCGCCCGAGCTGATGGCGCGCCCGAGCCCGACGACGTTCCACACGTGGGTGCCCTCGTCGACGGTGAGCGAGCCGACCCCGTTGGTGGCCAGCGGCACGAGGCGCAACGGGTTGACGATCGTCGACGGGCTCGTCGCCTTGCCCAGCAGCGCGGCGAGGAACTTCCGCTGCGCCTGGATGCGACCGAGGTCCTGGTTGGCGTAGAGGTGGCGGCTGCGGACGAAGCCCAGCGCCTGGGCGCCGTCGAGGTCCTGGCAGCCCGCGGCGAGGTTGATCCCGGCCGCCGGGTCGTCCAGGGCCTGGTCGAGGCACAGGTTCACCCCGCCGACGGCGTCGACCACCCCGGCGAACCCCCCGAAGCCGACCTCCGCGTAGTGGTCGATGCGCAGCCCCGTCGCCTGCTCCACGGTCTGCACCAGCAGCTGCGGCCCACCCAGGGAGAACGCCGCGTTGATCTTGTTGCGACCGTTGCCGGGGATCGGCACGTAGGAGTCGCGGGGGAGGCTCACCAGCGTCGAGGGACCGCTGCTGGAACGGTGCAGCAGCATGATGGTGTCGGTGCGGTTGCCGCCCGCGTCCCCCGTCGCGAGCGCGGCCTGCTGCTCGGCCGAGAGGTTGGCCCGGCTGTCCGAGCCCACGAGCAGCCAGTTGGTCCCCGCCGTCTGGGCGGGTCGTCCGTCGTACTCGGCCAGGGCCGGGACCCGGGCCAGCCTGCTGTCGAGGTAGAGGGTGAACCCGCCGACGAGCACGACGACCACCAGCGCCAGCACGCCCAGGCGCCGGCCCCAGCCGAACCGGCGACGCCGCCGCGGCGCGGTGGGGGGCGGCCCGGATCGTGCGGGCGCGGCGCGGCCGGAGCCCTCGGCGCGCTGGACGGGCCGGGGCGGCTGGGTCGGGGCCCAGTCGCGCGGCCGGTCCTGCCGGGGGTTCCGGTTCTGGGGCGGACGGGGATGCGGTCGCTGCGACGGCGCGGGGGGCTGCTGGCCCGGCCGGGGCTGCTGGCGGGCCCAGCCCGCGTCACCGCGACGGGCCCCGGGCGGCACGGCCGACCAGGCCCGTGCCTGCTCGGGTCCGGGGCCCTGGCGGGGCAGCGCCCGCGTCGGCTCCGGCTCGTCGGCCCCGCCTCGTCCGGGCCTGCGCCCGCCGTTCCACCCGTCCGCCACGTCCCCGACCCTACGGACGATCGCCGGGGAGCCGCTCGGGAGTCCGGGTCAGGGAACGGGATCGCGCTCGACCGGGCAGGACATGCACCGCGGCCCGCCGCGCCCGGAGCCCAGCTCGGAGCCGGCGATGGCCAGCACCTCGATCCCCGACGCCTCCAGCCGCGCGTTGGTGCGCACGTTGCGCTCGTAGGCGACCACCACGCCCGGCGCCACGGCCAGGGTGTTGTTGCCGTCGTCCCACTGCTCGCGCTCGGCCGTCACCGGGTCCAGGCCCGTGTCGATGACCCGCAGCGTGTCGATGCCCATCGCCTCGGCCGCGGCGCGCACGAAGGGTTGCGGCCCGTCCACGCGCACGTGGTCGCCGTCGGTGCGGATGGTGAACGCGCTCAACGAGTCCTGGATGGCCGGGTACATCACCACGGCGTCGGTGTCGACCATGGTGCACACCGTGTCCAGGTGCATCGAGGCCCGCTCCTGCGCGATCGGCACCGCCAGCACGGTGTGCGCGAGCCCGTCGGCGAAGCAGCTGCGCGCGAACGACTCCGCACCCGCCGGGGTGGTCCGCTCGCCGACGCCGACGGCCAGCACGCCGGGGGCCAGCAGCAGCACGTCGCCGCCCTCCAGCGGGGCCCTGGCGTGGCCGTAGGCGCGCTCGGTCCCGGCGAAGCGGGGGTGGTGGGCGTACACGAGGTCGGTCAGGGCGGTCTCGCGCCGGCGGGCGGGCAGGGCCAGGGAGGTGATGGCCACCCGGTCGCCCACCCACACCGAGCTGTCCCGGGTGAACAGCAGGTTGGGCAGCGGGTCGACGACGAACTCGGCCCCGTGGTGCATCCGCCGCACCAGGGAGACCCCCGACGTCCGCTCGTCGACGGGCAGCTCGTCGAAGGTCATGCCCGCGACCAGCACCCCGGCCAGGTCGGCGGCGTCGACGCCCAGGAGGTGCTCGGTGAGCGCGTCGGCGAGGCCGTGGCCCAGCCGCATCGCGTCGACGGCGGAGGCGATGCCCACGGCGCGCGCGGTGGTGTCGGCCAGGGCCTCGGTGAGCACGTCGGCCAGGCGGAGCACCTCGACGCCGCGACCGGTGAGCACCTCGGCGAACGCGTCGTGCTCCTCCTGGGCCCGGGAGAGCCACGGGACACCGTCGAAGAGCAGCTGGTCGTTGTTGCGCGGGGTCAGCCGCTGCAGCTCCGCGCCCGGGCGGTGCAGCAGGACCGTGCGCAGCGTGCCCACCTCGGTGTCGACCCGTGTTCCCATGCGCGCAGACGCTAGCGGAGCCCCCCCACGTCAGAGCCAGCTGACGTGCGGGGCCAGCAGCGCGTACCCCACGAAGGCGACGACGTCGATGATCCCGTGGGCGATGACCAGCGGCCACAGCCGGTTCGTCCGCTGCCACAGCCGGCCGAAGACGAGCCCGAGGACGACGTTGCCGACGAACCCGCCGAAGCCCTGGTAGAGGTGGTAGCTGCCGCGCAGCAGCGCGGAGGCCAGCAGCCCGCCGTTCTCCCCGACCCCGAGCTGGCGCAGCCGGGTGAGCAGGTACGCGACGACGAGCGCCTCCTCCGCCCACGCGTTGGCGAAGGCCGACAGCACCAGCACCGGGACCGTCCACCACGCGCTGTTCAGGGTGCTCGGCGCGACGGTGAGGTTGAGGTCGAGCGCGCGGGCCACCAGGTACAGCCCCAGCCCGGGGACGCCGATCGCGGCGGCGAGCCCGGCGCCCCACGCGGTGTCGCGCCCGGGGCGGGAGCGGTCGATGCCGAGGGAGGCGAGGGTGTGCCGGCCCGCCCCGATCGAACCCCGCCAGAGCAGGAAGATCCCGAGCGCCCCCCAGGCGACGAGCCGGGTGGTGGTGAGGAGCTGGCCGACGAGGTCGAGGTAGCCGGCCCGGGCCTGCGGCACGTTGATGGCCACCGTCTGCTGGGCCAGCGGGACGGTGGAGGCCAGCGAGTCCAGGAGCGAGACGAGGCTGCGGAGCCCGGACATCCCGAGGGTGACGAGCAGGACCAGGGTGACCTCGATCCACAGCCCCCGGCGCTCACGGGGATCGGTGACGACGGGCACCGCCGAGGGGGGTGGCCGCAGCCAGGTGTGGAGCACGCTCGACGGTAGCGCGGCCCGGCCGCAGCCCCGGGGCTCCGGAGCCCCGCGTTCTGCGTGCAGAACGCACGTGACAGGCCCCGGAACCCGCGTTCTGCGTGCACAACGCGCCGGGCGAGCCCCGGGAACGACGTTGTGCGCGCACAACGCGAGGTGGCGGGGCTCAGGACGTGCGGGCCTGCAGCCCGTTGAGGAAGGGGCAGCCGGCCAGCACCCGCAGCGCACGGCCCAGCCCGGCGGCCTCGCGCACCGGGGTGGGGAAGGGCAGCCGCACGTCGCGGTCGTCGAGCCCGTGCCCGCGCTCCACCCGCAGCCGCAGCCCGTTCCGGTCCAGCCCCAGCGGGCGCACCCGGCCCCGGCGCAGCTCCACCGGCAGCCGGCGCGCGAGCAGGGCGAGCAGGTCGGCGTGGGTGTGCTCCAGGTGGTGCAGCCAGGCCGCCTCGTCGGCGCAGAACGGGTCGGGCTCGGCCGCCCGCAGGGCCTCGACGGAGACGCCCTCGGCCCCGGTGCTGTCGGCCACCACCGCGGAGGTGAGGTCCAGGCGCAGCAGCACCGTCTCGTGCCCGACGCCCAGCAGCGCGGGCTCCGGGTGCTCCAGGGCCAGCTCGAGGGCGAGGGTCCGCTGGTCGTGCACGTCGAGCAGCGCCCCGCGCAGCCACACGAGGGCGCGCACCGGCTCGCGCAGCGCGACGGCCGCGGTGTCGGTCAGCTCCAGCACCGCGGGCAGCCCGTCGAGCCCCGCCCGTCGGGCCAGGCCCGCGACCGCGTCGCTCCCGGCAACGGCGACGACCACCTCGGCGCCGTCGCGGACGCGGTGCAGCGCGGTGACGACGGTGGGCACCCCCTCGACGGCCAGCCTGGCGTCCCGGGCGGTGACGCACACCGAGCGGATGCGCTCGGCGGTGGAGGGGGCGGCGAGGGTGGTGGTGGCGGTCATGTCGGCTCCCGAGGTCGACCAGTATGAATTAGGTGAGGCTTACCTTGCCTGACCTGACGTCACCTGCGCAAGGCCTACCGTCACCGGGTGCCGACCTTCCTCACCCTGGGCATGCCGCGACCCGACGGGCACCGCCCGCTGCTCGACGGGCTACTGGTCACCGCGCACGCCGACGACGTGGCCCTGACCGACGGCCTCGACGCGGCGACCGCCTCGGACACCCTCGCGGTGCTGGTGCACGCCGGGCCGGGGTTCGTCGCGTCCGCCGCCGACGGCGCGGGCGTGCTGCGGGTGCTCGCCGCGACCGTGGCCGCGCTCCGGGGTGATGACGTGCGCGTCGCCTGGACCGCACCGGACGCGGCCCGGGTCGCCGCCGTCCCGGACCCGGCCGCGCACGCGCTGCGCGAGGTGCTGCTGGCCATCGTGGTTCCCGCTGTGCCCGGCGTCGAGCAGGCGACCGTGGAGCTGGCCGCGCTCGGGGTGTCCTAGGAGGTGTCGCCCGAGACCAGCCATCATCCCCGTCGCGCCCGTGGACTGGTGGCGCACCGTGCGGGCGATCTGCGCCCCACCGACTGCGCGCGGTGCGTCGATCCGCCGGTGCATCACCTCCGCGGTGAGGTGGTGGGTGAGGCTGATGACCACGGCGGTGAGCCACCTCCGTCGCCGGGGGCTCGGCCTGTCCGGTGGTGCCTTCACGGCCCGGCGGCACGGGGGCGTCGACGTCGAGGGTGTTGTCGACGGCCTCGCGGCCTCGCGGCCTCCATCTCCACGAACCCGGGCGTCGATGCCCAGGACGAGCTTGAGGACCTCCTCGCCGTCCTTGGTGACCGTGTGGTGCACCACCTGCCCGCTCAAGATCCGGGACACGGGCTCCTCGATGGTCTCCACCGCCCACCGCTTCGCGGCCTGCTGGTGCTCGGTGAGGGTGTCTCGGACAACCGCAGCCGCGGCAGCGTCGGTGTGCAGCCGGGCCTGCTCCAGTGCCCGCTCCACCCCGTGACGCTTGGTGATGACAGCGTGCGCGGCGAGTCCCTGCACCTCGACCTCATGCAGCCCATTGAAGGGTTCGCCACCGTTCCGCAGCCCACCGCGGACGTGGTCGCTGACGTCGGACTTGCGTTCGGTGGTGGCCGACCCCAGCAGGTGCAGGTTGGCCTCGGCCTCGGTGAGCTGGAGTGCCCCGCGCGTGACCTCGGGTCCATGACGAGGGTCACGCCCGGATCGCGCAGGAGGTGAGAGGCTGCTCGGGTGGAGTACCCGAGCCCGAGCGGCGGACAGCTGCACATCGTCACCGGAGACACCCGAGCTGTCGTGGTCACCCTGGGGGCTGGCCTGAGATCGCTGCAGCACGCTGGCCGGGACCTCGTGCACGGGTACGACGACTCGACCGCGGTGCCGTTCAGCCGAGGCCAGATCCTGGCGCCGTGGCCGAACCGGGTGGCCGACGGCCGCTACCGCTGGGGTGGGCAGGACCGTCAGCTGCCGCTCGCTGAACCCTCCCGGCAGTGCGCGCTGCACGGACTCGTCTCGTGGCACGAGTGGGCGGTGGCCGAGCACACGGTCGATCGGGTTCGGCTGACCACCCGCGTGCTCCCGCAGCCGGGATACGAGTTCATGCTCGACCTCGACGTGGAGTACCGGGTGACGGCTCGTGGCCTGGAGTCCCGGTCGACCGCGACCAACGCCGGGACAACCGCAGCGCCCTACGGGTTCGGCGTCCACCCGTACCTGCAGGTCGGTGGAGGGGACGTCGACGAATGCGAGCTCAGGCTCGGCGCGGCCACGGTGCTGACCTCAGACGATCGTCTGATCCCCACCGGTCGGGTACCAGTGGCCTCCGGTGCGCTGGACTTCACGGACTGGCGCCCCCTGCGCGACGTCGTCCTCGACGATGCCTTCACCGACATCGAGCGGAGCCCGGACGGCCGGATCTGGGCCGCCGTTCGGCACGGTCCGGAGGTGACCGCGGTGTGGGGTGATGCAGCGTGCGGGTGGTGGCAGGCGTGCACCGGGGACGAGGCGACGCCGCCGTGGCGTCGACACGGAGTGGCGCTGGAGCCGATGACCTGTCCACCGAACGCCTTCGTCACCGGCGAGGACGTCATCACGCTGGAGCCGGGGGAAGCCCACACGGTGCGGTGGGGCCTGCACGACGGCGACCCGTTCGCCCGCTGACGCCTCCGGGACGGTGCCCGGTCCCCGGGCGTGAACCTCGTCATGGACCCGAGGTCACGCGCAGGGCGCCCGCAGCGGCTGCTGCGGCGCGTCCTCGTGGCTGCGGTGCGCTCGCTGCGGTAGGTGCCGACTGCGTTGAAGGGCAGCCCGATGAACGCCCCGGTGCGGGGTTGGTCGCCGGGGTTGCCGTAGGTGAAGCGCAGGTTGACCCCGACCTGGGTGTTGGTGTTGGTGTTGGTGTTGGCGAGCTTGGCCTTCGACAGCAGCCGGCGGTTGCCGCGGACCACCCCGATGGTGTCGACCTTGTCACCAGTGAAGTCGCCCACCACGGGGATGTCGCGGCGGTTGCCTAAGATGACCCCGATCGGGGTCTTGCCGGAACCCTTGGCGCCGGGGGCGGCGTTGGTCATCGACCACCTGATGCCTCGGTGCAGCCCGATGCTGTCGGTGCCGTCCTCGTTCCAGTTCTCGACCACCGGCTGGTCCCCGGGTCGACCGAAGACGAAGCTGGTCTGCACCATGTGGTCGGCCCGCAGCCGGGGCCACTGCCCGTCGCGGAAGGTGCCGATCTCGGTGGTTCCTCGACCGTCGAAGTCCCCGGCACCGCTGGACCCGGGCCTGCTCGGCCCGGCCGCCGATGCGGCCTCGACACCGGCAACGAGCGTCACGCACGACAGGGCGGCGGTGGCGAGGGCGTAGCGATCCCGTGCTCGTCGCTGGGGAAACCTTGGTGCTCCTGGTGTTGTGGGTGACGTGAGAGATCAGGACGAAGCTGTGACGTCGTCGTTCGACCGGTCGGCTCGGTCCATAGCCTCACGGAGCCGCGTCGCGGCCTGCTCGGGCGCAACGTCCGTCACGAACGCCCCCGCCATCAGCTCGGAACCGGCGAGGTACTTGAGCTTGGTGTTGGTGCGGTGCGGCGGGGAGATCACCAGGTGCAGGTGGCAGATCTGCTCCCACGTCCCCGACCACCCCGCCACCGACGGGTCACCGCCGGTGGGTCGGCTGAACACCCCCATCACGTAGGGCATCGACATCTCGAACAGCTCGTCCAACCCACGCAGCACGCGCGTGAGCACCTGCGCCAGCTCGTCACGGGCGTCGGTCGGGAGCGCGACGAGGTCGGCGTGGTGCACGCGGGGGCTGATCCGCACCTCGTAGGGAAAGCGCGCCCAGAACGGAACGTGGGCCACCCAGTGGGTACCGAGCACGAGCACTCGTCGCCCGTCCGCGATCTCGTCGGCCACCACGTCGCAGTCCACGCAGCGCCCGGTGCGGCGGCGGTGTGCAGCGGCCGCCCGCAGCTCGCGCAGCGGTCGTGGGGGCACCTCGGGAAACGCGTAGACCTGGCCGTGCGGGTGGTTCAACGTCACCCCGATGACCTCGCCCTTGTTCTCGAACGGCATCACGTACTCGTGCTCCTCCGCGCCGAGCACGCGCCAGCGGTCAGCCCACACATCGATCACTGTCCTCGCGGTGTCGTACCCCGCCCGGGCCAACGTCGTGTCGTGGTCGGCCGAGTACACGACGACCTCGCAACGACCGCTCGCGCGCAGCACCGGCATGAGGGAGCTGGCCACTGGATCCGGCTCCGGTGGATCGGGCTGCATGGAGGGGAACCGGTTGTCGAACACGGCGACGTCGAACGGCACGTCACCGGTCTCGCTGACCTCGGGACCTGAGACCGACGTCGGACACAACGGACACGCGCCAGCCGGGGGCAGGAAGGTCCGGTTCTGGCGGTGGGTGGCAAAGGTGACCCACTCCCCGGTGGTCGGATCCAGTCGACGCTCGCTCACCTGCGCTCCCGCCGGTAGTACGTGACACGGCGGCCATCCGCCATCGACCGAACCTCACGGACCACGCCTGGCGCGACGGGCTCCGTGCCGGGCTGCACCGCGACCGCGTCGTGCGGCGACACCTCGGACACGTCGGCACCCTGCAACGGGGTCGTCACGACCGTTGCCGCCGGCTCAGGTACGTCTGGGCCACCACCACCACGATGAGGAACGCGCCGTTGACCACCGCCTGGTAGGAGGAGTCCAGCGAACCGATCTGGTTGATCACGTTCTGGATGACCCCGAGCAGCGCCACCCCGGCGAGCGTGCCGCCCGTCGTCCCCGCGCCCCCGGTGAGCAGGGTCCCGCCGATCACGACGGCCGAGATCGCCGTCAACTCGAGCCCGACCCCCACGATGGTGACCCCGGACGAGGTCTGTGCGGCGGCCATCATCCCGCCGAAGGCCGCCAGCATGCTGGACATCACGTAGATCGAGATGTTGACGCGCGCCACGGGCAGCCCCATCAACCGCGACGCGTCCTCGTTGGAACCCATGGCCAGCACGGTCTGACCGAACCCGGTTCGCTGCAGCAGCAATGTGCCCAGCGCGAACAAGCCCAACGCGATGTAGACGGGGTAGCCGATACCGAACAGGCTGGCCTGCCCCATCTTCAGGAACGCAGCCCCGTCCGGGATCTTGAATGTCGTCTGGCCGCTGTCGGTGATGTACAGCAACAGCCCGCGGGCGAACAGCAGCGTGGCCAGGGTGACGATGAACGGAGGCATCCCCGCCTTCTCCACCAGCACGCCGTTCAGCAGGCCGACCAGCCCACACACCACCAGCGGTGCCACCACGGCGGCCGCCGTGCCGTACTGCGACGCCCAGGCGGCCACCACCCCGCCCAGGGCGTACACCGACCCCACCGACAGGTCGATCCCCCCGGTGAGGATGACGAACGTCATCCCCAGGGCCACGACCGAGAGGAACGAGCTCTGCACCGCGATCGACTGGGCGTTGGCCGCCGTCGGGAAGAACGGGAACACCAGCGAGGCCACCAGGACCAGCACCACCAGCACCACCAGCGAGCCCCGGCGCTGCGCGACCTCGGCCAGCCGGTCACGCCAGCTCGGGCTGTACTCGTCCCCGACGTGCCCGTCGCGGTCACCCGTCTCGGACGGGGACAGGTTCACCGTGCTCATCAGCTCCTCCGTCGGCGTTGCACGTACACGGCCACGACGATGATCCCGGCCTGGACCATCTGGGCCACCGAGTCCGGCAGGTTCTGCGAGATCAGCGTCGAGATGAGCAGCTGCATCACCAGGGCGCCGGCCACGGTCCCGACGACCCGCACCCGACCTCCCGTCAGGGGCGTGCCCCCGACGACGACCGCGGTGATCGCGGACAGCTCGATGTTGAGCCCGATCGAGTTCGGCGTGCTCGCGGTGAGCCGGGCGGTGGCGAGGATCCCGGCCAGTGCAGCCAACACACCGGAGATGACGTACACCCACAGCAGCACCCGCCGCACCGGCAGACCCGCGAGCTCGCTGGCGACCCGGTTGCCGCCCACCGCGACCACCTGACGACCGAAGGTCGTGCGCTGCACCATGAAGGCCACGATCCCGATGAGGACGAACGCGATCAGCACGGTGATCGGGATGCCGAACGCATCGTTGGACCCGATGTCCAGCAGCGTCGTGTCGCGGATCGACTTCTGCGTACCTCCGATGACGGTGGCCAGACCGCGGCCACCGACGAGGATCGCCAGGGTGGCGACGATGGGCTGGACCCCGACCACCGAGACCAACCATCCCCCGAGCAACCCGGTGGCCACCCCGGCGGCCAGGCTCACGACCAGGGCGGGGACGAGCCCGTAGCCGAGGTAGAGCGGCAGCAGCGCGGCGGAGATCGCCATCACCGAGCCGACCGAGAGGTCGATCCCCTCGGTGCCGATGACCAGCGCCATCCCGAGGGCGACGATGAGCACGGGCACGGCTTGGACCAGCTGCAGCCGCAGGTTGCCGAGGGTCACGAAGTTGGTGCTGATGAACAGGTTCACCACGACGATCGCGATGAGCGCCACGTAGACGCCGTAGCTCTGCAGCCAACCGGCCCTCAGCCGGGGCAGCGCGACGCGGGACCGACCGACGGCGGTGCTCACGAGACCTCCTCGATCGAGCTGCCCGGGTCGTCCTGCGCGGCCGAGGCGAGCAGCTGCATCAGGCCGGGTTCGCTCACCGCGTCCTCGACCAGGACTCCGGCGACCGAGCCGTCGCGCAGGACCACGATCCGGTCCGAGCCGGCGATCAGCTCGGGCAGCTCGCTGGAGATGAGGACCACGCCGAGCCCGTCCCGCGCCAGGTCGTCGATCAGGCTCTGGACCTCGGCCTTGGCACCGACGTCGATCCCCCGGGTGGGCTCGTCGAGCAGCAGCACCTTCGGCTGGGTGGCTAGCCAGCGCGCGATGAGCACCTTTTGCTGGTTGCCGCCGCTGAGCTCGCCGACGAGCTGGTCGGGCGAGGACGCCTTGATACGCAGCCGCTGCATGAACGTGGCGACCACCTCGTCCTGCTTCGACCGCGAGACGAGGCCGAAGCGCGACAGGCGGGGCATCGCCGCCAGCACGATGTTCTCGCGCACCGAGAGGGTGGGAATGATGCCCTCCACCTTGCGGTCCTCCGAGAGCAGCGCCACCCCGGCTCGCAGTGCGGCGACCGTGGAACCCTTCTTCAGCGTCGCACCCCCCACGGCAACGGTGCCGCTGTCGAGGGGGAAGGCTCCGGCGACCGCCTTGGCC
Organism: Mycobacteriales bacterium; assembly: GCA_038234335.1. Taxonomy (GTDB): domain Bacteria; phylum Actinomycetota; class Actinomycetes; order Mycobacteriales; family Mycobacteriaceae; genus Rhodococcus_D. The sequence continues at coordinate 46,258 of JBBSUN010000028.1, forward strand.
GTCTCGCTCCGCCCCGCGCCGAGCAACCCACCGAGCCCGAGCACCTCGCCGGGACGGACCTGGAAGGAGATGTCGTGCAGCGCGTGTCGGCTGTTCAGGCCGGTGACCTCCAGCACCGGTGCGGCGTCCACCTCGTGCTTGGGTCCGGCACCGGTGCCCCCGCGGGCCAGCTCGGAGGAGTCGCGCCCGAGCATCATCGACACGAGCTCGAGGCGAGGAAGTGCGGCGAGCAACCCGGTGTGCACCACGGTGCCGTCGCGCATGACCGTGACCCGGTCGCAGATCCGGTACAGCTCGTCCATCTTGTGGCTGACGTACACGATGGCCACGCCGCGCTCGTGCAGCATCCGGATGACCCCGAACAGGGTTTCCACCTCGCGGGGTTCCAGCGAGGAGGTCGGCTCGTCCATGATGACCACCTTCGCGTCGGTGGAGACCGCGCGGACCAGGGCGACCATCTGCTGGGCCCCCAGACCGAGCGAGCGCAGCGGACGGCGGACGTCGACGTGCACGCCGTGCTCCTCGAGAAGCTGGCGCGCCCGCACGTTCATCGCCGTGAAGTCAATGAGCCCGAGGCGCGTGCGGGGCTCGCGGCCCAGAAAGATGTTGCGCGCCACGCTCTGCAGCGCGATCAGGTTGACCTCCTGGTAGATCGTGGAGATCCCGGCGTCCTGCGCGGCCGACGGCTTGCCGAAGTGCACGACCTCGCCACCGAAGCGGATCTCGCCGCCGTCCGGTGAGTACACGCCGGTGATCACCTTGATCAGCGTCGACTTCCCCGCCCCGTTCTCCCCCACGAGGGCGTGCACCTCACCTGGTCACAGCTGCAACGACACCCCGTCCAGGGCCAGCACGCCGGGAAACTTCTTGACGACGTCGACGACGTCGAGCAGAGGCTCGGCGGCCCCTCCTGTCCCCGCCTCGACGGGCTGCTCCTGCTCCTGCGCCTGCACCTGATCCCTTCTTCCTGCGAGAACCCTGCCGTGGATGTGGCGCGGTACCCGTCGCCGCGCGTGGCGGCGACGGGTACCGGGGCGTCGTCAGAACGCGTTGGCGAGGTCCTGCTTCGCGTTGGAGGAGTCGTACTGGCTGTCGGAGATGATGATCTTGGCAGGGATGGCGGTGCCGGCCTCGAAGTCCTGGGCGGTCTTGAAGGCCAGCGGGCCGAAGCGGGGGTTGGACTCGATGACGGCGTTGTACTTGCCGTCGACGATCGCCTGCACCGCGTTGGCCGTGCCGTCGACGGAGACGACCTTGATGTCTTCCCCCGGCTTCTTCCCGGCCGCGGAGATCGCCACGATCGCGCCCAGACCCATCTCGTCGTTCTCCGCGTAGACCGCGGTGATGCTCGGGTTGGCCTGCAGGAGCGTGCCCATCACTTGCTGACCCTTCTCCCGCGAGAAGTCACCGGTCTGCTGGGCGACGATCTTCATGTCCGGCGCGACCTTGGCGATCTCGTCGACGAAGCCCGAGGTGCGGTCGGTGGTCACGTTGTTGCCCGACGACCCGAGCAGGATCGCGATGTCACCCTTGTTGTTGGCGGACTTGGCCAACGCGTCGGCCGCCCGCTTGCCCTGGTCGACGAAGTTGGACCCGATGAAGGTCAGGTAGTCGGTGCACGCCGTGAGGTTCACCTGGCGGTCGATGGTGATGACCGGGACCTTCTTGGCCTTCGCGGCGTCGAACGCCGGCTGCAGTCCGTCCGAGTTCAGCGGCGCGACGATGAGGATCTGTGCGCCCTGGTTGAGCATGCCCTCGATGTCGGAGATCTGCTTCGACAGCTGCGAGTTGGCGTTGGTCGTGAGCAGCTGCTTCACCCCGATCTTGCTCGCCTCGTCCTTGATGGACTTGGTCTCGGCAACCCGGAACGCGGCCGTCTCCGGCTCGGACTGGGAGAAGCCGACGATGGCGTTCTTCAGGTCGACCTTCGGGTAGCCCGTCTTGTCCAACGTGCAGCCGCTGCCGGCGCTCGCGCTGCCCGACGGCGCCACCGCACTCGCGGCGGGCCCGCTGCCGCCAGGGCCTCGGCAAAGTCGTGTTTCAGCAGGTCAGCAGTAGCGTGATGGCCCGGTTGGGGTCGCGGGCGTGATGTCGTAGCGCGGTGGCGATGGCGGTCCACCCGGCGAGGCGGAGCAGGCTGATCGCGGTGTTGCGCA
>JBBSUN010000029.1:0-48357 GCA_038234335.1 Mycobacteriales bacterium
CGACTCGACGGCCTCGACGACCGCGGGCACGTCGGCGGGCGACTCCGCGGCCACCGTGAGGACGATGGTGCGCCGACCACGCTCGCGGCGCGCGGACCCGCTGCTGCCGCTGACCCCGGGGGTCTCCTGGAGCACGCCGGCGGCCGCGTTCGCGACCGCGCCGAGGTCGGTGCTGAGGCGTCCGCTGCCCGAGGAGCCGGGGAGGTTGGACCACCCCACCCTGGAGCGGCTCACGTGCGCCGTGAGCCACTGCAGGGCCAGGACGACCAGCACTATCCCGGCGACGCCCACCGCCCACGGCCACCAACCGGCGCCGGCCGCCGTCGTGAGACCGGGGGTGGCGATCTCGGGCTCGAGCCAGGAGACGAGGTCGCGCTCCCAGAGCACGGCCAGCACGCCGAGCGCCACGAGGGCGAGGCCGACGAGGGCGACGAGGAACCGGTCGAGCCCGGCCAGGCGGCGGCTCACTGGTCCACCTCCGCCCGCACCCGGACGCTGACCGAGATCGACCCGGCCAGCGGGGCCAGGCGCTCCTGCACGGCGGTCTTCACCCGGGAGGTGAGCTCCGCGCCCTGCTCGGTGCTCTGCACGGTCACCTTCACCTTCTTCCGGGAGGCCACGGACGTCGCCTGGAGCACGTCCGGGTCGTCGGCGGCGGCGTCGCTCGCGATGCGGGCGACGTCGCCGGGTCGGGTCCACAGCGACACCGGACTGCTGAGCTCGACGCCGGTGCGTCGGCGCCACTTCAGCGCGGCCGCCAGCATCAGCAGACCGAGCAGGGCAGCGCCGATGCCGGCCACGAGCATCCAGGTCCGGGCGCGCGTGCCGTCGAGCGCGGTCGCCGCGTCGGTGACGACCCGGGGTCCGCCGAAGGCCCCGAACCCGGCGAGCGCGTCGAGCAGGGCGAGCACGCCGACGGCCAGCAGGGCCAGGGCGAGCACGACGGCCACCGGCGCTGCGGCGGGCGCGGCGACGGGCGTGCGGGCCGGGGCGAAGGTGACCTCGTCGCCGGCGGGGTTGGTGCTCACTGGACCCTCCTTCGGGGGGTCTCGGGTGCGGTGGCGCCCGGCGGCAGGATGGTCGGCACCCGGACGTCGACGCGCACCACGTGCATGCCGATGCCGCGCCCGAGCTGATCGGTCACGCTCGCCCGCACGGCGGCGGACACGGCGGCGACCGAGTGGGGCCAGGCCACGGCGATGTCGATCTCGGCGCGCACCCGGCCACGGTCGGCGTGAGCCTGCACGCGGGGGAGCTCCCGCCCGGTGACGCGGTCGAGCCCGCTGGCGTGGCGGACCACGCCGTCGGTGCTGATGGCCGCGAGCTCGGCGAGGCGCTCGTACACCTTGTCCTTGATGCTCAGCGAGCCGCGCGAACCGGGGTCTGCGGTCCGCGCGGGCAGGTTCGCGCTGCCCGGGTCAGCCACGGTCGCGTCCGCGCAGCAGCGAGCTGAGGTCGATCTCACCGTCGCGCGCCCCGCCGAGGAGGTAGCCGACGGCCCCCAGCACGACGCCGATGACGAGTCCGAACCACCCACCCGTGGTGATGGCGATCGCCAGCAGCAGGCCGGCGAGCAGTCCGAGGGTCGAGTTGGTCATGGTGTGCGCTCCGTCGGTCGGGGGGCCCGTGCGGGCCGTGTCGGGTGGTGCGGGCAGGAACGCCTCGCGACGTTCAGGTGGAGTGGTACCGGGTGGCCCCGGGAACCCCGCGGGGCAGGCGGCCGCGAAGGGTGCGGACCCGCCTGCGGGCGCTGCGGCGCGTGCGTCCCCAGCGTCCGGTGGGGCGGACGTCGTAGCGCGGGGCCTCCGCGTCGTCGTCGGCAGGACCCGGGGGACCGCCGTCGAGCGCGTCGGCCTCGGCGAGGGCGCGCTGCAGCTGGGTCGGGTCGCCCCCGCGGTCGGGATGGTGCGCCCGGACCGCCGCCCGCCGGGCTTCGCGCCGCGCGGCGGCCGCCGCGTCAGCGCCGGGTCCGGGAGGGCGGGCGACGGCCCGTTCGGGCTCCATCAGGACGTCGCGTCCGGAGGGCCGTCGGGCACGAGGTCCTCGACGGTGACCTGGACCGGTCCGGGACCGACTGCGAGCACGGCCCGTCGCACCTGCTCGGCGACCGCACGGACCGGCGGCCCGTAGACCACCGTCACGTGCACCTCCGTGCCGTCGGGGCCGGTGCGGACGCCGTGCACCTTGCGCCCCGGCAGGTACGTCGCGACCTCGCCGAACGCCCCGCCGTGCAGCGAGTCGACGCCGGGGACGTCCAGCACGGCCGCGGCGATCCGGTCCTCGAGCTCGACCGGGGCCGGTGCCGTGGCGGCAGCGTCGTCCCCGGGGAAGGACGACGTCGACGCGCTGCCGGGGGAGGAGGTCACTTCACCCGGCTCGGGGTGGGCTCGTCCGCGACCTGGGCGTCGTCCTCGTTCTCGCCGTCGGTGCCGTCGTCGAGGTGCACGTCGTGCACCGTGATGTTGACCTCGGTGACCTCGAGGCCCGTCATGCGCTCGACGGCGGCGATGACGTTGCGGCGGATGCCGGTGGCCAGGTCGTTCATCGAGACGCCGTACTCGGCGACGATGTCCAGGTCGATGGCGGCCTGCTTCTCGCCGACCTCCACGGAGACGCCCTGCGAGTGGTTGGTGCGGGCGCCGGGGATCCGGTCGCGCAGCGCGCCGACGGCCCGCGCGCCGCCGCCGCCGACGGCGAACACCCCGGTGACCTCCTTGGTCGCGATGCCCGCGATCTTGGACACGACGGTGTCGGCGATGCTGGTCTTGCCCTGCGAGCTGACCAGGACGGAGTCCTTGTCGCCGCTCGTGGTGGCGAGCCCGGTGCCCGTGTCGGCGTTCTTGTCGGTGCCGGGCTTCTCGGTGCTGGTCATGTGTTCTCCTCTGCCGTGGTCGGGTGCTCCGCGCCGCCGGTGGCGGGGGAGCACTGGAGAGTCGCGTCGAGCACCCGGAAACGCACGTGGCCCACGTGTGATCTGCGTCACATCATCGTTCCCGGTGCCGCGACCTGAACTCCTAGGGTTGCGCGGTGGCCTCCGGCAGTGCACCCGCCGACACCGCGTGCGTGCGCGGCGGGGTCACGGGAGAGCAGGCGCTCGTGGAGGCGGCGCGGCTCGGCGACCGTGCCGCCTTCGAGGAGCTCGTCCGTCGGCACGGCCCGGCCATGTTCCGCTACGCACGCCGGATGCTCGCCGACGCCGGGGACGCGCAGGACGCGGTGCAGGACGCGTTCGTCGCCGCGTGGCAGAACCTGGACCGCTACGAGGGCCGCTCGTCGCTGAGCACCTGGCTGCTCCGTCTCACCGCCCACAAGTCGGTGGACCTGGCCCGGCGCTCCCGGGCGCGGCCCGTCGACGACAGCCTGTTCACCACCACCCCGTCGGGGCCGCACTCCGACCCCGTCGCCCACGCCACCCAGGCCGACCTCCTGGCGGCCCTCGAGGCGGCGCTCGCCGAGCTGCCCTACCGTCAGCGGGCGTGCTGGCTGCTCACCGAGGTCGACGGGCTGAGCGCGGCGGAGGCCGGTGAGGTGGTCGGCCTCAGCGCCGGCGCGGTGCGCGGGCAGCTGCACCGGGCCCGGCGCAACCTGACGGAGAGGATGGTCCGGTGGCGGTAGCAGGACCCACCCCCGACGAGGGTGCCCGGGTGCGTGAGGTGCTGCTGGGTCGGCTGCGGGCCGAGCCGGAGCACGGGTGGTCGTCGGCCCGCGGTGCGGTCCTGCGCACGGTGCGCACGGCGCAGCGCCCGTCGCCGCCGGTGCTCGCCGCGCCGCTGGTCGGCCGGGACCCCGACGACCCGGACGGGGTGCTGCTGCTCAGCGAGCAGGTGCTGCGCGTGCTCGTCGGCCGGGCGGTGAGCGCGGCCCTGCCCTGCGTGGTCACCGACGTGCGGATCGAGCTGGTGGGCACGGAGCTGCGCGGGGTGCGGCTGCGGCTGCGCGCCGCCTACGGCTCCCGGCTGCACCTGCTGGCCGGGCAGGTCCGGGAGGTGGCCGTGGACGTGCTGGCGCAGGCGCTCGGCGGCGACCTCGGTGCGGTGCTGGCCGACGCCGTCGTCGTCGTGGTGGACGACGTGACCCCGGACGACCCGCGCTCCGAGTGACCGGGACTACGGTGCGCGGGTGATCACCTCCACCCGCCACGGTGCGGTCGTGCTGGTCGAGATCGACCGGCAGGAGCGGCGCAACGCGCTGGACACCGAGCACTGCCGCACCCTCGCCGGCGCGGTCACCGCGGCCGTGGACGAGGGAGCGCGGGCGGTGGTGCTCGCCGGGGCGGGGACGGCCTTCTGCTCCGGCGCCGACCTCGACGAGGTGCACCGGCCCGAGTTCCTGGACGCGCTGTACTCGGTGCTGGCCACCATCACCGCGCTGCCCGTGCCGGTGCTCGCCGCCGTCGACGGGCCCGCGATCGGCGCGGGCACGCAGCTGGCGCTGGCCGCGGACCTGCGGGTGGTCGCCGAGGGCGCCCGCTTCGGGCTGCCGACCGCCCGTCTCGGGCTGGCCGTCGACCCGTGGACGCTGCGCCGCCTCGCGCTGCTGGCCGGGGGTGGGGCGGCCCGGCGCATGGTGCTGGCCTGCGAGCAGCTCGGCGCCGCCGAGGTGCCCGGGCTCGTCGACCGGAACGGGGGGCTCGCCGTGGCCCTGGCGTGGGCCGCGGAGATCGCCACCCTGGCCCCGCTGACCCTGGCCTACTCCGCCCGGATCCTCGACGAGGTGCTGGAGCCCGACCTCGCGCTCGGTCCGCACGCCGTCGAGCACGAGGCCGCCTTCCGGGCGTGCTTCGCGAGCGAGGACTTCGCCGAGGGGCGCGCCGCCCGCACGCAGCGGCGCGGACCGGTGTTCCGGGGCCGCTGAGCCGCACCCCGGTCCGGCCGCGGTCGCCGGGGTGGTCCGGACCCCGGCGACGGGGTTCGTAGGGTGTCGCGGTGACCCTCGTCGACGCCGTGCTCGTCGTCCTCGCAGGACTGGCGGCCGGCGCCATCAACACCGTCGTCGGCTCGGGCTCGCTCATCACCTTCCCCGCGCTGCTCGCCCTCGGCTACCCCCCGGTGGTGGCCAACGTCAGCAACAACATCGGGCTCGTCCCGGGCGGGATCAGCGGGGTGCTGGGGTACCGGCGCGAGCTGCGGGGCACCGGCCCGGTGCTGGCGCGGCTGGTGCCCTGGACGGCCGCGGGCGGCCTGCTCGGCGCGGTGCTCCTGCTGGTGCTGCCGGCCGGGGTGTTCACCGCCGTCGTCGTGGTGCTCATCGCGCTGGCGCTGGTCCTGGTCCTGGTGCAGCCCTGGGTGTCTCGGCGGCTGCGGGCGCGCGCGCCGTCCGCTTCGCCCTCCCGTGCCCGGGTGCTCGGGCTCTCGCTGGGCATGTTCGCCGCCAGCACCTACGGCGGCTACTTCGGGGCCGCGCAGGGCGTGCTCTACGTGGCGCTGCTGAGCCTGCTGCTGCTGGACGACCTGCAGGTGGCGAACGCGGTGAAGAACGTGCTCGCCACCGTGGTGAACGGGGTGGCCGCACTGACGTTCATCCTCTTCGCCCACCCGGACTGGACGGTCGTCGGGCTGATCGCGCTGGGCTCGGTGGTCGGCGGCCAGCTGGGCGCGCGGATGGGTCGGCGGCTGCCCCCGCAGGTGCTGCGCGGGGTGATCGTCGTCGTCGGCGTGGTGGCGATCGTGAGCCTCCTGCGCTGAGCGGCGTCGTTCAGGTGTGGTCGGTGCGCTCGCCCTCGACGGCGGCGTCCGGGGTGTTGCCCGCCACGGCCAGGCCGCCGAGCAGCCGCAGGCCGGGCTCGTCGTCCTCGCGGCGGGCGAACGCCGTGGGCGAGCCACCCGCGCGGAGCACGCCGTCCAGACCGCCCCACGCGAGCATGGTCAGGTAGTCGACCAGCGCCTCGGTGCTCATGGTGCGGTGGTCGATCCACCAGTGGGTGGCCAGCTGCACCGTGCCGATCACCCCGTAGGCCCACACCTCGGCCCCGCCGGAATCCATCCGCATGGCCCGCAAGCGGTCACCGATGAGCGAGGCGAGCGCCTCGGCGACCATCCGCTCCGTCGTCGCGACCACCTCGTGACCGGCGCCGACCTCGTGGTTGTGGGCGAAGACGAAGGAGTACAGCGCCGGCTCGTCGGCCACCGACCGGACGTAGGCGCGGATCAGGGCCCGGGTCTGCTCCACGTCCTCGCGCTCGACCTGCAGCTCGGTGGTGATCGCGGGCAGCAGCACGGTGGTGGCGATGCGGGTGAGGATGGCGCCCACGAGGTCGCGCTTGTCGGTGAAGTGGCGGTACAGCACCGTCTTGGACACCTCGAGCTCGGCGGCGACCGCCTCCATGCCGATGGCGGGGCCCTCGCGCCGGATGGCGACCAGGGCGGCGTCGATGAACTCCTCGCGCCGGGCGCGCTTGTGCTCGTCCCACCGCTTCTTGCGCCCGTCGACCTTGGCGACGCCGGCGGCCGCGAGCGCGACGCCCTTCTCGGCCGCGGCGAGGCCCTTCTCCGCGGCGGCGACCCCGCGCTCGGCCGCGGTCAGCGCGCCCCGGAAGCGGTCCCCGGAGCGGGCCGGTCGCACCGGGTCGCTCTCGCGCCGCACCTCGTCCACGGTCTCAGCCCCGCCCGACGGTGCCGGCGGTACGCAGCCGGGCGCCGGCCTCGACGAGGACCTCGTCGCGCTTGCAGAACGCGAAGCGCACCAGGTGCGCCCACGGTCCGGGCTCGGCACAGAACGGGCCCACCGGTACCGCGGCCACCCCCACCCGGGCGGGGAGCTCACGGCACAGGGCGAGCCCGTCGCTCACCCCGAGCGGGCGCGGGTCGGCGAGGACGAAGTAGGTGCCCTCGCTGGCGTGCACCCCGAAGCCGGCGTCGGCCAGCGCGGCGGAGAGCAGGTCCCGCTTGCGCTGCAGCGACTCCCGCAGCGCCAGCACCCAGCCCTGCTCGTGGGTGAGCGCGTGGGCGACGGCGGGCTGGAACGGGGCGGCCCCGACGAAGGTGAGGAACTGCTTGGCCGCGGTCACGGCCGCGACCAGCTCGGACGGGCCGCACACCCACCCCGTCTTCCACCCCGTCACGTTGAACGTCTTGGCCGCACTGGAGACGCTGAGGGTGCGCGTCGCCATCCCCGGCAGCGTCGCGAGCGGCAGGTGGGCGCGGCCGTCGAAGGTGAGGTGCTCGTAGACCTCGTCGGTGAGCACCAGCAGGTCGTGCTCCACGGCGATCCCGGCCAGGCCCGCCAGCTCCGCGTCGGTGAACACCGTGCCGGTGGGGTTGTGCGGGGAGTTCACCAGCAGCAGCCGGGTGCGCGGGGTGACCGCGGCGCGGACGGCGTCCAGGTCCACGGCGAAGCGGGCCCCGTCGGCCACCAGCGGCACCCGGACCGCGGTCGCCCCGGCCAGGGCGACCCCGGCGGCGTAGGCGTCGTAGGAGGGGTCGAGCAGCAGCACCTCGTCGCCGGGCCCGGTCAGCGCGAGCAGCGCCGTCGCCACGGCCTCGGTGGCGCCGACGGTGACGAGGACCTCGGTGTCGGGGTCGAGCACGTGGCCGTACCGGGCGGCGCGGTCAGCCGCGACCGCCTCGCGGAGGACGGCCATGCCCGGCCCGGGCGGGTACTGGTTGAGGCCTGCCCCGATGGCGTCCTGCGCGGCGGCGAGCATCGAGGCGGGCCCGTCGGTGTCGGGGAAGCCCTGCCCCAGGTTCACCGCGTCGTGCGCCCGGGCGAGGCCCGTCATCTCCGCGAAGATGGTCGAGGTGAACGGCCGCAGCCGGGGCACGAGGGCGGGGGAGCGCACTCCGTCATCATGCCCCGGGGCCGTGCGGACCACCGCGGCAAGATCGTTCCTGCCTGAAGGTTGCACCAACGGAAGGTCTGCACCTACGTTGCTCCGGACGGGTGGTCGCGACCACGGTCACCCCCGGCAGCTGGGACCACGATGACCCTCACCGAAGCCAGGCCCAGCCGCGGGCAGCGCGTCCGCGCGGCTCTCACCCCGCGCGAGTGGCTCTCCATCGCCGGGATGGCCACCTTCATCCTCTCGCTGCACGTCATCGGCTGGGGCGTGCTGGCCGGGCTCGTCGCTCCCGGGAACTACGACATCGGCGACGGCCAGGTCTTCGGCCTCGGCCTCGGGCTGACCGCCTACGTGCTCGGCATGCGGCACGCCTTCGACGCCGACCACATCGCGGCCATCGACAACACCACCCGCAAGCTCATGTCCGAGGGGAAGCGGCCACTCTCGGTGGGCTTCTGGTTCTCCCTGGGTCACTCCTCGGTCGTCTTCGGGCTCGTTCTGCTGCTGGCCGCGGGCGTGCGGGCGCTGGCCGGGCAGGTCGAGGACGACTCGTCGACCCTGCAGACCGTCGCCGGGCTCATCGGCACCAGCGTGTCCGGGGTGTTCCTGCTGCTCATCGGTGTCATCAACCTGGTCGTCCTGGTGGGCATCGTGAAGGTGTTCCGCGGCATGCGGCACGGCGAGTACGACGAGGCCGAGCTGGAGGACCAGCTCAACAACCGGGGCCTGATGAACCGCTTCCTGGGCCGGGTGACCCGGGCGGTCCGCAAGCCGTGGCACATGTACCCGACCGGTCTGCTGTTCGGCCTGGGCTTCGACACCGCCACCGAGGTGGGTCTGCTCGTGCTGGCCGGCGGCGCCGCGGCGTTCAGCCTGCCGTGGTACGCGATCCTGACCCTGCCGATCCTGTTCGCGGCGGGCATGAGCCTGCTGGACACCATCGACGGCTGCTTCATGAACTTCGCCTACGGGTGGGCGTTCTCCAAGCCCGTCCGCAAGGTCTTCTACAACATGACGATCACCGCGCTGTCGGTGGCGGTGGCGCTGATCATCGGGCTCGTCGAGATCATCTCGATCGTCGTGGACCGCCTCGGCATCACCTCGGGCCCGCTCGCCGTGATCGGCGGGCTGGACCTGAACTTCGTCGGCTACGCCATCGTCGGGCTGTTCGTGCTCACCTGGGTCGTCGCCGTCTCGGTGTGGCACTTCGGCCGGGTCGAGGAGCGGTGGACCGCCGGGCTCGCCACCGGGCCGGACGGGGCCTGCTGAGCGCTAGGACGCGCTGACCGCCCACCCGGGCACGGTGAAGCCGCTGGTCCGCACCTGCACGGTGATCGGCTGGCCCACCGCCACGGCGATGCCGTGGAACGCGAGGTTGCGGGTCGAGAGATCGACGAACGACAGCGCCGGCGTCCAGTCCCAGGACACGGCCGTGGCGAGCACGACGCCGTCCGCGGACACCGTCAGCTCGCCGGGCGCGCTCGTGCCGAGGGACAGCTGGCTCGTCGCCCTCACGGCCACGTCGGCGGTGGTGGTCCCGTTGGCGCCGGCGGCGGCTGCGCTCGTCACCACCGCTCCCTGGACGGGCGGGTCCTCCCGCACCGCGGGCTGCGGCGGGAACACGTACTCCGCGCGCGGGACGCCCTGGTAGACCGCGAGCTGCGCCGGACCCGTGCCGGATGTCCTCGTCAGGGTGACCGTCGTCGACCGTCCGGCCGGGAAGATGCCGGCCGCCGAGCCGGCTCCGAACGAGGTCGAGCCGCTGCACGAACCGAACATCAGACCGCCCCCGCCGACCCCCGTCGAGGTCGTGGCGGTGACGTCCTGGCAGCTCGGCAGCAGGGTCACCGCCGTGCCCGTCGGGGTGAAGGTGACGCTCGCGGCGGAGCCGTCGCCCGTGGTGGCCGTGCCGATGAGCCGACCCCCGCCGTAGTAGGGCGCCGGACTCGCCAGCGGGACCGCGCTCGCGAGCCCGGGCACCACGGTGGTCTGCCGGGAGAGGGGCACGACGACGGCCGTCAGGGCCACGGCGGCGGCCAGCGCGAGCACCCCGGAACGGGTGCGACGGCGACGGGTGAGCAGCCGTTCGACGAAGGCGGGGACGACGGATGCGTCGGGGACGTCCTGCGCGTGTGCGTCCAGCAGCTGTGCCAGCACGGCCGGGTCCGGGTGGCCGAGGGTGGCCTCCGCGGCGTCGACGTCCCGCCCGACGTCCTCCCGGCCGAGCAGCCGGGCGAGCTCGCCGAGGCTGCGCTCGTGCTCGTGGCGCAGCACCAGTGCGGCCTGCTGCGGTCGGGGCAGCAGGGCGATCCGGTCCCAGAGGTCGCCGACGTCGACGATGGTGCCGCCGTCGACCCGCACCACCGCCGGGGCCCGGGTGCGTCCGCGCCCGGCGACCCAGTCCCGGGCCGTGGCCGCCGGGACGTCGTCCGTGCGGCGGGCGAGGGCGCCGGCGACCAGGCGCGTGGCGTGCCCGGGGTCGCGGGTCAGCAGGTGGGCGACGCGCAGGGCCGCACCGACCTCGGTCTCCTCCGGTGCCGTCGACACCTTGCCAGGGTAGGGCGACCGTCGTCGGCGTGGGGTAGGAACGTCCCCGTGGCGCAGAGCTCAGACCCGATCAAGGACCACGACGTGTACGACGCGCTCCGCGCGGACGGTGCGTCGAAGGAGAAGGCGGTGCGCATCGCCAACGCCTCCGCGAACCGCGGGCGCAGAGCGGTGGCGGCCGAGGGGGGTACGTCACCCAGCTACGAGGAGTGGACCCGGGACGACCTCTACTCCCGCGCGCAGGAGCTGGACGTGGACGGTCGCTCGGACATGACCAAGGACGAGCTCGTCGAGGCGTTGCGGCACCACTGACCGGAACCGCCGACCGGGCGGGCCCCGCGCGGACGCCTGGAATGATGGACCAGGTGGACCTGACCCTCGACGACGCCACCCGCCGGCACGGCCTGCGCCGCATGAAGGGCGTGGCCACCGGGGCGCTCGCCCTGGCGACGGTGGTCTTCCTGCTCGCCCGCTGGCAGGAGACCCGGGGCCACGCGTGGGCTGGCTACGTGGGCGCCGCGGCCGAGGCCGGGATGGTCGGTGCCGTGGCCGACTGGTTCGCCGTGACCGCGCTGTTCCGTCATCCCCTGGGCCTGAAGATCCCCCACACCGCGATCATCCCGCGCAAGAAGGACCAGCTCGGGGCGAGCCTGGGCGACTTCGTGGGCGTCAACTTCCTCGCGCCCGACGTGGTCGTCGGCAAGCTGCGCAGCGCCGAGGTCCCGCGTCGGGTGGGCACCTGGGTCGCGCGTCCGGAGAACGCCGCCCGCATCACCGCCGAGGCCGCGGTGCTGCTCAGGGGAGCGGTCACCGTGCTGCGCGACGAGGACGTCCAGCAGGTCCTGGACGCCACCCTGGTCCGCCGGATCACCGAGATCCCCTGGGGGCCGCCACTGGGCCGCCTGCTCGGCGAGGTCACCGCGGACGGCGCCCACCGCAAGCTCGTGGACCTGGTGTGCGAGCGCGCCCACGAGTGGGTGCTCGGCAACTACGACACCGTCGTGCGGGTGGTGAACCAGCAGGCGCCGACCTGGTCGCCGCGCTTCCTCGACGCGGTGCTGGCCGACCGCCTGCACCGCGAGGTGCTCGAGTTCGCCCGGGCGGTGCGCGACGACCCCGAGCACCCCATGCGCGCGGCCGTCGACGCGTTCCTGGCCGAGCTCGCCCAGGACCTGCAGCACGACGAGGAGACCATCGCCCGGGCCGAGGCCGTGAAGGCGCAGGTCCTGGCGCACCCCGAGGTGCAGAAGCTCGCGGCCAACGCCTGGTCCACGGCGCGGCGGATGATCCTCGACGCCGCCGACGACCCGTCCAGCGAGCTGCGGGTGCAGGGCATGCGGATGATCACCAGCTGGGGCCACCGGCTCGCGACCGACGACACCTTGCGCGGCAAGGTCGACGGTTGGCTGGAGGGCGCGCTGCGCTACGTGGTCACCCACTACGCCCCCGAGATCACCAGCATCATCACCGACACCGTGGGCCGCTGGGACGCCGAGGAGACCTCGCGGAAGATCGAGCTCCAGGTGGGCCGGGACCTCCAGTTCATCCGCATCAACGGCACCGTCGTCGGTGCGCTCGCCGGGCTGGTCATCTACTCGGTGTCGCAGGTGATCTTCTGAGGCGTCGGCGGTCCTGGGGCCGCACCCGGTGGACCCTCGGGGTGCTGCTCGCGCTGGGCCTCGTCGTCGTCTCCTTCGCCGGGTCCGTCGGTCTCGACCGGCTGCCCGTGCTGGCCCAGGTGACCGCGTTCCGGGCGCAGTGGGCACTGGTGGGGGTGGGCGTGGCGGTGCTGCTCGGGTGGTGGCTGCGAGCGGCCGCGCTGCCGCTGCTGGGCGTCCTGCTGCTCTCGGTGGGACTGCTGGTGCCGAGGGTGGTGTCGGCCGACCCGCCCGCCGGGGTCGAGCTGCGCGTGTACTCGGCCAACGTGCGCCTCAGCTCGGCCGACGTCGACGCCCTGGCGGCCTCGGTCGCCGCGCAGGGCTCCGACGTGGTGGCCCTGCCCGAGGCCTCGCGGCGCTACGCCGAGCGGCTGGCGGACCGGCTGCGCGAGCAGGGCCTGGACTACGCCGTCGACGGCTCGGACCGGCGGTCCCGAGGGAGCGTGAACACCACCATGCTGGTGCGCTCGACCCTGGACCCCCGGTTCGTCGACGGACCGGAAGGCCTGTCCAACAGCACGATCGCCGCGGTCGTGCAGGTCGACGGGCGCAGCGTGCGGATCGAGGCGGTGCACCCGACCTCGCCGGTGCCCGGGGACGAGGGGAGCTGGGCCGACGACCTGGCCCGGCTGCAGCCCTCGTGCCGGACGGACGCTCCGACGGTGGTGCTCGGCGACCTCAACGCCACCCTGGACCACTCCGGGCTGCGCGAGGCGATCGACGCCGGCTGCACGGACGCGGCGGCCTCGACCGGGGACTCGCTGGTGGGGACCTGGCCGCAGGACGCGCCGCGCTGGCTGGGGGCCCAGATCGACCACGTGCTCCTCGCGGGCGGGGTGCGGGCGCAGCAGGTGCGGGTGCTCGACGACCCCGGCTCCGACCACCGCGCCGTCGCCGCCGTGCTCGTCCTGCCCTGACCTTCCCCCTCTCCGTGTTGTGCGTGCACAACGTCGTTCCGCGCCCGGTCTTGGCGCGTTGTGCACGCACAACGCGGAACGGGAGTGAGGGTGGCGCACCTCACCCACCTGCGCAAGCAGAGTGCTTGCAAGAGTTAGCACCCTGGGTTAGCGTCGTCCTGGACGTCGACGAGAGGAGGTGCAGCACCGTGCAGGAGGAGAAGCGCTCCGGACCGGACTCCCCCGTCGACGACGCCGTCGCCGCCGTGGGCACGGCGGTGCACGACCTGGGCAGCTTCATCCGCACCCAGCGGGAGTCCGCCCAGGTCTCGCTGCGCCAGCTCGCCAAGCTGGCCGGGGTGTCCAACCCCTACCTGAGCCAGATCGAGCGCGGCCTGCGCAAGCCGTCGGCGGAGGTGCTGGCCCAGATCGCCAAGGGCCTGCGCGTCTCGGCCGAGGTGCTCTACGTGCAGGCCGGGATCCTCGAGCAGAAGGAGGCGAGCCCCGTGCTCGACGCCGTGCTCACCGACACCGCGATCAGCGAGCGGCAGAAGCAGCTGCTCGTGGAGATCTACGAGTCGTTCCGCCGGGAGAACGCGAGCAGCGTCGCCGCCGGCACCCCACCCCCGACCACCGGGACCCCCCAGACCGACTGAACCGGCACCCCGCCGGAGAGGAGCACCACCATGGCCGAGGCCAGCACCACCACCCCCCGCGCGACCGCCGCGAAGAAGGCGCCCGCGAAGAAGACCACCGCGGCGAGGACGGCGACCCCCAGGGCGACCGCCGGCAAGACCACTGCCCCGAAGAGCACCGCCCCGAAGAGCACCGCCGCGAAGAAGACCACCGGACCGAAGAGCACCGCGGCGACGAAGACCACGGCGCCCGGGGCGACCGCCCGCAAGGCCCCCACCGCGCCGAAGACCACCGCGAAGAAGACCACCGCGAAGAAGACCACCGCGCCGAAGGCAACCGCCCGCAGGACGGCTCCGCGCACGACCACCCGGCCCACCGCGGCCGACCAGGCCAGGACCCCGCTGCTCGCGGCCATCGGTGCGGGCGACTTCGCCCTGAGCACCGTCATCGGTGCGGTGTCCGACGCCCGCAGCCGGGCGGAGGAGCGCGCCGAGGTCACCCGCGAGCGGATCACCTCCATCCCCGACCGCCTCGCCGCGATCCCCGAGGACCTCGAGGAGCTGCGCGGCCGGCTCGCCCCCGAGGAGCTGCGCAGGGTCGCCGAGGCCTACGTGCAGGCGGCGGCCGACATCTACGTGTCCCTCGCCGAGCGCGGTGGCGACGCCGTGAGCCGCGTGCGTCGCTCCCCGCAGGTCGAGCAGGTCGTCGACCGCGCCGAGGACGCCCGGGACGACGCCCGTGACCTCACCGACGAGGTCCTCGGCTCCGTGGCCCGCCAGTCCCGCTCCCTGGGTGAGCGGGCGGCCCGGGCCACCGAGGCCGTCACCACCCGCGCGAGCAGCGTCGTGGGCAAGGTCGGCGCCGAGGTGGCCGACGCCGGCGACGAGCTCGCGCACGACCTCCGCTCCACCGGTCGTCGCGTGGCCAACCAGGCCGACCTGCAGGGCAGCCCGACCAACGCCCGCACCCGGCTCGCCAGCGAGGCCACCCAGGCCCGCACGACCGCGGCGAGGAAGGCCACCTCGGCCCGCAGGACGGCGGCCGCGAAGGCCGGTGCCGCCACCGACGAGGTCGTCGACACCGTGAGCGCCACCAGCGCGACCGCGGCCGCGACCGCCGAGGACGTGGTGGACACCGTCGTGACCGCGCAGGACGAGGCGACGCGGGCCACCACCCCGCTGAGCTGATCCGGCGCTCAGTTGATCCGGCGCCGAGCTGATCCGGCGCCGGGCTGATCCACCGACGGCCCCCGACCCCACGGTCGGGGGCCGCCGTCGTGGGTGGGTGGGCGATCCGTCCCGGCCCGTACGATGGGTCCCGTGTTCGCCCTCGACATCAGGTACTACGTGCTGCTGGTCATCTCGTTCGTCGTGCTGGCCGTGGCGGTCTACGCGCTCGTGCACGCCGCGCGGCAGCGTGCCGACGCCTTCACCGCCGTGGAGAAGCTCACCAAGGGCAAGTGGGTCGGGATCATCGTGGCCAGCATCGCCGTGCTGGTGCTGTTCCCGTTCTACGGTGGCGGGCTGCTGCTGAGCCTCGTCGGCACCACCGCGGTCTGCGTCTACCTCGCCGACGTCCGGCCGAAGGTCGACGAGGTCCAGCGCGGTCCCCGCTGGTAGCGCGGCTCGTTGGGCGGCGGCCGCACCCGGCGGGTAGAGAAGAACCATGGCTGACACCACGAAGCAGGTCGCGTTCCTCGTCGCGCACGAGGGCATCGAGCAGGTCGAGCTGACCGAGCCCTGGCAGGCGGTCCTCGACGCGGGCGGCACCCCGGTGCTGATCTCCACCGTCGAGGCCGGGGAGACCGTGCAGGCCTTCGACCACCTCACCGCCAAGGACACGTTCACCGTCGACGTCACCGTCGGCCAGGCACGCGTGGCCGACTACGTCGGACTGGTGCTGCCGGGCGGGGTGGCCAACCCCGACGCGCTGCGCCTCGACGCGGCGGCGGTGGAGCTCGTCAAGGAGTGGGCCGAGGCGGGCAAGCCGATCGCTGCCGTGTGCCACGCGTCCTGGACGCTGATCGAGGCCGGGGTGGTGGCGGGGAAGACGCTGACCTCCTGGCCGAGCCTGGCCACCGACCTCAAGAACGCCGGTGCGGCCGACTGGGTCGACCAGGAGGTGTTCGTCTGTCCCGCCAACGGGTGGACGCTCATCAGCAGCCGCAACCCCGACGACCTGCCCGCCTTCGGGCAGGCGCTGGTCGAGGAGTTCGGACTGGTCTGACCGCCCTGCGGGGTCAGCGGCGAGCGGCGGGCCGTCGCCCCACCCGGGCCCAGGCGACCCGGGCCCGGGGCTCCACGGCGATCCGGTGCGGCACCAGCGGCCACACCCGGCGGACGACGGCCCCGAGCCGCCGCAGCCGTCGCTCGTCCCGGGCGCTCCAGCCCAGGCCCAGGGTCTGCCGGGCCCGTGGGGGAAGCAGCCCGGTCAGCAGCCACAGGTTGAGCGCCAGCACCGGCGTCCGCACGAGCCGCCACAGCAGCCCCGGCACGTGCGGGGGCGGCGGCATGTCGTCGTGGTCCACGTCGGGCGAGGTCACCCAGCGGGTGGTGTCGTTCTCCTGGAGCACCGTCGCGAGCTCGTGCTCCCAGTACGCGTCGAAGCTCGCGGCGTCGGCGAAGGCCGGACGGTCGGAGAGACCGTAGCGGCGCCACCACGTCAGCCCCTCGGCGACGAGCTGGTCCCGCTCCGCCTCCGTCAGCGGGGTGCCGAAGTACTCCTGGGTGCAGATCATCGACTCCACGAAGGTCACGTGGGTCCACCAGAACACCTCGGGACTCAGCGCGTGGTACCGGTGGCCCTCGGTGTCGAGGCCCTTGATGTCGGCGTGGAAGCTCCGCAGGCTTCCCGCTGTCCCGGCGTCGGGGTCGTCGAAGACCACCCCGAGGATCGGCGGGATGGAGCGGAACAGCCGGTCCCACGGGTCGGCGAAGAAGTTCGAGTGCTGCTGCAGCGCGGCGCCGACCGCCGGGTGCATGTTCTGCAGGGTGCCGGAGCGGCCGAGCAGCAGGAGCTGGCGACGGTCGCCGAACAGGCGCCACGTCAGCGAGTCCGGGCCCAGCGGGGACCCGGTGAGGGCGGCGCGGGGTTCGGTGGACACCCCTCGAGGCTAGGTCGACGGACCCTGCCGTGCTGGCGTGGCCCCGGTGGCCGGCTCGTCGGCGACCACCAGCAGGTCGAGCAGCGCGCGGTCGATGCGCGCCAGCGCGTACACCGCCTGGCGCAGCGGACGCGCCCCGTCGTCCCGTGGGCTGCGTCCGTCCAGCTCCAGCACCGCCACCAGGGCAGGCTCGGCGGGGTGCACCGGCTCGGGGTGGCCGCCGTCGAGCCGGGTGCGCAACGCGCCGAGGTGCTCGTGGACACGGGCGGTGGCCGCGGTCAGCGCCTCGCCGACGCCCACGCTCGGTGCGTTCAGGGTGGTGGCGCTGTGGCCCGCGCGGGCCAGGGAGCGGGAGTAGCGGTCGGCCACCCGCACCACCCGAAGCCACAGCCGGGTGGTGGTGCGCACCCGCAGCACCACCCCGTGGGCCAGCGGCTCCGCGGCCGCGTCGAGCGCGGCGAGGGCGTCGTCGAGGTCACGGGCTCCGGCGACGAGGTCGGTGGTCGCCCGCCCGGTGGCGACCGCGGCCGTGGCGTCGCGGAGCAGCTCGTCCAGGGCGTCGAGGCAGGCAGTGATCTTCGCGCCGACGTCGTTGCGGGTGCCGGTGGGCAGCACCAGGAACGCTGCCGCGATGCCCACCGCCGCGCCGGCTGCCGTCTCGAGGATCCGCAGCTCCAGGACGGCCACGCTGAAGGTGCCGAGCAGCCCGTACAACATGGCCAGCAGCACGGTGATGAAGAAGACCATGAGCGCGCTGGACACGCGGACCAGGTAGAACGCCGCGAACACGCAGACCACGATCAACCCCAGCTGCACGGGCGCGTTGCTGCCGACCAGCGCGGCCAGCAGCACCCCGGCGACCACCCCGCCCAGCGTGCCGAGCACCCGCTGCCAGGCCCGGGAGAGGATCTGCCCGCGGCTGGTGGTGCCGTTGAACACCACGAAGGCGGCGAGCACGGCCCAGTACCAGCGGTTGGGCGAGATGAGCTCGCCGAGCCCGGTGGCCAGCGCCGTGGCCACCGCGACCTGGACCGCCGCCCGGGTCGCCGGGTGCAGCCCGGTGGGGGCGGCCGGTCCGGCGCCGGCGCCGTCGCCGGCGCCGTCGCGGTCGCCGCCGACCGGAGCGGGAGCGGGCGGTGCCGAGGCGCTCACCTGCTCGGCCACCCGGTGGATCGCGACGTGCGCGTGGACGGCCCGGGCGGCGGCGAACACGGCCCGACCGTCCGGGGTGCTCACGTCGACGTCGGTCGCCGCCGCGTCGGCCTCGACGGCGATCGCGTCGAGCCGCGCGGGTCCGGGTGCGTCGCGCAGCACCACGTCCAGCGCGGCCAGGGCGCGGTCGAGCTCGGGGGGCCAGGGGTGGTCCGCGAGCAGGCCCAGGGCGTCGACGAGCTGCTCGGTGGCGAGCTGTCCGTCGAGCACCCGCAGGCTCAGCGCGGCGCCGTCGACGTCGAGGTGGCGGGCGGCGTCGTGCCGATCCAGCCAGTCCTCGATCATGAGTGCGGTCGTCCCGAGCCGGTCGAGCTGCCGCTGCAGCGCGCGGGTCCCGTCGTCGGAGCCGTGGTCCCGGGTGAGCGCCACCCCCACGGTGGCCGCGCACACCCGACGCAGGGCGCGCGTGAGCCGGCGCAGCTCGGACCGGGGCCGCTCGGGCAGCAGCGCCACCCGCACCACCAGGGCCACCGCCAGCCCGACGACGACGCTCAGCACGAGCACGGGCAGCTGCGCCGGGGCGGCCCGCAGGAACAGCACGAAGAAGTAGGCGATGAACGCCACCTGGCCCAGGGCGTTGCCGCGCGGGCCGTAGCGACGCACCCACGTCGCGGCGAACAGCACGAGCACGAACCCGGCGTCGGCGACCCACCCCAGCGGGTGCAGCACCGCCGCCAGCCCCGCCGACGCGGCCGCGGGCAGCGCCGCCAGCGCGGTGGTGACGACCCGGGCCCGGTGGGTGCGGTCCTGCACGGCGACCGAGCTGAACATGGCCACGACGGTGCCGAGCAGGGCGACGCTGATCGGCTGGCCCAGCGCCCGGGTCAGCCCCGCCAGCACCACCAGCGCGAGGACCAGCGTGAGGGTGGTCCGCCCGGCGCTCTCCAGGCGCACCTGGCCCGGGTCGGCCGCGGCCAGCGCGCCCACCACGCGGCGGGCGGGACCGGGACGGGTGGGCACCGCCCGATCGTGCCCCAGCCCAGCGCCAGCTGGGCACGCCAGCCCGGCGCTAGCTGAACACGACGGTGGTGCCGCCGTGCACGAGCACCCGGTCCTCCAGGTGCCAGCGCAGCCCGCGGGAGAGCACGAGCCGCTCGATGTCGCGGCCCTGGCGGACGAGGTCGGCGGGGGCGTCGCCGTGGTCGACCCGGATCACGTCCTGCTCGACGATCGGCCCGGCGTCGAGCTCCGCGGTGACGTAGTGGCAGGTCGCCCCGACGAGCTTGACCCCGCGGGCGAACGCCTGGTGGTAGGGCCGCGCGCCGACGAAGCTGGGCAGGAAGCTGTGGTGGATGTTCAGCGCCCGCCCGGCCCAGTGCTCGCACAGCGCGGCGGGGAGCACCTGCATGAAGCGGGCCAGCACCACGGCGTGCGGGTCGTGCGCGTCGACGAGCCCGCGGACCCGCTCGAAGGCCGGTCCGCGCCGAGCCGGGTCCGCCGGGAACGGCACGTGGTGGAACGGCACCCCGTGGGCGACGGTGAGCGGCTCCAGGTCGGGGTGGTTGCTGATGACCGCAGCCACCTCGGCGGGCAGCTCCCCGTCCGCGGCCCGGCCGAGCAGGTCGCGCAGGCAGTGCGCCTCCTTGCTCACCAGCAGCACCACCCGCTTGCGCTCGGCCGTGTCGTGCAGGGACCACTCCGTCTCCGGTCCCAGCTCGGCGGCCACGGCGACGAACCGGCTGCGCAGCTCGTCGGCCTCCACCCCGACGGAGCTCGCGAGCACGACCTGGCGGGTGAAGAACCAGCCCGAGCTCGCGTCGGCGTGGTAGCTGGCCTCGACGATGGTGCCCCCGGCCCCGGCCAGGAAGGTCGCCAGCCGGGCCACGATCCCGGTGCGGTCGGGGCAGCCCAGGGTGATGACGTAGCGGCGTTCCACCGGGGCATCATCCCCCGCCGGTCCGCCCGCGCCGTCGCCTAGGTTGAGGTGCATGAGTGACGACCCGACGTTCGTGGTGCCCGGTGAGGACTTCGTCCGCGACGCCAGCTACCTGCCCGACCGCATCACCCGCGACGGCCGCGACGGCTGGCCCGTCGAGGCCGGGCGCTACCGGCTGGTGGTCTCCCGGGCCTGCCCGTGGGCGAACCGGGCGCTGATCACCCGCCGCCTGCTGGGCCTGGAGGGCGCCATCTCGATGGGCATCTGCGGCCCCACCCACGACGAGCGCAGCTGGACCTTCGACCTCGACCCCGGCGGCACGGACCCGGTGCTGGGCTACGAGCGGCTCCAGCAGGCGTTCCTCGCCCGCGACCCGGAGTACCCCAAGGGCATCACCGTGCCGGCCCTCGTCGACGTGCCGACCGGTCAGGTGGTCACCAACGACTACCCGCAGATGACGATCGACCTGAGCCTGGAGTGGGGCGCCCACCACCGTGACGGGGCTCCGGAGCTCTACCCCGAGCGCCTCCGCGACGAGATCGACGACGTCGCCGAGAAGGTCTTCCACGACGTGAACAACGGCGTCTACCGGTGCGGGTTCGCCGGCTCGCAGGCCTCCTACGTGAAGGCCTACGACGCGCTGTTCGCCCGGCTGGACTGGCTCGAGGAGCGGCTGACCGACCAGCGGTACCTGGTGGGGGACACCCTCACCGAGGCCGACGTGCGGCTGTGGACGACCCTCGCCCGCTTCGACGCGGTCTACCACGGGCACTTCAAGACCAACCGGACCAAGCTCACCGAGATGCCGGCCCTGTGGGGCTACGCCCGGGACCTGTTCCAGACCCCCGGGTTCGGCGACACCCAGGACTTCCAGCAGATCAAGGAGCACTACTACCTGGTGCACACCGAGATCAACCCGTCGAAGATCGTCCCGAAGGGCCCGGAGCTGGGCAGCTGGCTCAGCGCCCACGGCCGGGAGTCCCTCGGCGGGCGCCCGTTCGGCGACGGCACCCCGCCCGGCCCGGTGGCTGCGGGCGAGGCGGTCGACCCCGCGCACACCCCGCTGGGCTGACCGGGTTCAGCTCGGGGCGACGTGCGCCCAGGGCACGGTGAGCACGTTGTCGCGCACCCGTCGGGGTGCGTCCAGCACCGGAACCCCGTCGTCGGCGAGCAGCGCCCGGGCCGCCCGCCAGCGCACCCGCGGTCCGAACACGGCCTGCGGGGCGACCACGTCCCAGGCCCGGTCGGCCGCGGTGAGGAGCGCGTGCACCCGCTCCCCGGGCACGTTGCGGTGGATCAGCGCCTTGGGCAGCCTCGGGGCCACCTCGGACGGGCGCGACACGTCGAACGGGTCCCACGCCAGGGTCAGGGTGCGTGGCCCGTCGGCGTCGAGCAGCACCCACGCGCAGCGTCGGCCGAGCTCGTCGCAGGTGCCCTCCAGGAACAGCCCGCCGGGGGCGAGACGCGAGCACACCATCGCCCACGCCGCCGCCACCTCGGCCTCGTCGTACTGGCGCAGGACGTTCGCCGCCCGCACCAGCACCGGTCTCAGCCCGGCCAGCTCGAACCCGCCGAGCGCGAAGTCCACGCCGTCCACCGCGTCCACCACCCGCGACGGGTCGATCTCCAGCCCGGTGACCGCGAGCTCGGGGTGCACCGCGCGCAGCCGGGCCGCGAGCTCGAGCGTGGTGCCGGGCCGCGCGCCGTAGCCGAGGTCCACCACCTGCCCGCCGTCGGCCAGCGCCGTGCGCACGTCGGGGTGGTGGACCAGCCAGCGGTCGCTGCGCCGCAGGCGGTTGATCCCCGTGGTGCCCCGGGTGACCGTCCCGACGGGAGCGGTCAGCGCCCGGCGATCCACTGCTCGGTGAAGCGCGCCTCGGCCTCCAGCAGCCGGACGACGTTGTCGGCGACGGCCTGCTCGATGCTGCCGCCGATCAGCGGCACGGAGACCTGGGCCTCGCCGCGCACCCGCACGGTGGTGCGCTCGGCGGCACCGCCCAGGGTGGAGGTGCCGGTGACCCGGGCGGGGGTCCCGGCGATGAGGGCGGTGACCGTCGCGGTGGCCGCCGAGTCGTCGAGCGCGCTCCAGGCCTCGGTGCGGGTGATGCTGAGGTCGCCGGGGGAGATGCGGCCCACGATGGCGGGCAGGTTCGCCGCGGCGATGACCTGGGTCAGGACCACCTCCGCGCCGCCGTCGGTCGAGCGGTAGTAGTCGAGCGTGGCGCCGGACCCGCCGATCTCGGCCAGCCGCGCCGTCCAGTACGCCTCGTCGGTCAGCGCGGCGTGCACCGCGGCGGGGCTGTGGGCGTAGGTGGCCGTGTGCTCGATGCGGCGGGGCATGGCGTGGACGCTACCGTCGGGTCTGTGCTTCCTGCCGCGGTGCTCGAGGACCTGCGCACCTCCGGGGTGCAGGTGCGCCACGACGTCCCGCTGGCCGCGCTGACGACGCTCCACCTGGGTGGTCCGGCGTCGACGGTGCTGCGCTGCGGCTCGGTCGGGGCCGTGGTCGCGGCGGTGCGGGCCTGCGACGCCGCCGGAGAGCCGGTGCTGGTGCTCGGGGGCGGGTCGAACCTCGTCGTCGCCGACGACGGCTTCGCCGGGACGGTCGTGCACCTGGTCGCCGACGCCGTCGTCGTCGAGGCCGACGGGGTGACCGCGGAGGCCGGGGCGGACTGGGACGCGCTCGTGGCGACGACGGTGGCCGCCGGGCTCGGCGGGCTGGAGTGCCTCTCCGGCATCCCCGGCTCCACGGGGGCGACCCCGGTGCAGAACGTGGGTGCCTACGGCGTGGAGATCGCCGACGTCGTCGGCTCGGTGCAGCTGCTGGACCGCCGCACCGGCGAGGTCGCGTGGGTCGGTCCGGAGCAGCTCGGCCTGGGCTACCGCAGCAGCGCCCTGAAGCACTCCGACGCGGCGGTGGTGCTCGCCGTCCGGTTCACCCTGGAGGCCTCCGGGCTCAGCCGCGCCGTCCGCTTCGGCGAGCTGGCGACGGCGCTGGGGTGCGAACCCGGCACCCGGCACCCGGTGGCGCAGGTCCGGGAGGCGGTGCTCGGGCTCCGCCGCGGCAAGGCCATGGTGCTGCTGAGGGCCGGCGAGGAGGGCGAGCACGACAGCTGGAGCGCGGGCTCGTTCTTCACCAACCCCGTCGTCGACGTCGTGCCCGCCGGCTACGAGGGACCGGTGCACCCGGCCCCGGGCGGCCACAAGCTCTCGGCCGCGTGGCTCATCGAGCACGCCGGGTTCCGCCGCGGGTTCCCCGGCGAGGACGCCCCCGCACGGCTCTCGACCCGGCACACCCTGGCGCTGACCAACCGCGGTGCGGCGAGCACCCAGGACCTGCTGGCCCTGGCGCGCACCGTGCGCGACGGGGTGGCCGGCCGGTTCGGGGTGCGGCTGGAGCCCGAGCCGGTGCTGCTCGGCTGCGCGCTGTAGGGCGCCGAAGGGGTGGCGACCACCCAGGGGTCACTCCCGGTGCGCCCGCATCGCCGAGGCCTGGGCCCGGGGCTTCACCACGACGGTGTCCAGGTTGACGTGCGCGGGCCGGCTGGCCACGAACCCGACGATCTCGGCCACGTCCTGCGCGACCAGCGGGGTGATCCCCTCGTACACCTCGTCGGCCTTGGCGGCGTCGCCGTCGAAGCGCACCAGGGAGAAGTCCGTCTCCACCATCCCGGGCAGCACCTCGGTGATGCGGACCGGCTGGCCGAGCAGCTCCCCGCGCAGGGTGCGGTGCAGGGCCGACTGCGCGTGCTTGGCGCTGGTGTAGCCGGCGCCGTTGTCGTACGCCTCGATCGCGGCGATGGAGGTGATGGTGACGACGAGCCCGTCGCCGGAGGTGATCAGCCGCGGCAGCAGCGCGCGCGTCATCCGCGCGGTGCCGAGCACGTTGGTCTCCCACATCCAGCGCCAGTCGTCGAGGTCCGCCTCGGCCACCGTCGCGAGCCCCTTGGCACCGCCGGCGTTGTTCACCAGCACTCGGACGTCGCCGCACGCCGCGGCGAAGGCGTCGACGGAGTCCTGGTCGGTGACGTCGAGGGTGAGCGCGGTCCCGTCGATCTCCCGGGCCAGCGCCTGCAGCCGCTCGAGCCGACGCGCCCCGACGACGACGTGGAAGCCCTGCGCGGCGAGCACCCGGGCGGTGGCCGCACCGATGCCGGAGCTGGCGCCGGTGACGACGGCGCGGGGACGGGAGTCGGTGCCGGTGCTGGAGGTCATGGGCCCGACCCTAGGGTTCGACCATGCCCGAGGTGCGCACGAGCGACGGTCACACCCTCAGCTGGCGCGCGGCCGGCGACCCGAACGATCCACCGCTGGTGCTGCTGCACGGGTGGGCGCAGTCGTCGGGGTGCTGGGGCCCGGCCCTGGACCTGCTCGCCCGCACCCACCACGTGATCGCCCCGGACCTGCGCGGACACGGCCGCTCCGACGCCCCGGCGGCCGGCTACGACGACCCGGTCGCCTGGGCCGCCGACCTCGACGCGGTGCTCGCCGCGGAGGGGGTCGACCGACCGCCGGTGCTCCTGGGCTGGTCCTACGGCGGTCTGGTGGCCTGCGACTGGCTGCAGCAGGGCGGGGTGGCCGCCGGGCTGGTGCTGGTGGGGGCGATCACCGCGATCGGGCGCGGCCGCCCCGGCGGACGGATCGGCTCGGGCATGCGTGCGGCCCTGCCCGACGGGCTCGCCGACGACCCGGTGCTCGCGGTGCCCGCCCTGACCGCCTTCGCGACGGGCCTCACCGACGACGGCCCCACGGCGCAGGCCCTGCTCGGCGCGAGCCTGCAGGTCCCGCCCCGGGTGCGTGCCGCCTTGTTCGACCGGGCCTGCGACCACGACGCCACCCTCGCCGGGTTCGGTGGCCCGGCGCTGGTCCTGCACGGCGAGGCGGACACCGTCGTCGACGTCTCGGCCGGCGAGCACGCCGCCGGCCTGCTGCCGCAGGGGCAGCTGAGCCGGTGGGTCGACACGGGGCACGTGCCGTTCCTGACCGACCCCGCACGGTTCGCCGGGGAGGTCGCCGGGCTGGTCCCGTGAGGCACGGGCAACCCGCGCGGGGCAGGATGCAGCGGTGACCCACCCCCGCCGCGTGGCCGTGCTCTCGGTGCACACCTCCCCGCTGGCGCAGCCGGGGACCGGTGACGCGGGGGGGATGAACGTCTACGTCCTGGAGACGGCGCTGCGGATGGCGGCCCGCGGCACCGAGGTGGAGATCTTCACCCGCGCCACGTCCTCGGCGGTGCCCCCGGTGGTGCGCGCCGCCCCCGGGGTCCTGGTCCGCCACGTCGTGGCCGGGCCGTTCGAGGGCCTGGACAAGAACGAGCTCCCCGCGCAGCTGTGCGCGTTCACCGCCGGGGTGCTGCGGGCCGAGGCCCGGCACGAGCCCGGCTACTACGACGTGGTCCACTCCCACTACTGGCTGTCCGGCCAGGTCGGCTGGCTGGCCCGCGACCGCTGGGGCACCCCGCTGGTCCACTCCGCGCACACCCTGGCCCGGGTGAAGAACGCCGCCCTGGCGACCGGCGACACCGCCGAGCCCAAGGTCCGCGAGATCGGCGAGCAGCAGGTCGTCGAGGAGGCCGACCGCCTCGTCGCCAACACCGGCCAGGAGGCGCACCAGCTCGTCGAGCTCTACGGCGCCGACCCCGCCCGCGTCGACGTCATCGCCCCCGGGGCCGACCTGGACCGGTTCCGCCCCGGCGGGCCGGGCGCTCGGGATGCGGCCCGCGCCGCGCTCGGCGTGGCGCCGGACGAGGTCGTGATCGCCTTCGTGGGCCGGCTGCAGGCGCTGAAGGGCCCGGAGGTGCTGCTGCGCGCGGCCGCCGAGCTGCGCGCCCGCCGTCCCGGCCTCCCGCTGCGCGTGCTCGTCGTCGGCGGCAGCTCGGGCGGCGGTGCTGACCACGCGGACGTGCTGCGGGCGCTGGCGCGCGAGCTCGACGCCAGCGACGTGGTGAGCTTCCTGCCCCCGCGCACCGGCGACGAGCTGGTGCAGGTCTTCCGGGCGGCCGACGTGGTCGCGGTCCCCAGCCACTCGGAGTCCTTCGGGCTGGTGGCCCTGGAGGCGCAGGCCTGCGGCACCCCCGTGGTCGCCGCCGACGTCGGCGGGCTCGGCACCGCCGTGCGCGACGGGGTCACCGGTCTCCTCGTGGCCGGGCACGCCACCGGCGACTGGGCCGACGCCCTGGGGCGCGTCGTCGAGCAGCCCGGCCTGCGCGCGCGGCTGGCGGCGGCCGCCCCGACCCACGCCGCGCAGTTCTCCTGGGACCGCACCGCCGACGCGCTGCTGGACACCTACGCGCGGGCGGTCGCCTCCACCGCCGCCTCCCGCGGGCTCGCCGACCTGGGCCGCACCGCGGAGGTCGGCGCGTGAGCCGCGCCGAGCTCGCCCAGGTCATCGCGGCCGCCCTGACCGAGCGCGAGCTGGAGCACACCCGCCCGCGCGAGGAGCTCTTCGTCGTCACCCTGCCCGGCGAGGCCAAGCTCACCACCACCTGCATGCTCACCGCGGGCGTGCACGGGGTGCGGGTGGAGGCCTTCGTCTGCCGCCAGCCCGACGAGAACCACGAGGGCCTGTACTCGTTCCTGCTCAAGCGCAACCGGCGCCTCTACGGGGTGGCCTACACGCTCGACCGCTCCGGGGACGTGTACCTGATCGGCCGCATCTCGGCCGAGAGCGTCACCGCCGACGAGCTGGACCGCGTGCTCGGCCAGGTCCTCGAGGCCGCCGACGGCGACTTCAACACGATGCTCGAGCTCGGCTTCGCCACGTCGATCCGCCGGGAGTGGGCGTGGCGGGCCAAGCGGGGGGAGTCGTTGCGCAACCTGGCCGCGTTCGCGCACCTGGTCGCCGCCGACACCCCCGCGCCGGAGGGCGCGGACGCCGACGCGGCAGCGGACTGACCTCCGCCTACCGGACAGTACTGTGACGGCAAGCACCCCGTCCGACAAAGGAGTCCGATGAGCTTCGCCAGCCCCTTCCCCGACGTCGAGATCCCCGACACGAGCATGTTCGACTTCCTGTTCGGGGAGGTCGCCACCAACTCGGAGCGCGCCGCGAAGGCCGCCCTCGTCGACGGCAGCACGGGGGAGCAGACCACCTACGGTGAGCTCGTCGGCCAGATCGAGGCCCTCGCGGGGGCCCTGTCGGCCGCCGGGTTCGGCAAGGGCGACGTCGCCGGGGTCCTCGCCCCGAACGTGCCCGCCTTCGTCACCGTCTTCCACGGCATCGTCCGCAGCGGGGGCACCGCCACCACCATCAACGTGCTCGCCACCGCCGGTGACATCGTCAAGCAGCTCGTGGACGCGAAGGCGACCTGGCTGTTCACCGTCTCGGCGTTCCTGCCGCAGGCCGACGAGGCCGCCGACCAGGTGGGGATCCCCCGCGAGCAGGTCGTCCTCATCGACCCCGTCGAGGGCCGCACGAGCCTCGGCGACCTGCTCGGCCAGGGTCACGCCGCACCCGAGGTCACCGTCGACTCGGCGACCGACCTCGCCGTGCTTCCCTACTCCTCGGGCACCACCGGCAAGAGCAAGGGCGTCATGCTCAGCCACCGGAACCTCATCGCCAACGTGGCCCAGGGCGCGGAGGTCATCACCCTCGCAGACGACGACAAGATCCTCGCGGTGCTGCCGTTCTTCCACATCTACGGCATGAGCGTGATGATGAATGCCGGCCTGTGGCGCGGGGCGACCATCGTCACCATGCCCCGCTTCGACCTCGCGGAGTTCCTGCGCGTCGTGGCGGAGGAGAAGGTCACCTACGTCTACATCGCCCCGCCCATCGCGGTGGCGCTGGCCAAGCACCCGGCCATCGACGACGCCGACCTCTCGTCGGTGAAGGTCGTCTTCTCCGGCGCGGCCCCCCTGGACGCCGAGCTCGGCCGACGAGTGGCCGACCGGCTGGGCTGCACCGTGCGCCAGGGGTACGGGATGAGCGAGATGAGCCCGGTCAGCCACGCGATCCCCATCGTCCGCGACGACATCCCGCTGGGCACCGTCGGGCTGACCTTCCCCAACATGGAGTGCAAGATCGTCGACCCGGCCACCGGCGAGGAGGTCGAGTACCCCACCGACGCGACCTCGGCGCCCGGCGAGCTGTGGTGCAAGGGCCCCAACATCATGCTGGGCTACCTGGCCAACGACGAGGCCACGGCCGAGACCCTCGACGACGACGGCTACCTGCACACCGGGGACGTCGCGACGGTCAGCCCCGAGGGGTACGTCAGCATCGTCGACCGGGTCAAGGAGCTCATCAAGTACAAGGGCTACCAGGTGCCGCCGGCCGAGCTCGAGGCGCTGCTGCTCACCCACGACAAGATCGCCGACGCCGCGTGCATCGGGGTGAACGACGCCGACGGCGAGGAGGTGCCCAAGGCGTTCGTGGTGCTCCAGGAGGGCCAGGAGATGACCGAGCAGGAGGTCATGGACTTCGTCTCGGCCAACGTCGCGCCGTACAAGAAGGTCCGTGTCGTGCAGTTCCTCGACGTGATCCCGAAGAGCTCGGCGGGCAAGATCCTGCGCAAGGACCTGCGCGCCGCCGAGGCCGGGACCGCCTGAGCGGGCGCGGACAGCGGGTGGGCGCGGCGGGTGCGGGCCACCGGTGGTCCGCGCCTGCCAGGATGGGTCCATGAGCACCTCGACCCTGGTCCTGCTCCGTCACGGCGAGAGCGAGTGGAACGAGCGCAACCTGTTCACCGGCTGGGTGGACGTCGCGCTCACCGAGAAGGGTCGCGGCGAGGCGACCCGTGCGGGCGAGCTGCTGGTCGAGCACGACCTGCTGCCCGACGTGCTGCACACCTCGCTGCTGCGGCGCGCCATCGTCTCCGCCGACCTCGCCCTCGACGCGGCCGACCGGCTGTGGATCCCGGTGCGGCGCGACTGGCGGCTCAACGAGCGGCACTACGGCGCGCTGCAGGGCAAGGACAAGAAGCAGACCCTCGCGGAGTACGGCGAGGAGCAGTTCACGGCGTGGCGACGCAGCTACGACACCCCGCCCCCGGAGATCACCCGGGGCAGTGAGTTCAGCCAGGACGCCGACCCCCGCTACGCCCACCTCGACGGCGGACCCGACGGCGGCCCGTTGACCGAGTGCCTGGCCGACGTGGTCGCCCGGCTCATGCCCTGCTGGGAGTCGGCGGTGGTGCCGGACCTGCAGGCGGGCCGCACCGTGCTGGTCGCCGCGCACGGCAACTCGCTGCGCGCCCTGGTCAAGCACCTCGACGGCATCTCCGACGACGACATCGCCGGGCTCAACATCCCCACCGGGATCCCGCTGCTCTACACCCTGGACTCCCAGCTGCGCCCGACGACGCCTGGGGGTGCGTACCTCGACCCGGACGCGGCGGCGGCCGCAGCGGCCGCGGTGGCCAACCAGGGTCGCTGACCAGGAGGGGGCGGTGCGGTGAACGACGGGTGAACCCCGGTGGAACACCCGCACCGCCCTCCCGGTGCGGCCGGGCGGGACGGTGTCCGCGGCCGGGGTGAGGGTGCCCGGACCGTACGATCCGCCAGGTGTCCACCCCGGTGTCGGTGCTGCTCGGCGTGGTGCTCGGTGCCGCCCTCGGTGTGCTGGTGTGCCTGGTGGTGCTGCCGCGCCTGCGCTCGGTGGACGCGTCCCGTCGCTCGCGCGCCGCGGGGCTGACCGTCTCGCAGGTGCTCGACCACGTGGTGGAGAGCTCGGCGTCCGCGGTCGCGGTGGTCGACCGCTACGGCGACGTGGTGCTGACCAACCCCCGTGCCGAGGAGCTCGGGGTGGTGCACGGGCGGCGGCTGGACGACCGTGCCCGGGTGGCCGCCCAGCGGGTGTTCGCCGCCGGCGAGGTCACCGAGATCGTCCTCGGCGGCGGGGAGGCCCGGCCGGGTCGGGTGCCGCTGGCCGTCCACGGGGTGGCGCGCCCGCTCGGGGACGCCGACGGCCGGTTCGTCGTCGTCGAGGCGCGTGACGAGTCCGACCAGGTCCGCCTGGAGTCCACCCGCCGCGACTTCGTGGCCAACGTCAGCCACGAGCTGAAGACCCCGGTGGGCGCCATGGGCCTGCTCGCCGAGGCCATGCTCGACTCCGCCGACGACCCGGAGGTGGTGCGGCACTTCGGTACCCGCCTCCTGCACGAGTCCACCCGGCTGGGCTCCCTGGTGACCGAGCTCATCGCGCTCTCGCGCCTGCAGGGGGCGCAGGCCCTGCCCGGCCTCGACGTCGTCGACGTCGACGACGTGGTGGCGGAAGCGCTGCGGCACTGCACCGTGAGCGCCGAGACGGCGGGGACCACGGTGGCCGCCGACGCACCGAGCGGGCTCGAGGTCCAGGGTGACCGCACCCTGCTCGTCACCGCGCTGACCAACCTGGTGGAGAACGCGATCGCCTACTCCGCGGCGGGCTCCCCGGTGTCGGTGAGCCGGGCCGTGCGGGACGGTCGGGTCGAGATCAGCGTCACCGACCGCGGCATCGGCATCCCCGTCGAGCACCAGGAGCGGGTCTTCGAGCGGTTCTTCCGCGTCGATCCCGCCCGGTCCCGGGCCACCGGGGGGACCGGCCTCGGGCTGGCCATCGTCAAGCACGTCGCCGCTAACCACGGCGGCGGGGTGCGGCTGTGGAGCCGATCGGGCACGGGCTCCACCTTCACCCTGTGGGTGCCCGTCCACACCGAGGACGCCGGCAACGACCCGGACGGCCCCGCTGTGTCGTCGTCGCAGCCGTCGTCGCGACGCCACCACCACGGACCTGCCCCCGTCGAGAACGGAGCTCCACGATGAACCCCGGTGCCGGACGCACGACGACGAGGGTGCTCATCGTCGAGGACGAGAGCTCGCTGGCCGATCCGCTGGCGTTCCTGCTGCGCCGGGAGGGGTTCGAGGCCACCGTCGCCGTGGACGGCCCGGCCGCGCTGGCCGAGTTCGACCGCGCCGGGGCCGACATCGTGCTGCTGGACCTCATGCTGCCCGGCATGAGCGGCACCGACGTGTGCAAGCAGCTCCGCACCCGGTCGACGGTGCCGGTGATCATGGTGACCGCGCGCGACAGCGAGATCGACAAGGTCGTCGGTCTCGAGCTGGGCGCCGACGACTACGTCACCAAGCCGTACTCGAGCCGCGAGCTCATCGCGCGCATCCGGGCGGTGCTGCGGCGCGGGACCGAGGTGGAGGACGCCGCCGGCCTCGACCTCGCCGTGCTCGAAGCCGGGCCCGTGCGGATGGACGTCGAGCGGCACGTCGTCGTGGTTGGTGGTGCACCGGTCACGTTGCCGCTCAAGGAGTTCGACCTCCTCGAGTACCTGCTGCGCAACTCCGGCCGGGTGCTCACCCGCGGCCAGCTCATCGACCGGGTGTGGGGCGCGGACTACGTGGGGGACACCAAGACCCTCGACGTGCACGTGAAGCGGCTGCGGGCCAAGGTCGAACCCGATCCCGCCAACCCGGTGCACATCGTCACGGTGCGCGGGCTGGGCTACAAGCTCGAGGCCTGAGCGTTCAGCTCGAGGCCTGAGCGTTCAGCTCGAGGCCTGAGCGTTCAGCTCGAGGCCTGAGCCGCCGCCACCGTCGCCGGGTGCGGCGCCACCAGCCCCTGCTCGGCCCGCAGCGTGCAGATCCGGTCCAGCTCGGCGTAGACGGCCTCGCCGACCAGGGCCGCGAGCTCGGGACCGCAGCTGCGCCACACCGCCTCGGGCCCGACGTGGGCCTCCGGGGACGAGGTGCACCACCAGCTGAGGTCGTCCCCGCCCGGGCCCCAGCCGCGCCGGTCGTACTCGCCGAGCGAGGTGAGGCGGATCGTCACCCCGTCGGGCCGCTCCACCTCCTCCTCGGTGCGCCGTACCGGCAGCTGCCAGCACACGTCGGGCTTGACCTCCAGCGGGTGCCGGTCGGTGCGCAGTGCCATCCGGTGCAGGGCGCAGCCCGGGCCACCCGGGTGGTCGGGGCGGTTGAGGAACACGCACGCGCCGTCGACCCGGCGGGTCCGGACCGCGGGCTAGTCGTCCAGGTCGTCGTCCTCCAGGTATCCCTGCGGGCCGCGGCCGGCGTGGTGCAGCTGCCAGTCGTCGTCGCTGAGGTCGGTGACGGCGGCGTCCAGGCGGGCCCGGTCGTCGTCGTCGGCCAGGAAGGCGCCGTGGGTGCAGCAGCCGTCGTCGGGGCGTCCCTCGACCACCCCGTGGCAGGCGGGGCTGCCGAAGACGCACGTCCACGACGACAGCAGCCACGTCAGGTCGGCCCGCACGAGGTGCTCGGGGTCGGCCGGGTCCACCACCTCCACCCACTCGCGGGCGAAGTCCGGACGCACCTCCGGCAGGGGCAGCAGCACCGGGGACGAGACGGCGGTGGAGGCGGGGGGCACAGGGGCGGGGGCTGCTCCGGACCGGGGTGTCACGAGCGGCGACGCTAGACCGTCTACGGTGTCGTCTGTGCGTCTCGGAGTGCTTGACGTCGGCTCCAACACCGTGCACCTCCTGGTGGTGGACGCGCACCGTGGCGCCCGGCCCACGCCGATGAGCTCCACCAAGTCGATGCTGCGCCTGGCCGAGCAACTCGACCGCGCCGGTCGTCTCACCCGCGCCGGCGGCGACACGCTGGTCGCCGCGGTCGCGCAGGCCGCGACCGTGGCCGCGGACGCCGGCTGCGAGGAGGTCATCGCCTTCGCCACCTCCGCCGTCCGCGACGCCACCAACTCCGCCGCCGTGCTGCGTCGCGTGGAGCACGAGACGGGGCTGGCCCTGGAGGTCCTGACCGGGGTCGACGAGGCCCGGCTCACCTTCCTGGCCGTGCGCCGCTGGTGCGGCTGGGGGGCGGGCCGCATCCTCGGCCTCGACATCGGCGGCGGGTCCCTCGAGATGGCCAGCGGCACCGACGAGGAGCCCGACGTGTCGCTCTCGCTGCCGCTGGGCGCGGGTCGTGTCATGCGGGAGCGGCTGGTCCAGGACCCGCCCGGCCGGGCCCGGACCGACGCGCTGCGGGACTGGCTGGACACCGAGCTCGCGCCGGCCGCCCGGCAGCTGCGGGCCGTCGGCACCCCGGACCGGGTCGTGGCCACCTCCAAGACGTTCCGCTCGCTGGCCCGCCTCACCGGGGCAGCGCCGTCGAGCGCCGGGCCGATGGTGCGCCGCACCCTGACCGCGGCCGGGCTGCGCCAGCTCAT
The DNA here is from genome assembly GCA_038234335.1 of Mycobacteriales bacterium. Classification (GTDB taxonomy): domain Bacteria; phylum Actinomycetota; class Actinomycetes; order Mycobacteriales; family Mycobacteriaceae; genus Rhodococcus_D. The sequence goes on from JBBSUN010000029.1 coordinate 32,819, forward strand.
CGCGTTCGTCTCCCGGATGACGACGGCCGACCGTGCCGAGCTCGAGGGCGTCAGCGCGTCGCGAGCCCCGCAGCTGGTCGCGGGTGCCATGGTGGCCGAGGCGGCGATGCGCGCCCTCGGGGTCGACGAGGTGGAGATCTGCCCGTGGGCCCTGCGGGAGGGGGTGATCCTGCGTCGCCTGGACCGGGTCGCCGCCGCCACCACGGACGACGACCGCGGGGGAGGGCCACGATGACGAGCGGCCCCGGGTTCGACGACGAGCCACCCACGAGGCAGATCCACGTCTCGGAGCTGCTCGCCGCGCACGGCCGGTCGAGCGAGTCGACGGGGGGCCGGCGTCACCGGGCTGTGGAGGACGGGCCGGAGGACGAGCCGGAGGACGGGCCGGAGGACGAGCCGGGGGCCACGACCGCGGCACCCGTGACGGCGGAGCCGGGGCCTGCCGCGGTGACCATCCCCGAGCCTCAGCCTGTCGAGCCTCAGCCGGTCGAGCCCCAGCCGGTCGAGCAGCCCGCGACGGCTCCCGGGACCTCCGAGGTCGGCGCGTCGCACCCCGGCGCCGTGCGCGAGTGGGCGACGGTCCTGGCCCAGCTGGTGGGTGCCCTCGCCGCGGGCGCCGCGCTCTGGTTCGGCTTCCGCGCGCTGTGGACGGCCGTGCCCGTGCTGGCCGCGGTGCTGGCCACGGTGGTCACCCTCGGGCTCGTGGTGGGCGTGCGGGTGCTGCGCCGCGACCCCGACCTGGTCACCGCCGCGCTCGCGCTGCTGGCCGGGCTCGTGGTGACCTCCAGCCCGCCGCTGCTCGCGCTCACCGGGAGCTGAGGTGGCCCCGGCCGTGATCCCCGTGGGGCTCTCCACCGCCTCGGTGTACCCGGAGTCGGTGGCCTCGGGGTTCACCCTCGCCGCCGAGCACGGCTGCGACGGCGTGGAGCTCATGGTCTGGACCGACCCGGTGAGCCAGGACGTGCCCGCCGTGGCCCGCCTGGCCCGCGACCGCGGGATCCCCGTGCTGGCGGTGCACGCGCCGTGTCTGCTCATCACCCAGCGCATCTGGGGACCGGACCCGGTGCGCCGGCTCGACCGGGCCGTCCAGGCGGCGGCGGACCTCGGCGCGCCCACCGTCGTGGTGCACCCGCCGTTCCGGTGGCAGCGGGCCTACGCCGACGGGTTCGCCGAGCAGGTGGCCCGGCTCGAGCGCGAGCACGGCATCGCGGTCGCGGTGGAGAACATGTTCCCGCTGCGGCTCGACCGGGTCCGTGGTGCCGCCGCCGCGGCCGTGATGTCGGGCCGGGGCGGCCCCGGACCGGCGTTCTCCGCCTTCGCCCCGTCCTACGACCCCACCGAGACCGCCGCCGGTCGGCCCGCCCACGCGCACTACACGCTGGACCTCTCGCACACCGCCACCGCCGGCACCGATGCGGTGGCCCTGGCGGCGCGGATGGGCACCCGGCTGCGGCACCTGCACCTGGCCGACGGCACCGGCGCCGCCGTCGACGAGCACCTGGTACCCGGGCACGGCACGCAGCCCTGCGCCCAGGTGTGCGCCACGTTGGCGGACAACGGCTTCGACGGTGTGGTGGTGCTCGAGATCAGCACCCGCTCCGCCCGCACCCACGCCGACCGCAGCCGGGCGGTGGCCGAGTCGGTGGCCTTCGCCCGCCGCCACCTGCAGCGCCCGGTGACCTCGTGAGCACGGTGACCTCGTGAGCACGCCGACCTTCGACGACGCCGTGGCCCTGGCCCCGACCGGCGCGGGGCGCTTCGACGGCGTCCTCACCCGGGAGTGGACGATCGGACCGAAGGCGCACGGCGGGGTGCTGCTGGCGCTGTGCGCCCGGGCCGCCCGGCTCGTGGCCCCGGAGCCCGGCCAGGCGCCGCTGGCGGTGTCCGCGAGCTACCTGCGGGCCCCCGAACCCGGGCCCGTGCAGCTGGTGGCCACGGTGGTGAAGCAAGGTCGCTCGGTTTCGGTGGTGGACGTCGAGCTGCTCCAGGGCGACCGGCCCGCGGTCCGGGCCACCGTCACCCTGGGGGCGCCGGACCCGCAGGCCCCCGAGGCGCCCGCGGCGGCCACCGCCCAGCCGGTGGCGCCGCCGCCGGACGCGATCGACCTCGGGGCCCACCCCACCAGCTCCGGGTTGCTGCTCTACACCGCGTGCGAGGTGCGGATGGACCCGGTGAGCGCCCCCTACCTGGCCGGACGCGCGGAGCCGGGGGTGCACGCCCGGCTCTGGGTGCGACCGCGCGGCACCGAGCCCGACACGATGTTCGCGCTGTTCGCCGGCGACGTGGGCCCCCCGGTCACCCTGAACCTGGGGCGGCTGGGCTGGGCGCCGACCGTGCAGCTGACGGCCCTGCTGCGCGGCGACCCCGCGCCGGGCTGGCTGCGGGTGCAGATGGCCTCGGCCGCCGTCGGTGACGCGTGGTTCGACGAGGACGCCACCGTGCTCGACTCGGCCGGCCGGCTGGTCTGCCAGACCCGCCAGCTCGCCCTCGCACCGCTGCGCTGAGCGTCGCGACCCGTCCTGGCGCGCCGAGGACGCAACCCCGGGCGGGGACCCCGGTCGGGCGGGCCTGTGGCACCGTGGCGGGCATGAGCGAGCACCCCCACCCCCGTGTCGCGCTGCTGGGCGCGGGCCAGATCGGCGAAGCGCTGCTGGCCGGGCTGCTCGCCGGGGGGCACCCGCCGCAGGACCTGGTGCTGAGCGAGCGCAGCGAGGCCCGCGCCCAGGAGGTCGCCCGCCGCCACGGGGTGCGCGCGGAGGGCGTGGCGGCCGCGGCGGACGGCGCCGACGTGCTCGTCGTCGCGGTGAAGCCGCCGGACGCCGCCGGGCTGCTCGACTCGCTGCCGCCCCTGCTCCCGGGGGCGCTGGTCGTCTCGCTGTGCGCGGGCCTGTCCACCGCCCACCTGCAGGAGCACCTCCCGTCGGGAACGCCGGTGGTCCGGGTCATGCCCAACACCCCGATGCTGGTGGGGGAGGGGATGAGCGCGCTGTCGGCGGGGTCCCACGCCACCGACGCCCACCTCGACCTGGTGGAGGGCCTGCTGGCCACGGTCGGGCGGGTCGTGCGGGTGCCCGAGGCCCAGCAGGACGCGGTGACGGCGCTCTCGGGGTCCGGCCCGGCATACCTGTTCCTCGTCGTGGAGGCGCTCGTGGAGGCGGGGGTGCAGCTGGGCCTGCCGCGCGCCGTGGCCACCGCGCTGGTGACCCAGACGGCGGTCGGGGCCGCGCTGATGGCCCGCGACTCCGGCGAGCACCCGACGCTGCTGCGCGAGGCGGTCACCTCCCCCGGGGGGACCACGGCAGCCGGGCTGGCCGCGCTCGAGCAGCACGGCATCCGCACGGCGATGGCCGCAGCCGCGTCGGCGGCGAGCACCCGCTCGCGTGAGCTCGGGGCCTGAGCGGGGGCGCTCCGGCCGCAGGAGTGCTCTCCCTCACCACCGACCCCAGCCGTCCCGCTAGTCTCAGCCCCAGCACGTGCGTGTCCGTTCCGTCGGTGGGGAAGACCGACGGCGCGACACGTGCCGGAGGAAACCTGATGCCGTCGAAGAACACCGACGGTCAGCCCGCGCTGGCCGCCAACGACTTTCTCACCGTCGCCGAGGTGGCGGAGGTGGTGCGTGTGTCCAAGATGACCGTGTACCGCCTCGTCCACTCCGGGGAGCTGCCGGCGGTGCGGGTGGGCCGCAGCTTCCGGGTGCGCGCCACGGCCGTGGACGCCTACCTGGAGCAGGCGTACTTCGACGCGGGCTGACGCTTCCCGGTCCACCCCCGCCGTCCCCCTAGCCGCCCGCGAGGCACCCACCTGGTCCGGCCGTCGCCGTGCACCCCGTAGACTGCGCGGAGCACGTGGTGCCCGGGTCCCCCGGTCGGCACGGGAACCACCTGGCCCACGCGCCTGCGGCGAACCCGCACCGCACGCGCGCCGGGGCCCACGAGAAGCACGAGACTGTGAGGACACCCCCATGGGTTCAGTGATCAAGAAGCGTCGCAAGCGGATGTCGAAGAAGAAGCACCGCAAGCTGCTCCGCAAGACCCGCGTGCAGCGTCGCAAGCTCGGCAAGTGAGCTGACCGACCGCTCCGTCCTCCCGCAGGGCGGTGCGGTCGCGACCGTGCGGGGTGCAGCAGGGCCCGCCACCGGACCGGTGGCGGGCCCTGCTGCTGCGTGGAGCCGGGTCCCCGGCGGGAGCCGGCCCGCGGCGCCCACGTGCGCTGCGGCCGGTCGGTAGGGTCCCAGCGGTGACCGCACCCGCCGATCCCGTGCCCAGGGTGGTGCTGGTGGCCGGGGGCAGCGGCCACCTCGGGGCGGCCGTGGCGCTGCGCCTGGCGGCTCGGGAGGGCGTCACCCGGGTGATCGCCGTGGACACCGAGCCACCGCGCAGCCGCACCTTCCCCCGGGCCCCCCGCGGCACCGTCGGCGTCGAGTTCGTCCGTGCCGACATCCGCAACCCGCTCATCGCCAAGGTGATCGCGTCCGCCGAGGTCGACACCGTGGTGCACGCCGGGCTCGTCGGGACCTCCCGCGCCGGTCGCACGGCGACCAAGGAGATGAACGTCCTCGGCTCGATGCAGCTGATGGCCGCCTGCCAGGGTGCGCCGTTCCTCCGGCGACTGGTCCTGGCCTCGACGACGGCGGTCTACGGCTGCGGCCCCCGTGACCCGGCGGTGTTCACCGAGCAGACGGAGGCCCGCTCGCTGGCCCGGGACGGCTACGCGAAGGACGCGTCTGAGGCCGAGGGCTACGTGCGCGGACTCGCCCGGCGCCGCCCCGACGTGGCGGTGACCGTGCTCCGGCTGGCCGACCAGGTCGGCCCGGGCTCGGACACCACGCTGACCCGCTACGTGGCGCTGCCGGTGGTGCCGACGGTGCTGGGCCACGACGCCCGGCTGCAGGTGCTGCACTCCCAGGACGCGGCCGCGGTCACCGAGCTGGCCTGCACCTCGGCGGTGACCGGCACGTTCAACGTCGCCGGGGCCGGGGTCCTCATGCTCTCCCAGGCGATCCGGCGGGCGGGTCGCCTGGCGCTCCCGGTGCCCGGCAGCCTCACCGGCCCGGTGGCTCGCCTCGTCCGCGGCGCACGCCTGGCCGACTTCACCCCCGAGCAGCTCGCGTTCCTCAACTTCGGGCGCGTGGTGGACACCACCGCGGCCACCTCGGAGCTCGGCTTCACCGCCCGCTGGACCACGATGCAGGCCTTCGACGACCACGTCACCGCCGCCGGGCTGCGCCCGGTGGTCGACCTCGGGCGGGTGCGCGGCCTCGAGCAGGCGGCCGTCGCGGTGGCCGGACGGTGGCCGTGACCGACGGGGCACGCCGCCGGTCCCGGTCCGAGGAGGGCGCCGAGGTCATCCCGCTGCGTCCCGCCCGGACCCCGTCGTCGACCCCGGCGGCGACCGACGCGACCGGGACGCCCGGGTCCCCACCTGCGCCCCCGAGCGGCCTGCAGCGCCAGGTGGCCTCCGGGGCGGCGTTCCTGCGGCGCCGCCTCACCGGGGACTACGCCGTCGACGAGTTCGGCTTCGACCCCGACCTCAACGACCACGTCATGATCCCGGCGCTGCGACCGCTGTACGAGAAGTGGTTCCGGGTGGAGGTCGGCGGCCTGCACCACGTGCCCGAGGTCGGCGCCGCGCTGGTCGTGGCCAACCACTCGGGGGTCATCCCGCTGGACGCGCTCATGACCACGGTCGCGCTGCACGACCACCACCCGGCGGCCCGGTCGCTGCGGATGCTGGCCGCGGACCTGGCCCTGCGGACCCCGGTGGTCGGGGACCTCACCCGCAAGGCCGGGCACACCCTCGCCTGCGCCCCGGACGCCGAGCGGCTGCTGCGCGCCGGCGAGGTGGTGGGGGTGTGGCCGGAGGGCTTCAAGGGCATCGGCAAGCCCTTCGCCGACCGGTACAAGCTGCAGCGCTTCGGCCGGGGGGGCTTCGTCTCTGCCGCCCTGAACACCGGGGCGCCGATCATCCCGTGCGCCATCGTCGGCGCCGAGGAGACCTACCCGATGATCGGCGACGTGAAGCTCCTGGCCCGCGTGCTCGGGTTCCCGTACTTCCCGCTGACGCCGACCTTCCCGTGGCTCGGTCCGCTCGGCCTCCTCCCGCTGCCCTCGAAGTGGTACATCGAGTTCGGTGCCCCGATCGAGACCGCCGAGCTGGGCCCCGCGGCGGCCGAGGACCCGATGGTGGTGTTCAACCTGACCGACCAGGTCCGCGAGACCATCCAGCAGACGCTGTACACGTTGCTGGCCCGGCGCGGCGGCGTGTTCACCTGAGCCGCGGGTCCCGAGGCGTCAGCGGCGCCGGCTCATGCCCGCCGCGACCGCACCGGCGACCGCACCCACCCCGAGCAGCGAGGGCACGCCGATGCGCGCGGCCCGTCGCCCCGTGCGGAAGTCGCGCACCTGCCAGCCCCGCGCCCGCGCCAGCTCGCGGAGGTCCTGGTCGGGGTTGACCGCCACGGCGGTGCCGACCGTCGACAGCATCGGGACGTCGTTGTGGCTGTCGGAGTACGCGGTGCAGCGACGCAGGTCGAGACCCTCCCGGGCCGCGAGGGCACGCACCGCCTGCGCCTTCGCGGGGCCGTGCAGGATGTCGCCGACCAGACGGCCGGTGAACGTCCCGTCGACGCTCTCCGCGACGGTGCCGAGCGCCCCGGTGAGCCCGAGGCGGCGGGCGATGATCCGGGCGAGCTCGACCGGGGTCGCGGTGACCAGCCACACCTGCTGGCCCGCGTCCAGGTGCATCTGCGCGAGCGCCCGGGTGCCGGCCCACACCCGGTCGGCGATGAGCTCGTCGTAGATCTCCTCGCCCAGCGCGGAGATCTCCGCGGTCGACCGCCCCGCGACGAAGGAGAGCGCCTGCTCCCGCCCGGTGGCGACCGACGCGGCGTTCTCCTTGCCGCTGATCCGGAAGCGGACCTGCTGCAGCGCCATGCCCGCCAGGTCGGCGGGGGTGAGGTACTTCCGCGCGGCCAGTCCCCGCGCGAAGTGGAAGATCGAGGCACCCATGATCATGGTGTTGTCGACGTCGAAGAACGCGGCGGCCGTGAGGTCGCGGGGCACTCCTCCGGCTCCGGCCGTGAGCCCGGGCCGATCCGGGTCGGCGTGCTCGGCCACCTGCGCCATGGCCGCGTCGGCGCTCGCCTCGCCCGCGAGCCGTGCCCGCTGCTGGGCGGCGGAGGGTGCGAAGCGGCGGAAGCGCCCGGTGGTGCGGGCGGGCTCACCGGTCGGGGACACCTCGGGCACCTCCTGCGCTGCTGGGCCCACCACCGTGGACCTCGACGACCTCCGACGGCCTGCGCCACGAGCGTAGCCGCGGCCCCGGCGGGCCCGGAGCCGAAGGCGCTGGGCCCACCCGGTGCGGGGGATGATCGGGGAGTGAGCAGCGCTACCGACCCCGACCCCGACCCCGACCCCGGCCCCGGTACGACGCGGGTGGTGCTGCTGACCCGGCTCGGGTGCACGGCCTGCGCAGCGGCCGGCCGTGACCTCGACGCACTCGGCGTCGGGTGGACGGAGCTCGACGTGGACGTGGCGGCCGCCGCGTCCGACGAGGGCCGCGAGCTCCGCGCCGAGCACGGTGACCGGCTCCCGGTGGTGCTGCTGGACGGACGTGAGCACTCGTGGGGCACCGTCGACGGGTCACGGTTGCGCCTCGATCTGACGCGGTGACGCTGCGTCACCCGAAAGTGGTGACGTTCCGTGCCATCACGTGCACCGAGCGTATCCGACCGAGGTCCGCCGTTCGAACCGGAGGCCCGTCGTGCCGCGTACACCCGACCATGAGTGACACAACGCCCGGCGCCGTGGGCACGATCGACCCACCCGCGTCCACCCCGCCGCAGCCGGCCCGCGTGTCGGTGCCGGCGTCCCTGCTCATCGGGGTGCTGGCAGTGGGTTCCGCGCTGGGTCTCTCGCACCTCGTCGCCGGGCTGGTCAACCCGCCGTCGACGCCGTTCCTCGCCGTCGGCAACGCCGCCATCGACCGCACGCCCAAGGGGCTGCGCGAGTTCGGCATCAGCCAGTTCGGGTCCAACGACAAGCCTGTCCTGCTGCTCGGCGTCGCGATCGCCATGGTCATCCTGGGCCTGGTCACCGGCCTCGTCTCGCGACGCCGCGCGACGCCGGGCATCGTCATCGTCGTCGTCCTCGGCATCGTCGGCCTGCTCGCCGTGCGCAGCCGCCCCAACACCACCACCCTCGGCCTGCTCTCGCCGGTGGTCGCGCTGGTCGCGGGGATCGTGGCGCTGGTCCTGCTGCGCGCGGTCGCGCTGCGCCGCCCGTCACGCTCGGCGGGCGTGGTCGCCGCGGAGACCCACCCCCCGGCCCCGGGCGGCGAGACGGCCGCGGGCGGCGGTGCCCGTCCGGCCGCCGTCGGCGGTGCCCGTCCGGCCGCCGCCGGCGGCGGTGGTGCGCACGGCATGTCGCGGCGCGGTTTCCTCGGCACGTCGGCCGGGGTGGCCGTGGTCGCCGGGGGGGCGGCCTACGGAGGCCAGGTGCTGGGCAGCGTCGACATCGCCGGCTCACAGGCGTCGGTCGGCGACATCACGGCCGCGCAGCCCCTGCCGCCGGTGCCGGGCAGCGCCGCGTTCACCAACGCCGAAGGCTTGCCGTTCATCACCTCCAACGCCGACTTCTACCGGGTGGACACGGCCCTCGGCGACGGGCCGGCGCTGACGGCGCAGGACTGGTCGCTGCGCATCCACGGCATGGTCGACAAGGAGATCACCCTCTCCTTCGACGAGCTGGTCGCCCGAACCCTCGTCGCGAACCGGCTCACCTTCACCTGCATCTCCTACGTCACCGGCAGCAACCTGGTGAGCACGGCGGACTTCGTCGGCGTCTCGCTGCCGGACCTGCTGGCGGAGGCCGGCGTGCAGGACGGGGCCGACCAGCTGTTCTCCACCAGCTCCGACGGCTACACCGCGAGCACCCCGCTGGACGCCGCCACGGACAACGACCGCGGCTCCATGCTCGCGGTGAACATGAACGGCGATCCGCTGCCCCAGGTCCACGGGTTCCCGGTCCGCATGATCGTCCCGGGCCTGTACGGCTACTGCTCGGCCACCAAGTGGCTGGTCGACCTCGAGGTCACGACGTTTGCCGCAAAACAGGCGTACTGGACACCGCGCGGCTACGCTGAGCAAGCGCCCGTGAAGATCGGTTCCAAGATCACCTTCCCGAAGGGTCTCTCGGCACCGGTCCCCAGCGGCACCGTCACCGCCACCGGGGTGGCCTGGGCCCAGCCCGACGGCATCTCCCTGGTGGAGACCAAGCTCGACGACGGTGGCTGGACGCAGGCACGCCTCGGTGACGACCTCGGTGGGAGCGCCTGGCGCATGTGGCGCACCGACCTCCCGGACGTCGGTCCGGGCAACCACTTCCTCTCCGTTCGCGCCACCAACGGCAACGGCGAGCTGCAGACCGAGGAGATGACCCCGGTGCTGCCCGACGGCCAGTCGGGGTACCACCGGATCAACTTCTCCGTCGCCTGACGGCGGGTCCCTCCCACCGTCGAAGACGACCTCACGCAGTCCACACAGGACAACGTGGCCCAGGTCACGTCGCAGGCATGAAAATGCCTCGGGCGCAACGATTCATCCCGATGTCGACACCGATGTCGAACTGTGACCCACCTAGATCGAACCGCACGCGGGACCACCCGCGTAGGTACCCACGACGGCCCAGAAGCTCTGGGCCCGCTCAACCTGGAGGTTCCTCTCGTGAAGAAGACCCGTCTCGCTTCCATCGCCTCGCTCGCGGCGGTTGCTTCCCTCTCCCTCGCCGCCTGCAGCAACGGCGAGACCGCGGCCACCGGTGCCGCTGCCTCCGCCACCTCGGCGGTCGCCTCGGCCACCAGCGACGCGGCCACCACGTCCGAGTCCGCCGCTGCTTCCGGTGCGGCCTCCGACGGTGTCACCAAGATCTCCGACATCTTCGGCGACGCGTGCTCCGCCGTCCCCACCACGGGCCCGGGCTCCGCCGCGGGCATGGTCGACGCCGCCGTCGGCACCGCGGCCAGCAACAACCCGCTGTTCACCACGCTGACCGCCGGCGTCAAGGCGGCCGGCCTGGTCGACACCCTGAACGACACCACGGCGGCCTACACCGTCTTCGGCCCGGTCGACGCGGCCTTCGAGAAGCTGCCCGCCGGCATGCTGGACAAGCTGATCGCCGACCCGTCCGGTGACCTCACCAAGATCCTGACCTACCACGTCATCCCGATGCGCTACGACGCCGCGGGCCTCGTGGCGGCCGGCACGGTCAAGTCGGTCCAGGGTGGCGAGGTCACCATCACCGGCACCGCCGACGCGCCGCTGATCAACGGCACCGCCGTGCTCTGCGGCAACATCCCCACCGCGAACGCCACCGTCTTCGCCATCGGCGACATCCTCAACCCGGCGGGTGGCCTCGTCACGGGCTAGTACCACCGCACCACCAGCACGTCTCCGGAGCGCCTCGACCCCTCGGGTCGGGGCGCTCCGGCGCGTCCGGACCGGCTCGCCCGAGCCATGGTGCAGGACACACCCACTCCCTTTGTGCGTGGGTTCACAAGCGTCTACCGTGGAGAAGGGTGCAGGTCGGAGGCCCTTTCGCGCCCCGACCGCCCTCGTCGCAGCCCGCCCCCGCCCCCACCAACGAGCCTCCGGGAGAACCGTGAGCCCCCACCGCGTGAGTCCCCCGGGTGCCGTTGTGCTCGGGGAGCGGGGTGGGCGGCCGGTGCCGGAGGCGACCATCGTGCGGCTCGCGGTGTACCTGCGGGCCCTGTGCTCCCTCGCCGAGGGCGGTGCGACGGTCGTCTCCAGCGAGGAGCTCGCCGCCGCCTCCGGGGTGGGCTCGGCCAAGCTCCGCAAGGACCTCTCCTTCCTCGGCTCGCACGGCACCCGCGGCGTCGGCTACGACGTGCCCCGCCTGCTCGCCCGCCTCGAGCTGACCCTGGGCCTGGACCGCGCCCACGTGGTCGCCGTGGTCGGGGCCGGCAACCTGGGGCGCGCCCTGGTCGGCTACGACGGCTTCGCCCGGCGCGGGTTCACCGTCGGCGCGCTGTTCGACGCGGACCCGACCACCCACGGGGAGGCCGTGCTCGGCGTCCCCGTGCACCCGATCGAGGACCTCGCCGCGGTCTGCCGCCACCTCGGCATCACCATCGGCGTGGTCGCGGTCCCCGCGGAGGCCGCGCAGGACGTGTGCGACCGGCTCGTCGCGGCCGGCACCACCTGCGTGCTGAACTTCGCCCCGGTGGTGCTGGCCACGCCGCCCGGCGTCCAGGTCCGCCAGGTCGACCTGGCCGCCGAGCTGCAGGTCCTCTCCTTCCACCTCGCGCGCCGCGCGGCCGAGGTCCTCGGCGACGGCGCGCACGAGATCGACCCCGCCGCCGGTGCCGGTGCGCAGGACCCCAGGACGAAGACGGTGGTCTCCACGTGAGCGTGCTCCTCGTCGGGATGTCGCACCGCAGCGCTCCCGTCCCGGCCCTCGAGCGGGTGGCGGTCTCCGACGCCGACCGCCCCAAGCTCCTCGACGAGCTGCTGCGCTCGCCGCACGTGTCCGAGGCGCTGCTGGTCTCCACGTGCAACCGCGTCGAGGTGTACGCGGTGGTCGACGCCTTCCACGGCGGGCTCACCGACGTCGGTGACGTGCTCGCCCGGCACGCCGACAGCTCGGTCGCCGAGCTCACCGGGCACCTCTACGTCCGCTACGGCGAGGCCGCGGTGGAGCACCTGTTCACCGTGGCGGCGGGGCTGGACTCGATGGTCGTGGGGGAGCAGCAGATCCTCGGCCAGGTCCGCGCCGCCTACGCCGCCTCCGAGGCGCACCAGGCCGCCGGGCGCACCGTCCACGAGCTGGCCCAGCAGGCCCTGCGGGTGGGCAAGCGCGTGCACAGCGAGACCGGGATCGACGCCGCCGGGGCGTCCGTGGTCTCGGTCGCCCTGGGCCGTGCGGCCACCGCGCTCGGCGTGGCCGACCTGGCGGGGCGCCGGGCGGTCGTCCTCGGGGCGGGCGCCATGGGCGGTCTCGCGGTGGCCCACCTGCAGCGCGGGGGCGCCTGCGAGGTGCTGGTGGCCAACCGCACGCCGTCCCGGGCCTCCGCGCTCGCGGTCTCGCTGGCTGGCTCCGGTGCGGTCGTCGCACCGCGGGCCATCGCCGTCGAGGAGCTGCCGGACGCGGTGGCCCGGGCCGACGTGCTCATCACCTGCACCGGTGCGGTCGGGGCCGTGGTCACCCTCGCCCAGGTGCACACCGCGCTCGCCCGCCGGGCGCCGGGCCGCGGGCCGCTGGTCATCTGCGACCTCGGGCTGCCCCGCGACGTGGAGCCGGCCGTCGCCGCGCTGCCCGACGTGGTCCTGGTCGACCTGGAGACCCTGCAGCGGGACCCGGCCGCCGGGGCGGCCGCGACCGATGCCGCCGCCGCCCGGGCGCTCGTCTCGGCCGAGCTGGCCACCTACCTGCGCGCCCAGCGCAGCGCCCAGGTCACCCCGACCGTGACGGCGCTGCGCCGTCGGGCCGCCGAGGTGGTCGAGGCCGAGCTGATGCGCCTGGACACCCGCCTGCCCGCGCTGGCCGGCGCCGAGCGCGACGAGGTGGCCCGCACGGTGCGCCGCGTCGTCGACAAGCTCCTGCACGCGCCGACGGTGCGGGTCAAGCAGCTGGCCTCGGCGCCGGCCGCGGACTCCTACGCCGAGGCGCTGCGCGAGCTGTTCGAGCTCGGCCCCGGCACGGTGGATGCCGTCGCCGCCCCGTCCGAGGTCCGCCCCGGCGCCGGAGAGCAGGAGGAACAGCAGTGACGCCCCCCCCGACGACCCCCCCGACGACCCCCCCGAGCCCGCTCCGGATCGGTACCCGCGGCAGCGTGCTCGCCCTCACCCAGGCGGGCACCGTCCGCGACGCGATCATCGCCGCGGGGGCCCCCGCGCAGCTGGTCGTGGTGCACACCGCGGGCGACGGCTCGCAGGCCCCCGTCGAGGAGATCGGCGTCGGCGTGTTCACCGCAGCCCTGCGCGAGGCACTGGCGCGCGGCGACGTCGACGTGGCCGTGCACTCCTACAAGGACCTGCCCACCGCGCCGGACGGACGGATCGCCCTCGCCGCGGTGCCCCCGCGCGAGGACACCCGCGACGCGCTCGTGGCCCGGGACGGGATGGTGCTCGGCGAGCTGCCCGAGGGCTCCACGGTGGGCACGTCGGCCCCGCGCCGGGTGGCGCAGCTGCGGGCGCTCGGGCTCGGCCTCGAGGTCGTCCCGCTGCGCGGCAACATCGACACCCGCATCGGCAAGGTCCACTCCGGTGCCCTCGACGCCGTGGTCCTCGCGCGGGCCGGGCTCGCCCGGGTGGGCCGCCTGGGCGAGGTGACGCAGGCGCTGGACCCCATCGAGATGCTCCCGGCGCCGGCCCAGGGGGCCCTCGCGGTGGAGTGCCGCGCCGACGACGAACCCACGGTGGCGCTGCTGTCAACTTTGGACCACGCGCACAGCCGTGCCACGGTGGACGCCGAGCGGGCGCTGCTGGCGGCTCTCGAGGCCGGTTGCACGGCCCCGGTCGGCGCGCTCGCCGAGGTGGTCTCCTCGTTGGACGACGACGGCGAGGTCGAGGAGCTGTCCCTGCGGGGCTGCGCCGCCGCGCTGGACGGCTCGGTGGTGCTGCGCGCGTCCGGGGTGGGGTCGCTGGAGGACCCGGTGGCCCTCGGGCGCTCCGTGGCCGCCGAGCTGCTGGACCTCGGTGCTGCCGAGCTGATGAACACCCCTGCTGTGAACACCCCCGCTGTGGACGACCCCGACCCCGACAGCGGCGCTCGAGCCGTCGGGGCCGCTGACGAGCTGTTGGAGAACCCCCGATGAGCCGAGCCCGCAAGACCACACCCGGACGGATCCTGTTCGTCGGGTCGGGCCCGGGCGACCCGACGCTGCTCACCGTGCGCGCCCGTGCCGCGCTGCTGACGGCGCCCGTGGTCCTCGTCGACCCCGACGTGAGCGCGGAGATCCTCGCGCTGCTGGCGCCCGGGCAGTCCCGGCCCGCGGTGGGCGAGCCGGCCGAGGTGGCCAAGCAGCTCGTCACCGAGGCCCGCAACGGCCACGACGTGGTCCGCCTGGTCGCCGGCGACCCGCTGACACGGGACGCCGTCGTCGCCGAGGCCAACGCCGTGGCCCGCTCCTCGGTGGTGCTGGAGGTGGTGCCGGGGCTGTCCGCGGGCACTGCGGTGCCCAGCTACGCCGGCCTGGCGCTGGGCTCGAGCCACACCGAGGTCGACGTGCGCGGCCGGGTCGACTGGGCCGCCGTCGCTGCTGCCCCGGGGCCGCTGGTGCTGCACGCCGGTGCCTGCCACCTCGCCGGGACCGCGAGCGCGCTCGTGGAGCACGGTCTCGCGCCGCAGACGCCCGTCGCGGTCACCGCGGGCGGCACCACCAGCGAGCAGCACACCGTCGACACCACCCTGGCCGCGCTGCACGAGCTGGCGGACGGCGGGGGCGCGGAACCGGTCGTGGACCTGAGCGGCACGCTGGTCCTCACCGTGGGCAAGCTCGTCACCACCCGGGCGAGGCTGTCCTGGTGGGAGAACCGGGCCCTGTTCGGCTGGAAGGTGCTGGTGCCCCGCACCAAGGACCAGGCCCCCGCGATGAGCGAGCGGCTCGCCGCCCACGGCGCGGTGCCCGTCGAGGTGCCCACCATCGCCGTGGAGCCCCCCCGCAGCCCCGCCCAGATGGAGCGGGCCGTGAAGGGCCTGGTCGACGGGCGCTACCAGTGGGTCGTGTTCACCTCCACCAACGCGGTGCGTGCGGTGTGGGAGAAGTTCGCCGAGTTCGGCCTCGACGCCCGGGCGTTCTCCGGCGTCAAGATCGCCTGCGTCGGCGAGGCCACGGCCACCGCGGTGCGGGACTTCGGCATCAACCCGGAGCTGCTGCCCACCGGTGAGCAGTCCAGCCAGGGCCTGCTGGAGGACTTCCCGCCCTTCGACGAGGTCTTCGACCCGGTGGACCGCGTGCTCCTGCCGCGGGCCGACATCGCCACGGAGACCCTGGCCGAGGGGCTGCGCGAGCGGGGCTGGGAGATCGACGACGTCACCGCCTACCGCACGGTCCGCGCCGCCCCGCCGGCCGCCGACACCCGCGAGATGATCAAGTCCGGTGGCTTCGACGCGGTCTGCTTCACCTCGTCCTCCACGGTCCGCAACCTGGTGGGCATCGCGGGCAAGCCGCACCACCGCACCATCGTCGCCTGCATCGGCCCGAAGACGGCGGAGACGGCGATCGAGTTCGGCCTGCGGGTGGACGTGCAGCCCGAGTCCGCCGACGTCCCGGCGCTGGTCGACGCCCTCGCCGCCCACGCCACCCGCCTGCGCGCCGAGGGCGCCCTGCCCCCGCCGCCCAAGCGCGTCAAGCGCGCTCGTGCGTGATTGCTGGACCCAGGACGCGAGGTTTCGTTCACAACCACCGGAGATGACCCCGTGATCCAGCGCCCCCGACGGCTCCGCGCCACCCCGGCCCTGCGCCGGCTGGTGGCCGAGACCTCCCTGGAGCCCCGGCACCTGGTGCTCCCGGTGTTCGTGGCC
>JBBSUN010000030.1:0-46279 GCA_038234335.1 Mycobacteriales bacterium
GGGGTCCGCGAGATCCCCGACGGGCTGTTCTCGACCTGGCTGGTGCGCGAGGTGGCCGTGGGCGACGTGGTGGACGCCCAGCCGCCCAGCGGCAGCTTCCGCGCCGACCCCGAGCAGGCCGGACGGCACCTCTGCATCGCCGCCGGCTCGGGCATCACGCCGATGCTGTCCATCGCGACGACCGTGCTGAGCAACCCGGCCTCCTCGGTCACCCTGCTCTACGGCAACCGGACGGCCCGCTCGGTGATGTTCGCCGAGGAGCTCGCGGACCTGAAGAACCGGTACGGACCGCGGCTCGACCTGGTGCACGTGCTCTCCCGCGAGCCGCGCGACGTGGAGCTGTTCTCCGGGCGCCTGGACGCCGACCGGCTGCGGCGGCTGCTGACGACGCTGGTGCCGCTGCGCAGCGTGGACCACGTGTGGCTGTGCGGGCCGTTCGGCCTCGTCACCGGGGCCCGCGAGGTGCTCGACCAGCTCGGGGTCGACGCCGAGAAGGTGCACGCCGAGCTGTTCTACGTCGACGAGCCGCCCCCGGAGCTCGTGCGGCGCGAGGCCGTGGCCACCGGCGACACCAGCCAGGTCACCGTGGTGCTCGACGGGCAGACGACCACCGTGGGCGTGCCCCGGGACGAGTCCGTGCTCGACGGGCTGGCGGCCACCCGCAGCGACCTGCCCTTCGCGTGCCGGGGTGGGGTGTGCGGGACCTGCCGGGCGCACGTCGGGGCGGGCGAGGTCGACATGCGCCGCAACTACGCGCTCGGTGACGACGAGGTGGCGCGGGGCTACGTGCTCACCTGCCAGTCGTTCCCGGTCTCCGACGAGGTCACCATCGACTTCGACGCCTGACCCGGGAGGCACGGCCGTCGGCACGCAGGACCGCCGCCGGCGCCGCACACCGGTTCCTGGTCGCGCACACCCCGTGCGGTGTGCGCAGTGCCGACCCGGTGTGCGCGCACACCGAGCGGGGCGGGGCGGGGCGGAACGGCGGGCAGGGGCGGGTCCGGTTCAGGCCGGCCGGCCGAGACCGTCGAACACGGAGCTGGTCACCCACCCGGCGAGCTGCTCGCACTCGACCGGACCCTCCGGGTGGTACCACTCGACGAGCGAGTTCACCGTCCCGAACAGCAGCCGGCTGATCACCTCGGGCGGGATGTCGTCGCGCACCGAGCCCTCGGCCACCGCGGCCCGCACCAGGGTGGCCAGCTGGTCGTTGACCAGGCGTCGGCGGCGGAGCGCGTCCAGCTCCACCGCGCTGTTGCCGCGCACCCGCAGCAGCAGCGTCACCGCGGGGAGGTGGTCGAGCAGGATCCGGACCGACCCGTCGATCGCGGTGCGCAGCCGCTGCTGCGCGCTGGTCCCCCCCGCGGCGCTGGTGGCGGTGCCGACCGCCGCCTCCAACCCCTCCAGCGCCTCGTCGAGCGCCGCGGAGAGCAGCGCCTCCTTGCCCGCGACGTGGTGGTAGATCGCGGACTTGGTCAGCCCGAGGTCGGCGGCCAGGTCACCCATGCTCGTGGCGTCGTAGCCGCGCGTGTTGAACAGCTCGATCGCCCGCCGCAGCACCGTCGGCTGGTCGTAGCCGGGTCGGCCCCGTCGGGGCGGACCGGGGGTGGTCACGGTGTGCTCAGCCCAGCACGTCGGTGATCTCGGCGCACACCTCGGCGAGGGCCTGCCTCGCCGCCGGCACCAGGCCGGGGGTGGAGAGGAACCCGTGCGGGGCGTCCACGTAGTCGGTGTGCCGCACCGCCACCCCGGCCGCGCGCAGGGCGGCGACGTAGCGGCGCCCGTCGTCGCGGATCGGGTCGTGCTCGGCGGTGATGACCAGTGCCCGGGGCAGGTCGGTGTGGTCGGCGGCGAGCAGGGGGGAGGCCAGCGGGTCGCGCGGGTCGCCGTCGGGGCCCAGGTAGTGGTCGGTGAACGCGTCGACGGCCGCCCGGGTGAGGAAGGGGGCGTCGGCGTTGCTGACCAGCGACGGCGACTGCTTCGTCAGGTCGGTGCCCGGGTAGAGCAGCACCTGCAGGGCGATCGAGGGCCCGTCGTGGTCGCGGGCGTGCAGGGCGAGCACCGCGGCGATGTTGCCACCGGCGCTGTCGCCCATGGTGACCAGCCCCGCACCCGAGGACGGCAGCCGCGCGGCCCAGGCCAGCGCGTCGACGCAGTCGTCCACCCCGGCCGGGAAGCGGTGCTGGGGGGCCAGGCGGTAGTCGACGGAGACCACCATCGCCCCGGTGCGGGCGGCGACGGTGCTGCAGGTCCAGTCGTTGCCGTCGAGGTCGCCCAGGACCCAGCCGCCGCCGTGGGCGTTGAGCACCGTGCCCCGGGCGGTGGCGCCGCTCCGGGAGTAGGTGCGCACCCGCAGCGGCCCCGAGCGGGCGGCCACGGTCTGCTCGGCCACGTCCACGCCGGGGGTCACGGCCCCGAAGATCGCGTCGCGCACCCGGCCGTGCCCGGGGTGCGTGGTCTGGGCCGCCACGATGTCGGCCGCGCTCATGGCGATGATCTCACCGCCGGCCCGCCGTCGGAGCTGGTCCGCGATCCGCACGCGCAGGTTGACCGTCACGGCGCCAGTCTGCCCGTCCCGGGCACTCCGCCCCGCTCGCTACCCTGCCCGCCGTGACCACCGCCGTCCCGGAGCCGGACCTGCCGCACCTGCGTCACCGTCCGTGGGAGGACGCGGTCGCCCTGCTCACCGGTGCCTTCCTCGTCGCGTGGGGCATCGTGCTGCTGCGCTCGGTGCACGGGGCCTCCGGCGGCATCGCGGGGGTCGCGTTCCTGGCCGACTACCTGGGCGTGGCGCCCGTCAGCACGGCGTTCTTCGTGCTCAACCTGCCGTTCTACGTGCTGGCGGTACGGCGGCTGGGGTGGGAGTTCGGCCTCAAGACGTTCGCGGCGGTGACCCTGAGCTCGGCCGGGGCCGCGCTGCTGGCCGTCCACGTCCAGGTGCAGATGCCGCTGCTGCTGGCCACCGCGTTCTCCGGGCTCAGCCTCGGGCTGGGGTTCATCGTCCTGTTCCGCCACCGGGGCAGCGGCGGCGGCTTCGGCGTCGTCGCGTTCCTCCTGCAGGAGCGCCTGGGGTGGCGGGCCGGGTACGTCCAGCTCGGGCTCGACCTCACCGTGCTGGGCCTGTCCGCCCTGGTCGTGGAGCCGCGGGTGCTGGCGGCGTCGGTGGTGGGCGCCGCGGTGCTCAACCTGACCATCGCGACGAACCACCGCCCCGGGCGGTACGTGGCCCGGTGACGCCCGCTCAGGAGAGGCGGACCAGGGCCTCGACGTCGTCGGTGGGCAGGTCGCCGTCGACCACGGCGCGGACCTCCTGGTCCTGCAGCCAGATGTTCTCCCCGTAGCTGGAGAGGAACGCGGTGTCGGCGGCGTCGCGTCCGGTGGCGATGCGCACCAGCGAGGAGCGCGGGGCCAGCAGCGTCGCGTCGACCACCTGCCAGTGCCCGTCGACCAGGGCCTCGGCCACGGCGTGGAAGTCCATCGGCGAGAGCCCCGGGGCGTAGACGGCGACCAGGCGGGCGGGCACGTCCATCGCCCGGAGCAGGGCGACGACGAGGTGGGCGTAGTCGCGGCACACCCCGGCCCGGCCGAGCAGGGTGTCCACGGCGCCGTCGGTGGGGCCGCTGCTGCCGGGCACGTAGCTGAGCCGCTCGCCCACCCAGGACGACACCCCGGCCAGCAGCTGTGCGGGGTCGGTGAGGCCGCCGAACTCCCCGGCGGCCTCGGCCGCGAGCCGGTCGGACTCGGCGTAGCGGCTGGGCCGCAGGTAGGTGATCCGGTCGAGCTCGTCGGCCACGAGCTCGTCGGCCACGCCCGAGATCCGCGCGGAGTACGCGATCTCCAGGCGCCCCCGGGAGCAGTCGAGCAGGTGCACCCGGCCGCGGTGCGGCCCGGCGATCTCGGTCACGGGGTGGGGAGCACCGTCGAGGGTGACGGTGAGCTCCTCGGTGACCTCCGCGCCGGGGTGCTGCGCGACGGCGACCTGCACGACGAGGCGGACGTCGCCCTCCACGTCCACCGACATCCGGCTGTGCACGTCGCGGTTCATGGAGCAGAGCATGGCGGTCGGTGCCGCCCATCGCGAAACGGATCCGGTCGGCGCTCAGACCTCGGGGGAGTCGTCACCCTTGCGCGGCTGCTCGGCCAGGAAGCGCTCCAGCTCGGCACCCAGCTCGTCGCCGCTGGGCAGCGCCCCGTCGGCCGCGAGCAGCGACGTGCGCTCCTGCGAGCCCACGTAGGCGTCGTACTGGCGCTCGAGGGCCTGGACGACGGACGTGACCTCCTCGGAGCCGTGGACCTGGGTCTCGACCTCCTCGCGGACCCGGGCGGCCGCCGGGCCCAGCTCGGCGTGCGGTAGCTCCAGCTCGGCGGCCCGACCCACGTGCTCGAGCAGGGTCTGCGCGGCCTCCGGGTAGTCGGTCTGGCTGAGGTAGTGCGGCACGTGGACGGCGAAGCCCATCGCGGGATGCCCGGCCTCGCCCATCCGCAGCTCCAGCAGGGCGGCGGCGCTGCCCGGGACCCGCACCGTGCCGGCCCACGGCTCGTAGTCCTTGACCAGGTCGGTGGGCATGCCGTGCGCGGTCACCCCGACGGGCCGGGTGTGCGGGACAGCCATGGGGATGGCGTTGAGCCCGATGGTCCGACGCACCCCCAGTCGCTCGGCGAGCAGCCGCACGGCGGTGGTGAACCGCTCCCAGTGCAGGTCCGGCTCCATGCCCGAGAGCAGCAGGAAGGGGGTGCCGGCCGCGTCCCGGGCCGAGACCAGGGTCAGCTCGGGGGTGTCGTAGGCGGAGAAGTGGTCGCCGTCGAAGGTCATGACCGGGCGCCGCGAGCGGTAGTCGAGCAGCTGGTCCAGGTCGAACGAGGCGACCAGCTCGGTGTCCAGGGACTCCCGCAGGTGCGCGGCGGCGAGCTTGATGGCGTGACCGGCGTCGGAGAAGCCCTCCATGGCGTGCACCAGGACCGGACCGCGGCCGTCGGGCGCCACGAGCTCGGGGGAGGGGAACTCGAGCTCGTACATCGCGGAGCCCGGAGCCTGGCGGCGGCCTGTCTCGTCGTCGTGCTGCATCGTCCTGCGACCTGTCCCTTCTCGTCGACCTGCCCTCAGTCTGCTCCAACGCCGGCCCCGCCCGCAGTGTTCCGGGAGCCAGCTTCGCCGGCGGTGTTCCGGGTGCCGGCCCCGCCGGCGGTGTTCCGGGTGCCGTCTCGCGCGCCGTCGAGCGGTCGGACCAGGTGCGCGGGCACCCAGTGGGAGACGGGCGAGCCCCCGCTGCCGTCGGCGGCGGTGGCGTCGTAGACGACGAGGCCGAACCAGTCGCCCTGCTCGGAGCGCGCCCACGCGCTGAGCCGTCCGGGGACCACCCCGCGCAGACGGAGCCCGTCCGCCACCACGGCCGAGGGGTGGTGCGGGGGCAGCACGAACAGCGCCCCCAGGTCCACCGCCACCCGCACGGGGGGCTGCACGTGGCGCCAGCGTGGTCCCCGGGGCCGACCGGTGTCCCGGATGGCCTGCATGCGCTCCCGGGGTTCGAACACGCGTTCGAGTGTGGCACACGTCGGGCCGGTCGCTAGGGTCGGCGCATGGACCCCAAGGACGTGGCCAAGCACCAGCGCGCGCTCGACGTCGTGCACTCGATGACGTACTTCGTGCCGGAGACCCAGGAGCACCTCGTCGCGGCCGGGCTGCGGCCGGGGCGGATGTGCTACTTCGCCGGGCGGGCCGCCCCGATGGGCGCGGTCGCCGCGGGCGTCGTCGCCGCGACCTTCTACAACTTCAACCCCGAGCTCGTCGCCCGGCACGTCCCGCGCGCGTGGACCCTGGCCACCCCGGAGGCCGTCGTGGCGGCCCGGTTCACCTCCGTCGATGCGGCGCTGCGCCGGCTGCTCGGCGACGCGGCGGACGCCCCGGAGGTTGCCGAGGCCGCCGTGCTCGCGCGGGAGGCCAGCACCGCCTGCACCCCGGAGGGGCGTCCGCTGTACGCCGGGCACGCCGACCTGGAGTGGCCGCAGTCGCCGCTGCTCGAGCTGTGGCACGCCACGTCCCTGCTGCGCGAGCACCGCGGGGACGGGCACGTCGCGGCGCTGGTGGCGGCCGGGATCTCCGGGCTCGACGCGCTGGTCACCCACTGCGCCACCGGGCGCGGGTTCACCGTGCCCGCCGCCCAGCTGAGCCGGGGCTGGAGCGCGGAAGCGTGGGACGCGGCCGAGGACGGCCTGCGGGAGCGGGGCCTGCTCGACGCCGAGGGCGGGCTCACCGACGCCGGCGTCGCCCTGCGCACCGAGGTGGAGGACGTGACGACCCGGACCGCCGCGGCCCCGTGGGAGCACCTGGGCGAGGACCGCAGCGCCCGGCTGGCCGACATCGGCCGCGACCTCACCCGCCGGATGAACGAGGTGGGGGTCTTCCCGGCCGGCACGTTCAGCACCCCGCGGTAGGGACGGATCGGTCACCACCCCGAGCGGGGGACGCCCGGCGACGGGGCCGAGGGTGACGGTGGCGCACCAGGTGCGGTCCGGGTTCACGCTGTGCGGCGGGTTCCGCTGGGATCGACGTCGAGCGTTCGTCGAGAATGATCGACCCAGTCAGTACCCCTACCAGGTACGGTAGTTGCACGACCGACGGTGGCTTGCTACATTCGTGGTCAGTGGTACCCCCCAGGGTATCCTCTGCGGTTGATGGCGACCATGGATGTGGACAGCGCGAAGCTGGCTGACGTGCAGGCCCGGCTCAGGCGGGTGCAGGGTCAGGTCGGCGGCATCGTGAAGATGATCGAGGACGGTCGGGACTGCGCCGACGTCGTCACCCAGCTGGCCGCCGCCGCGCGAGCGCTGGACCGGGCCGGCTACAAGATCATCGCCACCGGGCTGCGCGAGTGCACCGTCATGACGGACGCCGGCGCGCGCCGCATGACCGAGGACGAGCTCGAACGGCTGTTCCTGACCCTTGCCTGAGCCGACCGTCCCCGCGACTCACCGACCGATCGACCACCGAAACCCCAACCTTCCAGGAGGGCTCGACATGAATCCCAAGACCACCTACGCCGACCGCAACGACGTGGTGCTGCTCGACGTCCGCGAGGACGACGAGTGGGCCGCAGGCCACATCGACGGCGCCACCCACATCCCCTTGGGCGAGCTCTCCGCCCGCCGCGGTGAGCTGCCCGCCGGCCGTCGCGTCGTCACGGTGTGTCGCACGGGCGGGCGGGCCGGCAAGGCCACCGCCGCGCTCACCGAGGCCGGCGTCACCGCCGAGACCATGGACGGTGGGATGAACGAGTGGGCCGAGCAGCAGCTGCCGGTGACCACCGGCGACGGAGAGCCCGGCACCGTCATCTGAAGGCCGGTGCCCTCGAACCCAGCACCAGACAACGAGACGTCGTCGTGGCGCTGCAGATCGAGGCCACCAGCCTCGGGGACCGCGGCGACCTGGTCAGCGACGACACCGTCGCCGTGGTGGTCGGTTCTCCGCGAGGCACCGACCGGCTCACCGGGCGCCCGGGGCTCACCCGCACGCTCGTGGTGGAGACCCATGTCCACAACGACGACGTCAGCGGGGGGCTCGAGCCCGACCACGCAGAACACGAAGGAGCACGCTGTGCCCAGCGCCACTGTCGAGCACGTCCACGCCACCACCCTGCGCGACTGGATCGACGATCCCGACCAGTACACCGTGATCGACGTTCGAAGTCCCGCCGAGTTCGAGACCGCGCACATCACGGGGTCCCACAACCTGCCCCTCGGGCTGCTCGCCAAGCATGCCGACCAGCTCGCCGCACGCCTCGATCGCGAGGTGGTCCTGGTCTGCCAGAGCGGGGTGCGCGCCGAGGACGCGCACCGCCGCCTGCTCGCCGCCGGGATGCAGCGGCTGCACGTGCTCACCGGTGGCGTGCCCGCCTACGACACCGCGGGTGGCGTGATGACCCGCGGTCGGCAGCGGTGGGCGATGGAACGCCAGGTACGCCTGGCTGCGGGTTCCCTCGTGCTCGTCGGGGTCACCGCAGGGGTCCGGGCGCCCAGGGCTGGGCTGCTGGCCGCGGCCGTCGGAGCCGGGCTGACCATGTCGGCGATCACGAACAGCTGCGCCATGGCTCGGGTCCTGGCTCTGCTCCCGTACAACAGGGAGTCCCGCAGCCCCGACGCCGGGAGCCTGCTCGACGTCCTGCCGCAGCGACGAGCAGCCTGAGCCGCGGAGTCGACGATGAACCAACCCGTGTACTGGTCCGCGCTGCTGGCCCTGGCCCTGACGATGGTGGCGGCCCGGCTCCGGCACGGTGCGCCGTTGTTGCGATCACGCAGCACCGTGCTCGGGCCCGTTCGGTCCGCCGTGGCCGTCCTCAGCGTCGCCGCCCTCGTCTTCCACTGCACCGCCATGTTCTTCGCCGCCTGGGTGAACGCCGTTCCCGGCGCCCAGGCACCCGCCGATGCGGTGCGGGCGCTCGGATCGGTCAGCAGCTGGGCGTACTGCATCCCGGCGGTCGCCCTGCTGGTGGTGCTGCGCGGGACCTGGTGGCCGGCGTGGGTGGTGCTCGCGGCCGGGCTGCTCGGGGTGGGAGTCACCATGTTCGCCGGCTACTCGTTGAACGCCCACCTCGCCTGGATCGCGCTCACCGTGATCGCCCTGGCCTTCCACGCGGCCGCCCTCGTGACGGTCGGGCGGTCGACACCCGTCGGCTCGACGCGCGTCGGTGCGTGAGCGCGGACGCCGGGCGAGCCCAGAAGCCACCTTCGGCCACGTGCGGTCGTGCGGTGGAGTCCCTGGGCGGACGCCACGACGGCGTCGCACCGGCCGACCTGGTCCACGAGCGGGCACCTTGGCGCAGCGGCCCCTCAAGTGCAGCACCGACAAGGCGACAGCTGCTCTGCGTACCCAGCGGGGCTACCTGGGGGTGATCGACGCGCGGTGACCGACGCTGGTCGTCGCGACCGTGCGCGCTCCGTGCGGAGCCTCGCTCCTCGGGCACCGACGACAACAGCCTCAACGGATGGAGACGAATGAACCCCACGCAACCGCACCTGAATCCCACTCAACTGCACCGACCATGCTCCTGGCCGGCCACGTGAGCCGGCAGATCAGCCGCCGTCAGCTGTTCGTTCTCGGCGGGGTCGGGGTAGCCGGTAGCGCGGTGGGAGGTGTGGGCCTGGTTCGTTCGCTGGCATCGTCGCCACCGTCTTCCTCGTCCGGGATCGACCCGGTCGTCGGTGCTCCACTGGGCTCGCCGGAGACCGTGGCCAGCACCGGCGGCGTGCTCACCACCCGGCTGGAGGCGGGGTCGACGACGCACTTGGTAGCCGGCCGGCAGGTGTCCTCCCTGAGCTACAACGGCGGTCTACCTGGGCCCACACTGCGGGTCCGGCCCGGCGACCGGCTCGACGTGACGCTGGCCAACACGCTGGATACCCCCACCAACCTGCACGTCCACGGTCTGCACGTCTCACCGGAGGGCAACAGCGACAACGTCTTCCGCACCGTCGAGGCGGGCTCGACGTTCGACTACTCCTACCAGCTCCCCGCGGACCATCCCCCGGGGGTGTACTGGTACCACCCCCACCACCACGGCAACAACGCCCAGCAGGTGTTCGGCGGCCTGTACGGGGCGATCGTGGTCGAGGACACCGCGGACAGCGCGGTGGACTCGTCGCAGGATCAGGTGCTGGTGGTCTCGGACACCACCGTCTCCGCGGGCGCATCGGGTGTGCCGTCCGTCGTGCTGGACGCCTCCGGGCGAGAGGTGATGCTCGGGCGCGAGGGCGACCTGGTGCTGGTCAACGGCCAGCTGCGCCCGACGATCACCGCCCGCCCCGGGGAGCGGCTGCGGTGGCGGGTGGTCAACGCCTGCTCCTCGCGCTACCTGCAGCTCGCGCTGGACGGCCAGCAGCTGCAGCTGCTCGGCCTCGACTCGGGCCGCACCGCGGCGCCGCGGGACGTGACGCAGGTCCTGCTGGCTCCGGGCAACCGTGCCGACCTGTTGGTCACCACCACCGCGGGGCGCAGCGAGCTGCGCGCGCGCCAGCACGACCGGGGCTCGATGATGGGCGGGTCGACGACCTCGGCTGCCGTCACCCTCGCGACCCTCGAGGTCCGTGGCAGCGGTGTGGCGCCCGGCCTGGCCGTGCCCGCCCAGCCGGTCCCGGCCGACTTGCGCGGGCGCCCGGTCGCGGCGCGGCGCACCCTCACCTTCGCCATGGGCATGGGCGGCGGGGGCATGGGCGGCGGGGGCATGAGCGCCACCATCGACGGGAAGGTCTACGACCCTGGGCGGGTCGACCAGTCCCCCCGCTCCGGCACCGTTGAGGAGTGGACGTTGCGCAACGTGTCCGGGCTCAACCACCCCGTGCACCTCCACGTCTGGCCGATGCAGGTGGTCGAGTCCGGTGGCTCAGGTGTCGACGGCGTGGTCGTGCAGGACGTGGTCGACGTCCCTGCGGGCAGCAGCGTCCGGGTACTCATCGCGTTCACCGGCCTCGTCGGGCGGACGGTCTACCACTGCCACATCCTCGACCACGAGGACAGCGGCATGATGGGCGTCGTCGAGGTGCGGTAGGCGAAACAGGGTCACCCGACTATCCCCGGGTGCTGCAGAAAGCAGCCCGGGGTTCTCGTCGCCGTGATCTTCGCGATCGCGCTGGACCACCTGCCACGTGGGACCCGCGAAGCGACCCCTCACCCCGTGAACGGGGTCACCGTTGCCTCGGCCCGGCGGGTGTTGGCCGTCACCAGCTCGACACGCAGCAGCCACAGCTCCATTCGCGCGCAATCGGGTGTTGCGAAGACGCACCACGACAAGAAAGGACGGACATGGTTCAACTCGTCATCGAAACAATGCAGGGGTCGCCGGTCGGCGATCCGGGCACTGCGCCGGCAGTGCTGGCCGGCCCGGGCGGCCTGGTCGGGACCGGTAGCGGGTTCGGCAGCACCACGGCCTTGCTGGTCTTGCTGCTCGTGATGGTCCTGCTGGTGCTGGCGGCCCGGCTGACCGCCCGGCGAGGCCGAGGTCGTGGCGTCGGGCCCGCAGTGACTGGAGACCAAGAACGGGATCGGCGTGATGGGGATGAGTCGTCGTGATGGGCGGCGGGTTCGGCATGGGCGCCGGCTGGCTGTTCGGCTTGTTGCTGCTGGCGGGGGTCGTGACACTGATAGTGGTCGGGGTGCGGTTCGTCCGCGGCGGCACGGGGGACTCGGCCGCCAGGCCATCCACCGTCGACCGGTCTGCGGGCGCGCGTCAGATCGTGGAGGAGCGCTACGCCCGGGGTGAGCTGAGCACCGAGGAGTACCAGGAGCGTCGCCGCAACCTCGGCGACGGCTCGTGACCACGCCGGTCGGTCACTGAGACTTCCTGCTGACGGGTGGTCGGCGGTGGTGGTCACCGCGGCGACCTCGTGGGGCCGGGTGTGGCGGGCCACGCTGTCCGACGGCTGGTGGATCATCGATGGTGAGGGTGGCCGAGGGGTCGTTCGTCCCGACTGCGTGTCTGATGACCTGGCCCGAGTGCCCGCGCGGCGACCTGCTGGTACTGTTCCAAATGTACGGACAATACGGACCGCAGGAGGCTGACATGCACGTCGAGATCATCGAGACCCCGTCGTTGGGCGACCGCTCCTACCTGGTGCACGATGGCCGGGTGGGCCTGGTGGTGGACCCGCAGCGAGACGTGGACCGGGTGCTGGACGCCGCAGCGGCGGCGGGGGTGCGGATCGGGTGCGTGGCGGAGACGCACATGCACAACGACTACGTCACCGGTGGTCTCGTCCTGGCCACCGAGCTCGGCGTCGACTACCTCGTCAACGCCGCGGACCCGGTCTCCTTCGAGCGGCGCGCGGTTTCCGGCGGCGACGTGGTCGAGGTCGGCGAGCTACGGGTGGAGGTCGTCGCGACCCCCGGGCACACCGAGACCCACCTGACGTTCGTGGTGACCCACGACGGCGAGGAGGCGGTCTTCTCCGGCGGCAGCCTGCTCTTCGGCTCGGTCGGGCGCACCGACCTGCTCGGAGCGGACCTGACCCAACGGCTGACCCACGCCCAGTTCCACTCCGTGCGCGCGATTGCCCGTGTCACCGCCGAGGACGCTGACCTCTACCCGACGCACGGGTTCGGCTCCTTCTGCTCCTCGGGCCCGGCGACCGGGGCGAACCACTCGACGGTGGGGGAGCAGGTGCGGACCAACCACGCCTTCACCACCGACGACGAGGACGCGTTCGTCGCCGACCTCATCGCGGGCCTGGCCGCCTACCCCACCTACTACGCGCACATGACCCCGGCAAACCTCACCGGGCCCGGCCCGGCAGACCTGTCCGTGCCGGCCCCGCTGAGCGCCGAC
Organism: Mycobacteriales bacterium; assembly: GCA_038234335.1. GTDB lineage: Bacteria > Actinomycetota > Actinomycetes > Mycobacteriales > Mycobacteriaceae > Rhodococcus_D. The sequence continues at coordinate 12,312 of JBBSUN010000030.1, forward strand.
GAGCTGCGCCGGCGCTTGGACGACGGGGGGTGGGTGGTGGACCTGCGGACCCGGACCGCGTTCGCTGACGGCCACCTCGCCGGCGCCCTCAGCATGGAGATGGGGGGCAGCTTCGTGACCTACCTGGGTTGGACCTTGCCCTACGACCAGCCGATCACCCTGCTCGGCAGCGAGGACGACGTCCGGGAGGGGGTGCGGGAGCTGGCCCGCATCGGCATCGACCACCCGTCGGCGGTGATCGGCGACGACCCGAACACCCTGGCCGGAGATCACCCGCGCCGCTCCTACCGCCGGGTCGGGTGGGCCGAGGTCGCCGCCGAGTCACCCCCGGTGGTGCTCGACGTGCGCCGCACCGACGAGCACGCCGACGGGCACCTGCCCGGCGCGGTGAACATCCCGCTCTCGGACCTGCTGGACCGGATCGGCGAGGTGCCCGAGGGTGAGGTGTGGGTGCACTGCCAGTCCGGTTTCCGCGCCTCCATCGGGGCCAGCATCCTCGACCGGGCCGGACGGCACCCCGTCCACATCGACGCTGCCTTCGACGACGCCCCCACGTCCGGGCTCGAGGTCGAGGCCGGAGTCGAGGACGAGGGGGCCGACGCAGTCCGCTGAGCTTCCGGACCACGCTCGACCGGCCCGCAACGCCGTCGTGGACGCTCAGCACAAGGTCTATTGTGTACGGGCAACAGTACATAATTCCTCTAGTGCTGGGAGCTTGCGATGGCTCGCTCAACCGCTGCTGCACCGCTCGACCGGGCCAGCCCGCTGCCGCTGTGGGCGCAGCTGCTCGAGGAGCTCCGTCGGCGTTTGCGCGCGGGCGCGTTCCCCGGCGTGTTCCCCGGTGAGATGGAGCTGGTGGCCGAGTACGAGGTGTCCCGGCACACGGTGCGGGAGGCGCTGCGGCGGTTGCGGGACGAGGGCGTGCTCGACTCCTCCCGAGGTCGGGGCACCGTCGTGCGGCGGACGGCGATCGAGCAGCCCCTGGGCAGCATCTACAGCCTGTTCCGTCAGGTCGAGAGCCAGGGGATGACGCAACAGAGCGTCGTCCTGGACCAGGGTCGGGTCGAGAACCCGGACGCCGCGGTGGCCCTGGGGTTGGCCGAGGACGTCGAGCTGTTCCACCTGGAGAGGATTCGCTGCGTGGACGGGATGCCGTTGGCGCACGACCAGGTGTGGCTGCCGTGGGAGCTGGCCAGCCCGCTCGCCGATGCGGACTTCACCCACGCCGCGCTCTACGACGAACTCGCGGCCAGGTGCGCGGTGCACGTCACCCACGGTCGTGAGGTGATCTCGGCGATCGTGCCGTCCCCCAGCCAGCGCGCACAGCTGGCCGTTCCCCGTGGGGGTGCGTGCTTCGTGATCGAGCGCACCGGCAGCACGACCCGTTCGGCGGTCGAGCACCGCCGCTCGGTCATCCGGGCTGATGCCTTCACCCTGCTCGCGGAGTTCTCGCCCAACGGGTACTCCCTGAATACCGCCGCGAGCCGCCGCGGCTGACCGCGACCCGACGGCACCGCCGGATCGACCGCCACCCGAGGCGCTCCCGCCGCCGACGTCGTCGTGCAGCCGAGCAGGCCGACGGCGACGCGGACGGTGGGCCTCGTCCTGCCCGACGACGTGACGTGGACCCACGATGCCCTCCTGCCGGGCTGAGCCACGCCGTCGACCTGACGCTCAGCTCGTCGGTGGTGCAGCGGGCCGGGGCGAGCTCGTGCTGGTCGGGGGTCCGCGCTCAGGCCCGCCCGGTGAGGATGGCGTTCCAGTACAGAGCGGGCAGGCCGTAGCACTTGAGGTACCACATGTCGCGCCGCTCGTGGGTGGTGTCGACGAAGGGGATGCTGGGGGCGGGCTTCATGGTGTAGTCGAACTCGGCGAGCAGCATCTTGTTTCGGGCGGTGGTCAGCGGGCAGGAGGCGTAGCCGCCGTAGCTGGCGGTCATCGCCGCACCCTTGATGCTGGCCAGGAGGTTCTCGACCACGACGGGGGCCTGCTTGCGGATCGCGGCCCCGGTCTTGGAGTTCGGGGAGGAACCGGCGTCGCCGAGGGCGAAGACGTTGTCGTAGCGGGTGTGGCGCAGGGTGTGCTTGTCGATCTGCACGTAGCCGCCGGGGTTGTCGGGGTCCGCCAGCGGGCTGGCCTTGATCCAGTCCGGGGCCGACTGCGGGGGGACGACGTGCATCAGGTCGTAGGAGTGGACCGCCGAGGTCGTCTCCGCGTGGTTGGTGATCGTGGCCTTCTGCGTGCTGGCGTCGATCCCGGTGACCTCGCTGTTCTTGTGGACCTCGATGCCGTAGCGGATGACGACGCGCTCGAGCTCCTCGGCGAACACGGGTACTCCGAACATGCCGGGGGTGGGCAGCACGAGCACGACCCGGATGTCGGCAAGCACGCCCTGCCGGCGCCAGTGGTCCGCGGCGAGGTAGGCGATCTTCTGCGGGGCACCGGCGCACTTGATCGGACCGGCCGGCATCGTGAACACCGCGGTGCCCTTGCGGAGGTTGCGGACGAGGTCCCAGGTCTTCGGGGCGGTCTCGAAGGTGTAGTTGGAGGAGACGTTCGGGGAGTCCATGGCCTCCCGCATCCCGGGGATCTCGTCCCAGTCGAGCTGGATGCCGGGGCTGACCACGAGGTGGTCGTAGCCGACGACCGCGCCGTTCGCGGTGGTGACGGTCCGGTTCTCCGGGTCCACACCCTCGGCTCGGTCCCGGATCCAGGTGACGTCGGCCGGCATGACGCTCGCCTCCGAGCGCATGCTCTCCCGCGCGGGGGCGCAGCCCCCGCCGACCAGCGTCCACAACGGTTGGTAGTAGTGCGTGCTGGACGGCTCGATGACCCCGACGTCGGTGACGCCGGCCCTCGTCAGCCGGGCGGCGACGGAGATGCCGGCGTTGCCGCCGCCGATGATGACGACGGCATGGTGCGTGGTGGTGCTCATGGGGACTCCCTTGCGTGGTGCGCGGGGGCGAGCAACGGGCGGTGACGGTGGTGTGTCGTCCCGTGGCGCCTGCTTGCCCTGACGATCGGATGTCCGTACATTGGGGGCCGCTGCTCGCCCGAGCAAGCCACCCCCTCTGCCGCAGCTGGGCGCCGCGTTGCGCTGCTGCCACCCTGGAGGACCCATGACCCGCCCCGCGCACCAGGCTCGCCAGGTCAGCCCCGCGAAGACCCGCACGACACCCGACGGCGGCATGCCGGGCTGGTCCAACGCCGGGTTCCCCGTGGGGACCGCCGCCAGTGGAGAGCCGCAGGTGATCTGAGGTGCTCGTCCTCACCCTCGTCGCCGGCGTCGTCATCGGCCTCACCCTGGGCGCCCTCGGCGGTGGCGGATCGATCCTCACCGTCCCGATCCTGGTCTACCTGCTGCACGAGCAGCCGCGGGTCGCAACCACCGCCTCCCTGGTCATCGTCGGCGTCACCTCGATCCTGGCCGCCACGAGCCACGCCCGCTCCGGGCGGGTCCGCTGGGGGGCGGCCGGCGTCTTCGGGGTCATCGGCATCGGTGCCTCCTTCGGCGGTGCCAAGGTCAACCGCCTCGTCGCCCCGGACGTCCTGCTCCTGAGCTTCGCTGCGCTCATGCTCGTGGCAGCGACCGCGATGGTCCTGCGCACCCGCAGACCCTCCGGTACCGCACCCGCCGAGCCCCAGCTGGCGGCCGTCAGCGGCGGTGGCCGGTCCGCTGTGGGCGATGTCCCCGCTGTGGGCCCCCCAGCCGCGACGGACTCGGGCCAGGTCGTGGGCCGTTACTCGCGTGCGTCCACCGCGGGCAAGGTGCTCCTCGCCGCCCTCGTCGTCGGATTCCTCACCGGGTTCCTCGGCGTCGGGGGCGGATTCATCATCGTCCCGGCACTGGTCCTTGCTCTGCGGTACGAGATGCCCGTCGCGGTGGGGACGTCGCTGGTCATCATCTCCATCACCAGCCTCGGTGCGTTCGTCGAACGGCTGGGCACCACCGAGATCCCCTGGCACACCATTGTCCCGTTCACCATCGCCGCGGTCCTCGCCTCTTTCGCCGGCAAGCGCGTCAGCGACCGGGTCTCCGGAACGACCCTGACCCGGGCGTTCGCCGGGCTCCTCGTGCTGGTCGGGATCTACGTCGCGTTGCGGGCGGGCACCTCCGTCTAGCACGCACCACACAATTGCCAGCCCCTCGGGCACCACAGTTGGAAGGAGGTGCCCTGACCCGTCCGCACCTTCACAGGGAAGGCCGACCTGCCACGCAGCCCGCTGATCGAATCCGTCCCCGCTGGCGGCAGCGACCCCCACTCACGGTGGGATTTGCGCTGGCCGCCCGACAGCCCGGTGCGCACCGCCACGGGTGAGCTGTTCGTCAGCTCGTCAGAACCAGTCAGGGTGAGCGTGCAGGGTCGCGGCGGAGATATGGGGGTGCAGGTGGATCAGGGTGCGCTCGGCCTCCGCCAGGATTGCTGCCGACCACAGTGGGCGGTAGAGGCCTGCCTCGGCGAGGCGCAAGAGCACGTCGGTGACGGTGTAGGGGACCAGGACGTTGGCGTCGAGCAGCGCTGCGTAGCGCACTCGGGCCCTACCCCCGGATCCGCCGGCGGGGGGCGGGGGTGTCTCCTATCCCCAGCTCCTCGGCTTCCCGGGTCAGGGAGTCCAGGGCCTGCCGGCGGGAGTGCTGCTGGCGACGCTGGTAGTCGAGGACGTCGGTCAGACGGACGCGCCGGTGGCGACCGGGCTGGGTGTAGGGGACCTCGCCGCGCTCGAGGATCGTCACGAAGGTCGGTCGACTGATGCCCAACAGGTTCGCGGCCTGCTGGGTGCTGAGCACCTGCTCGTGCGGGGCGATGGTGATGGCGCGGCCGTCGGCCATGGCCTTGGTGATGTCCAGCAGGATGGTGTAGATCTCGGCGGGCAGCGCGACGCGCTGACCGTCGGGTGCCTCGAGCACTGCGGTCGTCGGCGCTCCGGCCTCGAGCTGTCGCAGCAGCGCCTCGATCTGCGTGTGATCCTGCGGAGGCAGGGTGGTTCGAGGTTCCAGCTCCGCGGTGCTCATGGCCCGAGGATCCCACAAAACGAAAGAAACGCAATACCCGGTCACGCCGTCCGAGGCCGGGCAAGGCGGTGTCAGTGCCGCAGCGCAACCGACTCAAGCGTGGTGCCGTTATCACCCGTGGGTCGGCGCCACGTGAAGGCATCTCTCCCAACGGGCAGGCCGACACGCTCGCCCTCGATCGCAGTCACCACTGCGCACGGTCGTAGCGTGCGCACCACCAGGCGACGCCGAACTTCAGACCCGGACACGCACACCGGCGGCGTCCTGATCGGCTGTGGAACCAGTGCAAACTCGTGCCACACCCCTCTTGCATCGTGGTTGCGTTGCGATAACGAAGGTAGCGCCTGTACGAAATTTTGGCGATGCCGCGCGAGCTCGCGGATGTCCGCGATGCGGGCGGCTGGTGGAGGGATCCGGGCGCGGCCGCCCGCCTGTCTGGTGCTCTCAAGCGTGTCGACGAACGGCGTACGAAGAACGCCGCGCGTCGCGGCCGGAGTGATCGCGGTGAGGGTCATCGAGCGCAAGACGGTCGTCGAACGGGTCACCACCCAGCTGCGGGAGCCCACGGTCCAGGAGTGCGTGCGGCGGGTGCTGGCCTCGCCGAGGGCGTGTCGGGAAGTCGTCAACGGCCTGAATTCGCGCGCCGAGCACGGCGGCATTGAATCCGGTGAGCACGCGGCGACGGTGGCGGCGGCCCGGCGACTCAGCCTCGCCCTGGCGTTCCCTGGCTTCCGGCCCAGGCGGTGACCTGGCAACGGGGAACCGTGACGGCCCTTCGCCGGACATCAAGTAGGGGCACGGGGGAGTGCGCGCGACCGCGCCGATGGTTCCCTTCACCAAATCCAGGCTCAGGAGCACGTAGTGGGGAGTCACCGCGGAAGGCGGTCCCCATGTCCAGTCGGGCCTACCGCGTCGGCGGCGACCGCCAGCTCGCGTGTGAGCTTGAGTGGGAAGCGGCGCCTCACCATGAACGGCGCGGTCACCTCCAGGTGTCGGACGCGCCGCGGCAGCCGCTGCCCCTCCATCGAACCGAACCCGTGCATGGACGTCTCCATCACCACGCCGGGCTGGCGGCGTCCCAGTCGACCACCTGCGGCCAGTGATTGCGGAACGATCGGGCAGGCTGCGCCGCCGGGCAACGGTGAGGGAGCCCCGACTCGCGCGGACTACATAGCTCAGATCGTCGACGCGGCGCCAGCCCCGACCTCGGCGCAGCGAGACCGGCTCCTCGGACTGTTCCCACCACGAGGCCCCGCATAGTCGCCGTCACCGCCTACCGCGCCCCCGCGGGCTCACCAGCCGCGCGAGCGCCACTCGCCGAGCTGGTCCCGCTCGGCGCCCAGGTTGGTGTCGCGTCCGTGGCCGGGGTACACGACGGTGTCGTCGTCGAGGGTGCCGAACACGCGGGACTCCAGGTCGTCCATGAGCGAGGAGAAGTCCTCCGGCGAGCCCGTCTTCCCCGGGCCCCCGGGGAAGAGGCTGTCGCCGGTGAACAGGTGCGCGCCGTCGTCGGTGCGCAGCAGCAGCGCCACCGAGCCGGGGGTGTGCCCGCGCAGGTGGATGACCTCCAGCGCCAGCTCGCCGACGTGCACGCGGTCGCCGTGGGCGAGCTCGCGGTCCGGGACGACGGGCAGCGGCTCGGCGTCGAGGCTGTGGGCGGCCGTGGGAGCCCCGGTGCCCCCGACCACGTCGGCGAGGGCCTGCCAGTGGTCGGCGTGCGAGTGGGTGGTCACGATCAGGGCCAGCTCGGGTGCGTGGTCGTCGAGCAGCTCGGTGAGCCGGTCGGACTCGGCCGCGGCGTCGACGAGCAGCGCCTTGCCCGTCGCGTCGTCCACCACGAGGTAGGCGTTGTTGTCCATCGGGCCCACCGAGATCTTGGTGATCGTGGCGCCGGGGACGTGCTTGCGCTGGGGGGCCCCGGCGGGGGAGACGGTGCCGGTGTAGTTCTCGTCGACCTGCATGGGCGGTGACGGTACCGCCGCCGGGCCCGACGGTCGCCCACGAGCACCGGGACGGGTGCGAGCAACCTCACCCGCGGCCGGGCTCGCCCGGTTCCTGTCGGTGCGCGGACCTAGCATGGCCCCCGACGCGCGGACCCGGCCCGCGCTCCATCGGAGTCGAACTGGAGAGAACACCTGTGGCTGATCGTCTCGTCGTGCGTGGCGCCCGCGAGCACAACCTGCGCGGGGTCGACCTCGACCTGCCGCGCGACAGCCTCATCGCGTTCACCGGGCTGTCCGGCTCGGGCAAGTCGAGCCTCGCCTTCGACACCATCTTCGCCGAGGGCCAGCGCCGCTACGTCGAGTCGCTGTCGGCCTACGCGCGGCAGTTCCTGGGCCAGATGGACAAGCCGGACGTCGACTTCATCGAGGGCCTGTCCCCGGCGGTCTCCATCGACCAGAAGTCGACCAACCGCAACCCTCGTTCCACCGTCGGGACCATCACCGAGGTCTACGACTACCTGCGCCTGCTCTACGCCCGCGCCGGCACCCCGCACTGCCCGGTCTGCGGCGAGCTCATCTCCAAGCAGACCCCGCAGCAGATCGTCGACCAGGTGCTGCAGATGGAGGAGGGTGCGCGCTTCCAGGTGCTGGCGCCGGTGGTCCGCACCCGCAAGGGCGAGTTCGTGGACCTGTTCGAGTCGCTGCAGCTGCAGGGCTACGCCCGGGTCCGGGTCGACGGCACCGTCCACCCCCTGTCGGACCCGCCGAAGCTGAAGAAGCAGGAGAAGCACGACATCGAGGTCGTGGTCGACCGGCTGCAGGTGAAGGCGAGCGCCAAGCAGCGGCTGACCGACTCGGTGGAGACCGCGCTGCGCCTGGCCGACGGCGTGCTGGTGCTCGACTTCGTGGACCTCGCCGAGGACGACCCGGTCCGTGAGCGCCGCTTCTCGGAGAAGATGGCCTGCCCCAACAACCACCCGCTCTCGATCGACGACCTCGAGCCCCGCTCGTTCTCCTTCAACTCGCCCTACGGGGCCTGCCCGGTGTGCGTCGGGCTCGGTGTCCGCAAGGAGGTCGACCCGGAGCTGGTGGTCCCCGACGACGAGCTGAGCCTGGCCGACGGGGCGATCGCGCCGTGGTCGAACGGTCAGACCGCGGAGTACTTCGGTCGCCTGCTCGCCGGGCTCGCCGAGGCCATGGGCTTCGACGTGCGCACACCCTGGCGGGAGCTGTCGGCCAAGGCCCGCGCCGCCGTGCTGGAGGGCTCCGACGACCAGGTCCACGTCAGCTACCGCAACCGCTACGGGCGGTCCCGGTCGTACTACGCGGCGTTCGAGGGCGTCATGCCGTTCCTGGAGCGTCGCCTCGAGGCGACCGAGTCCGAGCAGATGAAGGAGCGCTACGAGGGATACATGCGCGAGGTGCCCTGCCCCGCCTGCGCCGGCACCCGGCTCAAGCCGGAGATCCTCGCGGTGACCATGAGCCACACCGGGCAGGGCGAGAAGTCGATCGCCGACGTCTGCGCCCTCTCGATCGCCGACTGCGCAACCTTCCTCAACGGCCTCGTGCTCGGCGTCCGGGAGGAGGTCATCGCCGGCTCGGTGCTCAAGGAGGTGCAGGCCCGCCTGGGCTTCCTGCTCGACGTGGGTCTGGAGTACCTCTCCCTGGACCGTGCCGCCGGCACCCTGTCCGGCGGCGAGGCCCAGCGCATCCGGCTGGCCACCCAGATCGGCTCCGGCCTGGTCGGGGTGCTGTACGTGCTCGACGAGCCGTCGATCGGGCTGCACCAGCGCGACAACCGCCGCCTCATCGACACCCTCACCCGCCTGCGCGACCTGGGCAACACCCTCATCGTCGTCGAGCACGACGAGGACACCATCAAGGCGGCCGACTGGGTGGTCGACATCGGCCCCCGTGCCGGCGAGCACGGCGGCCGGGTGGTGCACAGCGGCAGCTACGCCGACCTGCTCACCAACCCCGAGTCGGTCACCGGGGCCTACCTCTCCGGTCGGGAGGTGATCCCCGTGCCGGCGACCCGCCGAAAGCGCGACCCCAAGCGTCAGGTGGGTGTGGTCGGCGCCCGCGAGCACAACCTGCACGGCATCGACGTCGCGTTCCCGCTGGGTCTGCTCGTCGCGGTCACCGGGGTGTCCGGCTCGGGCAAGTCGACCCTGGTCAACGACATCCTGGCCACGGTGATGGCGAACAAGCTCAACGGTGCGCGCCAGGTGCCGGGGCGGCACACCCGGGTCACGGGCCTCGACCAGCTGGACAAGCTCGTGCGGGTGGACCAGTCGCCCATCGGGCGGACCCCGCGCTCCAACGCGGCCACCTACACCGGTGTGTTCGACAAGATCCGCACCCTGTTCGCCTCCACCACCGAGGCGAAGGTTCGCGGGTACCAGCCCGGTCGGTTCTCCTTCAACGTCAAGGGTGGGCGCTGCGAGGCGTGCTCCGGTGACGGCACCCTGAAGATCGAGATGAACTTCCTGCCCGACGTGTACGTGCCGTGCGAGGTGTGCCACGGCGACCGGTACAACCGGGAGACCCTCGAGGTGCACTACAAGGGCAAGACCATCGCCGAGGTGCTGGACATGCCCATCGAGGAGGCGGCCGGCTTCTTCGAGGCGATCAGCTCGATCCACCGCTACCTGCAGACCCTCGTGGAGGTGGGGCTGGGCTACGTGCGGCTCGGCCAGCCCGCGACGACGCTGTCCGGGGGCGAGGCCCAGCGGGTCAAGCTGGCCTCCGAGCTGCAGAAGCGCACCAGCGGCCGGGCCGTGTACATCCTCGACGAGCCGACCACCGGCTTGCACTTCGACGACATCCGCAAGCTGCTGCTCGTGGTGAACGGGCTGGTCGAGAAGGGGAACTCGGTCATCGTCATCGAGCACAACCTCGACGTGATCAAGACGGCGGACTGGGTGCTGGACATGGGCCCCGAGGGAGGGGCCGGCGGCGGCACCCTCGTCGCGCAGGGCACGCCGGAGCACATCGCGGGCGTGAGCGAGAGCTACACCGGCCGCTACCTGGTCGACGTGCTCGCCCCCGGTGCCCCCGGGGCACGGCCCGCGCCGCGGAAGAAGGGGCCCGCGGTCACCCGGGCCGCCGTGCCGGAGTCGACGGGGCAGCAGCGGACCGGGGCGAAGGCGGGGGCCGCGGCGCGCTGACCCCGGGGCTTCAGCGCACGGGGCCGGTGTACTTCTCGCCCGGCCCGGCCCCCGGGGCGTCGGGCACCACGGACGCCTCGCGGAACGCCCGCTGCAGCGCCTGGAGCCCGTCGCGCAGCGGTCCGGCGTGCAGGCCCAGGTACTCCACCGACGCGGTGACCAGCCCGGCCAGGGCGGTGATCACGCGGCGGGCCTCGTCCAGGTCGCGGTGCGGGCTGGCAGCGGGATCGTCCTCGGCCAGGCCCAGCTTCTCCGCCGCCGAGCTCATGAGCATCACGGCGGCCCGGCTGATGACCTCCACGGCCGGCACCTCGGCCAGCTCCCGGGAGGGCGGCGTCGTCGGATCCCGGGAGGGTGGCGGCGAACCGGGGGTCTCGGCGGGGGAGCGCAACGGATCCGTCATGGCTGGTAGCCTTCCAGGACGACCGCTCCCGTCCAGCACGGGGGCAGCAAGTGGAGCCCCGCTCCCACCCCGGCGCACGCGTGCGACCGAGGTCCGGTCACCCGGAGAGATCTGGGAGCTGGATGTGCGTTCACCGGCATCCGGGACCGGTCGGCAACGGGCCCCGGCACGCCTCACGGCGAGCAGGGGCCTCCGTCGTGGGGGGACCGCTTCGGTCGCGACCGCAGGGTCGACCGACACCGCCTACCTCGAGGAGATCTCATCACCGCTGAGACCCGCATCAACGACCGCATCCGTGTTCCCGAGGTCCGGCTCGTCGGGCCCAACGGGGAGCAGGTGGGGATCGTCCGCGTGGAAGACGCCCTCCGGCTGGCCGTCGAGGCCGACCTCGACCTCGTCGAGGTGGCACCGGAGGCTCGCCCGCCGGTGTGCAAGCTCATGGACTACGGCAAGTTCAAGTACGAGAACGCGCAGAAGCTGCGCGAGTCGCGCAAGAACCAGCAGATGACCGTGGTCAAGGAGCAGAAGCTCCGACCGAAGATCGACTCGCACGACTACGAGACCAAGAAGGGTCACGTCGAGCGGTTCCTCAACGCGGGCCACAAGGTCAAGGTCACCATCATGTTCCGCGGTCGTGAGCAGTCCCGCCCCGAGCTGGGCTACCGGCTGCTGCAGCGCCTCGGTGCCGACGTGGTCGAGCTCGGCTACGTGGAGACCTCCGCCAAGCAGGACGGTCGCAACATGACCATGGTCCTGGCTCCCCACAAGGGCGCCAAGACCCGTCAGAAGGCCCAGCTGGGTGTCGACGAGGCCAGCTCCGCCGCCTCGACCTCGAGCGCCCCGACCTCGAGCGCCGCTGCTCCTGCCCCCGCGGCCGCACCGGCCCAGCCCGCTGCCGCGCCGGCCCCGGAGCAGGCTCCGGCCACCGCGGCACCCGCCACCCAGCCCTGACCCACCCCGGCCCCACCCAGGAAGTGAAGGACAGCCCATGCCGAAGATGAAGACCCACAGTGGCACCAAGAAGCGCATCAAGGTGTCCGGCAGCGGAAAGCTGATCCGCGAGAAGGCCATGCGCCGCCACCTGCTGGAGCACAAGTCCAGCCGGCGCACGCGTCGCCTCGACGGCGTCACCGAGGTCGACCCCCGCGACGCCGGCCGCATCAAGCGCCTGCTCGGCATCTGAGCACCGGCCGCGGCTGACCGCGGCTCCCGGACCCACCGGTCCCAGCAGCACACCCCGGGCGGAGCACCGCCCCCGATACCGAACAGGATCCACTAGTGGCACGCGTCAAGAGGGCCGTCAACGCCCAGAAGAAGCGCCGTACCGTTCTCGAGTCGGCCTCCGGCTACCGCGGGCAGCGCTCGCGGCTGTACCGCAAGGCCAAGGAGCAGATGCTCCACTCGATGACCTACGCGTACCGCGACCGCCGGGCGCGCAAGGGTGAGTTCCGCCGGCTGTGGATCCAGCGGATCAACGCTGCGGCGCGCTCGCACGACATGACCTACAACCGCTTCATGCAGGGCATGAAGGCCTCCGGCCTCGAGGTCGACCGCAAGGTGCTCTCCGACCTGGCCGTGCACGACCCGGAGGTCTTCGCGACCCTGGTCGCGCTGGCCAAGGAGAGCCTGCCGGCCGACGTCAACGCGGCCGCCACGGTGGACGCGAACCAGGACGCCGCCTGAGCCCGTCCGCTCCTGGCGCCGCCGAGCTCACCGAGCGCACCCCGCGCGTCGTGGCGGCCGTGAAGCTGCACCGCCCCGCTGCCCGCACGGCAGCGGGGCGGTTCCTCGTCGAGGGGGCGCAGGCGGTCCGGGAGGCCCTCGCCGCCGGGGCCGTGCACGAGCTGTTCGCCACCGCCGCGGCGCTCGAGCGCAACCCCGACCTGGTCGCGGACGCGCAGCGGCGGGGGACCACCGTCAGCGCGGTCACCGAGCGGGCGGCCGCGGCGCTGTCGGACACCGTCAGCCCGCAGGGTCTCGTCGCGGTGTGCCCGCTGCTGGACGTCACGCTCGCGGCGGCGCTGACCGGTGACGTCCGCTCCGTGGCGGTGCTCGTCGACGCCGGCGAGCCGGGCAACGCAGGCACCGTCATCCGGGTGGCCGACGCCGCCGGGGTCGACGTGGTGGTGCTGGCCGGGACCGGCGTCGACCCGCACAACGGCAAGTGCGTGCGGGCCTCGGCGGGCAGCGTCTTCCACCTGCCCGTGGTCCGCCACCGCGACACCGCGGGTCTGCTGGACGCCCTGCGTGGTGCCGGCCTGCAGGTGCTGGCCACCGCCGCCGACGGCGAGCTCGACCTGCACGCCGCCGGGGCCGACGACGTCCTCGCCCGGGCCACCGCGTGGCTGTTCGGCAACGAGGCCCACGGCCTCGCCCCCGAGCTGGCCGCGCGGGCCGACCACCGGGTGCGAGTGCCCATCCACGGCCGGGCGGAGAGCCTGAACCTGGCCACCGCGGCCGCGGTCTGCCTCTACGCGGGGGCCCGCGCGCACCACCTACGATCCTGAGCAGTCCCACCCCAGAGAGAAGGTGCTCGAGCGTGTCCGCGACCAACGACCCCTACGACCCCAAGCAGGTCGCCGTGCTCGCGCCCGCCGCGCTGGAGCAGGCCGGGGAGCAGGCCGTGGCGGCGTTCGCGGCGGCGACCGACCTCACCACCCTCGCCGCGGCGCGCACCGCCCACCTGGGTGACCGCGCCCCGGTGATGCTGGCCCGCCGCGAGCTCGGGGCGCTGCCGCCGGCGGCGCGCTCGGACGCCGGGAAGCGGGTCAACGACGTCCGCAGGCAGGCCCTCCAGGCGCACGACGAGCGCCGCGCCGTGCTGCTCGCGGAGCGGGACGCGGCCGTCCTCGTCGGTGAGTCCGTCGACGTCACCCTGCCCACCGACCGCTACCCCCGGGGTGCGCGGCACCCCATCACCGTCCTGCAGGAGCAGGTGGCCGACGTGTTCGTGGCCATGGGCTGGGAGGTGGCCGAGGGCCCGGAGCTCGAGGACGAGCACTACAACTTCGACGCCCTGAACTTCCTGCCCGACCACCCCGCCCGCACCATGCAGGACACGTTCCACATCGCCCCCGAGGGGTCGCGGCAGGTGCTGCGCACGCACACCTCCCCGGTGCAGGTCCGCTCCATGCTCACCCGCGACCTGCCGCTGTTCGTGGTGTGCCCGGGACGCACGTTCCGCACCGACGAGCTGGACGCCACGCACACCCCGGTGTTCCACCAGATCGAGGGCCTGGCCATCGCCGAGGGCCTCACCATGGCGCACCTCAAGGGCACCCTCGACGCGTTCGCCCGCGCCATGTTCGGCCCCGACTCCCGGATCCGCCTCCGGCCCAGCTACTTCCCGTTCACCGAGCCCTCGGCCGAGCCCGACGTGTGGTTCGGTGAGAAGAAGGGCGGCCCCGGCTGGGTGGAGTGGGGCGGCTGCGGCATGGTGAACCCGAACGTGCTGCGCGCCAGCGGGATCGATCCCGACAAGTACTCCGGCTTCGCCTTCGGCATGGGGATCGACCGGACCCTGATGTTCCGCAACGGCATCTCCGACATGCGCGACATGGTGGAGGGCGACGTCCGCTTCACGCTGCCCTTCGGCCTGTCGCTCTGAGACCCGCCCCGGCAAGAGAGGACCACCCGTGCTCACCCCCCTGTCCTGGCTCGCCGCCTCCGGCCTGCCCGCCGGCGCCCTGCCCGACGACCCCGCGGTGGTCGGTGAGCACTTCGTGCGCGTCGGCCTCGAGCTCGAGGAGATCACCGAGCTGCCCGGGGTCACCGGCCCCGTCGTCATCGGTCGGGTGCAGGAGATCACCGAGCTCACGGAGTTCACCAAGCCCATCCGGTTCTGCCGGGTCGAGGTCGGCGAGGCCGAGCCCCGCGAGATCATCTGCGGCGCGCAGAACTTCGCCGTCGACGACCTGGTCGTGGCCGCGCTGCCCGGCTCGGAGCTGCCGGGCGGGTTCGCCATCGCCGCCCGGAAGACCTACGGCCACACCTCCGACGGGATGATCTGCTCGGCCCGCGAGCTGGGCCTGGGTGCCGACCACGCCGGGATCCTCGTGCTGCCGCCGGGCACCGCCGAGCCGGGGTCCGACGCGACCGCCGTGCTGGGCCTGGACGACGCCGTGCTCGACCTCGCCATCACCCCCGACCGCGGCTACTGCTTCTCCCAGCGGGGCCTCGCCCGGGAGATGGCCGCCGCGCTCGGCGTCACGTTCACCGACCCGGCCGCCGCCGCGGTCCCCGCCGCCGACGGCGACGCCTGGCCGGTCACCGTGGACCCCGGTGCCGACTGCTCGCGCTTCGTCGTGCGGCGGGTCGACGGGATCGACGCGACCGCCCCGAGCCCCTGGTGGCTGCAGCGGCGCCTCCTGCTCTCCGGCATGCGGCCGATCTCCGCCGCGGTGGACGTCACCAACTACGTGATGCTCGAGCTGGGACAGCCGCTGCACGCCTTCGACGCCGACCGCCTCGAGGGCGGGCTGCACGTGCGGCGGGCGGGCCCGGGGGAGCGGCTGCGCACCCTCGACGGCGGAGCGCGGACGCTCGACCCGCAGGACGTGGTGATCGCCGACGACTCCGGCGTCGTCTCCCTGGCCGGGGTCATGGGCGGCGCGAGCACCGAGGTCACCGGCGCGACGACGGACGTGCTGCTGGAGGCCGCGACGTGGAGCCCGCTCGCGGTGTTCCGCACCGCGCGCCGGCACAAGCTGCCCAGCGAGGCGAGCCGCCGCTTCGAGCGCACCGTCGACCCGGCGCTGGCCGAGGTGGCCCTGGAGCGGGCGGCGACCCTGCTCGCCGAGATCACCGGCGGCACCGTGGCTCCCGGGCGCACCGTCGTGGGTGACCCGGTCCCGGACCGCCCGAGCATCACGATCGGCGCGGACCTGCCCGACCGCGTCGCCGGCACCACGTACGCCGCCGGGACCACGCGGCGCCGCCTGGTCGAGGTCGGCTGCCAGGTCACCGGCACCACCGAGCTGCGGGTCACCCCGCCCAGCTGGCGGCCCGACCTCGTCCAGCCCGCCGACCTGGTCGAGGAGGTGCTGCGCCTGGAGGGTCTGGACGTCATCGCCTCCGTGCTGCCCGCCGCGCTGCCCGGGCGCGGGCTCACCGCCGGCCAGCGCCGTCGCCGCGCCGTCTCCCGGGCCCTGGCCGCCGCCGGGCACGTCGAGGTGCTGCCCACGGTGTTCCTGCCCGCCGGGTCGCTCGACGCGCTCGGTCTCGACGCGGACGACCCGCGCCGTTCCACCGCCCGGGTGCTGAACCCGCTGGACGCCGAGCGTGACCAGCTGGCCACGACCCTGCTGCCCGCGCTGCTGGAGGCGCTGGTCCGCAACGTCTCCCGCGGCGCGCGCAACCTCTCGCTCTACGCCCTCGCCCAGGTGGTGCGGCCCGGTCCGGCCCGCGAGGCGACGCCGCCGCTGCCGGTCGACCGGCGGCCCACCGCGGAGCAGCTCGACGCCATCGACGCGTCGCTGCCGCAGCAGCCCGTGCACACCGCCGTGGTCCTCGCCGGGCAGCGCGAGCTGGCCGGGTGGTGGGGCCCGGGACGTCCGGCCGACGTCTCCGACGCCATCGCCGCGGCGCACACCGTGGCCGCGGCCGCGGGCGTCGAGCTCACCGTGACCGCGGCCCAGCACGCGCCGTGGCACCCCGGCCGGTGCGCCGCGCTCACGGTGGAGGGGACGGTCGTCGGACACGCCGGCGAGCTGCACCCCGCCGTGGTGGAGCGGCTCGGCCTGCCGGTCCGGACCTGTGCCGTGGAGCTCGACCTGGATGCGCTGCCCCTGGCGCAGCCGCGCCCCGCGCCGGCCGTCTCGCCGTTCCCGCCGCTGCTGCAGGACGTCGCCCTGGTCGTCGAGGACGCGGTACCCGCCGGGGACGTCGGCGCCGCCCTGCGCGCCGGGGGTGGGCCGCTGCTGGAGGACGTGCGGCTGTTCGACGTGTACGCCGGGGCCCAGGTCGGGGAGGGGAAGCGCTCGCTCGCCTTCGCGCTGCGCTTCCGGGCGCCGGACCGGACCCTCACCGAGGACGAGGCCACCGCGGCCCGGGACGCCGCCGTCGCCGCGGCCACTGAGCGCACCGGCGCCGTCCTGCGCGGGTAGCGGGCACACTGGGGCCGTGCCCACCCCCACCGCAGACGGCACCGCCACGGCCCAGGGCACCCCCGTCGGGCGCCGGGTCGTCCTCGGGCTCGTGGGGCTCGGAGCGGTGGGCGTGCTGGCCGGTGACCCCATCCAGCGCGGGCTCGCCGCGGTGCTCGGCCCGATCGGCAACCACGACCCCACCGGGCTGGTCTCGCTGATCCCCGTCGGCAACACCTTCCGCTTCTACTCGGTGACCCTGGGGGCGCCGCGACGGAGCGCGGCCAGCTACCGCCTCGAGGTCTCCGGCCTCGTCGCCCGGCCGGGTGCGCTCACCCTGGCCGAGCTGCAGGCCCTGCCCCAGCACGAGCTCGTCCTCGACTTCCAGTGCGTCACCGGGTGGCGGGTGCCGCAGGTGCGCTGGCGCGGGGTCCGGCTGGCCGACGTCCTCGACCGGGCGGGGGTGGCCGACGGCGCCACCGCGGTCCGCTTCACCTCCTTCGACGGCACGTACACCGAGAGCCTGACGCTGGAGCAGGCCCGGCGCGACGACGTGCTGGTGGCGCTGGAGATGCTCGACGGCGCGGTGACCCACGACCACGGCGGCCCGGTGCGGCTGTTCGCCGGACCGATGTACGGCTACAAGAGCCTGAAGTGGCTCGGGGGGATCGAGCTGACCGCCGACGTGCAGCCCGGCTACTGGGAGGTGCGCGGCTACGACGTCGACGGCTGGGTGGGGACCTCCAACGGCCGCGACGACGCCCCCACAGCATGAGCAGCCCCCACGGCACGAGCAGCCCCCACGGCACGAGCAGCCCCGACGGCACGAGCTCGCCGACGACCCACCGCGACGACCGGCTCCGCTTCACCCGCGCCGAGCGGTGGGCGCACCAGGTCGCGGGCACGCTCCTGCTGGTGTGCTTGGCGTCGGCGGCGGTGCTCTCCCTGGGACCGCTCTCGGTACTGGTCGGCAACCGGGGGACCGTCGTGGCGGTGCACGTGGTGAGCGGGTTCGTGCTGCCGGTGCCCCTGCTGGTGGCGCTGGTCTCCCGCGCCTACCGGGCCGACCTCGCTCGGCTGGGCCGGTTCGTCGCCGAGGACTGGGCGTGGCTGCGGCACGGTGAGCGTCGCCGCACCGCTGACGGAGTGGGCAAGTTCAACGCCGGGCAGAAGCTGAACGGGTCGCTGAGCGCCGGGTCGATCGTGGTGCTGCTGGGCTCGGGCACGCTGATGTACTTCACCGGGCTCGCGCCGCTCGCCCAGCGGGTCGGGGCCACGTTCGTGCACGACTGGTTCGCCCTGGGCCTCGGCCTGCTCGTGGTCGGCCACGTCCTCAAGGCGGTCCGCGACCCGGAGGCGATGCGCGGGATCCGCACGGGGTGGGTGCACCGGGCCTGGGCCCGCCACGAGCACCCCGACTGGGCGGCCGAGCCCACCGACGATCGGCGGCCGCCACCCCCGCAGGGGTGACGGCCGCCGCCGGAGCCGGGGCTCAGCCCAGTCGCTCGCCCGTCTCCGGGTGGAAGGCGTGCTCCTCGCCCTGACGGGCGACGACCTGGATCCGCTCGCCGGTGCGGGGCGGGATGCGGCCGTCGAAACGGACGACGAAGTGCTTCGTGATGGAGTCGTCCTGGGTGCCGACGACCTTGCCGTAGACGTAGGCGTCGGCGCCGAGCTCCTCGACCAGCTGCACGTCGAGGGTGATGCCCTCCCCGGCCGTGGCGACGGAGAACGACTCCGGGCGCATGCCCAGGTTGATCTCCTGGACGTTCGCCTTGGACGCGGCGTCGAGCACCTCGCGCTTCAGCGGCACCACCGACTCGCCCAGCTGGGCGCCGCCCTCGACCAGTCGCGCCATGCGCAGGTTCATGCTGGGCGAGCCGATGAAGCCGGCCACGAACGCGTTGCGCGGGGAGTCGTACAGGTTGCGCGGGGTGTCCACCTGCTGCAGCAGGCCGTCCTTCAGCACCGCCACCCGGTCACCCATGGTCATGGCCTCGACCTGGTCGTGGGTGACGTACAGCGTGGTGGTGCCCAGGCGCGACTGGAGGGCCGCGATGTTGGCGCGGGTCTCCACGCGGAGCTTCGCGTCGAGGTTGGACAGCGGCTCGTCCATGAGGAACACGCTGGGCTCGCGCACGATGGCCCGGCCCATGGCGACGCGCTGGCGCTGACCACCGGAGAGCGCCTTGGGCTTGCGGTCGAGGTACGGCTCCAGGTCGAGCAGCCGGGAGGCCTCGACCACCTTCTGGCGGCGCTCCTCCTTGCCGATGCCCTTGAGCTTCAGCGCGAAGCCCATGTTCTCGGCGACGGACATGTGGGGGTACAGCGCGTAGTTCTGGAAGACCATGGCGATGTCGCGGTCCTTGGGCGGCATCTGCGAGACGTCGCGACCGTCGATCTCGATCGCGCCCTCGTTGACGTCCTCCAGACCCGCGAGCATGCGCAGCGCGGTCGACTTGCCGGAGCCCGAGGGGCCGACGAGGACCATGAACTCACCGTCGGTGATCTCGAGGTCCAGCTTGTTGACCGCCGGGGTCGGGTTGCCCGGGTAGATGCGCGAGGCACTGTCGAACTTGACGCCAGCCATGGTGTTCCTTCCGGTTGAGGTGGTGACCGCGCCGGGTACGGGTGGACGGGACGGGGTCGGCCGTGACCCCGCTGTCCACCTCACGGTGTTCCGACCGGCGCGGGGAGCCCGCCCCCCGGAGGAGGAACGGCCCGCGCCGACCGGCGTTGCGGTCGGCTGCACCGTAGCAGTGCGCCACGTCACACCGCCCTGCTCACGACACCGTGATGTTCGCGTCGTGCGTGCAGAACGCGCCACCGGCGGCCGCGGAGCAGCATTGTGCGCGCAGAAGGCGAAAGGTTGCATGAAGTTGCGCAGCGCTGCATGATGTTGTGCATGATCGACGTGGCGGTGGCGGGAGCGAGCGGGTACGCGGGCGGCGAGCTGCTCCGCCTGCTCCTCGGCCACCCCGAGGTGAGGATCGGCGCGCTCACCGCGGGCGGCAGCGCCGGGTCCACCCTCGGTGAGCACCAGCCGCACCTGCTGCCCCTGGTCGACCGGGTGCTGGCCGAGACCACCGCCGAGACCTTGGCCGGGCACGACGTCGTCTTCCTCGCCCTGCCCCACGGGCGCTCCGCGGAGATCGCGGCCCAGCTCCCCGGGGACACCGTGGTCATCGACTGCGGGGCCGACTTCCGCCTCACCGACCCCGACGACTGGGCCCGCTACTACGACACCCCGCACGCCGGCACCTGGCCCTACGGCCTGCCCGAGCTGCCCGGCGCCCGCGCGGCGCTGCGGGGCGCCCGGCGCGTGGCCGTCCCGGGCTGCTACCCGACCGTCTCCAGCCTGGCGCTGGCCCCGGCGCTCGCCGCGGGCATCGTCAGCCCCGACGTCACCGTCGTCGCGGTCAGCGGCACCTCCGGCGCGGGCAGGGCGGCCAGGACGAACCTGCTCGGCTCCGAGGTCATGGGCTCGCTGAGCGCGTACGGGGTCGCGGGCACCCACCGGCACACCCCGGAGATCCGGCAGAACCTGTCCGCGGCCGCCGGGTGCGAGGTCACCGTCTCCTTCACCCCGGTCCTCGCGCCGCTGCCCCGCGGCATCCTCGCCACCGCCGGCGCGGCCACCACGGCCACGCAGGCGCAGGCGCGGGAGGTCTACGCCGACGCCTACGCCGACGAGCCGTTCGTGCACCTGCTCCCGGCGGGGCGCTGGCCGACCACCGGGGCCGTCCTGGGCTCCAACGCCGTCCAGCTGCAGCTCGCCGTGGACACCGACTGCCGCCGACTCGTCGTGGTGGCCGCGATCGACAACCTCACCAAGGGCACCGCCGGTGCGGCCGTGCAGTGCATGAACCTCGCCCTGGGGCTCGACGAGACCGCGGGCCTGTCCACGATCGGAGTCGCCCCGTGACCGTTCCCGTCGACAGGCCGGCGACGGTCGTCCGGAACCGGGGCGTCACCGCCGCGGCCGGCTTCAAGGCCTCCGGGGTCGCCGCCGGGCTCAAGGCGTCCGGCAACCCCGACGTCGCCCTCGTGGTCAACGAGGGCCCCGACCACGCTGCGGCCGGGGTGTTCACCCGCAACCAGGTCAAGGCCGCTCCCGTGCTGTGGACGCAGCAGGTCCTCACCGGGGGACGGCTCCGCGCGGTGATCCTGAACTCCGGGGGCGCGAACGCCTGCACCGGCCCAGGGGGCTTCCAGGACACGCACGCCACCGCCGAGCGCACCGCCGCCACCCTGAGCGGCTGGGGCAGCGAGACCGGCGCCGGCGAGGTCGCGGTCTGCTCCACCGGGCTCATCGGCGACCGGCTCCGGATGGACAAGCTGCTTCCCGGGGTCGCGGACGCGGTGCACGAGCTGGCCGGTGGCCTCGTCGGGGGGCTCGAGGCCGCCCGCGCCGTCATGACCACCGACTCGGTGCCCAAGCAGGCGGCTGTGCAGGCCCCGGGGTTCACCGTCGGAGGCTTCGCCAAGGGTGCCGGGATGCTCGCGCCGAGCCTGGCCACGATGCTCGTCGTGCTCACGACCGATGCCGTTGCCGACGCCACCACCCTCGACGCGGCCCTGCGGCAGGCCTGCCGGGTCACCTTCGACCGGCTCGACGTCGACGGCGCCACCTCCACCAACGACACCGTGCTGCTGCTCGCCTCCGGCGCCAGCGAGCACACCGTCACCTCCGACGAGCTGGCCGCGGCGGTCACCGCGGTCTGCGACGACCTCGCCGACCAGCTCATGGCCGACGCCGAGGGCGCCACCAAGCACGTCACGATCACCGTCTCCGGTGCCCGCACCGAGGACGAGGCCGTCGCCCTGGCGCGCGTCGTCGCCCGGGACAGCCTGGTCAAGACCGCGCTGTTCGGTGCCGACCCCAACTGGGGCCGGGTGCTCGCCGCCGTCGGCATGGCGCCGTTCCCGCTGGAGCCCGACCGCATCGACGTCGCCTTCGACGGCCGAGCCGTCTGCGTCGGCGGGGTCGGCGTCCCCGGCGCCCGCGACGTCGACCTCTCCGGCGAGCGCATCAGCCTGGAGATCGGCCTCGGGCTCGGCGACGCGACCGCCAGCATCCGCACCACGGACCTGAGCCACGGGTACGTCGAGGAGAACTCGGCGTACAGCTCGTGAGCGCCGAATCCAGGACCACGGCCGCGCAGATGGTCACCGCCGCCCAGAAGGCGGGGGTGCTCGTGGAGGCCCTGCCGTGGCTGCAGCGCTTCCGCGGCAAGGTCGTCGTGGTCAAGTACGGCGGCAACGCCATGGTCGACGACGGGCTCAAGCGTGCCTTCGCCCAGGACATGGTGTTCCTCCGCACCGCGGGCATCCACCCCGTCGTCGTGCACGGCGGCGGCCCGCAGATCAGCGCCATGCTCACGCGGCTGGGGCTGGTGGGGGAGTTCCGGGGAGGGTTGCGCGTCACCACCCCCGAGGTCATGGAGGTGGTGCGGATGGTGCTGTTCGGTCAGGTCGGCCGCGAGCTCGTCGGCCTGGTCAACGCCCACGGCCCGCACGCGGTGGGCATGTCCGGCGAGGACGCGCACCTGTTCACCGCGGCCCGTCGCACCGCCACCGTCGCCGGCGAGGCGGTCGACGTCGGCCTGGTCGGGGACGTGGTCGCCGTGAACCCCGACGCGGTGTGGGACCTCGTCCGCGCCGGCCGCATCCCCGTCGTCAGCTCCATCGCCCCCGACGCCGACGGCGTGGTCCACAACGTCAACGCCGACACCGCCGCCGCCGCCCTGGCCGTCGCACTGGGCGCGGAGAAGCTGGTGGTGCTCACCGACGTCGAGGGCCTCTACGACGCCTGGCCGGACCGCGCGTCGCTGCGCACCGAGATCGGTGCGACCGAGCTGGCGCAGCTCCTGCCCCGTCTCGACGCCGGGATGATCCCCAAGATGGAGGCCTGCCTGCGGGCGGTCACCGGTGGGGTCCCCAGTGCGCACGTGATCGACGGACGCCTGGCCCACTCGGTCCTGCTCGAGGTGTTCACCGCCGACGGCACGGGAACGATGGTGACGGCATGACATCCCCCCTGCAGCAGCGCTGGACCGGATCCATGATGGACAACTACGGCACGCCGCCGCTGGCCCTGGTCTCCGGGCACGGGGCGGTGCTCACCGCCGAGGACGGACGGGAGTACCTCGACCTGCTCGGGGGCATCGCGGTGAACGCGCTGGGCCACGCCCACCCCGCCGTCGTCGAGGCGGTGACCCGGCAGCTCTCCACCCTCGGGCACGTCTCCAACCTGTACGTCTCCGAGCCGGCCCTCGCGCTGGCCGAAGCCCTGCGCGCCCACGTCGGGGCGCCGTCACGGGTGCTGTTCACCAACTCCGGGGCCGAGGCGAACGAGGTCGCGTTCAAGATCGCCCGTCGCACCGGCCGGCCGAAGATCGTCGCCGCGGAGAACAGCTTCCACGGCCGGACGATGGGCTCGCTCGCCCTCACCGGCCAGCCCGGCACGCGCGCGCCCTTCGAGCCGATGCCCGGCGGGGTGGAGTTCGTGCCCTTCGGCGACGTCGCCGCGCTGGAGGCCGTGGTCGACGCGGACACGGCCGCGGTCTTCCTCGAGCCGATCCAGGGGGAGGGTGGCGTCGTCGTGCCGCCCGCCGGTTACCTGGCCGCGGCCCGGGAGATCACCAGCCGGCACGGTGCGCTGCTCGTGCTCGACGAGGTGCAGACCGGCGTCGGCCGCACCGGCACCTTCTTCGCGCACACCGCCGACGGTGTCGTCCCGGACGTCATCACCCTGGCCAAGGGCCTCGGTGGCGGGCTGCCCATCGGCGCGTGCATCGGGGTCGGCGCGGCCGGGGACCTGCTCTCCCCCGGTCAGCACGGGACGACCTTCGGCGGCAACCCCGTGTGCTGCGCCGCCGCGCTGGCCGTGCTGCGCACCCTCGACGCGGACGGCCTCGTGCCGCACGTCGCGGCCCTGGGCAAGGAGCTCTCCGCGAGCATCGAGGCGCTGGACCACCCGCTGGTCAGCCACGTCCGGGGCCGCGGCCTGCTGCTCGGGATCGTGCTCACCGCCCCGGTGGGCCCCGCCGCCGTCGGCACCGCCCAGGACGCGGGGTTCCTGCTCAACGCCCCGGGCCCGGCCGTGCTCCGGCTGGCCCCGCCGCTCGTGCTCACCACGAACCAGGCGCAGACCTTCGTCGCCGCCCTGCCCGCCATCCTCGAGACCGCTGGAGCGTCACGGTGACCCGACACTTCCTCCGCGACGACGACCTCACCCCCACCGAGCAGGCCGAGGTCCTCGCCCTCGCCGCCGAGCTGAAGGCCGACCCGTACGCCCGTCGTCCGCTGGCCGGCCCGCAGGGTGTGGGTGTCATCTTCGAGAAGGCCTCCACCCGCACCCGGTTCTCCTTCGAGGTCGGCATCGCCCAGCTCGGCGGGCACGCCGTCGTCGTTGACGGACGCACCATGCAGCTCGGGCGCGAGGAGACCATCGACGACACGGGCCGGGTGCTGAGCCGCTACGTCAGCGCCATCGTGTGGCGGACCTTCGCCCAGAAGCGGCTCGAGCTCATGGTCGCCGGGGCGAGCGTGCCCGTCGTCAACGCCCTGTCGGACACGTTCCACCCGTGCCAGGTGCTCGCCGACCTGCAGACCATCGCCGAGCGCAAGGGCAGCCTCGCCGGGCTCCGACTGACCTACTTCGGCGACGGGGCCAACAACATGGCCCACTCGCTGCTGCTCGGCGGGGCCACGGCCGGCGTGCACGTCACCGTCGCCGCGCCGCTGGGCTTCGACCCGGACCCGCGGGTGCTCGTGGCCGCCAGGAGCCGGGCCGAGGAGACCGGGGGGAGCGTGCAGACGACGACGGACCCGCACGCCGGTGCCGACGGCGCGGACGTGCTCGTCACCGACACCTGGACCTCGATGGGCCAGGAGGACGACGGCCTCGACCGGGTCCGCCCGTTCCGGCCCTTCCAGGTCGACGCCGAGCTGCTCGCCCGGGCCGCCGTTGATCCCGTCGTGCTGCACTGCCTGCCCGCCCACCGCGGGATGGAGATCACCGACGAGGTGCTCGACTCCACCGCCAGCGCCGTGTGGGACGAGGCCGAGAACCGGCTGCACGCGCAGAAGGCGCTGCTCACGTGGCTGCTGGAGCACCCGGGCGAGCGGAGCGACGGGGCCGTGTCGTGACGAGCGGTTCGTCGAGCGGCACGGTGAGCCGCGTCGCGCGCCAGGGCCGGATCCTCGCGCTGCTGAGCGCCCACCCGGTGCACAACCAGCCCGAGCTCGCCGCGCTGCTCGCCGCCGAGGGCGTCGAGACCACCCAGGGCACCTTGTCCCGCGACCTCGACGAGCTCGGCGCGGTGAAGCTGCGCGGTGTCGACGGCTCCGCGGGGGTCTACGTCGTCCCCGAGGACGGCAGCCCGGTGCAGCGGGTCGTGAACGGCGTGGTCGAGGGGGGCACCGACCGCCTGGTCCGGCTGCTCGCCGAGCTGCTCGTCTCCACGGACTCCAGCGGCAACCTGGCCGTGCTGCGCACCCCACCCGGGGCCGCCAGCTTCCTGGCCAGCGCGCTCGACCGCGCGGCCCTGCACGACGTCGTCGGCACGATCGCGGGGGATGACACCATCGTCGTCGTCGCCCGGGAGCCCATGACCGGCGCCGAGCTCGCCTCCCGCATCACCCACCTGCAGCAGAAGGAGCACACCCCCCATGGCTGACCGCGTCGTACTCGCCTACTCCGGCGGGCTGGACACGTCCGTGGCGATCAGCTGGATCGGGAAGGAGACCGGCAAGGAAGTGGTCGCGGTGGCCATCGACCTCGGTCAGGGTGGCGAGGACATGGACGACATCCGCCAGCGCGCCCTGGACTGCGGCGCCGTGGAGTCCGTCGTCGTCGACGCCCGTGACGAGTTCGCCGAGCAGTACTGCCTCCCGACGGTCCAGGCCAACGCCCTGTACATGGACCGCTACCCGCTGGTCTCGGCGATCAGCCGACCACTCATCGTCAAGCACCTCGTGGCGGCGGCGAAGTTCCACGGTGGCACCACCGTCGCCCACGGCTGCACGGGCAAGGGCAACGACCAGGTGCGCTTCGAGGTCGGCATCGGCGCGCTCGGCCCGGACCTCGACGTCATCGCACCGGTCCGCGACTACGCGTGGACCCGGGAGAAGGCCATCGCCTTCGCCGAGGAGAACGACATCCCGATCAACGTCTCCAAGAAGTCCCCGTTCTCGATCGACCAGAACGTGTGGGGCCGCGCGGTGGAGACCGGGTTCCTCGAGGACCTGTGGAACGCCCCCACCAAGGACGTCTACGCCTACACCGAGGACCCGACGGTGAACTTCGGTGCCCCCGACGAGCTCGTCCTGGAGTTCCGGGCCGGGGTGCCCGTGGCCATCGACGGCCGGACGCTGTCGGTGCTGCAGATCATCCAGGAGCTGAACACCCGGGGGGGTGCGCAGGGCGTGGGTCGGTTGGACATGGTCGAGGACCGCCTCGTGGGCATCAAGAGCCGCGAGGTCTACGAGGCGCCCGGCGCGATGGTGCTCATCACCGCGCACCAGGAGCTGGAGAACGTCACCATCGAGCGCGAGCTGGCCCGCTACAAGCGCCAGGTGGAGCAGCGCTGGGGCGAGCTGGTCTACGACGGCCTGTGGTTCTCCCCGCTCAAGGACGCCCTGGACGTGTTCCTGGCCAAGACCCAGGAGCGGGTCACCGGAGAGATCCGGCTGGTGCTGCACGCCGGCAACGTCGTCGTCAACGGCCGCCGCAGCACCGAGAGCCTGTACGACTTCAACCTCGCGACGTACGACGAGGGGGACTCCTTCGACCAGAGCATGGCCAAGGGCTTCGTGACGCTGCACGGGCTGTCCTCGAAGATGGCGGCCAAGCGCGACCTGGGACTGTGAGCGCCCTCTGGGGCGGGCGGTTCGCGAGCGGGCCCGCCGAGGCCATGGCGGCGCTGAGCCGCTCGACCCACTTCGACTGGGTGCTCGCACCGCACGACGTCCGGGCGTCCCGGGCCCATGCCCGGGTGCTGCACGCCGCCGGTCTGCTGGGCGACGACGACCTCAGCACCATGCTCGACGGGCTCACCCGCCTCGGTGAGGACGTGGCGAGCGGTGCGTTCACCCCCGACGACGGCGACGAGGACGTGCACTCCGCGCTGGAGCGCGGCCTGATCTCCCGGGTCGGGGCCGACGTCGGTGGGCGGCTGCGGGCGGGGCGCTCCCGCAACGACCAGGTGGCCACGCTGTTCCGGATGTGGCTGCGCGAGGCGGTCCGCGAGGTGGCAGGCGGGACGCTCGACGTCGTCGGTGCGCTGGCCGGTCAGGCCGCGGCCCACCCGGACGCCGCCATGCCCGGGCGCACCCACCTGCAGCACGCCCAGCCGGTGCTGCTGGCCCACCACCTGCTCGCGCACACCCACCCGCTGCTGCGCGACGTCGACCGCCTGCGCGACCTCGACGTGCGGCTCGCGGTGTCCCCGTACGGCTCCGGGGCCCTGGCCGGGAGCTCCCTGGGCCTCGACCCGGAGGCGGTCGCGGCCGAGCTCGGGTTCTCCGGGTCGGCCGAGAACTCCATCGACGGCACCAGCGCCCGGGACTTCGCCGCCGAGGCCGCCTTCGTGCTCGCCATGATCGCCGTCGACCTCTCGCGGCTGGCCGAGGAGGTCATCCTCTGGTCGACGGCGGAGTTCGGGTACGCCACGCTGCCCGACGCCTGGTCGACCGGCAGCTCGATCATGCCGCAGAAGAAGAACCCCGACGTGGCCGAGCTGACCCGGGGCAAGGCGGGCCGGCTCATCGGCAACCTCACCGGGCTGCTGGCCACGCTGAAGGCGCAGCCGCTGGCCTACAACCGGGACCTGCAGGAGGACAAGGAGCCGGTCTTCGACTCCGTCGCCCAGCTGGCGCTGCTGCTGCCCGCGCTCACCGGGCTGGTCACCGAGCTGACCTTCCACACCGACCGGATGGCCGAGCTCGCCCCGGCCGGGTTCACCCTCGCCACCGACGTCGCGGAGTGGCTGGTCCGCCAGGGGGTCCCGTTCCGGGTGGCCCACGAGGCGGCAGGGGGCTGCGTCCGCGTCGCCGAGACCCGCGGCGTGGGCCTGGCCGAGCTCACCGACGACGAGCTGGCCGCGGTGGACCCCCACCTCACCCCGGCTGTCCGCGACGTGCTCACGGTGCCGGGCTCGATCGCCTCCCGCGACGCGCGGGGCGGCACCGCCGGGGTCCGGGTCGCCGAGCAGCTCGCCGGGGTGCTCGAGAAGGCCGCCGCGTGCCGCACCTGGACCGCGACCGGCTGAGCACCCCGCCGCCGGACGCCGCCCGGGCCCTGCTGGGGTCGGTGCTGCACGGCCGTGGGGTGAGCGTGCGGATCGTCGAGGTGGAGGCCTACGCCGGTGCGGACGACCCCGCCAGCCACGCGTCCCGGGGCCGGACCGCACGCAACGCCGTGATGTTCGGCCCCGCCGGGCACCTCTACGCGTACTTCGTCTACGGCATGCACACCTGCCTGAACGTCTCCGTCGGGACGGACGGTGAACCGGCGGCGGTGCTGCTGCGGGCGGGGGAGGTCGTGCGCGGGCTCGAGGTCGCGACGACGCGACGGGCGCGCACCCCCGCGCTCGCCCGCGGACCGGCCGTGCTCGCCCAGACCCTGGGGATCACCCTCGCCGACGACGGGATCGACCTGCTCGCCGGCGCCGAGGTCAGCCTGGAGCTGGGGGAGCCCTCGGGGGACGTGGACACCGGGCCCCGGGTCGGGGTGAGCACCGCCGCCGACGTGCCGTGGCGGTTCTGGGTGCCCGGCAGCCCCGCCATCTCCGCGTACCGCCGCTCCCCCCGCGCCTGAACCCCGCGCCGGAGCCCCGCCGTCAGCCGGTCTGCGGACGCCACCGCCTCCCGCGCGGGATGGGCCGCCCGCCCGGCCACCTCGGCGTCCAGCGCGCCCGGGAGGGGGGCGGGATCACCGTCTCGTGCTGGGTCGACGACGCGGCCGCGGACGTGGAGCAGGTGGCCGACCACCTCGTGGTGCGGTGCCCCGACTCCCGGATCCGCACCGCCACCGTGCACAGGGAGCACGGGACCCCCGCGTACAGCCCCGGAGCGTGACGCCTACCCCAGCGCCCCGATCGCCTCGGCCACGGCGAGCACCCGCTGCGCCTGCTCCACGTGCAGGTTCTCGATCATCCTCCCGCGCACCGTCACCACGCCTCGGCCCGCGCGCTCCGCGTCCTCGAACGCGGCGATGACCTCCTGCGCAGCGGCGATCTCCTGCGCGGACGGGGCGAAGGTGGTGTTGCACGGCTGCACCTGTGTGGGGTGGATCAGCGTCTTGCCGTCGAAGCCGAGCTCCCGGGCCTGCCGGCACTCCGCGGTGAACGCGTCCACGTCGGTCACGTCGTTGAACACCCCGTCGAGGATCTCCTTGCCGCCGAGGCGGGCCGCGAGGATCGCGGTCGACATCGCGGTGACCAGCGGCGCCCGACCGGGCACGTGCTCGGACCGCAGCTCCTTGGCCAGGTCGTTGGTGCCCATGACGAGCACGGCGAGGCGCTCGGAGGCGGTGCAGATCTCCCGGGCGTCGAGGATGGCCAGCGGGGTCTCCAACATCGCCCAGATCCGGGTGCGCTCGGGGGCGCCGCCGGCCTCCAGCGCCGCCTCGATCGCGTGCACGTCGGCCGCCGAGCTCACCTTGGGCACGACCACCCCGGCCGGACCGGCGGCCGCGACCGCGGCCAGGTCGGCGTCGTGCCACTGGGTGCCGATCGCGTTGACCCGGATGGTCACCTCCTTGCGGCCGTAGGAGCCCGAGGACGCGGCGGCACACACCCGTTCGCGGGCCGCCCCCTTGGCGTCGGGGGCGACAGCGTCCTCGAGGTCCAGGATCAGCGCGTCCGCGGGGAGGGTCTTGGCCTTCTCCAGCGCCCGCTCGTTCGCGCCGGGCATGTAGAGCACCGAGCGCCGCGGCACGATCACCGGGGCGCTCATGCGCCGAACCCGTAGCGCGCAGCCAGCTCCGGGTCGCGTTCGGCGAGGGCGTGCGCGAGCTCCACCATCACCGTGCACTGCTTCACGGAGGCGTCGTCCTCCATCTTCCCGTCGATCATAAGCGCACCCGTGCCGTCGCCCATCGCGTCGATGACGGACTGGGCGTGGGCGACGTCGTCGGGGTCGGGGGAGAAGACCTTCCTGGCGATGTCGATCTGCACCGGGTGCAGGCTCCACGCCCCGACGCAGCCGAGCAGGAAGGCGTTGCGGAACTGGTCCTCGCAGGCCTGGACGTCCTTGATGTCACCGAACGGGCCGTAGAACGGCAGGATCCCGGCACCGGCGCAGGCGTCGACCATGCGGGCGATCGTGTAGTGCCACAGGTCCTGCTGGTAGGTGGACCGCGGGGCGTCGACGTCACCGGTCGGGTCCTCGCGCACCAGGTAGCCGGGGTGCCCACCGCCCACCCGGGTGGTCTTCATCCGGCGGTTCGCGGCCAGGTCGGCCGGGCCCAGCGAGAGTCCCTGCATGCGCGGGCTGGCCGTGCAGATCTCCTCGACGTTGGTCATGCCGCGCGCCGTCTCCAGGATCGCGTGCACCAGGATCGGCCGCTGCAGCCCCGCCTTCGCCTCGAGCTGGGCGAGCAGGCGGTCCACGTAGTGGATGTCCTCGGGCCCCTCCACCTTCGGCACCATGATCACGTCGAGCGTGTCGCCGATCTCCGTGACCAGCGTGACCAGGTCGTCGAGGCCCCAGGGGGAGTCCAGCGAGTTCACCCGGGTCCACAGCTGGGTCTCGCCGAAGTCGTTCTCCCTGGCCACCTGCACCAGCCCGGCGCGCGCGGCCTCCTTGTTCTCGGCCTTGACGGCGTCCTCGAGGTTGCCGAGCAGGATGTCCACGCCCGCGGCGATCTGCGGGGCCTTGGCCACCATCTTCGGGTTGCTCGGGTCGAAGAAGTGGATCATCCGCGACGGGCGGAACGGGATCTCCCGCACCGGCTCCGGGGCGCCGACGGCGAGGGGTCGGTAGAAGTCTCTCGGGGAGTGCATGGAGCTCCGTTCCTGGCTGCCGTTCCTGGCTGCATGTCCTGACGTCACTGCCAGGGTCCCGTGGACCCTATGACGGCACCCCGACCGTCCCGGGCACGGTGGTGTCCAGCATCACGGGGGTCACCAGGGGCTGGGGGTGAAGTCCTTGAGGAAGTGGCCCACCAGGTCCACCCCGGCCTCGCCCTGCACCACGGGGTCGTACACCCGCGCCGCGCCGTCGACCAGGTCCAGCGGGGCGTGGAAGCCCTCGTCGGCCAGGCGCAGCTTCGTCTCGTGCGGTCGTTCGTCGGTGATCCAACCGGTGTCGACCGCGTTCATCTGGATGCGGTCGGTCTCCCACATCTCACCGGCGCTGGTGCGGGTCATCATGTTCAGCGCTGCCTTCGCCATGTTGGTGTGCGGGTGACCGGCGCCCTTGTACTGCCGCGCGAACTGACCCTCCATGGCCGAGACGTTGACGACATGAGCGCGCCCGGAGCTCGCCCGGCGGGCCCCGGCGGCCAGGGCCGGACGCAGCCGGGAGACGAGCAGGAACGGCGCCACGGAGTTGCACAGCTGCACCTCCAGCAGCTCCAACGGGTCCACCTCGTCAAGGGTCTGGGTCCAGGAGTTCACCCGGGCCGTGTCGGGCAGCAGCCCACCGGCGTCGACGGCGGTCCCGTCCCGGTGCGCGGTGATCGAGGCGCCGCCGACCTTGAGCGCGAGCGCGGTCATCGCCGCCGCGGTGTGGGCGGCCCGGGCGTGCTCGGGCGACTCGCCGTCGTGCGCGGCCACCGGGGCCGCGGCCAGCGCCCCGGCGATGGAGGCGGGGTGCGCCTCGGAGACCCGGTCGAAGGTGACCAGCTCGGGCAGCGGGATGCCGGTGGGCAGCGGCGCCGACTCGCCCGCCAGCAGGGGGGCGTAGGCGCCGGGCGAGCGGCGCACGGTCTGGCAGGCGTTGTTGATCAGCACGTCCAGCGGCCCGGCGGCGGCCACGTCGTCGGCGAGCGCGGTCACCTGGGTCGGGTCGCGCAGGTCGATGCCGACGACGGTGAGGCGGTCGATCCAGTCCGCGCTGTCGTCCATGGCGGTGAAGCGGCGCACCGCGTCGTGCGGGAAGCGGGTGGTGATGGTGGTGTGCGCACCGTCGCGCAGCAGCCGCAGCGCGATGTACATCCCGATCTTCGCCCGGCCGCCGGTGAGCAGCGCCCGCCGTCCGTGCAGGTCGGTGCGGGCGTCGCGCCGGGAGCGGTTCTGGGCGGCGCAGTCCGGGCAGAGCTGGTGGTAGAACGCGTCGACCCGGGTGTAGCGCTGCTTGCACTGGTAGCACGGCCGCGCCCGCTGCAGGGTGCCGGCGCTGGCCCCGGCGGTCGCGGAGACCAGCGGCACGCCCTGGGTCTCGTCGTCGATGCGCTCGGGGGAGCCCGTGGCGGTGGCGGCGACGACGGCGCGGTCGGCGGTGCTCACGGCCTCGCGGAGCTCGGCCCGGCGCGTGCGCTTGACGGCCTTGAACATCGCGGCGGTGGCCCGGCGCAGCGCGACGACGTCGGGGTGGTCGGCGGGCAGCTCGCCGGCACGGGCCATCACCCGCTGCACCAGGGCGAGCTCGTCAGGATCGATCCCGGTGGTCTGCACCCCCCCAGTCTCGCGCACGAGGGGCGGTGCTCCTGCGAGGATCGACCGCGTGACCCACGTGCTCGACGAGCTGACCTGGCGGGGACTCCTCGCCCACACCACCGACCTGGACGCGCTGCGAGCGCAGCTCGACGCCGGGGCGCAGACCTTCTACTGCGGGTTCGACCCCACCGCGCCGAGCCTGCACATCGGCAACCTGCTGCAGCTGCTCACGGTGCGGCGCCTGCAGCTCGCGGGGCACCGTCCCCTGGCGCTGGTGGGGGGTTCGACGGGGATGATCGGTGACCCCAAGGACAGCGGTGAGCGCACCCTGAACAGCCCCGAGGTGGTGGCCGGCTGGGGGGAGCGCATCCAGGTGCAGGTGGCGCGCTTCCTCGACTTCGAGGGCGAGCACGCCGCCATCACGGTGAACAACCTCGACTGGACGGCCGGGCTGAGCACCCTGGACTTCCTCCGGGACGTGGGCAAGCACTTCCCCGTCAACCGGATGCTGGCCCGCGATGTGGTGAGCAACCGGCTCGAGGGGGGGATCAGCTACACCGAGTTCAGCTACGTCCTGCTGCAGTCGCTGGACTACCTGGAGCTGCACCGCCGCCACGGCTGCGTGCTGCAGACCGGGGGCAGCGACCAGTGGGGGAACATCACCGCCGGCGTCGAGCTGGTGCGCCGCGCCGAGGGGGTCCGGGTGCACGCGCTGGCGACGCCGCTGGTGACGCGAGCGGACGGGACCAAGTTCGGCAAGACCGAGGACGGCGCGGTGTGGCTGGACGCGGAGCTCACCTCGCCGTACGCCTTCTTCCAGTTCTGGCTCAACGCCGAGGACTCGATGGTCACCTCCTACCTGCGTCTGTTCACCTTCCTGTCGGCCGACGAGATCGACGACCTGGAGCGGGTGACGGCCGAGCGCCCGCAGGCCCGCGCGGCCCAGCGCCGGCTGGCCCAGGAGGTGACGACCCTCGTGCACGGGGCGGACCAGGCCCGGGGGGCCGAGGAAGCGGCCGCGGCCCTGTTCGGCCGCGGTGACCTCGCGGGCCTGGATCCGGCGACGCTGCGCGCCGCACTGGCCGAGGCGGGCCTCGTCACGATCGGGGTGGGCGAGCCGCGGACGGTGGTCGACCTGCTGGTCGCGACGCGGCTGTGCGAGAGCCGGAGCGCGGCCCGTCGTGCGGTGGGGGAGTCGAGCGTGTCGGTGAACAACCAGAAGATCGGTGCCGAGGACTGGGAGCCCGGGCCGAGCGACCTGCTGGCGGGGGGCGTCCTGGTGCTGAGGCGTGGTCGGCGTCACACGGCAGGTGTGGAGCTCATGGCGCCCTGAGGAGCCCGTCGGCGGGCAGGTGAACGGCACCTGACCTGCAGGTTCACCCGAGGTGGACACCGCTGTGCTGGGGATTTGACTCCGATCACCCACCTGCGTAACTTTCTCCTTGTCGCCAGAGCGGGACGCCGAGCCGGTCACCACGACGGCAACGAGGTCGGACCGCATGATCTGCTCCGCGACGCGAGGTCGTCTCTTGGATGATCTTGGCGTACGGTGAGAGCGGAGCGACAGCCTCCGGGTGAGACGGTCGGAAGACCTGGTACCCCGGTTTGTGCGTGTTCTTTGAGAACTCAACAGTGTGTCGATTTTATGTCAGTGCCATTTTTTGATTTTGGCTCTGCATGACCTTAATCCTTTGGGGTTGTGTGGGGCTTGCTAGTTGTTTTGTTCGTCAGAGGTTGTTCTCTTCGA
>JBBSUN010000031.1:0-45818 GCA_038234335.1 Mycobacteriales bacterium
CCGGCGGCTCAACGTGCGCTACCGCGACGACGACGGGCGCCCGCAGACCGCGGCCTCCCTCAACGGCACCCTGGCCACCACGCGCTGGATCGTGGCGATCCTGGAGAACCACCAGCAGCCCGACGGCTCGGTGCGGGTGCCGGCGGCGCTGGTGCCCTACGTGGGGACGGACGTGCTCCGCCCGGTCTGACCGAAGAGGCGGTCGTCCCGGTGTCCCCGGTGTCCCCGGTGTCCCCGGTGTCCCCGGTGTCGTGGTGTCTTCCGCGATTCGTCCCCGGATGGCCGATGCAGTCTCGTACGGTTCGTGTTCCCGGACCCGACGGTGGGTCGGCCGGACTGAGAGACGGAGCCTCAACCATGAGCACGCCGAGCGACCCCAACCAGCCCTACGGCCAGCAGGACCCGAACCCGTCCTACGGCCAGCAGCAGCCCTACGGCCAGCAGGGCCCCAACCAGGGCTCGAACCAGCCCTACGGCCAGCAGCAGCCCTACGGCCAGCAGGGCTACGGCGCACCGGCCTACTCGCCGCAGGGTGAGCCGAAGCCGCAGCGCAACGGCCTGGGGATCGCCGCGCTGGTCCTGGGCATCCTGGCCATCGTCACCGGCCTGTTCTACATCGGTGCGGTCTTCGGCATCATCGCCGTGGTCCTGGGCTTCCTCGGGCGTGGGCGGGCCAAGCGCGGCGAGGCCAACAACGGGGGCATGGCGCTGGCCGGCATCATCACCGGCGTCATCGGCATCCTCATCACGGTCGTGGTGGTGGTGTTCACCGTGCTGCTGTTCAACTCGTCCAGCTTCCAGAACCTGAACGACTGCGTGAACGCTGCCGGAAACAACCAGAGCGAGCTCCAGGCGTGCCAGGACCAGTTCGCGAACAACCTCGGCGGCTGATCCTCCCCGGTCCCCCCGCTCCCGCACCGGTGGGCGCAGGGGGACCGTTCGCCTCGCGCCGCTGGCGGCCCGCCGCTAGCGTCGAAACCCATGCAGACGCAGACCCTCCAGCCCCTCGGCGTCACCGTCACCGACGTCGCGCTCCCCGACCTCGACGCGACGGGGGTCGACGCGCTGCGCGACCTCCTCGCCGAGCACGGCGTCGTCGTCATCCCCGCCCAGGACCTCGACGACGCCCAGTTCCTCGCCTTCCTGCGGGGCTTCGGCGAGATGACGTTCACGACGGGCGAGACCCCGGTCGACGGCTTCCCCGACCTCAACGTGGTCTCCAACGTGGGCCGCACCACCCCGCCGCGCAGCCAGTTCCACGTCGACAGCTCGTACCTCTCCCGCCCGCCCACCTACACCGCGCTGCGGACGGTGGAAGTGCCCGCGCAGGGTGGGCAGACGGTGTTCAGCAACCAGTACCGGGCCTACGAGACGCTGCCGGACGAGCTGCGCACCCGCCTCGAGGGCCGCAGCATCACCCACGTCGTCACCGGCCTCGAGCTCGGCCCCGACGACGAGACGCAGGCCGTGCACCCCGTGTTCCCGGTGCACCCGATCTCGGGTCGCACCTCGGTGTACCTGTCCACGCCGGCCCGGTGCGCAGCGATCAGCGGGCTCGACGAGGCGGAGACCGCCGACGTGGTCGCGCGGCTGTACGAGCACTCCACGCAGGAGGACAACTGCGTGCGCCACGCCTGGTCCCCGGGTGACGTCGTAATCTGGGACAACCGGTGCGTGCTGCACAAGGCCGACCACTCCGGCGTCGTCGGTGACCGGGTCATGCACCGGGGGATGGTCGTCTCCCCCGCCTGAACCCCACCCCCCGAACCGCCCCTCGCGCTGCGAGCGGGGCGGGGCTGTTCCAGACTCCTCCCTGCGGCGCACCGACGAGCTGTGCGCCTGCCCGTGCGCCCACGCCCGGGTCGACGTGACGAAGGACGAGGACCCCGTGCCCGCACTGCTGTTCGGCTCCATCAGCACCCTGGCCGACACCTCCGAGCTCCAGCGCCAGGCGTTCAACGACGCGTTCGCCGAGCACGGTCTCGACTGGACCTGGGACCGCGAGGAGTACCAGCGGCTGCTCACGAGCAACGGTGGTGCGGCGCGCATCGCCGAGCAGGCCAGCAGCCGGGGACAGGACGTCGACGCGGACGCCGTGCACGCCACCAAGTCGCGCCTGTTCCAGGAGCGCCTGGCCACCACGGCGCTGCAGGCCCGCCCGGGCGTCGTCGACACGATGAACGCGGCGCGCGAGCAGGGCATCCGGCTCGGCCTGGTCACCACCACCTCGCCGGAGAACGTCGCGGCCCTGCTCACCGGCCTGCGCAGCGAGCTCGGCGAGCACCCCTTCGACGTGGTCGTCGACCGCTC
Organism: Mycobacteriales bacterium; assembly: GCA_038234335.1. Taxonomy (GTDB): domain Bacteria; phylum Actinomycetota; class Actinomycetes; order Mycobacteriales; family Mycobacteriaceae; genus Rhodococcus_D. Next base: position 2,311 of record JBBSUN010000031.1, read on the forward strand.
CCGGGTGGAGACGGGCAAGCCCGACCCGCAGGCCTACACGGTCGCGCTGCAGCAGCTCGGCGAGCCCGCCGGCGCCTGCGTGGCGGTGGAGGACAACGTCGGTGGCGTGCGGTCCGCCATGGCCGCGGGCATGGACTGCCTGGCCTTCCCGAACGAGAACACCGTCGGGCACTCCTTCCCCGAGGGGGCTCGCGTCGTGCACGCGCTGGAGCCCTCCGCGCTGCCCGACACCCACGTCTGAGCCGTCACGAGCCTGAGCCGACCCGAACCCCTGATCCAGGAGATCCCATGAGCGACGTCCAGGCCACCTACACGGCCACCGACACCGAGTTCCGCGTCACCGGCTACGAGAAGATCGAGTTCGACCTGCTCTACGCCCAGGGCGCCTTCCGCCCCGAGAACACCCAGATCGCCGACTCCTACGCCGGCTTCGGCCGCTGCCTCATGGTGGTCGACGACGCCGTGTACCGGCTGTACGGCGAGCAGATGCAGGCCTACTTCGCCCACCACGGCATCGACCTCACCGTCTCCCTGGTCACCATCAAGGAGACCGGCAAGAACCTGCGCACCCTCGAGCAGATCGTCGACGCGCTGAGCGAGTTCGGGCTGGTCCGCAAGGAGCCGGTGCTCGTCGTCGGCGGCGGTCTGGTCACCGACGTGGCCGGGTTCGCGTGCGCCACCTACAAGCGCAGCACCAACTACATCCGGGTGCCCACCACCCTCATCGGGCTCATCGACGCCAGCGTGTCGATCAAGGTCGGGGCGAACCACGGCAAGCTGAAGAACCGCCTCGGCGCCTACCACGCGTCCCGCCAGGTGATCCTGGACTTCGGCTTCCTCGAGACCCTGCCCGAGGACCAGGTCCGCAACGGCATGGCCGAGCTCATCAAGATCGCGGTCGTCGCCAACAAGCAGGTCTTCGAGCTGCTGGAGGAGCACGGCGAGGAGCTGCTGCGCACCCACTTCGGTCACCTCGACGGCAGCCCGGAGCTGCGTGCGGCCGCCGACACGATCACGTGGCAGGCCATCAACACGATGCTCGAGCTCGAGGTGCCCAACCTGCACGAGATCATGCTCGACCGGGTCATCGCCTACGGCCACACCTGGAGCCCCACCCTGGAGCTCACCCCCGAGATCCCGTTCTTCCACGGCCACGCCATCTCCGTGGACATGGCCTACTCGGCCACGCTGGCCCAGCGCCGCGGCCTCATCTCGGTCGAGGACCGCGACCGGGTCCTGGCGCTGTTCAGCCGGCTCGGGCTCACCGTCGACAGCGAGCACTACACCCCGGAGCTGGTGTGGAAGGCGACGCAGTCGATCATCCGCACGCGCGACGGTGAGCAGCGTGCGGCCGTGCCCAACCCGATCGGCACCTGCGTGTTCCTCAACGACCTCACCGAGGCGGAGCTGACCGAGGCGCTCGTCGCGCACAAGGCGCTTGCTGCGGCGCTGCCCCGCGGTGGTGCGGGCGTCGCGGCGTTCATGACCCCGGAGTCCTCGGCGGGCGACCGCGAGGACGACCGCGAGCCGGTGACCGCCGGGGCGGCCTCGTGACGGCACCCGCCACCGCGGCGCCGACGGCCCGCCCGGTCACTCCGCTGGGCATCCTGGCCGCCACCCTCGACGACGTGGCGGCCGGGCTCGAGTCGGTCGGTGGGCTGGACCCGGCGCTGCGGGCACAGGTGCAGCACGCCCGGGCCCTGGCCGGCGGCCTCGACCCCTACGTCGCCTCGTGCACCACGCGAGAGTCCCCGGCCCTGGCCGAGCTGGCCCGGCGCACGGCGGCGCAGTCGTGGACGGATCGGGGTGGCCTGGAGCAGGAGATGCTCTCCGGACACGTCGAGGGGCAGGTGCTCAAGGCGCTGGTCCACCTGGGGCGCGCCCGTCGGGTCCTCGACGTCGGCATGTTCACCGGGTACTCGTCCCTGGCCATGGCCGAGGCCCTGCCCGCCGACGGCGAGGTCGTGGCCTGCGAGCTCGACGCGCAGGTCGCCGCGCTGGCCCGGAGCTGCTTCGACGCCGCCCCCGACGGGCACAAGATCAGCGTGCACGTGGCCCCGGCGGCCGCCACCCTGGCCCGGCTGGCCGAGGCGGGGGAGCGCTTCGACCTCGTGTTCCTGGACGCGGACAAGGGCGGCTACCTCGGCTACCTCGAGCAGGTCCTCACCGGGGGCCTGCTCGCCGAGGGCGGCACCGTGGTCGTCGACAACACCCTCATGCAGGGTCAGCCCTGGGTGGCGCAGACCCTGCCCGGACAGGTGGCGGCGGTCGGTGACGCGATCACCGCGTTCAACGCCGCCGTGGCGGCGGACCCGCGGGTGGAGCAGGTGCTGCTGCCGGTGCGCGACGGCATCACGCTGCTGCGCCGGGCGGCATGAGGACGCTGTCGTGACGACGGTGGCGTGAGGATGATGGCCAACCCCGCTCGCACCCTGGGCATGCTCGCCCTGCTCACCGCGGTGGCGCCGCTGAACGTGGCGGTCACCGCGGTGGCGCTGGGGTGGTCGGCCGTGCACCCGCCGGTGCGGGCCGTCGCCGAGCAACCCCGGACGGTGCTGGTCAGCGGGGGCAAGATGACCAAGGCGCTGCAGCTGGCGCGCTCGTTCCACGCCGCCGGGCACCGCGTCGTCCTCGTCGAGCAGGGCCGCTACCGCCTCACCGGACACCGCTTCTCCCGCGCCGTGGACGCCTTCCACGTCGTGCCGAAGCCCGACGACCCCGGCTACGTCGCGGCCATCCGTCGCGTCGTCGAGCGCGAAGGGGTCGACGTCTACGTGCCCGTCTGCTCGCCGGTGGCCAGCTACCCCGACGCCCAGGTGCGCGAGGCGCTGGCCGGGGTGTGCGAGGTGGTGCACCTGCGCCCCGACGAGCTGCGCCAGGTCGACGACAAGAACACCTTTGCCCAGCTGTCCACCGCCCGGGGCCTGCGGGTGCCCGACACCCACCGCATCACCGACCCCGCCCAGGTCGACGCGTTCGACTTCACCCGGAGCGCCCGGCCCTACATCCTCAAGAGCATCGCCTACGACCCGGTGCACCGCCTCGACCTCACCCCGCTGCCGCGTCCCACCCCGGCCGAGACCGCCGCCCACGCTCGCTCGCTGCCCATCTCGGCCGACAACCCGTGGATCCTGCAGGAGCTCATCACCGGGCAGGAGTACTGCACCCAAGGAACGGTGCGCGACGGCGAGCTGCAGGTGTGGGCGTGCTGTGAGTCCTCGGCGTCGCTGCTGAACTACGCGATGGTCGACAAGCCCGAGGTCGAGCAGTGGGTGCGCGCCTTCTGCGAGGGCACCGGCTACACCGGGCAGCTCTCGTTCGACTTCATCGAAGCGCCGGACGGGGAGCTGTTCGCCATCGAGTGCAACCCGCGCACCCACTCGGCGATCACACTGTTCCACGACCACCCCGGTGTCGCAGCGGCCTACCTGGGGACGGGCACGCGCGAGATCGTCCCCAACCCCGGCGCGCGACCGACGTACTGGCTCTACCACGAGGTGTGGAAGCTGCTCACGAAGCCGCACAAGGTGTCGCAGCTGTGGACGATCCTCCGCGGCAAGGACGCGATCTTCTCCCTCGACGATCCGCTGCCCTTCCTCGCCGTGCACCACCTGCACATGCCGCTGCTGCTGCTGGGCAACCTGTTCCGCGGCGGCAGCTGGGTGAAGCTGGACATCAACATCGGCAAGCTCGTCGAGCCCGGGGGGGACTGACGCCGTGACCCATCGCGTGCTGATGCTGGTCGGTTCGGCCGTCAGCAGGTTCTACGCCGACCTCTCCCGGCTGTACGCCGCCGACGCGCTGGCCGCGCTGGCGGATGGCGACCGGTACGAGCTGCTGGTGGCCCACGTGGACCCCGACGGCGCGTGGCGCTTCCCCGCCGACCTCGACGCCGCCACCCTCGCCGCCACCCCGGTGCTGCCGATCGGTGACGCGGTCGCGCGCCTGTTGGACCTCGAGCTCGACGCGGTGGTCCCGCAGATGTTCTGCGTGCCCGGGATGACCCAGTACCGCGACCTGGTGGAGCTGCTCGGCATCCCGCTGCTGGGCAACCCGGCCGGCGTCATGGCGCTGGGGGCGCACAAGGCCCGGGCGCGGGCCGTCGTCGCCTCCGCCGGGGTGGCCGTGCCCGAGGGTGAGCTGCTGCGCACCGGCGAGCGGCCCCGCCTGGCGCCCCCGTTCGTGGTCAAGCCGGTCGACACCGACAACTCCCTCGGGCTCGCGCTGGTCCGCGAGCCGGGCGAGCTGGACGCCGCGCTGGCCGCGGCGTTCGCGGTGGCGACGGAGGTGCTCGTGGAGCGCTACGTCGAGCTGGGCCGCGAGGTCCGCTGCGGGGTGCTGGAGGTCGCCGGACCGGACGGCACGGTGCAGCTCGTGGGCCTGCCGCTGGAGGAGTACGCCGTCGACACCGAGACCAAGCCGATCCGCGGGCACGACGACAAGATCCGCGGCAGCGACGACAGCGACGGCGCGGACGGCCTGAGCCTGGTGGCCAAGGACGCCGAGCACGCCTGGATCGTGGACCCCGCCGACCCGCTCACCGCGGTGGTGCACGAGGCCGCGTTCGCCGCGCACCGGGCGCTGGGCTGCCGGGACTACAGCCTGTTCGACTTCCGGATCGATCCCGAGGGGAAGCCCTGGTTCCTCGAGGCAGGCCTGTACTGCTCGTTCGCGCGCAGCAGCGTCGTCTCCGTGATGGCGGCGGCCGCGGGGATCCCGCTGCCCGAGCTGTTCGACGGCGTGCTCACCGCCGCGCTCGCACGACGGGCCCGTTCGACCCCGCCCAGCTCGACCCCGTCCAGCTCGACCTAGCCTTGCGGTGGAACGGGCTGTACGCTCCGGCTGAGGTTAGGCTCACCTCACCACTCAGCACCGGAGGCCCGTGTGACGTCGACCGAACAGCTGCCCGCGGGGCTACGTCTGCGCGTCGGTCAGGTGACGGTGCTCCTGGGGACCGACGAGGCCCGTCGCGGGATCGTCCAGCTGCTCGACGAGGCGACCGCGCGCACCGGGGCCGGCCCCGGCGGGCGGGCCACGGTCTGCCGGCTCTCCGCCGGGTGCGGTGACGACGCCACCCAGCGCTGCGCGGCCCTGCGGGCGCTGGCCCTGGACCGACCGTCGCTGCTCATCGCCGACCGCATCACCGACGGCCTCGACGGCCCGTCGCGGCGCACCGTGCTCGGTGAGCTCGCGCTCGTCGCGGGGGCGGGCGTGGCGGTGCTGGCCGACGACGCCGACCCGGTGGCCGCGCTCGCGGTGGCCGGGCACGCCCTGCGGGTCGGTCCGCAGGGACAGCTCACCAGCGAGGCTCCCGACGCCCTGCCCTCGTTCGACTGAGGGTCGTCCCGGAGCGGGTCAGCGCGCGGCGAAGGTGGTGCAGTCCGCCTTGTCGCCGCTCATCGCGACCTCGATGCTCGGTGCGGAGCAGGCCAGCTCGGAGTTGAACGAGCACTCCGTGCGGTGGCACGCACCCACGACACCGGTGCGCACGGCGCTGGTGCGGAAGGAGATCTCGACGAAGGTGCCGCAGGTGGCCTCGTCGCCCCCGATCGTCACCGCGCCGGCGTGGCAGGCGGCGTCACGGTTGTAGGAGCAGGCGCTCGCGGCGCAGCTGGAGACGCTGGGCAGGGTGGCGGTGGCGGCGGTCATGAGGTCTCCTCGACGTCGGACGACGTCGGGGTCCCCGACGTCGGTTCGAGCTCCAGGATGACAAAGCAGCGCGCGGCGCGCCAGCAATCGAAGGCTACCCAAACTGCTCTCAGGTGAGGCTCACCTCAGCTCGGAACCGCTGCGCCACGAGGGTTCTCGCGGGTCACCGGATCCGCCGCGACCCGCTCCGCGCGCAGCTCGTGCCCGGCGCTGGTGAGGCACTTCCCGTCCGTCAACCTCCACTTCCAGCCGTGCAGCTGGCAGGTCATCGTGGTGCCCTCGACGACGCCGAAGCGGGAGAGGTCGGCCTTGAGGTGCGGGCAGCGCTTCTGGATGCGCCAGCCGTCGAGCTCGACCTCGGCCCCGTCGTCGTGCTGCTCGGCGAACCAACCGTCGGCGTAAGCCATCCGCTCGTCGGTCAGGCACTTGAAGAAGGTGTAGAGGAACTCGTTGTAGCCGCCGACCCGCCAGGCGGAGAACCGGGTGGACAGGAAGATCGAGTTCACCCAGTCCGGCTCGTCGTCGCGCAGCACGGTGCGCACCAGCTCGGGCGGGATGGCGAACCCGTAGCGCGGCTTCTCGCCCTCGACGGGTGCGCGGACGGTGCGGGTGGTGAAGTCGAGGACGACCTGCTCGGCCCCCAGGTCGAGCGCCACGGGACCGCCGATGCCGGTGGCGATGGCGTCGGCCTGGGCCATGAGCGGCTCGAACAGGGCCTTGAGGGCGGACATCATCGGCTCACCCCCGGCCGGTGCCCAGGACGCCCGGTGCGCGGCGAGCACCGGCTGCTGGCGCTGCGCGAAGGCCTCGATGGCGGCGGCCTTGACCCGCTGGTCGGTCGGGTCGTCCCCGAACACGGTCGCAGGCTCGGTCACGTGGGTCAGCACGGGCTCGTCCGAGCCGTGGCAGTCGGCGACCGAGCCGGGCAGCAGCAGCAGGCCCTGCTCAGCGCCGTGGCGCCGCATCTGGTCCAGGAAGACGGTCTGGTCCGGGAAGATGTTCGACGGGTCACCCTGGTCGTCGTTGAGGTGGCGCAGCGCGTCGTCGAGGAACGCCGGCGGGCCGGCCGAGGGCAGCACCCAGGTGGCGCCGACCTGCTCGATGTAGCGGCGTGCACGGTCCATCTGGCGCTGGCGCTTCTGGGTGCCGAAGGCGACCTTGGCCCGCTCGGGCAGGTCGTAGACCATCGGGTACCAGATGGCGCCGGAGAACTGCAGCGCGTGCACGTCGACGCGGCCGAACGCGGTCTCCATGGCGGTGAGGTCGACGGGGCGCGCGTCGTTCATGTTCAGGAACACCGTCTCGCCGTCGTCCAGGACGAGCGCGGAGTCCCCGATGGGACCGTCCGCGGGCGAGCGCAGCGCGATGATCATGAGGTCGAGGTCGTGCCCGTTGCGGGTCACGCGGTGCTTGGTGTCGGTCGTCGTGACGAGGAAGTCGTGGAAACCGAGACCCTCGAGCGCGCGACGCAGGTCCGGCACCGGGTAGTCCGGCAGCAGCACCGTCGCGTCCTTGTTCACGTGCGCGGCCAGCAGCTCGGGGTCGTAGTGGTCGCGGTGCAGGTGCGAGACGTAGAGGAAGTCGCACGCGCCCAGGGCGTCCCAGTCCAGGCCGGTGTTGTCGGGGAAGGGGAACCACGAGGCGAAGTACGCCGGGTTCACCCACGGGTCGCACAGCACGGAGCCGGCCGCGGTCTGGACGTGGAACCCGGCGTGACCGATGCTCGTGACCTGCACAGCGACGTCCTCCAGCGGTGGTTCGGGTGGTCTTCGGCGAGGGTCCCAGCGTAGGCGGGAAGCGGTGGGACCACCCACCAGCGGGCTCAGGCGCGGGGCGCCAGGCTCTCGACGAAGGCCTGGGTCACCGCGATGTCGTCGTCGCCGAACCCGGCCTCCACCAGCTCGCCGAACGACGCCCGCAGCGCCGGCAGCAACCGGGTCCCGGTCCCGGTGGCGTCGGCGGCGGCGAGGGCGGAGTCGAGATCCTTCAGCATGTAGCGCGCCGCACCCGACGGGGCGTGGTCGTGCTCGACGAGCCGCTGCCCGCGCGTGGCGAGGATGCGGCTGCCGGCGTAGCCCTTGCCGAGGACCTCGACGAGCACGGCCAGGTCGAGCCCGCTGCGCTCCGCGATGACGGCGCACTCGCCGAGCGCCTGGATGGTCGCGGCCACGACGAGCTGGTTGCAGGCCTTGGCCACCTGCCCGGACCCCAGCGGGCCCAGGTGCACCGGGGTGCCCATGGTCCCCAGGACACCCACCGCCACGGCCACGTCGTCGTCGTCGCCGCCGACCATGATCGACAGGGTTCCGGCCTCGGCGCCGTCCTGCCCACCGCTGACCGGGGCGTCGACCACCCGCAGCAGACCCCCGGTGGCCGAGGCGACGCGGTCGGAGAGCTCGCGGAGGCCGGTCGGCGCCACCGTCGAGCACACGACGAGCACCGTGCGGGACCGGACGCCGGCGAGCAGACCGTCCGCACCGTCGAGCAGCTCCTCGAGCTGGGGCAGGTCCGGCAGCACCACCAGCAGCACGTCGGAGCGCTCGGCCAGGACCCGGCAGCTCTCCACCGCCCGGGCGCCGGCCGCCACCAGTGGGCCCAGGCTCTCGGGGCGGCGGGCCCACAGCGACACCGTCCGGTCCGGATCGGCGCGCAGCAGGTTGGCCGTCATCGGCTCCCCCATCACGCCGAGCCCCACGACCCCCACCGACGTCCGCGCTGCTGCCATGTCCGAAGTCTAGGGAGGCGGTGACCGGGGTACCTTGCTGCGGTGACCGGATCGCTGTTCGACCTGTCCGACCGGGTGGCGCTCGTCACCGGCTCCACCCGGGGCATCGGGGCGGTGCTGGCGGACGGGCTGGCCGCCGCGGGCGCCACCGTGGTCCTGCACGGCCGCGACGCCGCGACGCTGGAGACCCGCCGCGCCGAGCTGGTGGCGCAGGTCGGCGCCGAGCGGGTCCACACCACCTGCTTCGACGTCACCGACCACGACGCCGTGGTCGGGGCGCTCGCCGAGCTCGCGGACCGGACCGGCGGGGTCGACGTGCTCGTGAACAACGCCGGGGTGCAGCACCGTGAGCCGCTGCTCGAGGTGAGCGTGGAGAACTTCCAGAAGGTGCTGGCGACGAACCTGACCGCCCCGTTCCTGGTCGGTCGCGAGGTCGCCCGCGGGATGGTCGAGCGCGGTCGCGGAAAGATCATCAACATCGGCTCCGTGCAGAGCGAGCTGGCCCGTCCGACGATCGGGCCCTACACCGCGGCCAAGGGTGGCGTGCGCAACCTGACCCGGGCGATGGCGGCGGAGTGGGCGGGCTCCGGGGTGCAGGTCAACGCGATCGCGCCGGGCTACCTGGAGACGGCGATGACGGCGGCCCTGGTGGCCGACGAGACGTTCGACGCCTGGCTGCGCGGGCGCACCCCGGCCGGGCGCTGGGGCACCCCCCAGGACGTCGTGGGCCCGGTCGTCTGGCTCGCGTCGGCCGGTTCGGACTACGTCAGCGGCCAGACGATCTACGTGGACGGGGGCATGACCGTTGTCGTCTGAGACGCCGCCACGGGCGGCGAACCTCGCGGTCGTCGTGCACGCCGTGCACGACCTGCGGGTCGAGACCGTGCCGCTCGCCGATCCGGCGCCCGACGAGGTGGTCCTGCGGGTCGCGTTCGGCGGGGTGTGCGGCTCCGACCTGCACTACGTCAGCCACGGCGCAGCCGGGCAGTCCGTGCTCCGCGAGCCGATGGTGCTCGGCCACGAGGTCGTGGGCACCGTCGAGGTCGCGGCGGCCGACGGCAGCGGACCGGCCGTCGGGACGCCGGTGGCCGTGCACCCGGGCACGCCCCACCCCGGCGACGGCACGCGGTACCCGGCGGACCGCCCGAACCTGGCCCCGGGAAGCACCTACCTGGGCAGCGCCGCCCACCTGCCCCACACGCAGGGCGCGTTCGCGCAGCGCGTCGTGCTGCCCGCCCGGATGCTGCGGGCGCTGCCCGAGGGACTGCCGCTGCGCCGCGCGGCGCTGGCCGAGCCCGCCGCCGTCGCCTGGCACGCCGTGCAGCGCGCGGGCGACGTCGCCGGGCGTGCGGTCGCCGTCGTCGGGGCCGGCCCGATCGGGGCGCTCGCCGTCGCGGTGCTGGTGCGCGCCGGTGCGGCCACGGTCACCGTGGTCGACGTCCTGGAGCAGCCGCTGGCGCGCGCCACCGAGCTCGGCGCGACGGCAACCATCCAGGCCGGCACCCCCGGGGCCGCCGAGGCGATCGACGCGCTGGCCGCCGACGTGGTGGTGGAGGCCTCCGGCAGCGCCGCGGGCCTCGACAGCGCCGTCCGGGCCGCCGTGCGGGGCGGACGCGTGGTGCTGCTGGGGTTGCTGCCGCCCGGTCCGCAGCCCGTCGCGATCTCGCCGGCCATCGCGCGGGAGCTGGAGCTGCACGGCTCGTTCCGCTTCGCCGACGAGATCGACGACGTGCTGGTCGCGCTGGCCGACGGCAGCCTGGCCGTGGACCCGGTGATCTCCCACGTCCGCCACGTCCGGGACGCCGTGGACGCGTTCGCGCTCGCGGCCGATCCGAGCAGGTCGGGCAAGGTGCTGCTCGACTTCGGCTGACCCGCCTGCTCGGACCGGACCGTGCGGCTGCGCCTCAGAAGCCGTCCCCGGGGTCGATGACCCCCAGCAGCGTCTCGCCGGCGGCCCGTCGGGCCACGTTCTCCTGCACCCGACGGGCGAGCGTGGGCCAGTACGCGTCGTCGGGGTTCGCGGCGTGCGGGGTGATGAGCGCCCGCGGCTCCGTCCACAGTGGGTGGCCGTCGGGCAGCGGCTCGGGATCGGTGACGTCCAGGGCGGCCCCGCCGATGGCCTGCGCCGCGAGCGCCGCGACCAGGTCGTCGGTGACCACCAGGTCGCCCCGGGCCACGTTGACCACCCACGCCGTCGGCTTCATCGACGCGAGCTCCGCCGCCCCGACCATGCCCCGGGTGGCCGGGGTGGACGGGGCCAGCACGACGACGTAGTCCGCTTCCGGGAGCACGTCGCGGTACTGCGCCCGGGGCACGGTGCGCTCGGCACCCGGGAACTCGCCCGAGTCCGAGACCGCCAGCACCCGGCACCCGAACGGCTCGAGCAGCGCCACCAGGGCGCGGCCGATGCCGCCGGCACCGAGCAGCACCACGGTGGACCCGGCGAAGGACCGGGTGACCTTCGGCGTCCAGGTCTGCTCCCGCGCGAGGGTGTGCAGGCCGCGGGCCGCCGCGAGCATGAGGGCGAGGGCGTGCTCCGCGACCTGGGGACCGAAGGTGCCGGTCGCTGAGGTCCAGGTCGCACCGGGGGTGATGATCCCGGCGGCGACGAACTTCTCCACCCCCGCGTGGGGCAGCTGGACCCAGCCGACGCGGTCGTGGACCATCTCCGCGAGCTGGTTCGGGTCGTCGCCGCCCCAGTAGACGAGGGAGTCGGCCTCCGCCAGCGCCACCAGCGCTCCGCCCCCGTCGCGGACGGCCTGCTCCAGGACCGGTGACTGCCCCGGACCGACGTGGACGGCGGGCACCTGCCCGCCCCGCTCAGGACCCGCCACTGGCCCAGATCCCCTTGTAGATGTCGCGGTAGCCGCTCTGCGGGTCGTAGATGCTGCCCGACTCCGGGTTGGTGGTGTCGGTGACGTGGACGGGGGCGTAGTAGTCGGTGGCCGGCTGGCCGGCGATGCCCCGGTTCAGCTCGTCCACGATCTGCCAGCCCTGCTCCGAGAGGGGCTCGGGGACCGTGGCCGCCTGGTACTCCCCGCTGCGGATGCGCTGGAAGGCGGCCGAGGAGCCGTCCCCGGCGCCGACGTTGAACGGTGCGCCCTTGCCGTCCTTGCCCGCCGCGCGCAGCGACGGCGCGGCGTTGTCGAAGTAGAGGTCGTTGATGGCGACCGAGTAGGTCCACTGGTCGGCGTACTGACCGATCAGGGTGGACACCTCTTGCGGGGTGCGGGCCGCCGCGTCCGGGATCGGGATGTTCTCGGTCGTCAGCACCTTGATGCTGCTGCACGCCTGCAGGTCGGTGACGATGCTGTCGGACTTCCCCTTCGCGAACGGGATCGAGGCGTCGGTGAACACGACGACGCCACCGGTCCCGTTCGAGTCCGCGATGATCCACTGCGCGCTGATCTCGGCCACGTCGTCGACCTTGGTGGTCACGTTGGTGAACATCTTCGGGTCGTTGCTCGGGCCGGGGGCGCCGACGGCGTGCCAGCCGACGACGATGGTCCCGGACGAGTTGGCCTGGTCGAGCTGCGCCTGCGTGGTCTTGGGGTCGAACCCACCGACGACGAGGCCGGCCGGGTTCAGGGCCAGCGCCTGGCTGAAGGCGGACTGCTGCCCGGCGGGGGTGCCCTGGCCGTCGAGGACCCGCACCTGCCAGCCGATGGCGGCACCCGCCTCCTGGACGGCGTCGGCCACCCCCTTGACGCCCGGGTTGGTGAGGTCGGCGGCCACGTAGACGATGGTCTTGCCGGCCTGGGCCGGCGGTCCGCTGGTCGGTCCGGTCCACTTCGGGCTGGTGTCCCGGGCCGCGTCGACGGCCGTCTTGGCCTTGGCGAGCACGTCGGGGCACGAGCCGGCCGCGGCGCTGGAGCTGTCACCGCTCCCGGCGGGGCTGCTCGCGCCGGTGTCGGAGCCACGGGAGCACGCGGCGGTGAGCAGGACGGGGACGAGCGCGGCCGTGAGGGCCACCTTGGTCCGCCTGCGGGTCAGGGCTGTCGTCATCGGTCATCCTCTTCCTCGTGCGTGTCGGGGGTCGTGTCGGGGGAGGGCGGAGGGCTCTCGTCGGTGGGGGTCTCGCTCGCGCGGCCGGCCGCGCCGACGCTGACGCCGGCCCGCATCCGTCGTCGAGCGGCGAACCCCGCCAGTCCGACGGCGACGAGCAGGGTCACGCCGTTGAACAGCGGGGTCACCCAGAACTGGGCGCCGAGCTGCTGGATGCCGGAGAGACCGATGGCGAGCACGGCGACCGAGACCAGGGTCCCGATCGCGTTGGCCCGGCCGGGCCGGATGGTCGTCGAGCCCAGCAGCGCGCCGACGAACGCCGGCAGCAGGTAGTCCAGACCCACGCTCGGGTTGCCGATCCGCTGCTGGCTGGCCAGCAGGACGCCCGCGCCGGCGGTGATGACCCCGCTGAACAGGAACGCGTAGACCACGACCCGGCGCTTGGGGATGCCGACCAGCTCCGCGGCGCGGGCGTTGGCCCCGACGACGTAGAGCCAGCGGCCGAGCGGGAGGTGCTCGAGCACCAGCCAGAGCACGGCCACGAGCACGACGAGGTACCAGAACGCGACCGGCAGGCCCAGCACCGTGGAGTTGACCAGGTCGGTGAACCCGGCGGGCAGACCCTCGAGCGCCGGGACGATCCGGCCACCCCCGGTCAGGGCCCCGGAGATGGCGAACAGCACGCTGCCCGTGCCCAGGGTCGCGATGAACGAGTCGATCTGGGCCACCTCGACCAGCAGGCCGTTGAGCAGGCCCACGACGGTCCCGACGACGAGGGTCACCAGCGCCGCGAGCTGCCAGGCCATGCCCTGGTCGACGATGAGGTAGAGCGTGATGATGTGGGCGAGGCCGAACCCGTACCCGATGGAGACGTCGAAGCGTCCGGTGACGATCGGGATCGTCGCGCCGAGCGCGAGCAGGGCGGGGATCGACTGGTTGGCCATGAGGGAGCGGACGTTGGCCAGCGTGGGGAACGTGTCCGGGCGCAGCACCGAGAACAGGATGAACAGCAGCACCGCCAGGATCGGGATCCCCCAGGTGCCGATGAACTGGCCCCCCGCCCGTCGGCTCGTCCTGCCCGCGCCCGGGGCGACCGCGGTGCTCACGCGGCCTCACCCGCGCCGGTGGACAGCGCGGTCAGGCGCTCCACGCTCAGCGCGTCCCGCGCCAGCTCGTCGGTGATCAGCCCGTCCCGGAAGACGAGCGCTCGTGTGCACACCAGTGACACCTCCTCCACGTCGGTCGAGACCAGGACCACCGCGAGACCGGCGTCCAGCGCCCGTCCCAGCAGTGCGTACAGCTCGTGCTTCGCGCCGATGTCCACCCCGGCGGTGGGCTCCTCCAGCACGAGCACGCGGGCGTCGGTGGACAGCCAGCGCCCCAGGATCACCTTCTGCTGGTTCCCGCCGGACAGCGCCGTGACGGGGAGGCTCGGGTTCGCCGGTGCGACCCCGTAGGTGCGCACCAGCTCCTCGGCCAGGGCCGACTCCGTGCGGTGGCGCACCGGGGAGAGCGGCCCGGAGCCACGGACCCGGGGGTTGGGCAGCAGGTTCTCGGTCACGGTCAGGTTGGGCCCCAGGCCCTCGTCCATCCGGTTGCTGGTCACGAAGGCCACCCCGGCCTCGAGCGAGGCCTTGACGCTGCCCCCGGAGAGCGGCTCGCCGCCCACCGTGATCCGACCACCCTGCAGCCGTGCGGCGCCGGCCACGACCCGGCCGATCTCCTCCATGCCGGCGCCCGCCAGTCCGACCAGCCCGACGACCTCGCCGCGGGCCACCGTGAACGAGACCGGGCCCACCCGCTCGGCGACCACCCCGTCCAGCTCGAGCGCGAGCTCGTGCGTGGTGCGGTCCACGTGCGCGGCCGCCTCCGTCGGCTCCCGGCCGACGATGAGCCGGACGATCTCCCGCGGCGCGATCTCGCCGACGACGCCCTCGCCCACCACGCGGCCGTCGCGCAGCACGACGACGTCGTCCGCGATGGCGAAGACCTCGTCGAGGCGGTGGGACACGTAGATCATCCCGAGGCCGCGGTCGCGGAGCTCGCGCAGCACCGTGAACAACCGGCCGGTCTCGTCCACCGGCAGGCTGGCGGTCGGCTCGTCCAGCACCAGCACCTTCGCGTCCACCGCGAGGGCACGCCCGATCGCGACGAGGCTGCGCTCGGTCCTCGACAGCTCGGAGACGAGGGTGCGCGGATCCAGGTCGGCGCCGACCCGCTCGAGGGCCTGCTCGGCCTGCGTGCGGACCGTCTTCCACGAGACCAGGCCGCGGGAGCGGGGGAAACCGGTCCCGAGCGCCACGTTCTCGGCGATCGACAGCTCGGCGACGAGGCCGAGGTCCTGGTGCAGGAAGGCGAGCCTGCTCCTCGCCTCGGGCGAGCCGAGCGGGTAACCGGCCACCTCGACCGTCCCGCCGTCGAGTCTGTGGATGCCGGCCAGGACCTTGATGACGGTGGACTTGCCGGCGCCGTTGGCCCCGAGCAGCGCCAGCACGCGCCCCTCGTGGACCTCGAGGTCCACCTCGTCCAGGGCCCGCGTGGCGCCGAACCGCTTCGTCAGTCCGCGGACCGCGATCAGCGGGGGCGCGCCGTCGAGAGACATGGCTCACATATTGAACGCCGTCCAGCCGGTTGGCAACAGCGGGCCCGGGTCAGCCCTCGGGCAGCAGCGAGGTCCCCATGGTGGCGGCCAGCACGACGAGCTCGGCGAGCAGCTCGTCGCGCAGCTCGTCGGTCAGCCGGGCGGCGAGGACGGTCACGCTGACCGCGAGCATCGTGGCGTCGGTCCGGCGACCGGCGGCGGTGACGGCCAGGCAGAAGACGCCCGGCGTCGTCTCCTCGTCGTCGACCGCGTGCCCCTGCTCGCGCACCCGGGCCATCTCGAGCCGGAACGCGGCCGGGTCGCTGATGGAGCGGTCGGTGAGCGTGGGCAGCGCGAGCTTGCCCGCGAGCCGGTCGTCCAGGGCGTCCACGGGCAGCCGGGCCAGCAGCGCCTTGCCGGTCGCGGTGCACGTGGCCGGGAAGCGGTCACCGATGTTCGCCGTCAACCGCAGCGGCTGACGGCCGTCGAACCGGGCCAGGTACAGGACGTCGAGACCGTCGAGCACGGCGACCCGGGCCGTCTCGGCCGAGATCCGGACGCTCCGTGAGCACAGCTCGTAGAACTCCTGGACCTGGTCCATCCCGGAGAGGTAGGCACCGCCGAGCTCGACGGTCTTGCGGCCGAGGGTGAAGCCCGCGTCGGTGCGCCACAGGAGCCCGGCGGCCTCGAGGGCGAGGCACACGTTGGCCGCGGAGGACTTCGGCAGGTCGAGGGTGCGGGCCAGCTCGCCGAGGCCGACGGGCCGACGCTGGTGGGCGAGGAGCTCGAGGATCGCGGCGGCCCGCGTGACGGCGGGCGCAGGGCCGGACGTCGATGCAGCCACGGTGTGCTCCCCCTCCGGCGGTGCGTCCGCCCCGGTGCCCAGTGTTCGCCGGTCCTCAGTGTTCGCCACATCCCGGGCGGGACCAAGTCCCCCCGGTGGCATCCATGATGTTGACCGCAGTTCAGCCTGCTGTCTACGGTCGGGTGATGACGGGACCCTCGACGAGCACCGGCCCGAACAGCAGCGCGGCGGGCGACAACGGGCCCGCGATGACCGGGGAGCAGTTCGACGCGCTCTACGACCGGCTGTGCCGGTGGGACCGCCCGCAGGCACCCGCCGGCCACGTCGGCTACGGCGCCATGGGCGGCGTGGGTCCCGAGCAGCGCGCGGGAGCGGCCGCGCTGGTCCGTTCCGGTGAGTCCGTGAGCCTGGCGCTGGCCATCGACCGCACCAGCGGCCCCGACAACCTCAAGCCGGCGATGCACCACATGGTCGACCAGACCGACGTCGAGGCTCCGGAACCCCAGGCCAACAAGGACTTCCTGGGCTTCGACTACCACGGCAAGGCCGTCACCCACCTCGATGCGCTCTGCCACATCGCCTACCGCGGCCAGCTGCACGGCGGGGTGACGAGCCGGGACGTGGTGTCCTCCCTCGGCTCCCGCCACTACCCCGTCTCCGAGCTGCGCGACGGGCTGGTGCTGCGCGGCGTCCTGCTGGACGCGCCCGCGCACCGAGGGGAGCCGTGGCTCGAGCCCGGGGAGGCCGTCGGCCCGGAGGAGGTGCTGGCCATCGCGGCGCGGCAGGGGGTCGAGCTGCGCACCGGCGACGCGGTGCTGCTCCGCTCGGGCCACGTCGCCCGCAAGCAGGCGCTGGGCGCGTGGAACCCCGACGCGGCGAGCGCGGGGCTCCACCCGTCGGTGCTGGAGCTGCTGGCCGAGCGGGGTACCGCGGTGCTGGGCGGCGACGGCGACAGCGACGTCCGTCCGTCCCCCGTCGAGGGCGTCGCGTCCCCCGTGCACGCGCTGGCCCTGACGGCGCTGGGCATCCCGTTGCTGGACAACCTGGCGCTGGAGCGGCTGAGCGAGGCGTGCGCGCGCCACCAGCGCTGGGAGTTCCTGCTCGTGGTCGCGCCGCTCGTGGTGCCCGGGGGGACCGGCTCGCCGGTGAACCCGCTGGCCATCTTCTAGCCGCGTTCGCGCCGCGCCCCGCTAGCCTTCGTCGTCGTGGAGCCCGTGTACGCAACCATCAACACCGTCGCCCGGACTCTCTTCCGCGTCGAGGGCCTGCAGTTCACCCTGACCGGGACCGAGCACGTGCCCCGCACCGGCGGCGCGCTCATGGTGCTGAACCACGTCGGCTACATGGACTTCACCTACGCCGGGTACGTGGCCATCCCGGCAGGGCGCTACGTGCGGTTCATGGCCAAGGCGGAGGTGTTCGCCCACCCCGTTGCCGGACCGCTCATGCGGGCCATGAAACACATCCCGGTGGACCGGGCCGCCGGCGCCGGGGCGTACGACACCGCGGTGGCGGCACTCCGGGCGGGCGAGATCGTCGGCGTGTTCCCCGAGGCCACCATCAGCTCCAGCTTCGAGCTCAAGTCGTTCAAGTCCGGGGCCGCGCGGCTCGCGCTCGAGTCGGGGGTGCCCATCCTGCCGACGGTGATCTGGGGCTCGCAGCGGGTGTGGACCAAGCGTGGCCCCAAGCACCTGGGACGCACCCGCACCCCGATCTCGGTGGACATCGGGACGCCGATGGCACCGCAGGGCAGCGCGCTGGAGCTCACGGGTGCGGTGAAGGCGGCCATGGCGACCCAGCTGGACCGGGTGCGGGCGGCGTACCCCGGAGGACACCCCGACGGCGCGCCCTGGGTGCCGGCCTCGATGGGCGGTGGTGCGCCGACGCCGGCAGAGGTGGTGGCGCTGGACCGCGCGGACACCCGGGGCAAGGTCGCCGCGCGGCGGGCCAAGATGGACAAGCGCACGCGGGGATGACAGGCCCTGGCGACGCATTCGTGTCGTGAGGCTCCACGAGATTGGTCCCGGTCGTGCTCGACCGTTTCCATCTCTCCTCCACCGCAGACCTGGAATCGTTCTTTTCTCGTGTGGCGACGCGCCACGTCGTGCGCATCGCGTGCACTCCCACGATCGGTTCGGGCCAGCCGTGGGCGCCACCCGGGGGGCCCGCCAGCAGCAGAATGACCTGCCGGGGCCTCCTGGCCGGATATCACGCGACCCCGACAGAAACTCTTTTCGGCAACGGCAAAAATGTCCAGGGAATTCCTTGTCCGACACTGCCGCGAGCCGTACAATCAAACACGTGGACGAGCAGGGGGCGACGGTCGCAGAAGCGGTGGCGCGCGTGCCTGCTCACGAATTGTTGACAGCAGCGGTCGATGCGCTGCTGGCCCAGGACGCGGTGGACCTTCCGGGCGCGGTGGCGCTGGAGCGGCTGCGATCGGTGCTGGCGGACGTGTCCCGGGTGCAGGTGGCGGTGCTGGCGGGCATCGTCGACATGGACCGTCGCGAGCTGTTCGCCCTGGACTCCGCGGGAGGCACCCGGTCGTGGTTGCGCCGCCTTCCCGGTGGCGAGGACGGACAGCTGGGGCGGGCGCGGGAGCTGGCGGGGCACCCGGGGGTGGAGGCGGCCGTGGCGGCGGGGGTGGTGAGCCCGCGCAGCGCCCACCGGCTGTGCGCCGCCCTCGACGCGGTCCCCCCGGACCTCGGTGAGGAGGTGACGGTGGGTCTGCTGCGCGACGGGGTGGCCCCGCTGCTGGTCGAGGCCACCGGCGGGGTGCCGCTCGGAGCGGACGCGGACACCGAGGCCCGGGTGCTGGCCCAGCAGGTCGAGGACGCTGACGTGATCGCCGGGTGCGTGGCCGACCGGCTCGCGGGCCCGCCCGAGCGGGTGGCGCCGGCGCTGCTGCTGCTCGCCCAGCGGGTGGGTCCGGGGGTGCTGCCGCACGTGCTGCGGAGGTTGCTCGACGGCGTCAGGGAGGAGGGACCCGAACCCGACGCGATGCGGTACTTCGTGCGGCTGCGGGCGCTGTGGGACGGCGACTGGGACCTGCGCGGAGTGCTGGATCCCGAGACGGGCGCCCTGCTCGCCGAGCAGCTCGACGCCCGCGCGACCCCCCGCCCGGGCGACAGCCCCCCTGATGCCACCGAGGCGACCGGCGAGCTGGACCTGGGCCTCGCCCCGTCCGCCACCCGCAGTCGTACGGTCATCGCGCCCACGCCGGTGATCGACGCCGACCCGGTGTGCGTCGACCCCGGGCACTCCGGAGGGCCTGGCACCTCCGCCCGCGACTGCGCCGGGTGCGGCCCGGCGGACCTGCCCCCCGCCGTCACCGCCCACCACACCCTGCGCGAGCTGCTGCGCCGGCACCGCACCCGAGCCGACGGACGCATCCCGGCGGCGGTCCCCACCGCCCTCACCGTCGTCGCCACCCTGGCCTCGTCGTGCGGGGTGCCCGGGGCACCGCCGGCTCTGCTGCACCGTCGCGGTGCACCCCCGGTCCCCATCCCCGCGTCCACCGCCGCCCGCCTGGGTTGCGACAGCGAGCTCGCTGCCGTGCTCCTGTCCGCTGCCGGGACCCCCGTCGGGGCCAGCCACACCGCCCGCTCCGCCACCCCCGCCCAGCGCCGGGCCCTGCGCGCGGCCTGGGGACCGCACTGTGCGGTGCGCGGGTGCACCGCGACGGCGACGGTGCCCCACCACGTCATCCCGTTCCACCTCTCGCACGAGACCGTACTGCGCGACCTCGCCCCCCTCTGCGACTCGTGCCACCACGACATCCACGAGGGCAGGCGCGTCGTCCAGCTCCGCGACGGACGCCTCATCGACGACACCGGCTGGGCCGCCCCCACGCAGACACGGGCAGCCTGAGCTGAGACACCCGCCGCGAGGGCGCGAGCGGACCTACCGCTGCGCGGCGACGGCTTCCAGCACCTCCACCCGCCCGGCGTAGATGCCGTCGGCGCGGGGGTGGTGGACCACCACGTCGGTGAAGCCGAGCGCGGCGGCGCGGCCCACCGCGTCGTCGAAGGCGCCCACCGAGGCGAGCGAGTAGTCACCGCCGGAGTCCAGGTTGAGGTAGCGGTCCAGACCCCCGCCGCCGGCGTCCTCCAGGCGGGCGGCCAGCCCGGCGACCCCGGTCCACCAGTCCTCCCCGGTCACGCCCTCGGGCCCGGTGGTCGCCCAGCCCGCGCCGTGGTTGATGGCGACCCGCATCGAGCGCGGCCCGTTCGCGGCGACCACGAACGGCAGCCGTGGGCGCTGCACGCAGCCGGGCCGCATCTTCGCCTCGACCGCGGTGTACCGCGCGCCGCGTGCGGTCGTGGTGTCGTGGCGCAGCAGCTCGTCCAGCAGCCCGACGAACTCCGCGAGGCGGTCCACCCGTTCCCGGGGCGGCAGCACCTCCCCACCGAGGACCTCCGCGTCGAAGCCCGCCCCGCCCGCGCCCACCCCGAGGGTGAACCGGCCGTCGGCGAGGTCGTCCAGGGTCATCAGCTCCTTGGCGAACGGCACCGGGTGGCGGAAGTTCGGCGAGGCGACCCAGGTGCCCAGCCGGATCCGCGAGGTCGCCACGGCCGCGGCGGCGAGCACCGGCACGGTCGCGAACCACGGCTCGTCGACCAGGCTGCGCCAGGAGAGGTGGTCGTAGGTCCAGGCGTGGTCGAACCCGAGGGCCTCCACCCGCTGCCACTGCTCGCGGGCGGTGGCCCACCGGGCCTGGGGCAGCAGGACGACTCCGACGCGCACGCGCAGGACGGTAGCGGGCCCGGCAGGATGACCCGGTGCAGACCCCCAGCCCCGCGACCCCCCGCCTCGTGGCCAGCGACGTCGACGGCACCCTCCTCGGGACCGACGAGCTCGTGAGCCCGCGGACCCGGGCCGCGGTCGCCGCCGTGCACGCAGCCGGCGTCCCGTTCGTCATCGCCACCGGCCGGCCACCGCGCTGGATCCCGCCGGTGGCCGACCAGCTGGACCACCGGCCGCTCGCGGTGTGCGCCAACGGGGCCGTCCTCTACGACTGCGCCACCGACACCGTGCTGGCCGCCCACCTGCTCGACGGCGAGCTCCTGCGCGCCATCGGGGCCCTGGCCGAGCGGGTGCTGCCCGGCTGCGGGCTGGCCGCCGAGCGGGTCGGGGCCTCTGCGCACGACGACGCCACCCCGCAGTTCGTGGCCGGGCCCACCTACGTGCACGCCTGGCTCAACCCCGACGACGTCACCGTCGAGCCGCACCTGGTGCTCGCCGCGCCGGCGGTGAAGCTCCTCGTCCGGCACACCGGCATGAGCAGCGCCGACATGGCGGCCGCCCTGGTGCCCGAGCTGGACGGCGTCGTCGACCTCACCTGGTCGACCCCCGACGGCCTCGTGGAGATGAGCGCGCCCGGGGTCACCAAGGCCACCGGGCTCGCGCAGGTCGCCGCGGAGCTGGGCATCGACGCTGCGGGGGTGATCGCCTTCGGCGACATGCCCAACGACCTGCCCATGCTCGGCTGGGCCGGGCACGGGGTCGCCATGGCCAACGCGGACCCGACCGTGCTCGCCGTGGCCGACGAGGTCACCGCCCACCACGGCGACGACGGCGTCGCGCAGGTGCTCGAGCGCTGGTGGCGGTGAGCGGGCCCGGCCCCGGCGGTCTCCGCCCCTGTAGCGTGGACGACGGCCAGGACGGGGTCGACGGCCCTACTCCCGGTGGCCCTGCTCCCGGTGGCCCCGCACCCGGCTGCACCGTGCCCGCCCGTTCCGATCGGCACCGACGTTGAGGAGTACCCATGACGGTCGCGCTGACGGCCCCGGCGCGGGGACCCGTGACGTGACCGTCGCGCCGGAGCGCCGATCCGCACCGATCTCCGAGGGCCGCCGCTCCCGCGAGCTGCTGTGGAGCCTCACCATGCGCGAGGTGCGCGGGCGCTACAAGCGGACCGCGCTGGGCAACCTGTGGTCGCTGGTCAACCCGATCGCGACGATGGTCATCTACTCCGTCGTCTTCGGCATCCTGCTGCGCGTCACCATCGAGCCCAGCCGCACCGGTCTCGACGTGTTCGCCCTCTGGCTGGTGTGCGGGCTGCTGCCGTGGACCTTCCTGTCCAACGGCGCCACCTCGGGGCTCATGGCCGTGCTCGGCAACGCCGCCCTGGTGAAGAAGGTCTACTTCCGGCGCGAGGTGCTGGTGGGGGCGGCGGTGCTGTCCCTCGACGTCACCTTCCTCACGGAGATGGCCGTGGTGGCCGTGGCCCTGCTGGTGGTGGGCAACTTCGTCCTGCCGTGGATCCCGGTGGTGCTCGTGCTCATCGCCCTGCTGACGGTGTTCGCCATGGGGATCGCGCTCATGCTGTCGGTGGCCAACATCTACTTCCGCGACACCCAGCACTTCGTCGCGATCTTCATGCAGGTGTGGTTCTACCTGACGCCGATCATCTACCCGCTCAGCTACGTCCGGGTGGCCGAGGACTCGGTGAACGCCACCCTCAGCCCCTACGGGGTCTCGGTGCCGATGGAGGCGCTGTGGAACCTGAACCCGATGCTGCACTTCACCAACGCCTTCCGCTCGGCGTTCTACGAGCTGACGTGGCCCAGCCTGTCGGACTCGCTGTGGTGCGTGGGGTCGGCGGCAGCGTCGCTGGCGCTGGGCTGGTTCGTGTTCGCGCGCTTCCGCGACCGGTTGGCGGAGGAGCTGTGAGCGCCGCGATCTCGGTGGAGCACGTCTCCAAGCGCTTCCGGATGTACAACGAGCGCAACCAGTCGCTGAAGGCGGCGGTGATGCGGGGCCGTCGCGCGGCCTACGACGAGTTCTGGGCCCTGCGCGACGTGTCCTTCGAGATCCCCGAGGGCTCGACGTTCGCGCTCATGGGCGAGAACGGCTCCGGCAAGTCCACCCTGCTGAAGTGCCTCGCGCAGATCCTGGTGCCCAACGAGGGCAGCGTCCGTACCCGGGGCACCGTGGCCGCGCTGCTCGAGCTGGGCTCCGGCTTCCACCCCGAGCTGACCGGCCGGGAGAACGTGTTCCTCAACGGCTCCATCCTCGGGCTGGGCAAGAAGGAGATCGAGCGCAAGCTCGACGGGATCATCGACTTCGCCGGCATCGAGACGTTCATCGACCAGCCCGTGAAGAACTACTCCTCAGGCATGTACGTCCGGCTCGGCTTCTCGGTGGCCATCAACGTCGACCCCGACATCCTGCTGGCCGACGAGGTGCTCGCGGTCGGTGACGCCGCGTTCCAGGCGAAGTGCCTGGACAAGTTCGCCGAGTTCCGCAAGGACGGCCGGACCGTGGTGCTCGTCAGCCACGCGATGGGCACGCTGCGGACCATGTGCGACCAGGCGGCGTGGCTGGACCACGGCACCCTGGTGAAGACGGGCCCGGCGACCGAGCTGGTGGACGACTTCAACTTCGCGACGCTGACGGTGCACTCCACCTCCGGGGAGACCGGGGCCACCGCGGCGGAGGCGGTGGACCCGGACGCGGAGGTCGACCCCGAGGCGCCGCCGGTGGTGCGCCGGATCGGCTCGGGCGAGGCGGTGCTGGACCGCATCGAGATCATCGACGACGCGGGCGCGGCCGTGCGCACCGTCCGCACCGGCGACGCGATCACGGTGCGGCTGACCTACCGCGCCCACGAGCGCATCGACAAGCCCGTGTTCGGCCTCGCGCTGGAGAACCGCGAGGGCGTGTACGTCTGGTCGTGCAACACCCGTGACGTCGGGTACCACACGGAGATGATCGACGGCGTTGGCCAGGTGGACTGCCGGATCCCCCGCCTGCTGCTGCAGCCCGACGCCTACGACCTCATCGCGTCGGTCGTCGACTGGACCTGCAGCCACCAGTACGACTTCGTGCGGGACTGCTACCGCTTCGACGTGGCGGCGGGCGAGCCGCGGAACTCCGGCGGCATCGCGGCGCTCGACGTCGAGTGGGGCGTCCCTGCCGACGAGCACCCGGCCGACGAGCACCCGGCCGACGGGCACCCTGCCGTCGAGAACCTCGGGGCCGGGCCCGCGTCCTGACGCGCGGCGCGGCCCCGCCTGATCGGTGCTCGGTGTGTCGGTGCTCGGTGTGTCGGTGCCCGGTGTGTCAGTGCTCGGTGGGCAGGACCGCCCCGGCCCGCAGGCCGGTGCCGTGCTCCCCGGTGGCGTCGGTCCGCCACCCCGCCGGGGCGTCGCCGCGGGCGTACACCTGGAACGGCCGTGACCGGTCCAGGTTCGGGTTGTAGAAGGGGTCGCGGTACTCGCTGGGCCGCCAGCGTCCCTCGAAGAACGCGTCGTCGTCGAGGTGCGGCCGCACCCCGCGCGAGGCCGACTCGTGGTGGTACAGCGAGCAGTAGGGGGTGTAGACCACGTCGTAGCCGGCCTGGCGCACCCGCAGGCAGAGGTCGACGTCGTTGAACGCCACCCGCAGGCGGTCCTCGAACCCGCCGACCTCGGCGAACACGTCGGGCCGCATCATCGTGACGGCCCCGGTCACCGCGCTCACGTCGTGGACGACCTCGCCGGAGGACCACCAGCCGCCGTGGTCGACGTTGCCGGCGGCGCCGCCGGCGTAGTTCACCGCGACGCCCTCGTGCTGGATGGCGCCGCCCGGGTAGAACAGCCGCCCGCCCACCGCGCCGACCTCCGGGCGCTGGGAGTGCTCCAGCAGCGCCTCGATCCAGTCCGGGGCGATGACGGTGGTGTCGTTGTTGAGGAAGAGCAGCTGGTCGGTGTCGGCGACCATCGCACCGAGGTTCATCATCCGCGCGTAGTTGAAGCGGTGCGGGTAGCGCACCACCCGGGCCGCGCGGGCGTGCTGCAGCTCAGCCAGGTAGCCCAGCGTCTCCGGGTCGCGCGAGTCGTTGTCGACCACCAGCAGGCGCACGCGTCGGTAGGTGGAGGTCTCCAGCACCGAGTCGATGCAGCGGCGCAGCAGGTCGACGCGGTCGCGGGTGGGGATGACCACGGTGACCACGGGTTGCCCGACCACGCGGTACCGGACGCGGTAGGTGGAGGGGACCAGGCCGTCCTCGACCTCCGCCGCCACCCCCCGCCGTGCCATCGCGTCGGTCAGTGCCCGCTTGGCGGCGTCGAAGGCGTAGGGCTTGGCGTCGACCACGTCGGCGGTCGACCCGTCCACCTGGCGCCAGGTGTAGAGGACCTCGGGCAGGTGGTGCACCCGGTCGGTGACCTCGGTGACCCGCAGGAGGAGGTCGTAGTCCTGGCTGCCGTCGCAGCGGCTGCGCAGGCCCCCCACCTGCTCGACCAGTGCGCGCCGCACCACGGTGAGGTGGTTGAGGTAGTTGCGGCTGAGGAACAGGTTCGGTGACCAGCTGGGCTTGAAGAACGGTGCCGACAGCAGCCCGTCGGCGCCGGACTTGTCCTCGTCGGAGTAGAGGACGTCGGGCTCGGCGCCCGCCTCGCGCCCGTCGAGGACGGCGCGCACGACGACGGCCAGCGCGTCGGGCTTGAGCAGGTCGTCGTGGTCGCAGAAGGCCACGAAGTCGCCGGTCGCCACGGCCAGCCCGGCGTTGGTCGCCGCGCTGATCCCGCCGTTGCGCTCGTTCAGCACCACCTGGATCCGCTCGTCGGTGGCGGCGAGCCGCTCCAGCAGCGGCCGCACCTGCGGCGACGGGCTCGCGTCGTCGGAGAGGACCAGCTGCCAGTGCGGGTGGTCCTGCGCCCGGATCGAGGCGACGGTCTCGCCGAGCACGGTCGCGTCCGGCTCGTAGACGGGGATGACGACGCTGACGGTGGGCGCATCCACACGCTCGGTCGCCGGCGCCGGGTGGGTCGTGCCCGCTCTTCGGGAGGCGACCAGCAGCCGGTACTGGGCGTCGTAGGCGGGTACGTGCGCGCTCGCGGTGAGTCCACGCTGCCCGGCGAGCCGCTGTGCGCGGGACGTGGTCCGACGCAGCAGCTGCCGGGCACCGCCCTCGGCGTGGTAGGCCCGTGCGAGCGCCAGGTCGCGGCGCACCCGGCCCGCCTGCACGGGCACCGGCGGGGGCGCGGCCGGGCGCACGCGGAGCTGGCCGTGACGGGCCTCGATCGCGAGCATCGGGGGTGTTCCGCCCCCGGGGCCGCCGGTGACGACGGGGTCGCCGGCCGGGTGCGCGGCGGCGCGGGCGGCGCGGGCGGCCGGCGGAGGTGCGACACCGCACGCGGACGCGGCGGCGACGAGGGCCGCGCACAGCGCGGAGCGGCCCCGCGCCCGGCCGAGGGTGAGCACCCGGTCCTGGGCCGTGAGCCACGTCGCGTCGTCGCGCAGCAGGGCCCGCGTCCGGGCGGCCAGGATCTCCAGGTCGGCGCACACGAGGTCGGGGGCGAGGTCGAGGAGCTCGGTGGTGGG
Source organism: Mycobacteriales bacterium (assembly GCA_038234335.1). Classification (GTDB taxonomy): domain Bacteria; phylum Actinomycetota; class Actinomycetes; order Mycobacteriales; family Mycobacteriaceae; genus Rhodococcus_D. The sequence continues at coordinate 28,387 of JBBSUN010000031.1, forward strand.
GTCGCTCCCGGCGGCCACGAGCAGGGGGGTCCCCACCCGGAGGGCTTGCACCAGGGCCGCGCGTGCGGCGCTGCCGTGCGACTGGGGGACGACGAGGACCCGGGCTGCGGCCAGCGCACCGTGCCGGTCGTGCCGCTCGAGGTGCACGTGCGGCTGCTCCGCGAGCGCGAGGAGCGCGGGCGAGGGGCGGCTGCTCAGGACGGTGAGCGCGGTCGCGCCCGCCCCGGTGTGCAGCGCGGGGAGCAGGTCCTCGACGGCGGCGCGCGCACCCTCGTCCGCCCCGGTGGTCGGGTCGTGCGCCCGCTCCGCGTCGACGACGATCCCGTGCCGCCGGGCCGGGGCCGCACCCCGGCCGAGCACGACACCGTCCGGGACGACCGCCACCGGCAGCAGGGGTCGCAGGGAGCGGACGGTCCCGGCGTCGCGCTCGCTCGCGCACCAGGCGCCGTCGACGCGGTGCAGCGTCTCCGCCAGCCGCTCGCGCAGCACGGCGGTGACGGTGTGGATGCCGGCCCGCTCGTCGGGATCGTCCACCGTGCCGAGCATGGAGCCGACGGCGTCGGTGGCCGGCGGGGGTGCGACCAGCACCCGGGTCGCCGGCAGGGCGGCCGCGGACAGCGTGTCGAACATCCGGTGCTCGACCTCGACGGAGGTCAGCAGGACCAGCTCGACGGTGTCGGCGTGCCCGGCGAGCCAACGCGGCCCGTCCGCCCCGGTCACCAGGGGCAGCCCGAGGGCGTCGGTCAGGGCGCGCCCGGCCGCGGGGACGACGGCGACCGGGGTGAGCACGGTGACCCGGGACGCGGGCCACAGGGCCATCCACGACTCGAGGAGGGCGGCCAGCCGGGTGCCGGCGAGGGGTGGCTGCTCGGTGACCACGAGGACGACGGGATCCGACGGATCGGCGGGACCGGTCGGGTCGGTGGTGCCGCCGTGCGGGCCGTCGTTGGTGGCCAGGCCGGTGTGCTCGCGGACGGTGGCGCCGAGCGTGCGCAGGGCGGTGCGGACCGGGGTGTCGGCGTCGGTCCAACCCGCCCAGTCCAGCCCCAGCACCGCGCCCCTCCGCACGACGGCGACCCCACCACGGTCGGGGGCGACGACGGCGTCCAGGCCGGGATCGGCGGAGAGCACCACGCACGCGCGCTGCACGCCGGCCCGGTCGATCCGGTGGGTGGCCCCGGCGGGGACGACGACGACGGCGGGCCCGCGGGTGGCGGCCATTCCCGCCTGCAGCGCCGCGCCGTGCGCGACGCGGTCGCCCAGCCGCACCACGGTGACCGCCGCCCCGGTGGGGGCCTGGGCGTCGGCGGGGAGCACCAGGACCTGGGGCCCGGACCAGCCGGGCACCGGTCGGGCTGTCTGGTCGGCGTCGGTCTGGTCGGTGCCGGTCGGGTCGTGGTCGGCGCCGGCGCACCGGGGGTCGAGCACGACGACGGCGGGGTCCGGGGCGAGCGCGCCGCTCATCGGCCCGTCCGGGCGCGCAGCCGGGAGAAGGCGACGTGCGCGGGTCGCAGCACCCGCATGGTGCGGGTGCTGTTCATCGCCACGATGTGCTCCTGGAGCCGCGTGATCTCGCGGTCGCGCGCGGCGAGCTCCACCGCGTCGACGGCGTCGGCGGTGGTGGCATTGGCGGTCTCCCGGGCCGCGACCACCGCGGCGAGGGCGGCCGCGAGCTGGTCGGAGGTGCGTCGGCGCACGGCGGTCGTGGCCCGCTCCAGCGCCACGACCCGGGGTGCGACGTCGACCCGCCGCTCGGGCGGGCAGCTCGCGGCCAGCTCGGCGCTCACCCGGTCGAGCTCGGCGTCCGCGCGGCGCCGGGCCGCGGAGGAGCCGGCGCCCCGCCCCGTGGGCAGCCCGTGCTCGAGCAGGTGGGCGAGCGGCGCCGTCGGGGTGCCGTGGGCGTCGGCGAGGGTGCGCACGTCCTCGGAGCCGGCCACCACCGCGTCGGCGGTGGCCAGGACGGCGAGGAGGGTCTCCAACCCGTGGGTCGGGGTGAGCACCGTGGTCGGGTGCGCCACCGTCGTGGCCAGCGCGCGCAGGAACTCCGAGTCGCCCCGGCTCTTCTCGGCCTCCAGCACGACGACCACCAGGTCCGGGTCGTCCGCCACGAGCGCGTCCAGTGCGGCGGCGACGGCGGCGGCGGCCCCGGCCTCGTCGGCCCCGGCCTGCACGACGACCATCCGCTCACCGGGGGGCAGCTCGCCGGTCAGCCGGAGCAGCTCCACCCGCCGGCGGGCGTGCTCGGCGGGCAGCAGGCGCGTGACGAGCGGGAGCAGGTCCGCCTCGAGGCGGACGGTGGTCACCGGCTCCGGGGCGCCGTGCCGGAGCCAGAGCGCGGGGTGGTCCTCGCTGACCCGGTCGGCGTAGAGGGCGGCGGCCGCGGGCGCGTCCAGGTCCGCCCCGCCCAGCACGAGCACCCCGTCGAGCTCGCTGCGCCAGCGCTGCGCGCCGAGTGCCCCCCGGGGCCCCAGGGGCTCCAGGCCCACGTCGCCCAGGGGTGCCGCGTCCGTGCTCGGCCGGGGTGCGGCCACCCGCAGGTGGGCGGCCGGGAGGCGGCGACCTAGCTCGAGCTCGGCGACCCGTGCCCGGACGGCGGCCGGCACGTCCTCCAGGTCGAACAGGCCCCAGATCCCGACCCGGGGGGCGGCGTCGAGGGTGACCGTTCCGGTTCCCACCGGTCGCGCACGGTCCGACGGCGCGGCTCCCCGCTCACCGGCCTCGGCCCAGCGCCGCGCCCGGACCCGCTGCTCGTCGCTGGCCTCGGTGGTGCGGATGGCCCGCACCACGAACTGGTAGGTGAGGGCCTCCGGGTCGGCGAGCACGTCCTGGAGCAGCGCGGGCTCGAAGTCGCCCTCGTCCAGGACGATCTCGGTCTCGAACAGTCCCAGCCGGGTGCGCCGCAGCTCGACGGCGACCAGGCCCGCCGCGCCCAGCACCTCGTGCAGCCGACCCTGGGTGAAGAAGCGCAGGTGGGTCTCGTCGAGCAGCCCGGTGGGGGTGTAGTCGAAGCGCCCCTGCAGCAGGGCGAGCCGGACCGCACCGTGCGCGACGTGCGGCACCGAGGCCACCACGGCGCCGCCGGGCGCGAGCAGGGGCTCGACGGTCAGCAGGGCGCCCACCGGGTCGACGAGGTGCTCGAGCACGTCGCCGAAGACCACGGCGTCCTGGCTGCCCGCCCCGAGCTCGGCCACCAGGTCGAGGTGCTCCAGGGTGTCGACGAACATCCGGGCGACGCTCTCGCGGGCGAGCTCGGCGGCCTCCGGGTCGGGCTCGACGCCGATGACGGTGCACCCCAGGCCGGCCATCGCACGCGCCGTCGCCCCGGTGGCGCAGCCCACGTCCAGGACCCGGGCACCCCGACCCACGAGGTTCGCGACCAGGGCCTGGCTCATGTTGTCGTTGGTCAGGTCGACCTCGGTGTCGTAGCGGAGGCCGTCGGCGGGACCGACCGGCGCGGTCACCGGCGGCGGACGTGCGGCACGACGGCGAGAGACATCATGATCGCGAGCATAACGGGGTGCCTCGGCGAGGTCGGCCCCTCCGACCGCCGTGGAACACTGGTATCCCCGCCCCCAGGTCCTGTTCGCCCGGTCGAGCTGTGAGGAGATCATGAGCAGCGCGCCCGCGAAGACGGCGTCCGGTCGTCGTCGACCAGTGCCCCGTGGCCGTCCCGGCCCGGGTGCGATCACCACGTCGGCGGTGCTGCTGGTGCTCGCGGCCGTGCTCGTCTACCGGCTCGGACCCGCCCTCGTCGGCGACAAGGTGTTCGGCGCGATGGCGCTGCTGAACAACATGCTGCCGTGGAGCAACGGCGGCCCGCTGCTGCCCGTCACCAACAACGCCCTGTCCGACCAGGTCGACACGATCCTGCCGTCGTACCTGGACATCCACCAGCGGTTGTTCGGCGGGGACCTGCCCCTCAGCACGGACCTCACGGGCCCCGGCACCACGCTCCTGGCCGACAGCGCCCATCCCGTGCTCACCCCGACCACCGTCTGGTTCCTGCTGCTGCCCACCTCCTACGCCACCGCCGTGGTGAAGGTGGCCGAGGTCGCGGTGGCGGTGGCTGGGATGGCGCTGTGGCTGCGGCGGATCGGCACCGGATGGACGGCCGGTCTGCTCGCCGGGGTGATCTACGTGGGTTCGGGATTCTTCGCATCCTTCTCGACCTGGCCGGCGCAGGCCGGGACCGCGGCCCTCCTGCCGGCGCTGTTCTGGGGCGTCGAGCGTCTGGTCCAGGAACGCACGGCACGCTCGTTGCTGGTGGTCGCGGCGGCCGTGGCCTTCTTGCTGCTGGGCGGGTTTCCCGCGGTCGCCGGGCAGGGTCTGTACTTCGCGGGCCTGTACCTGCTCGTGCGGCTGGTGGCGGACCGGCACCTCGCGCGCGCCGTGTCCGGTGTGCGCACCTTCGCGCTCGCCGTGGGCGCGCTGGTGCTCGGGGTTGGGCTCGCGGCGGTCCAGCTCGTGCCGCTGACCGTCGGTCTCGTGGGTATCGACCTGTCCACCCGGGCCGACTCGTTCAGCGCGACGCTGCCCTTCCGGTCCGCCCTGACCGCGTTCTACCCCGGGGCGTTCGTCGACGTCTCGTTCCCGGCCGCCAACTTGATCGAGTCCTACGCCTACCTCGGCGCCGCCCCGGTGGTGCTGGGTGCCGTCGCGCTGCTGACCCGGCGGGACCGGACCGAGGCGCGCGCCGTGGTCCCGTTCCTGACCCTGGCGGCGCTCGTGGCGGTCTCGCTGATCTACCGCCAGGGCTGGTGGAACAGCTGGGTGGGCGCGCTGCCGGTGTTCGAGGGCAACCCCATCGGGCGGTTGCGGGCGGTCCTGGCCCTGCTCGTCGCCGGGTTGGCCGGGATCGGGGCGCACCGCATCCTGACCGCCCTCGACCGGCGGGGCAACCGGGTCCGGGCCCTCGCCGCACTGCTCGCGGGGGGGACGGTCTTCGGGGTGGCCACGGTGCTCGTCGGCCAGCGGTACGCGGTGCTGCTGGAAGGCCGGCGCGCGGTCTACGAGGATGCCGCCTGGGCCCTGGCCACGGTGGCGGTGCTCGTCGTGGCGGTGCTGCTCGCCCACCGTCGGCGCGCGCGGACGGTTGCCTTCGTGGTCGTCGCAGCCCTGCTCGGGGTGCAGGCCAACGCCTCGGTGTCCAACTTCTGGCCGGTGACCGACCGTTCGCTGTTCTACCCCCAGCTCGGGGTGACGCAGGCGCTGGCGCAGGTCCAGGGCCAGGGTCGGATCTACGCCCCGCTCGGGCAGCTGCTGGGCTCCACCGCGAGCGTGTACGGGTTGCGGTCGGTGACCGCACACACCTTCCAGCCGCAGCCCTGGGTCGACTACCTCACCGCCATCGACCCGGACGTCTACGGCACTGGTCGGACCTACACGAACCCGGCGCTGTCGATCGGGCCGCTCGGATCCGCGAAGCAGGACGCCCTGCTCGACCGGATGGGCGTGACCGGGTACCTGCAGCCCGCCCGCGTCCCGGTGCCGGGCCCGTCGGTCGACGCGCGCGGTGCGGCGACCCCTGCGGCGGGGTCGTCCGACGAGCCGGGCACCGTCGAGCTGGGTCCGGGCCGGGTCGTCCGCACGACGGTGGAGCCGACGTCGTTGCGTGCCGTGACGGTCGAGGTCGCGCAGGGCGCCACCGACACCGTGAACGGCGTCAGCGTCGAGGCGCAGCTGCGTGCGAGCGCCGGCGGTCCGGTCCTCGCCACCGGACGGGTGACCGGCATCGGGTTCGGCGCCGGGAGCTTGCAGATCCCCGTCGCGGCCGAGGGCCTGGGGGTCACCGGGCCGCTCGACCTCACGCTCACCGCGACCGCGCCCCTCCAGCTCGTGACCGCCGGAGGTCGCCCGTCGGTGCAGGTCACGACCTCGGGTGGGGACGCGGACGGGGTGCGCCTGGTCTACGCCGACGACCACGGCACGGTGTGGGAGCGGTCCAACCCGCTCGACCGGGTGCGGTGGGCGAGCGGGGCCCTGGTCGTGCCGGACCCCGCGGCCCGCCTCGCGGCGGTGGGTGATCCCACAACCCCGAGGGACGAGGTGGTGCTCGCCGAGCCGGGACCGGTGCCGGCCGGAGCCGGGGCCGGCGTGGACGTCACCGCCGACGACGGCGACCGGGTCCGGGTGTCGGTCGACGCGGCTGGTGGCGGCTACCTGGTGGTGGCCGACGCGCTGCAGACCGGCTGGTCGGCCACGGTGGACGGCGTCCCGGCGCCCCTGGTCGACGCGGACTACGCCTTCGGCGGGGTGTGGGTGCCTGCGGGCCGCCACGACGTCGAGCTCCGCTTCACCGGCACGCTGCTGGGCCCGTCGTTGGCGGTGACCGGGTTGTCCCTGCTCGTCGTCCTCACCGTGCTGGTGGTGGGCGGGCGGCGCCGCCGGAGGGGGTGAGCGTCAGCCGCGGGGCGTGGGACGGCGGACCGCCTCGCGGACCAGGCCGAGCACCCCGCCGACCAGGGCGAGGGCGACCAGAGCGCCCAGCACCGCCATGGTGGCGTTGTCGAACGGCGCCCACGCGACGAGCCGGTGCACCGCACCGTTCAGCGCGGCGAGCCGGCTGGGTTGTGCGGCCGAGGCCCACCACACCAGCAGCACCTCGTGGTAGGCGTAGGCCTGGGTGGCGAGCCCCAGCAGCAGGACGACCAGCGGCAGCCACCGCTCGCCACGACCGAACAGGGAGCGCAGGCCGATGGCCGCCCACGCGAGCAGGGGCGACAGGCCGATGAAGACGTAGCGGGGCTGCACGCCGGGGAAGGAGAGATCCGTGGAGTAGGCGGCGTAGACACCCTGCAGGAGGATGCCGAGGACCCCGACGACCACGAGCAGCAGCGACAGGTTGGCCGCGGCGGCCCGGAGGGACCGGGTGCTGAGGACCAGCCCCAGCAGGACCATCGCGGCGAAGGCGTAGAACCAGGCCAGGGTGAGCCACGCAGGGAGGCCCGGCGGACCGACCACCCCGATCTGGCCCCACATCCGGTTGGCGAAGCGCCCGGCGAACCCGGCGACGAACTGACCGGTGTCGGTCTGGGGCAGCACCGGACCGGGCTGCCGTCCGAAGCTCGGACCGAACCCGTCCGGCTGGACGACGCCGAAGAGGATGATGTTGCGGATCCACCACCACGCCCCGATCGCGGCCATGAGCCCGGCCGCCACCAGACCCGTCGTGACTCCTGCGCGGCGGTGGCGGACGGCAGCGACCGCGTACACGCCCAGGATCGGGAGCACCAGCACGATCCCGAACGCCTTGGTGAGCGAGGCCAGCCCGGCGAGCACGCCGACCAGGACGGCGGTGCGCAGCCGGGGCCGACCCTGGAGCACCCCGGCGAGCAGGAACACCACCCCGGCCCCCAGCGTCACGAGCAGGGCGTCGTTGTTCACCGACCCGCCCATGCGCGCGATCCCGGGGATCGTCAGCGGCAGCACGGCCGCGACGAGCGAGCCCCACCGCCCGGCGCGCAGGCGCCGGGCGGTGCCCCAGACCAGCAGCACCAGTGGCGAGAGCACGAGGATGTTCAGCGCTCGCAGGGACCAGACCTGCTGGTCGAAGGCCAGGTGGGACCAACCCGGCAGCAGCTTGGTCTCGGCCGCGCCGAGCAGGTAGTACCCGGGCGGGTGCTGGACCATCTGGTTCGGCTGCACCCCGGAGGGGCCGTTGCCCAGCTCGTCGAACGACGGCCGGTCGCCGCGGGGGAGCGGGGCCTTGCTGTCCATGCGGGCGGTCGGACCGAGGCTGGGCATCAGGGCACCGGCACCGAGAACCCCGGCGTCGTAGCGGCGTCCACCCGGCGGGTAGAAGCCGTTGCCGTCCGCGTAGGACACCACCATGTCGGTGTGCGCGATCTCGTCGATGCCCTGGAACGTGGGGTAGGCGAAGCTCGAGGTCACCATGAGCGCCACGTGCACGGCGGTGAGGAGCCAGACGACCAGCGGGACGCGGCGCAACCGTGCGGTCCTGTCGCGGCGGTCGTCCTCCGCCGTCCCCCGGACCAGGCCGGCACCGCCGTCGGAGCTGTGTGGACCGGTGCTCACCACACGCGCCTCCTGTCGACCTGGCGCGACCGTCCCGAGCTCGACCGGCGCCCCGGGGTGCCCGCACGCGAATGTCCACGCCCGGTCCGACTGTTGGCCTTGAGCACGTCCCGATGCCTCCCGGTGGTGGTCCCGCACGACGCCCGCTGCGACCGCGGAGACGGTACTGCAGCCGGTGTGGCGGACACCCGGACCGCGCCGACGGCGCGGTCCGCTCAAGTTTCTGCCGCGGGTGACCGACGGCCACCAGGGGGCTGGACGCAACCCCTCCAGCGACGGGACGAACGTCGAGACGGCAGCAGAGGCGGGTGGGCACGATGGTGCGGGCGAGCAGGTCGTGGCGGGGCATGGTCGTCGCCACGGTGGTGGGGGTGCTCGTCGGCCTGACCTCGGTGGTGGCTCCGGATGCAGAGGCCGCCGACCTCTCGGGGTTCGACCCCGGGATGATCATCAGCGACCAGACCTTCTACGACGAGTCGACGATGACCCCGGAGACCGTCCAGACCTTCCTGGACGACAAGGGCGCGCGGTGCTCGCCTGCCTCCGGCGGCCCGGCGTGCCTCAAGGACTACGTCCAGAGCACGAACTCCCGCTACCCCGACGCCCGCTGCCCCAGCGGCTACCCGGGCGCGAGCGCCGAGCGCGCGTCGACCATCGTGTGGAAGGTGGGCCAGGCCTGCGGGATCAACCCCCAGGTGCTGCTCGTCATGCTGCAGAAGGAGCAGGGCCTCGTCAGCAGCACCCGACCGACGCAGCGCAGCTACGACTCGGCCATGGGTCAGGGGTGCCCCGACTTCGCCCAGTGCAGCGCCCTCTACTCCGGGTTCGTCAACCAGGTCTACGGCGCGGCCGCCCAGCTGCAGCGCTACCGCCTGAGCCCGAACAGCTACGCGATCCGGCCGTTCCTCACCAACAACATCCAGTTCAACCCCTATGCGAGCTGCGGCTCTTCCAGGGTCTACATCGCCAACCAGGCCACCGCGGGGCTCTACAACTACACGCCGTACCAACCCAACGCGGCGGCGCTCGCCGCAGGCTTCGGCTCGGGCGACGCCTGCTCGGCGTACGGCAACCGGAACTTCTACAACTACTTCACGACCTGGTTCACCGGCGCGAACGCGGCTGCGCCCCCGGCCCCCCCGGCGCCCCCGGCCCCCCCGGCGCCCCCGGCCCCCCCGGCTCCGAACGCGGCGCCGATCGGTGTGGTGGACACGTTGGCCTTCACCTCCGGCGGCGGGATCACGGTTCGTGGCTGGACGCTGGACCCGGACACGTCGGCGTCCACCCGGGTGCACGTCTACGTCGACGGCAGGGGTGTGAGCTGGTCGGCCGCCGGTGCGCGCCCGGACGTCGCGGCCGCGTACGGCAAGGGTGCGGCGCACGGGTTCTCCGGGGTGGTCCCGGCCGCACCCGGCACGCACGAGGTGTGCGTCTACGGCATCGACTCCGCCGGCGGTCCGAACACGACGTTGCAGTGCGCCACGGTCACCAACGACGCCCCGATCGGGTCGGTCGACATGGCAGCGTTCACCGGGCCGCGCACGATCACCGTCGGAGGCTGGGCGCTCGACCCGGACACGTCGGCATCGATCCGGGTGCACGTCTACGTCGACGGCAAGGGGGTCAGCTGGGCGGCCGCCGGTGCGCGCCCGGACGTGGCGGCGGCTTTCGGCAAGGGCGCGGCGCACGGGTTCTCCGGCTCGGTGACGGTGTCGGCCGGTCCGCACCAGGTGTGCGTCTACGCCATCGACTCGGTGGGAGGGTCGAACACCACCCTCCAGTGCTCGACGGTGACGAACTCCATGCCGATCGGTCAGCTGGACTCGGCCGAGCTGACCTCGGCGGGCACGCTCGCGATCCGCGGCTGGACGCTGGACCCGGACACGACACGCTCCATCCGGGCGCACGTGTACGTGGACGGTCGGGGCTACAGCTGGGCGGCGGACGCTGCGCGCCCGGACGTGGACCGGGCGCTCGGCAAGGGTGCGGCGCACGGCTTCGCCGGGACCATCGCGGTGTCCGGACCCAAGCACGAGGTGTGCGTGTACGGGATCGACTCGGTCGGCGGCGGGAGCACCCGCCTGCGGTGTGTCACGGTGAGCAACACCGTGCCGATCGGTGTGCTCGACAGCGCCACGATCTCCGCCGCCGGCGTGGTGTCCGTGTCCGGCTGGGCGCTGGACCCGGACACGACGTCGCCCATCAAGGCCGACGTGTACGTGGACGGCCGCGGCTTGCGGCTGACGGCCGACCGACCCCGCGCGGACGTGGCCAGGGTGTACCCGGGCAGCGGCACCCGGCACGGCTTCGCCGGCAGCCTGACGGTGTCCCGTGGCTCGCACCAGGTGTGCGCGTACGGCATCGACACGGCGGGCGGTCCGAACACCCGCCTGCGCTGCGTCAGGGTCGGCTGACCCTCCGGACCCTCCGGGCCCTCCAGGACCACGGGCCCTCCGGGACCACGGGCTCGTGACCGCCCGTCCGCCCGAGCCGGGTAGCGCCGACCGCGCAGCCCCGGGGTCGCCGCCCTTCGCCCCGCCGTGACGACCGCAGCGTCTGGACCGGACCCGGTCGGGTGAACTCGCCCCGGGCCGGCACAGGTGCGCCCCCGGTCTGCCGATCCCCGTGGTGTGCCGGCAACGCGGCACCACGAGAGCGGTGGAGGTCGGAGATGTCGAGCATGGTGAGACGAGCGGTGGGTGCGCTGGTGGTGCTGCTGGCACTGCTCGCGCAGTCGATCGTCACAGGAAGCGCCGCCCAGGCCGCGACGTCGTCACTCAGCCAGTACGAGCAGTCGATCGTCGACATGACGAACGCGTCCCGCGGCGACGCCCGCCTCACGCCGCTCGCGGTCCGCCCGGGACTGACTGACGTCGCCCGGCGGTGGGCCACCACCATGGCGACGACGCCGGTGGGTCTCTCGCACAACCCGTCCCTCGGCGACCAGCTCGAGAACAACGGGGCCACCGGGTGGACGGTCGCCGCGGAGAACGTGGGCACCGGCGGCAGCGCCGCCAGCGTCTACGACGCCTACATGAAGAGCGCGCCGCACCGGGCCAACCTCCTGCGCTCCACCGTCGACAGCATCGGCGTCGGCGCCGTGCGCACCGAGGACGGCCGGGTCTGGGACGTCATGGTGTTCAGCGACGGCTACAGCACCGGCTACAACGGCGCGAACACGACCCCGATGCAGATCCAGGCCAACGGTGAGCCGGGTGAAGGCGCGACCGCCGACCTCCCCGTCGCCCTCAGCCTGGCGCCCGGCTCGCCCCGCGGCAACGTCGACGGGGTCGAGGTGACCGGGCCGGGCCAGATCTCGGTGCGGGGCTGGGCGCTCGACCCGGACACCGCCGACAGCACCCGGGTGCACGTCTACGTCGGGTCCCGCGGCACGTCGATCGCCGCGGCCGACCCCCGGGGCGACATCGACCGCGCGTTCCCCGGCTACGGCGGCAAGCACGGCTTCTCGACCACGATCAGCGGTCTCGGCTCGGGCCGGTTCCCCGTCTGCTCCTACGCCATCAACACCGGCACGGGCGGGAACGTCCGCCTGGGCTGCACCACGGTGGACCTCGGCGGCCCTCCGATCGGCGTCCTCGACGGCGCGACCGTGAGCGGCTCGTCGCTCTCCCTGCGCGGCTGGGCGCTCGACCCCGACACGGCCGCCGCCGTCCGGGTGCACGTCTACGTCGATGGCGTGGGGAGCTCCCACCCCTCCGGCTCGACCCGGGGCGACATCGGCCGCGCCTACCCGGGTTACGGCGACGACCACGGCTTCTCCATCACCCGGCCGATCGCGGCGGGCAGGCACCAAGTCTGCGTTTACGCGATCAACGCCGCCGGCGCCGGCCCGAACAAGCTCCTGAAGTGCGTGTCCGTCACGCGCTAGTCCTCCGGGAGCACGCCCCGACACCCCCACCACCGACCCCAGCGGCCGGAGGTGGGGGTGTCGTCGTCGGATCGGGCGCCGGGCGTGGGAGCTGGCCCGCCGCGTCGCGCTCGCTAGGGTGAGGAAGTCTGGCCGTCCTCGCCGGGCACCGCCCCGCCGCCGACGTGATTCCGAGGTGCTCGCCGTGAAGCTCGTCGTCCAGGTCCCCTGCCTCAACGAGGAGGAGACCCTGCCCGCGGTGCTGCGATCGATCCCGACGCACATCGACGGCATCGACGAGATCGAGGTCGTCGTGATCGACGACGGCTCGAGCGACCGGACCGTCGAGGTCGCGCTGGAGCACGGGGTGACCCACGTGGTGCGCCACTCCCGCAACATGGGCCTGGCCCGCTCGTTCCGCGACGGGGTCGACCACGCGCTGAGCGTGGGTGCGGACATCGTCGTCAACACCGACGGCGACAACCAGTACCCGCAGGCGCGGATCGCGGACCTGGTGGCGCCGATCGTGTGCGGGCGGGCGGACATCGTCATCGGTGACCGGCAGACCGCGGAGATCGCGCACTTCTCCCCGTTCAAGAAGCTCATGCAGCGGGTCGGGAGCAGGGTGGTGAACCGGGCAGCGGGCACCGACCTGCCGGACGCGGCGAGCGGGTTCCGCGCCTACTCGCGCTCCTCGCTGATGCGGCTGAACATCGTGACGCAGTTCAGCTACTGCATGGAGACGATCATCCAGGCGGGCAACCGGCGGATGCGCATCGAGAGCGTGCCGATCGAGACCAACCCGAAGACCCGTGAGTCCCGGTTGTTCAAGAACATCGGGCACCACATGGTGAAGTCGGCGTCGGCGATCATCCGCAGCTTCCTCATGTTCCGGCCGTACGTGCTGCTGGCCTCGCTCGCCGCCGTGTTCGGGGTCCTCGGGCTGGTGCCCTTCGTGCGTTTCGGGATCCTGGTGGCCACCGGGGACTCGAACGGGCACGTGCAGTCGCTGGTCTTCGGCTCGGCCATGCTGGTGGCGGCGTTCCTGCTGCTCGCGCTCGTCGTGATCGCCGACCTGCTGCGGACCAACCGCATCCTCATCGAGGAGACGCTCGAACGGACCAAGCTCATGCAGTACGAGCGCTCGGTGGTCCTGCCGGACGTGGCGGAGCTGGCCGCTGCGCTGCACGCGGCGCCCCGTGCCGAGGAGTCGGCGCTGGGTTCGCTCCGGGGCTGAGCGGGGTTCAGGAACCCGCTCGAACGGCGTCCCAGGTTGCGGCGAGCCCCGCCGCGAGCGTGGTCCGCGGGCGCCAGCCGAGCTCCTGGGCGGCCCGGGAGACGTCGAGCCAGGTGCTGGGGGCGTCGAACTCGCGCGCCGGTTCGTGCTGCACCCGGACCTCGGCGGGGGCGACGGTCGCGCGGACCAGGTCCACCAGCTCTCCCAGGGACGTGCCCGTGCCCGAGCCGACGTTGAGCAGGTCGGGGGCCGCTCGGGCGTGGTGCACGGCGACGAGCGCGCGGGCGACGTCGTCCACGTGGACGTAGTCGCGGGCGAGGTGGTCCCCACCGATGACCGTGATGCCCTCACCGGCGGCGATCCGGTCGAGCCAGTGGGCGAGGACGCCCTGGCCGCGTCGGGCCGGCTGCCCCGCACCGTAGGCGTTGGCGACGCGGAGCACCGTGCACTGCGGGGCCCGGGTGCGCACCAGCTCCTCGAGGGCCAGCATCGCCGCACCGTAGGCGTTGACCGGCGCGACGGGGCTGCGCTCGCTGTGGGGCGGACGGCCGGTGGGGTCGTAGACAGTGCCCCCGGAGCTGACGACGACCACCCGCCGCCGTCCGCGCGCCCCCGGGGTGTCCAGGAGGTCCAGTAGGGTTCGGGCGGCCTCGAGGTCCGCGGTGGCGGAGCCCGCCGAGGCCGTGGCCGGTCGGATGCTGCTCACGAGCCAGAAGATCGTGTCGGCGTCCGCCACCGGCGGAGCACCCACCGCGAGGAAGGAGCGCTGACGAGTGAACTGCGTGACGGGCACCCCACCGAGCTCCAGGGCCCGGACGGTGGCGCGTCCGAGGAAGCCGTCCGCACCGACGACGACGGCCGTTCCGGTCTGTGTCGCCGCGCCCGTTCCGGTCTGTGTCACGCCGCCCGTTCCGGTCTGTGTCACCAAGTCCTCCACCCGGGCCTGAGCCGGTGCTGGTCGATGGCGCCCGACGGCGCCTGCTCGTGCTGGCCTCGACGTTCCCGGCCGGGTCCGACGACGGCACCCCGGCCTTCGTCCGGGACCTGACCACCGTAGAGGCCGCCTCGTTCTCGGCCACCGTCCTGGTTCCCGCGGTGCCAACCGGCGCGGCGCGCGAGCGGATGGGACCGCTGGACGTGCGCCGCTTCCGCTACTTCCCCCGGCGCTGGGAGGACCTCGCGGACGGGGCGATCCTGGAGAACCTGCGGGCGCGGCCGACGCGGTGGCTGCAGGTCGTGCCGCTGCTCGTGGCCGAGACCCTCGCCGTGGCCCGGACCGTCCGCGAGGTGCGACCCGACGTGCTGCACGTGCACTGGATCGTGCCGCAGGGCATCGCCGCGCTCGTGGGCGCACGGGGTGTGCCGATGGTGGTGACCACCCTGGGTGGCGACGTCTACGGCCTCACCGACCCGATCAGCCGGTTCCTCATCGCCCGCGTGCTGCGACGCGCGGGGGCCGTGACGACCATGAACGTGCAGATGCGCGAACGGCTGCTGGCGCTCGGTGCCGACCCGGCGACGACGCACGTCCTGCCCATGGGGGCCGACGTGGACGGCGTGCGGGCCGCGGGGGCCGGGGTGCCGCGCGAGCCCGGGCGGGTGCTGCTGGTGGGCCGGCTGGTGGAGAAGAAGGGCGCTGCCGTCCTGCTGGCGGCCGTGGCGCGACTCGTCGCGCAGGGACGGGCGGAGGGTCTGCGGGTGCGCCTGGTCGGGGACGGCCCGCTGCGCGCGGAGCTGGCGGCGCAGGCCGAGGGCCTGCCGGTGGAGCTGGTGGGAGCCCTGGGCCGCGAGGACCTCGCCCGCGAGTACGCCGCCGCGGCCGTGGTCGTGGTGCCCTCGGTGGCCGCCGCCTCGGGTGACCAGGACGGCCTGCCCGTGGCCATGCTCGAGGCGCTCGCCTCCGGGTGCGCCGTGATCGCCTCCGACCTCCCCGGGCTCAACGAGGCCGTGCAGGACGGGGTGTCGGGCCTGCTGGTGCCCCCTCGCGACGTCGACGCCCTGGCCGGTGCCCTCGCCGACCTGCTCACCGAGCCGGAGCTCGCCGCCCGCCTCGGCGAGGGGGCACGCACCCGCAGCGACGACTACTCCGTCGCCTCCGTCGGCGCCCGGTACACCGCGCTGCTGACCTCGCTGGCGGAGCGTGCTCGTGGTTGACGCGCCGGTCCCGGCGGCAGCGGCCGCGCCGTGGTGGCGGACCAGGGTGAAGACCTTGGTCGGGGTGGCGTTCCTCGTGCTCGTGCTGGGTCTCGCCGTGCTCGTCGTGCTGCGCGACCGCGAGCAGTTCTCCGCCGCGGTCGCCCGGATCGGCTGGGGCCCCGCGGTGCTGAGCGGGCTGTTCGGCGCCGGTGCCGTCGCGGTCGGACGCCCCGTGTGGACGGAGTCCCTCGGCGCCCTCGGGGCGCGCCTGCCCGGGCCGCGGGCGACCCAGGTGTTCTTCGTCAGCCAGCTCGGCAAGTACCTGCCCGGCTCGGTGTGGCCGGCCCTGGCCCAGATGGAGGCCGGCCGCAGCGCGGGGGTGGCGCGGCGGACCATGCTCTCGGCCAACCTGCTCTCGCTGGTCGTCGGGCTGGCCACGGGCAGCACGCTGGCGTGCGTGCTGCTGCCGCTGGCGAGCCCGGAGGCGCTGCGGCGCTTCTGGTGGCTGCTCCTGGCGCTGCCGTTCCTGCTGAGCCTGCTGCACCCCCGCGTGCTGCCGTGGCTGCTCGACCGGGCCTTCCGGGTGCTGCGGCGCCCACCCCTCGAGCAGCGCCTCGCCGCCGCGCCGCTCGCACGGGCCGCCGGCTGGTCGCTGCTGGGCTGGGTGTTCTTCGGTGCCCACCTGGCCACCCTGGTCGCGGCGTTCGGTGCGAGTGCGTGGTCGCTGCTCGTGCTGTCCGTCGGCGCGATGAGCCTGGCCGTGAGCGTGGGGATCCTGTTCATCCCCGCCCCGGCCGGGGCCGGGCTGCGGGAGGTGGCCCTGCTGCTCGCGCTGAGCCCGGTGCTCGACCCGGGGCAGGCCCTCGCGGTGGCCGTGGTGTCCCGGATCGTGCTGGTCGCCGTCGACGTGGCGCTCGCCGGCGTCGCCGCGCTGGTGGGACCAGTGCTGGGCCGCCGCACCGGCGCCCGCGCCCCGGAGACCACCCCCGCGCCACGCTGAGGACCGGCAGCCGCGTGATCACGGTGGGCGGGACGGCTACGGTGCTGGCACGAGTCGGGTCCGATCACGGGCTCGCCGACGACGACGGGGTGCACGGTGACGGCGCAGGGACCGGACGAGACCACAGGTGGACCGGACGGGGTCCCCGCGCGCGAGGCGCAGCTCGCCTACTCCGAGCTGCAGGGGGAGATGCTCGACGAGGGCGGCCGCCGGCAGAAGGCAGCGAAGATCATCGCCGTGCTGCAGCACTTCCTGGGCCGCGAGGACCTGAACGGGCTCCGAGCCCTCGACATCGGGTGCTCCACCGGCTACATCGCCGACGAGATGGCCCGCGCGGGGGCGACGGTCACGGGCCTGGACATCGACGAGCCCGGCCTGGCCGGGGCCCGGGAGCGCTTCGGCGACCGCGTCGAGTTCCTCTGTGCGGCGGGTGACGCGATCCCCGCCGAGGACCAGTCCTACGACGTCGTCGTGTTCAACCACATCTACGAGCACGTGGTCGACGCGGACGCCGTGATGCGCGACATCCGCCGGGTGCTCAAGGACGACGGTGCGGTCTACCTGGGCCTGGGCAACAAGCTCGGGGTCGTGGAGCCGCACTACAAGCTGCCGTTCCTCTCGTGGCTCCCGCAGCGCGCCGCGGACCGCTACATCAGCGCCTTCGGCAAGGCGGACACCTACTACGAGGCGTTCCGCACCCGCGCGGACCTCAAGACGATGTGCGCCGGGTTGAACGTGTGGGAGTACACGTACACCGTGCTGAGCCAGTCGCGGCAGTTCCGGGCCGACGACATGGTGCCCGCGCGCCTCGCGACCGCGCCCGCCCGGTTCTGGAAGACGCTCACCCCGGTGATCCCCACCTTCCTCTGGGTGGGCACCCCCGGCTCGCGCACCCCGGGTGGGCCAGCGACGGCCGAGGCCCCGGCCCTGGTCGTCTCCCGCTAGCCGCTCAGCGGCAGGACACCGTGGAGTCGACGAAGTCGGCTTCGGTAGTCGAGCGGGCCGCACCGTGGTGGTGCGGCCCGCTCGGTGTTGCTTGTCAGCCTGTTGGGGTTGTGGGGCTATCCGGTGGTGGGGGTGCTTGCGTAGTAGCCGGCGACGTCGAGGAAGACGCGTGCGGTGCCGGTGTTGAGCTTGATCTGGGCGTTGCCGTTGAC